>NZ_VIFV01000002.1 GCF_007004625.1 Planococcus salinarum | reverse complement strand
ATCCGTGTTAAGATGGGTGTAGGTCATTCGTGGTCACTCCTATGTTTTTCTTTGGTCGGAAAATACATTTAGAGTGTACCACGAATGGCTTTTTCAGTTGTCTAGCTTAATTTTACAATCGGCGTATACTAAACTTGAAAATAACATAATAGTCATACAATAATCAATGGAAAAATTAGTCTCTGCACACAAATGGAAAAGGAGATTGGAAAATGAAGAACACATTGCATCTGTCATTGAAACAGGACAAGAAGCACATGCAGCAACGACAAACGCTGTAGCCATCAATGAAATAGCTTGGATGGGGACATGCTACAGCTATAATAACGAACGGATAGAATTACATAACACGACAAACTCAGCAATCGATATGACCGGATGGACGCTAAACGTTGCTGACGGCAGCTCGGGCATCATTCTTTCGGGCATGATTGTGGCGGGAGACTATTACCTGCTTGAAAGACCCAGTAATAACTCTGCGGCCAGTGTTGCAGCCGATTTACTTTATACAGGCTCTCTTGGGAACAGCGGAAAAATCCTTGAGCTGCGTGATGCTTCCGGTGCTTTAATAGACAGCGCAGATGGCTAGTATGCAGGAGACAATACCGCTAAGGCAACAGTGGAACGGGTCGATCCTCTTACAGCTAGTGACCAAGCCACCAATTGGGTGGATTTTCAAAAAACGTATGACGGAGGGAAGGGAAGATAAAAACATTTTTTTATATACCGGAAACTGTAAACACTTTAAAAAATTTGAGACTTCACATGTCAAAAGAATAGTGACGCTCTAATGAAAGAATCACAATCAAAGCCAAAAACATAATAAATTAATTATTATTTTATCCTCTCAGTTGTTTGCGAAAAATTACAAAAATATTAAATTGCTATGTTTATCAAAAAATACGCTGGGTACATATGTAATAGGACAGACAGGACCGACTTTCATCTCAGTAATGTTACATAAAAAGGGAACTGTTTGATGTTTTGTAAATCAGCCACGGAACAAAGCAAGCGGTTCAATGAGTTTTCACTACTACTAAGGAGGAATTCTTAAATGAAAATGAACTTGAAAACAGCAAAAAAAATGGCAATCACGGTACCGATGAGCGCACTTTTAATAGCTGGGGCAGGCGCAGGAGCAGTCGGGGCAACGGATCATGACGGCAAAGTAGAAATGGACAAGCCGACGATTGAAACGCCAGCTCTTGAATTGAGAACCACGTTAGGACATTTTTTGAGTGAACATGGATTTCTTGCAGTTGAGACGATGAGAAGCGGAGCTGCTGGCGACCCGGACTTTGAAGCATCAGCAGCGGCACTTAGCGCAAACACAGAAGATTTGACGGCAGCAATCGCCTCTGTTTATGGAGAGGAAGCCGGCCAATCATTTAATGATATGTGGAGTGCACATATCGGCTATTTTGTTGATTATGTAAAAGCTACAGATTCGGGTGACGAAGAAGCTAAACAAGCAGCACTCGACGAACTGGATGAATATAGAGCAGACTTCTCCAGCTTCCTCGAAGGCGCAACTGGTGAACGCCTGAAAGCGGATGCATTGGCGGAAGGACTGCAAATGCACGTCAATCAGCTGATCGGGGCTTTTGACAGTTATGTAGCAGGTGATTATGAGCAGGCCTATGAATATGAGAGAATTGCGATCGAACATCTTCACGGGGTTGCGAAAGGATTATCTGTGGCCATCACTGACCAGTTCCCGGACAAATTCGAAGATACGAAAGCGGATACACCAGCCGGTGAACTGCGGGCGCATTTAGGTCATTTATTGTCTGAACATGCGGGCTTGGCTACGATCGTCATGCAAAACGGAGTGACCGGATCAGAAGAGTTTGAAGCATCAGCAGCGGCACTCAGCACAAACACGGAAGATTTAACAGCAGCTATCGCTTCTGTGTACGGAGAGGAAGCAGGGCAGGCATTTAATGACATGTGGTCAGAGCATATCGGCTACTTCGTTGATTATACAAAAGCTGTAGCAGCCGGCGATGAAACGGCCAAACAGGAAGCTTTGGATGAACTGTCCATGTATAAAGAAGATTTCTCCGCTTTCATCGATAATGCTACAGGTGGAGAAGTGCCAGCTGAAGTAATGGCTGAAGGTCTGCAAATGCATATCGAGCAGTTGACGACGGCGCTTGATTTGTATGCAGCAGAAGATTATGAAGCGGCATTTGAACAAGTACGTATTGCATACGGCCATATGTACGGTGCAGCAGAAAACTTATCTGGAGGGATTGTAAACCAGAATCCGGATAAGTTCCGCGCTGATATGCCAGGTATGCCAGAAACAGGAATGGGCGGCACAGCTGATTCGAACACAATGGCTTGGATGCTGTGGGCATTCCCATTATTTGCCCTTGCAGGCGGATTAATGGTAGTTGGCAGAAAAGAACAGCAACAATAATAACTGAAAGCTGGATAAAGAGGGGATATAGTCCCCTCTTTATCCACTTTTTGAATTCAGGAGTGAATCCCGTGAATCAACCCATAAAAAAGTTTTTCCTCATTTATTTTTTATTTCTTCTGACCACTCTTGACTATTCTCCGAAATTTGCACCACAATTTCCTTCTGTGGATGCCGCACCTTCCGGAAAAGAAGTTGCCGGAGAAGGTGTTCGGCAACCAACGCTTCCAGTCGCAGATCAACTGAATAAAACAAAAGCAGACGCTGCCGCAACAGCCAAAAAAGCTTCCGGAACAGAATCTGAGCCGGCATTATCCGGTATCGAACCGGCAGTCATCGATATCCCTGCTATTGACGCACAGGCTGAAATCATAAACGTCGGTCTGACCGAGGATGGCGCGATGGAGGCCCCGGCAAGCATTTATGAGATTGGCTGGTATGCACTAGGAACGAAACCGGGAAGTGCCGGCAATGCGGTAATGGCCGGTCACGTGGACGGGCTGGACAGTCCGGGCACATTTTTCAACTTAAAAAAGCTGGAAAAAGGAGATGAAATTCACATTACCGGGACCGAAGGGGAGCAGCTGACGTTCGTGGTGACAGAAAAGAAATCCTATGCACCTGATGACGCGCCGTTGGAAAAGATATTCGGGGCCAGTTCCGGAGCTAATTTGAATTTGATTACTTGTACGGGAACTTTTAATGCGGATACAGGTGACTATGAAGAAAGATTGGTCGTTTATACAGAGTTGGTGGTCGAATAACTTATCGGAAAAATCAATAGTAACGTCTTTGCAAAGGGAAGAAGCTGCAGAAGCTTTTTCTCTTTTTAAACTTATCTGGACTTAACAGTCTGAAAAAAATAAAGTAATTGAAACTGATTCCAAATGTAAATGTATTACAGTATATAGAAATTAAAAGCGAAGACGGGAAGAGGTATCTAAAATGAAAAGAGGTGTAATCAATGCATTAAATGATGTGGATTTTTGGGGACACTGGCGGGTATATTCATCATTAGCTATGCCGTGGATATTTTGACTAAACGGAAATACAACATGAGCAAGCCAGAAAATACGTTAAACCAGAATTCAGCTGAGGCAGATGCCCAGAGGCAAGCAGCACAGAATAACCGTCAAAGCGGGATGTTTTAAAAAGACCGACAGAACCTTACCCTATCGTGAGCCTGGACAGAGACAAGGTTAGTCTCTTTATTATGTCCATTTTAATAAGCTTATGTTTTATCTTATATTGTACGATCTATGGATAGAGAACTATGTATTACTGTCTGGTTTAATGTCTATTCTAAAGATAGTCTTAAAAGTGGACAGTAACTAACTGGAAATTAGTATAATGAAAAGACTAGGAAAAGGGACGTGTCCGCGATTAGAAAAACGTATATCCCAGAATACAAAGCCTATATGGTCAAACTGATTTTGGACGAAGGAAGAAAATGTGCAGCCATCGCTCGTGAATTGGATACAAGCGACAGACCGGAAAATCGTAATCGGCATATCCGGCCACGGAGCGGCGGGCAAAACGACCTTTACGCACCGGCTGCTCGACCGGCTGGGCAATGAAGATGTCAATTACCTCAACACAGATCCGTATATTGTCAGTTCGGATATCCGCCGGCACGCCGCAATCGACTATACATACGAAAACGAGGACCACCGCCATAGGATGACCGCCTGCCATCCGGCAGCGCACCATTTGGGCGCTTTGGAGCGGGACGTGCGGATGGCAAGAGAAGGCTTGGATTTTTACACCATCGATGTCCGTTACCTGAAGAGGGAACTGGTTTCATCAAACAATCGGCTGACCATTGTCGAAGGCATGAGCGCCGCTTTTATTGAACCGGAGCTGTTCGATCTGAAGATTCACTTCTATACGGACGGCGAAACGGAATTAATGAGAAGATCCTCGCGCGACATCGTCGAACGGGGGGCGAATTTGGATTATCTGAAGCAGTCGCACGCCCAGCGGCGCATCCAGTATGAACTGTTCATGCATCCGTATAGCCGGAATTTTGATATTGTTATTAAGTCGGCTGAGAACGAGCAGATTGTAGAGAAGCTGGATTTTGCTTTCATCAGTTGAGGAGATTGGCTGCTTTTCGCAGGCGAAAAGCGAAAAAACCATCACAACCTCAAAAACCCTGTTCAGGTGACAGTCACCTGAGCGGGGTTTTTGAGTTTGGAGAGAAAGCTCAGGCTTTCGGTCAACCCAGGTCCGCATTTTGTTTGATAATTGTAAAAAATAGTAAATATATAAAATAATAGTGTAATTTTTGTAAATTTACTCCCCGAATTAACAAAATAGTTATACAATAACAGAGGGCTCAAATCGCCTTTGAAACACAATAGGAAAAGGGGTTGGGGAAATGAGAAACACGCTTCATCTTTCATTGATTTTTGCATTGATTATTTCTTTAATTGCACCAATTATCGAAACGGAACAAGAAGCACATGCCGCGACGACAGGTGCGGTAGCCATCAACGAAATTGCCTGGATGGGCACGAGCTACAGCTACAATAGTGAATGGATTGAATTACATAATACGACTAACTCAGCTGTGGATGTGAACGGCTGGACTTTGCGCGCTACCGACAGCAGTCCTGAGATCAGCCTCTCCGGCACTGTGGCTGCAGGCGGCTATTACTTATTGGAAAGAACCAGTGACAGCTCCGTTCCGGGCGTTGCTGCTGACCTGATCTATACAGGATCACTGGAAAATGGAGGAGAGATCCTTGAACTGAGAGACGCTTCCGGCGCTTTGATGGACAGTGCGGATGCCTGGTATGCAGGAGATAACACGGCAAAGGCGACAATGGAAAGAGTCGACCCGCTTGTGGCCGGCACCGAAGCCACCAACTGGATTGATTCCACCAAAACCTATGACGGAGGAAACGGCACTCCGCGGGCGGTCAATTCGAAAGCGAAAGGCTGCACTGATAGAACTGAACAATTGAATAACGTATCTGAAGCGGAAGGCGCCATTAATGTTTACTTCAATAAATGCGCGGACGTTTCCTATGGAAGTTCAGGGAACGAAGCAAACTATAACGTGAATCTGGAAACCCGCCTGATCGAACGTTTGAATCAGGCGACGACGAGCATCGACTTTGCCACATATGAAATAAACCTGCCGGGCATTGTGGATGCCTTGATCGCGAAAGCGGCGGAAGGCATTGACGTGCGCGTGATTGCGGACGCCAAAGATGCAGCCGACCCGCATTATGCGGAGCGCTTCCAAACGATGCGGCTGCAAGTGGAGAAAATGGTAAGGGGACAGGATGGAACAGTCGGAACTGCGGATGATATTTACGTGTTCTCCGATTCTCCGATGTTTGCTGTGGAAGACAGTGCAGCGAGAACCGAGTTCGGCTTGCCGGCTTCGCCGGAAGATTTTCCGCTTGAAACCGTTGCAGTCGGAAATGGTGACGTATCCGGCTATTTGTTTGTGGAAGCTGAAGAAAAAAGTGCCGATGCTTACTACAGCCCCGGAACACAAATGCACAACAAATTTGCAATCATCGATGACCGCTGGGTATTTACAGGAAGCTGGAACTTCACGGTAACCGGCTTGTACGGCACGGAAACCAATATGGAACAAGGCATTTTGGACGGCAACCAGCAGCATGTGGTCGAAATCAATTGCCCGGCATTGGCTGATGTATTCGAAGTTGAATTTAATGAAATGTGGGGAAGCTCTGCCTTAACGCCTGATATGGCGGCTGCAAATTTCAACACCCGGAAAATTGACAACACGATCCATGAAGTCGATGTGAATGGGAAAATCGTTGAAATTTACTTTTCGGCCGGTGATGATGCGGTCGGAAAAATGAGGGAGTTTGTTAAAACATCGGCTGATGTGAATACTTACTTCACCATTTTTGCCTGGAGCGATCAAGGGCTGGTCGATGAGTTAAAGAATTTATGGGAAGGATCGTATAATGATATGGAAGGCACGTTGACGGGCTTTGATATCAAAGGTGTATTCGATCACAGCTTCTGGAACCAATGGTGGTCTGCAAGTGTTGATATGACGGGGCGCACCGCTACACAGGTTAGCGTTGATAACCCGAATACCCGCTGGGCCAATCCTGCACCCGTTTACACGGGCAAGGAGTCGCGCAAACTTCACAGCAAAACGATGCTGATCGATGCGGACACGAACAGTGATCCGACGGTCATTGTAGGTTCCACGAACTGGAGCAATAACGGCAATAACATCAATGATGAAAACCTGCTGTTCATTCATGACGCAGCCATCACAAATCAATTTGTCCAGGAGTTTAACGTCAGGTATACGAAAGCTGGCGGAGTGGTAAACTAGAAGGTCAGAAAATTACAGGTTAAAGGCTGTTAAGAGAGAATACTTCTTGACAGCCTTTTTCATAAATAGGACGTAAGAGGGACGGACCTGCTGTCTGCTCACAGGAGATTGAAAATAGCGGCTTCAGCGTTTTCCAAAAACGCCTTTTCGCTGAAGATATTTCTTTTTTTGGAGGCATCTACTGGAGATGTGGCAATAAAAAAGTTAACAAAAAGAAAAGTGATGCAGGGATAGATGTCGGGGTAATTGTTAGAATTTTTAAAAAATCAAATTGACTTGCATATTTGGAAGCGGTTACAATCTATTTAATAACCACTGAATAACTTTGGGGAAAAGGGGGGGACAGTCGACTGAACGTTCATTCAATTTTTAATAGGGGCAAGGGGATGGAAATTCAAAAACAAAAAGGGGGAAAAGTTCATGAAAGCGTACAAAAAAGAAGTCCAATTTACAATTTGGATGACTCTTGCATTTATCGTTGTTGGGAACGTAGGGTTCATTTTTTCTATTTTTCCTACTGACGCTATGTTATTCGGGTTTCCGGTGATGTATATCGTACCCATTCTGATGGGTTGGTTCGGCGTTTTTTTCCTGACACTTATTGCAGGGAAAATCGGGAACAAAATCGATGATGAGATAGACCTCGAGAACGACTCGCTTGGAGAAACTGATGAAGTGGGGAGAGTGGAATAGATGGATGGACAAAACTGGCAATTGAGTAATCCTATTCTCGGCCTGGTCGTTATAGCGCTCACTTTTTTATTATTTTACATAGTAGGATATATATCAAACCGAAAAAGCGTATCTGCAAAAGAGTTATATGTTGGCGGGGCCAATGTAGGAGCGATAACAAACGGCTTGGCCATGGCTGCTACGTATATGAGTTTGGCAACTTTTCTGGGCATCACAGCATTAATCCTGCAGTTGCAGGTTCCGTTTATCATGCTTTGGATCCAATTGATTTTGGCGATTCCACTGATCACCATCATTTATGGAACGAGCTTGCGCCGGATGGGGGCTTTCTCTCCTACTCACTTTATCCGTGATCGCTACGGGGTGGCGGCCTCCATCATTGCAGCCTTGTTTATGATACTGGTTTCGATCATGTATGCGTTGGGTCAGATGATCGGAATCGCCATCACTTTTGAAACACTATTGGGCATTCCTTATGTGACTGGGCTTATTGTCTTCGGGCTCATTATTGTCGGATATATCACCATTGGAGGAATGGCAGGAGCCACTAATAACGCCGCCATTCAAATGATCATTATTGCCTTGATGTTCATTCTTCCGTTGGCGGCGATTATGAAAGCAATTGGAGCTGAGGGCTGGTATTTCCCACCATTGCTGTATTCCGATATGGTACCGGCGATGCTCGAATCCCTGCCAACATTCTTTGATTATCAATTTTCACCGAAATGGTATTTCTCCATCATTCCGGCATTGACTATCGGAGCGCTTGGCTTGCCTCACTTGGCAATGCGCGTATATACGGCTTCCTCATTGAAGAGTGCCCGTTCAGCTATGACGTGGTTCGCCTTCATACTTGGACTGGTGTTTTCCGCTACTTACGCGATGGGCTTTGTCGGGGTGTATGCGACTGCCACTCAGGGAGTAACAATCTCCAGCGGGGATGCCGATAAATTGACGATTATTCTGAACTTGGTTTATAACCCCGAGTGGGTGACGGCGCTTGTAATTGCCGGAGCAATTTCCGCGGGATTGTCTACATTGAGCGGTAATTTATTGGCGATTGGCGCGCTGATTTCACAAGATATCATTGCAACACTAAAGCCTGATATTTCCCAAAAACTAAGTTTGCGGATTGGCTTCATCGCTATTTTCATGGGTGGATTAGCGAGTATTCTATTGGCCCTTGAACCGCCGGCATTTTTGGTTGTAAGTATTTTGTGGGCATTCGGGTTAGCGGGAGTTACCAATGCACCGCTGATTATTGTCGGTGTCTGGTGGAAAGAGGCTAACAAATACGGAGCAATGGCTGCATCGGTTGTGGGCGGTATTGTGTACATCATCGTTTCACCCTTTGTATTCCCAAGCATCGTACTGACCGGCCACGCCGTCACGGATGGAATGGGCTTGTCAGGTGCAATGCTGGCTGTTCCAATCAGTTTTATCTTGCTGATTGTCGTGTCTTATGTCACAAACCGAATCCCTGGTTTAGCTGGCAACTTGACTAAACAAAGCGATATTGAACTGATTGAACGCATCCATGGCTGGAAAGACATAAAACCTTATCGTTATAACAGTACATTAGGAGCCGGAATAACAGTGCTGGTATCCTTGGCTATCGCTATTTGGGCATTGATGCCTTGGGGGATATAAACAATGAAGCAAGGAGTGATAAAAATGGTCGGAAAAATGATTGCTTTGGATGAACCTTCTTTTCGGTCATTTTTGGAATCACCCAAAACGACAAAGGCGAGCAACATGCTGTTTCTCGTCGCTGGAGCAGGATATGGCGCAATTTCAATTGCGTCAAATGCTTCATACATATTGAGTTTCGATTCAGCTTTATTCAAATTTTTCATTGTTCCACTGATTTTTCTGGTCTTTGGTTTATTGATGGCCTTCGTCACGAAAATTGGGCTGGCTCTTCTATTATGGGCCGGAGCGAAAGGCCTTGGAGGAAAAGGTTTGCTGAGGGACATCAATGTGTCTGTTCCGGCAGCTCTTATCCCAGGATTATTTGCTGCCCCATATTTAGCAGGTGACGGGAATGGTAACATCTTAGTTCTTCTGTTGATGATTTTCGGAGTGGTGTGGATGTATCTGGTATGTGTGAAAATCATTCAAACGACGCAGAACTTCACAAGAAAAAAAGCCTATCTTGCCACTTTTTTAGCTTTCCTGTTTTTAGCAAGTGTTTACTACTTAATTATACCTACCGGATGATTTTCTGAGAAACTGACTGGAGGAATGTAAAAATGACAATAGAACATTTAATCGCACCAGAACAGTACAACATCACTTCTGAATTGGAAAAATATCAGAATGACGATCGTTTGGCTATTCGCTGGTTTAACGAAGAAGGGGAACGGCAGGAACTGTCTTACAAAAAGCTGATCGAAAAAACAAATCAATACGCACAGGCCATGATGAAATTAGGATTTCAAAAAGGCGATAAAATCATGATTATCCTGCCGCGTATTCCGGAAGCTTATATCGCTTATCTGGCTTGCCTGCGGGCAGGGATTGTCGCCATTCCATGTTCAGAAATGCTGCGGCAGAAAGACCTGCTTTATCGCATGCATCACTCTGGCGCTAAAGGCATTGTGACTTATTACAAGACAACCGCTGAAACGAATGCAATCGACGAGGAAGTGGCGGCACTGCAAAACAAGCTGATTGTCGGAGGCAAAGAAGAGGGCTGGCAGTCTTTTGAAGAACTGGCTGAGCGGGAAAGCGTTGAATTTGAAGCTGTGGCGACACATCGTGATGATATGGCATTTTTATCTTATACTTCAGGAACTACAGGAAATCCGAAAGGGGTTGTCCACGTCCACGGCTGGGGTTATGCACACGTGCGGACTGCGGCTACGGAATGGCTGGGCGTGAAAAGTGGGGATGTCGTGTGGGCTACGGCTGCTCCAGGCTGGCAAAAATGGTTATGGAGCCCGTTCCTATCCACAATCACGCTTGGCGCAACGGCATTAGTATATAATGGCCCATTTGATGCTGTGAAATATTTGGATATTCTCAAAGAGGAGCAGGTCAATGTTTTATGCTGCACACCGACTGAATATCGTATCATGGCGAAAGTGGAAACTTTGAGGGACTATCAATTGCCGGCTTTGAGAAGCGCAGTTTCAGCAGGAGAGCCTTTGAACAGGCAAGTCATCGAAGCGTTCCAGGACGCTTTCCAAATCAATGTGCGGGATGGTTACGGACAAACTGAAAATACATTATTGGTCGGAACCCTTCAGAATATGGAATTAAAGCCGGGATCCATGGGACGGCCGACACCGGGAAATCCTGTCGACATCATCAATGAAAACGGAGAGCCGACAGCTGTCGGGGAAGTTGGGGATATCGCTGTCCACAGAAGTTGTCCGGCATTATTCAAGGAATATTACCGCGATCCTGAACGGACGAGCACAGCTTTCCGCGGTGACTGGTATTTGACAGGTGACCAGGCTTCAAGAGACAAAGACGATTACTTCTGGTTTGAAGGAAGAAGCGACGATATCATCATCAGTTCGGGCTATACGATCGGGCCGTTTGAAGTGGAAGATGCGTTGATGAAGCATCCGGCAATCCAGGAATGCGCAGTCGTCGGAGTACCGGATGAAATACGCGGCACCATCGTAAAAGCATTCGTGGTTCTTCGTGAATCAGTGCACGGTTTCAATACCGAGGAACTGATTAAAGAACTGCAGGATCATACGAAAACGATTACAGCGCCTTACAAATACCCACGAATTATTGAGTTCCTGAAAGAATTGCCGAAAACCACTTCCGGTAAGGTTCGTCGTGTGGAATTGCGGAAACTGGGGTAAGCTCCCTGCGTTGAATGCAAAAATAGCTTGCTGAACCGGAAAGGTTTAGGTCGGATAGAACTAATAGGATTAAAGCAAACTCACGTCCCCGTAAATCAGCGGCAGGGCGTGAGTTTTTATTTTGGTTGCGGCCGTGTATCTGGTAGCCCAGTCTCTAAATATTAATGGAATTCTCTTCAAAAAAAGCCAGCCAACCAGAGGTTGTCATAGTATATTTATGAAAAGTCAACAACAGCAGAAGCGGTGAATATACAATCGGTTCTTCGTTCAATTTACTGAAAATCGCGTATTTGATTGCTGTTTATCCCGAAAGGGTTCCTGTTGCTGCTAAATACCTTTTCAACTTATATGCTTTAAGGCATACAATGGTAAAATTAATCCATTGTAAGATAAAGGGGATTATAAGAAATGATGATCAGAAAAGCAGAGAGCAGTGAATTGAAAACGATTCTATCCTTATCACCACAAGCTGTTTTTGACGGGACGCTGGGAGAAGTAAGACCCTCTAACTTGAAAGTGGAGAGCTTGGTTAACCCTTTACTGGAGAAGGGAAGCTTCTATTTGGTTGCAGCAGATGAAGAGGAAATCTTCGGATGGCTGCTTTTGGGAACAGCAAAAGATCAATTTACTGACCAGGTACACGGATTCATCTACGAAATCTATATTTTAAAAGATTACCGGGGCAGGAGATTTTCTAAAGAATTGATGGATGCAGCGATTGAACATTTTCAGCAGGAAGGATATGAAGAAGTCCGTCTTAGCGCGAAAGCTGAAAATCCAGCTGTCAGAATGTATGAGAAGGCGGGCTTTAAAACGCGGACCGTCAGCATGAGCCTGAATCTGAAATAAAGTGAATGCAACTTAAGTGCAGGTAAGTTACATTCAGCACCATGCTTTTATGTCAATAAAGCTGTAAGGCGGGGGATGAAATGTCGAATTTTGAAGAACGTCCAAGACTTGGGAAACGAAAAGAGGAAGGAGCACCCAAGAGCATAAAAAGAGTGATAAAGAAAATCCTGAAGTATTTATTGGTCCTGATTGTTGTGGTGGCAGTGGTATTGACGTTGTTTATCAATCTGTCACCGACTTTTGGCAGCAATCCAAGCAAGGACCAGGAAGAGTTTTACAGCTCGTTTGATAATTACAAGGATGGCAAATTTGTTAATCTGCCTTCCACCATACCGGCCGGCAGCATCGACAGCCCTCCGAATTGGGATTCGACAGATGGACAAACCCGTCCACCCGGACAATTGCCGATCGCTGAATTTGATTGGAATAAAATCGGGGAGAAAGGAGACAGTCTGACGTGGCTGGGCCATTCCGCTTTCATTCTGAGTCTTGATAATAATAAGATTCTAATCGATCCCATGCTGGGCCCCACGGCTTCCCCTCTTTCCTTTATCGGACCGAAACGCTACAGTAAGGATTTAATGAATATTATTGAGGAATTGCCTCCTATTGATGCCGTCTTTATTACGCATGATCATTATGACCACTTGGATTATCAATCCATAAAAGGACTGAAGAGCAAAGTCGCTCATTTCTTTGTCCCTTACGGTGTGGGCAACCATTTGATCGAATGGGGTGTGGCGGAAGGGGACATTACAGAATTGAATTGGTGGGATGAAACCGAATTTCAGGGATTAACGCTAGCGTTGACGCCAGCCAAACACTCTGCCGGAAGAGCGGTCTTGAACCAAAAATCGACGCTTTGGGGTGGCTGGGCCATTCTCGGAGATGAAACACGTTTCTATACGAGCGGAGACAGTGGATACGATGGCCACTTCAAGGAAATCGGTGATCGATATGGCCCTTTCGATATCGCTTTGATCGAAGGCGGGCAGTATGATGAGCGCTGGCCTGATTCTCATATGGTTCCGGAAGAATCCGTGCAGGCGAGCATCGATGTACAAGGGGAGCAAATGATGTTGACGCATTGGGGAGCATTTACACTGGCGCGGCATGGCTGGGCAGAACCGATAGAACGGGCAACCAAAGCTGCAGAGGAAAAGGATGTCGACCTGATAGCCCCGCAAATCGGTGAAACTGTTCCAATGGACGGAGAGCTGTCTGTTCCCGGTTCTGCCTGGTGGAAGTAAGAGTTCAGGAAGCAATAGAAAGGGCCGCCTGAAAGAAAACTATTTAAACGAAAAAACTCAGAAGGAGACTCCGAATTGATCTAATATAGGACTGATTCCTTGGAAGTCCCAATAAGTATAGTGTGCAATTCAAATACCCTACCATCTTTTGCAAAAAGGGTGCTGAGTTTTTAGGCTCTCGAGAAAGTCTTAACTCCTCTAATCATTACGCTATAGGTGGACGCTTTCTGCGGGAGATGGCCTGAGCTTCATCAGTCGCGCTGAAAACCAATTTTCCTGTCTCTGTATCTATGCTAGCTTCGAACCATGAAACCGTTGCAGCGCTCTGCGCTTGCGCGAATCGTTTGCGACGAAGCAGCGAAGCAGGAGCACATCTTTGCCTTGCGCCGCCTGTAGCATAATTCTGGTTCTGTGTAGAAGTGAAGTATCTATTTATTGAAATAGACATTAAAGACTATTCCTTTATAGAAAGTGTTCTGAGATATGAAGCAAAACAGCGAAGACTCCCAGGGGTCCCAGCGAAGTGCTGAGATCCACTCGGACGAAGTCCGCAGTTAGCTCAGCGCGAGCCCCCAGGAAAGCGAAGCTGTTTTGCGTAATATCGATTTTCAGTTGTTCTTTCCCAACAAGCTAAAAACCCGGCAGCCTGTGCACAGGCTGCCGGGTTTTTGGGATCTGAAAGAGTCGATGCAAAATATGGCATAAAGAAAAAAATGTGCATCCTGCTATTTTCATTTTTCATCGCAATACTCTCACCCGTGTCAGCAGATAGGCGGTGATCCACGAGGAGATGGGGATGACGAGTGCGATGCCGATACCGGCGCACAGGATTGTAATCATTTCAGCGGCAAAGATTTTGGAGTTGACGATGTCGCCGAGCGAATAGGACAGGTCCTTGAACCAGATCAACAAGCCCAGGTAGCTGCCGAAAAAAGCGAAAAATAATGTGTTGGTGCTCGTACCAAGAAGATCCCGGCCGATGGCGAATCCTGCGTGAATCAGTTCACTTCGGCTGATGCCGGGGTTATGGAAGTAGACTTCACGCATCGGTGACGTAATCGAAATGGCGATATCCGTGATCGCGCCGATTGTGCTGATGATGATGACCACGGCGGCAAGTTCGACAAAGCTGATGCCGATATAAAGCGAGAACATGCTGAGCTCATCGACTTCTTCCTCACCGAAGCCACTGATCATCGTTAAATCGGTCATAAAGTATATGAAGAACAGCAGCACGATCATCGTGATGACGGTTGAAACAAACGCCGCAATAGTGGTGCTGTTGATGCCATTGATGAAAAACAGATTGACGCAGCTGATGATGAAACAAGCGATAATGACCCAAACAAGGGCGTTATTATCCGGGTTGGCCATCATGAACACCGTAAACAGCAGCACCAGAAAATTGATGAACAGGCTGAGAAATGAGATGGCCCCTTTTTTTCCGCCGATCATCACCATGGACATGCATAACATGATGGCTAAAATGATCAGTACATTCATTGGACAGCCTTCTTTCTCTTAATGAAGAAAATGGACGTATAGATGCCGATTGGAATGGTCAGGACAATCCCGAGTCCACCTGCGAGGGCACGGGCGATTTCGAGGGACAGGTTGATTGAAAATGTAAACGGCCAGTCGGCTCCGTTCGACAAATACAAGAGCAGCATCGGAATTGATCCGCTGATATAAACGAAGAACAAAATATTCGCCATCGTGCCCATAATATCTTTCCCGATATCGATGCCGGACTTCTTCATCGATTGAATGGAGATATTCGGGTTTTTTTCGTAAAGTGTAAAAATCGATGCCGACATTGTAATCCCGACATCCATCACCGCTCCGAGAGAGCCAATGAATAGCCCCGCCATGAAAACGACTTCATAGGGCCTTGAGAGAAATTGCATTTCCTCGTAGTTCAAGCCATTGCCGCCGGATGTCCATATCGCAAAAAAAGCTAATAGAAGGGCCACGAAAACGCCCAGAATTGTCGAGACAATCGCCGTATAGGTTTTATCATTGAACCCGTTCACCAGAAGCAGCGAGGTAATGGTGAATAACAGAACGCTGACACCCGCAATCAACAGCAAACTGGCATTTTCCGTCCGGACGTAAACATCCAAAGCATACGACAAGATCACCGCATTGAGCGCCAAACTGACAATCGAGTAGAATCCTTGCTTTTTCCCGATGATGAGCAACACAAAAACAAAAATCCACGTCATCGCGAGGATATATTTATCCCGTTTTACATTATCGATTGTACCTGACAGCACAGTCCCGTCTTCTGCTGCTCCGTCAATAACGACGAACAAGTCCTGGCCGACACGGTATTCGTGGTCATTGGCTCCTGATAAGGAATACTCATTTTCGAGCTTGATCCCTTCACCTTTATGTTCCCCGTTCCGGATTTCGCCTTCGAGCTGCTGGGTATATAAAGCATCTTCGTTGCCGTACATATCAGTCAGTTCTCGTGTCTCTGTGATTTCTGCTTCAGTGATTTTCACAATCGGCTGATCATAGAATCCATAATTGAAATTGATGAAAAAGATAGATCCGATAAAACTGAGCAACAGCGCCGCATACAGATACAGTTGAATCGCTGTCGTATTTTTAAAAAGTGGCTTCAAACCGATATCCTCCAATTCATCCGTCCTTTAAAACTTTGAGTTACTGAGTTTTAAATGAGTTGGATGCTCTTTCTCCGTTGATTGTAACAGAAATTGTCCCCGCTTTTCTGATTCCTCATTATGCAATGGGACGATACAAAGGACAATGACGTAAAAAACTGTTTCAGCAAATTGACAGGGAACAGGGGCGGATTGATCCGCTGGCCAACAGCATTCCGGGGTTCCGAAAGTTCTCTCGCAATCAGGAGCGGACCACAGAAAAGTCTCATTGGGAAGAAGCAGTACGAAAAGCGGCTGACGGGTTAGTAACCTTATTGAACGGCAGACACATTCCGAACAAAAATTTGTTATAATGGCAGAATAATAGTGGTCTGGCGTTGATAATAAATCCTGAAAATAATATAATTCAGTTAAGAAAGCGGTTATATTTGGAGCGAAATGGAACCAGTTCCATAAATAGTTTTTGGCAGGGAAATAGGGGTTCCTTTACAATTTTATTTTGGGAAAATATTTCAATGAAAGATTCTATTTTTACCAAAAGGAGTATGAGTAAAATGGAATTACCACGGGGGAAAAGTTACATCCGACTCGATCAGGTCAGCCAGGAAGATATAGATAACTTGATTTTAAGGGTTAATAGCTGTAATTGGCGGCAAACGTTTCATATCCAACCGGTTTCTGGGCTTCTCAATGATCCGAATGGCTTCTGTTTTTACAACGGTGAATATCATTTGTATTATCAATGGCATCCGTTAGGGCCCTTCCATGGTTTGAAATATTGGTACCATACCAAATCAACAGATCTCGTAAACTGGACGAATGTCGGGATTGCCATTAAGCCGGACGAGTATTTTGACAGCCATGGCGCATATTCGGGAAGTGCCGTTGAGCATAATGGAAACTTATATTTGTTATATACAGGCAATACACGGGATGAGAATCTCGTGCGACATCCTTATCTATGTATTGCCATGATGGGTGAGAAAGGAAATATCATTAAATCGAAAAAATCAGTTCTCGATAAAGTCCCGGAAGGATATACAGAGCATTTCCGCGATCCGAAATTATGGAAAGAGGATGATAAATTTTATGCAGTAATAGGCGCGCAAAGAACCGATAAAACCGGCGGTGTCTGCTTATTAAGTTCTGCTGATTTGATGGAATGGAAATTTGAAGGAGAGCTGGCCACCAATCTGGATGATTTCGGTTTTATGTGGGAATGTCCGGATTATTTTGAAATGGAGGATAAAGGGATCCTGATTTTCTCTCCGCAGGGACTGGAGCCTGTAGGGGACCTTTATCAAAATATTTACCAGGCGGGTTATGTGCTGGGCGAGAAGATTGATCTGCAAAAGCGGGAATTGACTCACGGAAATTTTATCGAACTTGACAGAGGTTTTGATTTTTATGCCCCACAGACCATGGAGGACCCAAATGGCAGACGTCTGTTAGTCGCCTGGATGGGGTTGCCTGAAATTGAGTATCCCACCGATATAAGTGGATGGGCAAACTGCCTGACCATCCTTAGAGAATTATCGCTTCGAGATGAGAAAATAATACAAAAGCCTATTCCGGAACTTCAGTCACTCCGTAAGAACAAAGTCGAAACAGAAGACACAATTAGGGATGAAAAGAAAATGGTTGAGGGATTCTCAGGAGCCACTTATGAGCTGATTTGTGAGTTTGAACAGGGAGACGCCTTGGAATATGGTATAGAATTCCGTACTGGGACTGAAGAAAAAACGGTGATCAAATACGATGCAGTCGAGGCCAAAATAATTCTGGACCGCACGCGATCGGGCAAAGTGATAGGAAGCAAGTATGGTACAGAAAGAAAATGCCAGATCATTGGAGAGTCTCACAAGTTTCATTTGTTTGTTGATTCTTCATCCGTAGAGATTTTTGTGGACGATGGAGAAGAAGTGTTTACCTCCCGGATTTTCCCGGATATAAGAAGCAAGGGAATCCAGTTTTATGCAACAGGTGGTTCTGTGGCGTTTAAAGCAGTGAAGTGGGACTATTATGAAGAAAGTCCGAAGAAGGAGATGTGCTGAATGGGAAATTTGTTCTCTATTGGCGAAATATTAATAGATTTTATCCCCCACCAAAAAGGAATCGCCTTAAAAGATGTCGAGTCTTTTACGCGAGTGCCTGGCGGTGCGCCTGCCAATGTGGCAGCCGCGGTAACAAAGTTTGGTGGAACTGCTTCACTGATCACCAAAGTAGGGCAAGATGCCTTTGGTGATTTTCTTTTGGAACAACTGACAAAGTCCGGTGTAAGAACGGATAAGATTGTAAGAACAAAAGAAGCAAATACCGGGCTTGCCTTTGTATCCTTGCAGGAAAGTGGAGAACGCGACTTTTCATTTTACAGAAATCCTTCTGCAGATCTGCTGCTTGAAGAATCAGAAGTAAATGCGGACTGGTTCCAGCAAGGGGATTTTCTGCATTTTGGTTCTGTGGATTTGGTCGAGAGCCCGATGAAATACGCCCATGTCAAAGCGATTAGAGAAGCCAAGGCGCGTGGCGGGATTATTAGTTTTGATCCCAATGTGCGTCTGCCGCTGTGGGACGATCCACAGGACTGCCGGAAGACCATACTGGAATTTATTCCGACGGCCCATATTGTCAAAATCGCCGATGATGAACTGGAGTTTATAACAGGAACAGCGGATGAACCAAAAGCGATTGCGTCTTTGTTCACAGGGGATGTAAAAGTCGTGGTGTTAACGAAAGGCGCGAAAGGTGCAGACCTTTTCGTCCAGAACAAAAAATATTCTTCCGAAGGATATTCGGTGAAAGTGGAAGACACGACGGGGGCGGGAGACGCGTTCGTCGGCGGTTTCCTCTATCAGCTGTTGGATAGGGATGCAGGACAAGACAATCTGGAGGCCATAGTAAGTGAGCATCACCAGGAAATACTGGCTTTTGCAAATAGCGCCGGAGCGCTGGTCACTACTGGAAAAGGGGCGATTTCTGCCTTACCCACGAAAGAACAGGTCCTGGAGTTAATGAAATAAAACAAACTGTTATTTAGGGCGAGTTTGTTGAATCCAGTGCATGCACCCCGAAAGTTAGCGTAATACTCCTAACTTTCGGGGTGTTTTATTTCTGAAAATAGTAACTATTGAAACTAATTCAATTTGTAAACGTATTACAATATAGACAGGCAATAGGCGATGACTAAAATGAAGAGGGGTGGAATATATGCACTGGATGATGTGGGTTTTTTGGGGCACACTTGCAGCGATATTCAGTATCAGCTTTCTCGTGGATGTTTTGACGAAACGGAAATATAACTTGAATAAAAAGGAACAGACCTTAAACCAGAATTCAGCTGAAGCAGATGCTCGACGACAGGCTGGACAGAATAACCATCAAGGCGGAATGTTTTAGAAGTATGAGCGGAATGAGGATTTTCAAACGAATATCATCAGAGTATGAGCTTGGAGATTCTTTTTTGGGCTTATTTTTTATTCATAGGAGCCATTAGCTTCTGGAAGGCCCTTATATTCATTCTTATGAAAAATAACTGGGAGAGAAGGGGCTGATCAAATCGTCTCGACTCTTCCTTTCGTCTGTACAGGCATGGTTTTAAGGACAGCTTAACAGGCGGAAAAGAAGTTTCCGGCATGTCCACCTGAAATAAGATTTGAAATATTAAAGGACTTTTGCGGTATGAAGCGAAAGAAGAAGGCATTGAAGAGTTATTGCATTGATTCACAGGAGAGAAGTGATTCAAATGAAGAACAGCAGCCTGATCGTCTATTACTCATGGATAGGCAGCACGGAGGTGGTTGCAAAGGAAATTCAACGGCTCACGGGATTTGAGATTCAAAGAATCGAAGAGAAAAAGAATCGGAAACTCGGGAAGATTCCCGGTGCAGCAATGGGAGCGTTTTTGGGTTTGAAAAGCAGGATTAAGCCGATGGACTTTGCACTAGAAGAATACGAAAATATATTTCTCGGCGCTCAGGTCTGGGCAGGGAAGACAAGCCCGGCCATCAACAACTATCTGAAAAAGGCATCTTTTAAAGGTAAGAAGGTTTGGCTTTTCCTGACGAAAGGAGATGAAAAGATCCCCCAACAGGTGATCGATTCCATTACAAAAAGAATTGAGAAGAAGGGTGGGACTGTAATAGACAGTATGTCGATAACGACAAAATGGGACCCGAAAGTGAATCTTCCCATTGCTCGTGAGGAAGTGGAGGAACCGGTTTATGAATGGCTTAAAAAAAGTGGTTTTTTAGAGGGGTGAGAGGACCTTTCCGAGGGCAGTGGATTTTATCCGGAAGTGAGGAGGGAATCTGAATGTTCACAGTGAACAGCAAAACCTTTTCAGTGCTTTCGATTTTTATCACACTGATGGCCGGCGCTGCTTCGTGGGGCGGCTTGTTCATTGAAGGACTCTACTGCGTTATGGATAGTACTTACGTTAGGGTGTTTTGTTTCACTGATTGTATTGTTGAAAAATATAAAGGAAGAATCATATCAGGTTGAACAGTAGATTGCTTAACCGCTGACCAATAGAAGTGTAACTCAGCATAGAATAAAGAATAAAAAAAATCCCGAAGCCGGCGCCGGCCTTCGGGATTCTTTTTTTGAATACACTACCTCTTGACAACAACCGCCTGGCTGCCCAGCGCTTCGTAACTGTCGAAGAATACATCTTCCGGATAACTTACCCGGCCTTTGAGAGGATCCATGACATACACGTTCCCATCTTCCCAGCCGTCCAGCACCACGCTGTGAAGGTTGCTGAAGGCAGAGTGGAACTCATCCGTTCCTTCGATATACCAGCCATTGGTTTTGACAGGAGGAGACAGATCCAGCGTGACCCAAACGATGACGGGGATGCTTTGATCGGTGTAGGCCAGGATTTCTTCACGGGTACTGCCGCTGACATTTTCCGTGATCAACCGGCTGCTTTTGTCATCGAGTATGTTTTTGGATGCTTCCACGATTGGAGCGGCAAAAACATACCAGCCCCCTGTTGAACTTCTTGGATTTCCGGCATAGGCCTTGTGGGGATCGGGTCCAAACTTTTTCCCGTCCTGATAGTGGAACGCTTTTTTCGGCAGGTAACCATCAGCCATTGTCTCTTTTGAAACTTTAACGCCATGGTAATTCAAGGCGGAAGTCAGAGTGGTGATTTCACATCCGTTTGGCAGTTCCATATGCTGCATAACGATGGGGACGCCGATATGGTTCGCCTGCCGTTCCACGTAGGTCTCGAGTGTGACCGGCAACGGGGCCGGTTCATGAACATAGGCGGTTTCGGCTGCGACTTTCACAGCGTCTGAACTTTCACCTGCAGGAACCACTCTCAGCCGGTATTCATTTCCATTCACCAACTCGTCCGCTTTCATCTCACCGGCTTCATCGGATTTCACAGCAGCGACCAATGTGCTCGTACTGGTATCGATGATATACAGTAAATAATTTTCGAGCGGCTGTCCGTTTCTGGAATTCGTCAACAGAAAATTTCCGGTGGAATTATTTTGCTGTGACGGTTCCAGTACAAAACCGTCTGCCATAATTTTCTTCAGGGAAGTGCCCAGTGATGAGGGACTGAATCCGATGATGAAAAAGGAAAGGGCGAACAGCAAGAGGAACCGCAGAAATCTATGAGATGTCTTCAAAGGAACACCTCCCATCTTGTATTTATAGGTTGAAAACAAATTGTTCCAGGCTGATTGTTATAAGACCAGACGTTGTGCAATGAAACCGCGAATCATTCTTCGGGAACACCGCTATTTTTTCTTCTGTTTTTATTCCAGATCACAGCAGTCAACAGGAGAATTCCTGCGGCCAACCCGTATTGATAACTGAGTGGGATGGTCTGGATAAGGCCATAAACCAATGCCACTTCCAGAAAGACAGCGGGAATTTTGCCGAGAGTGCTGGCAATCGCAAAAAAAGGACCGGAAATCGGAGTCAAGGCAGCGCCTGCCGTCACCAGGCCTGACGGTACGAAAGGGATCAGGCGCAGCGCAATGACTGCCCAAAACACCTGGCTTGCAGAAGAACGCTGAAGGTATTGCTAGAATGGCTTTTTCAGCCATTGCGGATCTATTTTTGAGAACCCGAAGCGGTAAAGGTAGAACCCGGCAATGGCCCCGAAGATTTCCCCTGACAGGGAAAGCACCGTACCAAATGTGACGCCGAACAGATTGATGTTGAGTGCGGTGAGCAGAACGCTGGGAAATATCCCGATTGCCCCAACTCCCATATTCAGCAGCAGCAGCAACAGGAAATCGATAACAGGAATTTGAGTAAGAATAGTAGGATCCGCCTCCTGATCAGTTGAAAAAGATCAAAATGGTTATACGCATAAGATTACTAAAAAGTAGTGATAATCATTCCATTATACAAGCTATCAGGATCTCGCGGGCATATAAAAGCGAAATACTTTTTACGCTTTTTTGTCCATTTCTGTAAAAGGACGAGGCAAGTTAAGAATTCTTGAAATTCATATACAAAACAGCAAAGATCATTCCAAATCAGACACAAAAAAAGAGCCGGAAAGCTCCGGCCCTTTCAATTTAATGCAAATGTTGAACTTTTTTGTGTCTCATGAAATAAGCAGCGGCAAAAATCAGCAGTGGCGGCACGATACTCAACTTGAACCACATGCTGCCGCTTCCGTCGAAAGCGATGAGGCCCATCGGCAACACCAGGGCGACGCCACTCCACGCGAGCGCTTTCCATGACTGTTTCCATAATCCGTAGACGAACAACACGACCGATGCGATGACCAGCGACCAGAGCAGGATACCCATAAAGAATAAGCCCATGGTTTGTTCCTCCCAAAATGTATTTTTCTCTATCTGTTGCTTACTATTATATACCTGTTTTCATTTTCTTCCAATTCCCGGACTTAGGATATTCAAACGATTGATAGCGGGATCCGGGGAAGATGTTTCATTTCATAACGTGAGGCCCCGCCGCCCTCAACTTACCGCCGATTTCGCGAATTGGCTGTAGTAGAGATCGGCGTAGAAGCCGTCGCGATCGAGCAATTCGTTGTGCGTGCCTTGTTCGATGACGCGCCCTTTGTCCATGACCAGGATCAAGTCGGCGTCGCGGATCGTGGACAGCCGGTGTGCGATGACGAAACTGGTGCGCCCTGTCATGAGAAGTTTCATCGCCCTCTGGATGAGGACTTCAGTGCGGGTGTCGACGCTCGACGTCGCTTCATCCAGAATCATGATCGGCGGATCGGACAGGATGGCGCGCGCAATCGTCAACAGCTGTTTCTGACCTTGTGAGATGTTCGACGCTTTTTCGTTCAACACCGTTTCATAGCCATCGGGCAGTGTACGGATGAAGTGGTCGGCGTGAGCCGCTGTTGCCGCCACTAGGATTTCCTCTTCAGACGCGCCGTTCTTGCCGTAAGCGATATTTTCTTTGATCGTGCCGTTGAACAGCCAGGTGTCCTGCAGCACCATGCCGAAATTGCGTCGCAGTTCGCCCCGGGGCAAGTCGCATGTGTCGATGCCATCGATCAGGATACGTCCGGCGTTCAATTCGTAAAAGCGCATCAGCAAATTGATGAGCGTCGATTTTCCGGAACCGGTTCCGCCGATGATCGCCGTCGTTTCTCCAGCTTTCGCGCTGAACGTGATGTCCGGCAGCACCGGTTCTTCGGCACCCGGATAACTGAACGTCACGTGCTCGAACTCAAGTGTGCCGCGTTCCCGGTCCGCGGTTTGCGTGCCAAGGTCCTGGAACGCCGGACGCATCGCCAGCACTTCGTTGATGCGGTTCGCTGACACGGCTGCGCGCGGCACCATGATGAACATCATCGATGCCATGACGAGCGCGAACATGATGAGCATGACATATTGGATAAACGCCATCAGATCACCGATCTGCATCGCGCCATTGTTGATGCGGATGCCGCCGAACCAGATGATTGCGACAACGGTCAGGTTCATGACCAGCATCATCACCGGCATGAGGAAGGCCATGATTTTATTGACCCGGATCGAGACGTCCGTCAATTCGCGGTTCGCCTTCTCGAGCCGGACCTGCTCTTGCGGTTCGCGTGTGAACGCCCGGATCACGCGGATGCCCGTCAAGTTTTCGCGCAGCACCAAATTCAGCCGGTCGAGCCGTTTCTGGACTTCCGTAAACAGCGGGATGCCTTTTTTCAGGATGAATAAAATCGACACTGCCAACACCGGCGTCGCACCGATGATGACGAGCGACAATTGGGGGTCTTTTGAAATCGCCATGACAAGCCCGCCGACCAGCATGAGAGGGGCACTCACGACCATGCGCAGCAGCACGAGGACCACCTGCTGCACTTGTGTGATGTCATTCGTCGTCCGCGTAATCAGCGATGCGGTGCCCACTTCATCAAATTCCTGCAGCGAAAACTGCTCGACGTGGGTGAAGACCTGGCGCCGCACATCGCGCCCCATGCCCATTGCCGCTTTCGACGAGAAATAGCTTGCAGCCACTGCAGCCGCTGCACCGAGCGCCGAGACCGCCAGCATCCAGCCGCCGATCTGCCAAATATACGGCACATCGCCGACTACGACACCGTTATCGATAATGTCCGCCATCAGCGTCGGCAAAAACAAGTCCGCCATCGCCTGGATGAACACCAGCAGGAACACCATTGCCACCAGCCATTTATAAATGCGTAAATTCTGTAGGATTTTCAGCATGCCTGCCACACCCTTCTCATATATTCGTGCACAGCGCGGTATTGGTTTGCTTTTAAGCTACTGCTTTTTGGATAAACTGTCAAAATACTAAGACTATTTCGACAAATAAGATCAGCGTTGCCGGCGGTTGCAAACGGCATGAAAAAGACGCATTCGGCCCTGGGGGAGTGCGCTTTTGCAGAAAGGAGAGCCGACTTAAGCATCTCTTCCTTCCGTTGTTGTCGCTTTTCGCCTGTGAAAAGCATCCATTTGTCTTTGCCCTCGGCTTTTTCAGGTAAATTGCGCGGGAAAAGGCAGTGGCCAGCTTTTTATGCCGCTTTTTCTCATCAGGAGGTGGGCGTGTTAGCAGATATCCGCGTTCAGGCGAGCTAATTCCGCGTTCGGAAGAAGATATCCGCGTTCAGCCGAGCTAATTCCGCGTTCAAAAAAATATATCCGCGTTCAGGGAAATAAATCCGTGTTTTAATCGTCATGAAGAGGCTGACGGGGGACAGGTGAATGTAAAAAGCAATACAAAATTAAAAAGGCTCCGGATACCAGAGAGTTCCGCTGACAGATGAATCTCTGTCGACGGAACCGCTGTACATCGGAAGCCTTTCGGAAAAATGGCTATTATGTGTGAACGCTCATGCTTTTTGCAGCAACCATACCGATAAAGTATTGTGTGACCCGGTAGTCATCGGTCAGTTCAGGATGGAAAGAGCAACCGGGAAATTATCCGGCGTGCGCTATGACAATTCTGCCTTCGTGTTCGCACAGGATTTCAGTGCTTGGACCGGCAGAGAAAATGTGGGGAGTGCGGATAAAGACGGCATTAAAAGGTGCATCCAATCAGATTAAATCCGCAGTCCTTTTTACAGACATCGTCTGGCACCGCCAAGAGCGCTGTTTGGCGGGCAATGTCTATTTGGTGTGGGAAAAAACCTTGGCAGGCGGCCAGTCAGTCCATCGCTGTCTCGTCAACCAGCGCAGCTTCTATAATATAGCGATCAGGTGCTGAACCGATAAACGTAAAAGGATAGCACGTAGTCAGGGTCAAAGTTGGTTCGTCTTTCTCGACAATAACTGTACGGTCTCCGGCATCTGTAATCCATGTTTTCCGGATTTCATATTCATACTGGATGTTTTCAAACTGCACATACATCCGGGCGCCATGCTCCAACTCCCCAAGACCCCTGAAAACCGTCTCCCGGTGGCCGGACAACACCGTATGCTTCAGGCCATCAGGCGGGGTGGTGAATTTTCCTGGATGATAGCCGACCCCTTGGGAAAGTGTGTCTTCATCCGTTCCCCAGTAGATCGGATATTTCATATCCAAAGCCGGTATCAGCAGCCAGCCTATTTCAGCACCTTTTTCATATTCTGCATAATCACGCGGCGCCGGTTCTTCTATCTTTTCCGGCTCTTTTTCAGGAGAGGTTATAATTTCTTCCTCAAGAGAATCTGTTGCTTGATCACTCTCATCGTCAGGAATCGGATGGGCATCGTTCGTTTCCCGTTCCGAATTCTCGTCCGCAGCACTTGCGACAATATCGTTTTCGCCAATGGCTTCCTGGCCGGAAGTAGTGCCGACTATCCAAAAATAGCCGTTCCAGACGGCAAAGAGAGATCCTGTTATGATCAATATCGCAGCAATTTTTTTCCGCATGTTCTGCCACTCCTTCAAAAAACCATAGTATAGATGCCCATTCCCGTTTTCTCCTTTTTATAATCCTGCTGTTATCTTTAAAGAAAGAACTATATAAGCGAATAAAGTATTCTTTATAGTATAATATAATCAAAATTCAGAAAACTTGATTAATTGGAGAGGGACATGGGTAGAGGGAAGTTATCACCCAATAGGTGAAATAGGTTATAAGGAGAGGAACAAATGAAAAAGTTTTTGGTTTTGCTGCTTGCATCACTGCTGGCAGCCGCAGGGTTTGCCGCCGCAGTATCCGCCGACGCTCATGGAGGGTTGGAATTCAATGTGAATTTGAGTCCTGACCAGGAAGTCCCGGAAGTCACGAGTGACGCTACCGGGGAAGCGTATTTCAAAGTCAGTGAAGACGGAGAATCGATTGAGTACACAGTAAGTGCCAATAATTTGAACAGCACGCTAGCAGGACACCTTCATAGTGGTGCGGCTGGCGAAAATGGTCCGGTTGAATTGTTCTTGTTTGAGAACGCTGAACCAACGGACTACAACGGGGAAATAGCGTCAGGCACATTGACAGCCGATGACTTGGTCGGAGACATGACTTGGGAAGATTTCGCAGCGGCGCTTCTAGCCGGAGAAATCTATGCCAATCTGCATACGGAACAATATCCTGATGGTGAAATTCGTGGCCAGCTGATGGCAGATGATTCTGCTGGTGGAGACGAAATGGCAGACACAGCTTCAAACGGTCCGCTTTACACATTGATCGGGGGGCTTGCAGTACTGTTGGGCGGAGTAATGCTGATAGGACGCCGCAACAAAACCACTGCCTGACCAGCCATATCAAAAAAGCTGAAATCCTGTTATGACTGATAACAGAAATTCAGCTTTTTTCATTTGATTAAAGATTTCGTGACATTAGCCGGTATCACTCATACTTTCTGCCGCAACCATGTCGATAAAGTATTGGGTGATCCGGTGGTCATCGGTCAGCTCAGGGTGGAAAGAGCAGCCGAGGAATTGGCCAGAGCGCGCCATAACAATTTTGCCTTCGTGTTCGCACAGGATTTCAGTGCTTGGACCGGCAGAGACAATATGGGGAGCTCGGATAAAGACAGCATTAAAAGGCGCGTCCAATCCGTTGATGGCCAAATCGGCTTCAAAGCTGTCGATTTGGCGGCCGAACGAATTGCGTTCCACTTTGACATCCATGACGCCAAGATGCGGTTCGTCGTATCCGACGACTTCCTTGGCCAGGAGGATAAGCCCGGCACAAGTGCCGAACATCGGCTTGCCGGATGCCGCGAAATCACGGAGCGGTTGCATGAATTCATATCGGTCGATCAACCGGCGCATCGTTGTGCTTTCGCCGCCCGGCAGAATAAGCGCGTCCAACCCGATTAAGTCTGCAGGCCTTTTTACAGACACTGCTTGGGCACCGCTTGCTTCAATGGACCGGGAATGTTCCCGAACCGCCCCTTGAAGCGCCAGAACTCCTATTTTTTTCATGGTTACCACCCTCGCTCCTGCATGCGCTCGCCGGCAGCGATGGTGGAAATTTCTATGCCGTGCATGGCAATGCCGAGATTCTTGGACAATTCCGCGATCAATTTGTAGTCCTGGTAATGGGTCGTCGCTTCAACGATGGCGCGAGCAAATTTCTCCGGATTATCGGATTTGAAGATGCCGGATCCAACAAACACCCCGTCAGCTCCCAGTTCCATCATCAATGCGGCATCCGATGGCGTGGCGATTCCACCTGCGGCAAAATTGACGACCGGCAGGCGGCCCAGTGATTTCACTTCGCGCAGAAATTCATACGAAGCGCCTAAATTACGTGCTTCTGTCATCAGTTCGTCTTCACTCATATGAACCACTCTCAGCACTTCCGCGTTGACCTGACGCAAGTGGCGGACCGCTTCCACGATATTGCCGGTGCCCGGCTCGCCTTTTGTGCGGAGCATCGAAGCCCCTTCGCCGATGCGGCGTGCTGCTTCGCCCAAGTTGCGGCAGCCGCAGACGAAAGGTACGGTGTAAGTGTTTTTCAACAAATGAAATTCTTCATCAGCCGGCGTCAAAACTTCGCTTTCGTCGATATAGTCGACACCCATCGCTTCCAGCACGCGTGCTTCCACGATATGCCCGATACGCGCTTTGGCCATAACGGGAATGGACACCGCCTTCATGACTTCTTCAGTAATACGGGGATCCGCCATCCGGGCAACACCGCCGTCTTTGCGGATATCTGATGGTACCCGTTCCAACGCCATGACCGCAGTCGCGCCTGCAGCTTCGGCAATGCGCGCCTGTTCTGCGTTGACCACATCCATGATCACGCCGCCTTTTTGCATTTCAGCCATGCCTCTTTTTACACGATCTGTACCTTGTTGATTCATATTGAGTTCCTCCTAAAGGTTTAATACCTCTAGTATAAAACAGAGTGACCACATGAAAAGAGCCAGATTTGTTATTTTTTAAGGGTCAGTTTCAGGGGAGAGGGAGAAAGTAATCAGGTTTGCATATGCAGTTGGTTCAAGTGATTTTCGTTCAAAAAAGATTTTGGTAGTCAAACAAAAATTTCAGTTAAAAGTTAGTGCAATCTGTTACTATGAATATTTATTGATATTCGAAACTTTGACATCCGTTCAGGGGAGGGAGGAATCTGATGAACCGTGTAAAAGGAATTGCGATGATTTTGAGTGGAGCTTCGTTATGGGGAGCGACAGGGCCGTTGATGGAATGGCTTTTTGAAGCTTATGGACTGTCTGTTTCGTTTCTTTTGACTCTCCGGCTGACCATTGCGGGGATATTGCTGCTTGTTTTTCTGAAATTCAAGAAGGTCAAAATTCTCTCGGTTTTTCATGGCGGTATTTGGGTGCGCCAGCTGCTGATTTTTTCCGTGCTCGGTATGCTTGGTGTGCAATTCAGTTTTGTTTCTTCTATTGAAACCAGCAATGCAGTGGTTGCGACTTTGTTTCAATTCCTGGCGCCGGTTTATCTGATTCTCTTTATTTCAATGCGGCATAAGAAATTTCCGCCAAAATATCAGATCATCGGAATGGTCGGTACAATGGCGGGGCTCTTTCTATTACTGACAAATGGACGGGTGGATGAACTGGCAATCAGCGGAATCGCTCTCTTTTGGGGAGTGATGGTCGGCCTGGCTTTCGCTTTCTACACACTCTATCCCGGCAGGCTCATGGAGGAATGGGGCGTCCTTTTGATCGTTGGATGGTCCATGCTGTTCGGTGGCATTTTCCTGGGGGTGGTCAACCCTGTCTTCAAATCGAATGATTGGCCGCTTTTGGCTCAACCGGGTGTCTCCCTGGGAATTTTGGCGGTCATCATTATCGGAACACTGGCATTTGTCCTGTTCCTGAGCAGCATGCGTTTTATCTTACCAGTGGAAGCGAGCATCCTATCCGCTGTTGAACCACTGACGGCGATGATCATTTCAGCTCTTTGGTTTGGCCAATTCCTGGCTCCGATTCAGCTTGGCGGCGCGGCGATCATGCTCGTATTCGTCACTTGGCTGTCGCTGGCCGGAACGGGAGAAGTTAAAGAACTGGCGGAAGAATAGCAGGAGGCAGCAACATTGCGGACGCTATCTTTTTATATAGTAGAAAGTGGAGTAACCGATTCAACAGAACGTTCTTCTAACAGTTGATTTTTCTCATTGATAATTGTAATTTATATGAAAGTTGGTTTTACTGATTCGTAAATTCCAGAGAAGGTGATGGCGCATGGAACAAGACAAAAAAGGAAAGAATGAGATTTGGGAGTGGATCAAAGCGATTATCATCGCAGTAATTGTGGTTGGCGGCATTCGCTTTTTCTTGTTTGAACCGGTCCTGGTTGACGGGCAATCGATGATGCCGACCCTTGAAGACGGCGAACGGATAATTGTGAATAAAATCGGTTATACCCTGGGGGAGCCGGAGCGATTTGATATTGTCGTTTTCCATGCATCGGAAGAAGAAGACTATGTAAAACGGATAATCGGCTTGCCCGGTGACCATATAGCTTATGAAAATGATGAACTGTTTATAAATGGAGAAGCACAGGAAGAACCTTATTTATCCGCTCTTAAAGAAGAGCAAAGCGCGGGCAACGTAACGCTGGACTTTACGCTGGAGGAGCTGCTGGCAATCGAAGAGATTCCGGAAGGTTATGTTTTTGTATTGGGAGATAACCGGAAAAGGAGCACAGACAGCCGAATTATCGGGTTGGTGCCGATAGAAGAGATCATGGGCAGTGCCAGCTTTGTCTTTTGGCCGTTGGATGAAATGGGATTTGTGGAATAGCTTTATAGAAAGTAAAAAGAAACCCGGCAACTCCTGTTCGTACAGGCTTGCCGGGTTTCTGCGTTTATTGCCAATCGTTCGCTTTGGCAATGTCAGGATTCAATCTCACAAAACGTTTTTGCTCCAATACAGGTCCCAGCTGAAACAGCAGCACGCCGCCGCTGATTAACAGCACCCCGAAAAGTGATTGCCAAGTAAACGGCACTTGCTCCAGCCCAAACCAGCCGAGCGTATCCCACATCAATCCGAAGAAAATCTGGGAGACCATGACGAGGGAAATGGCGCGGCTCGGTCCGAGGTTCTGTACGCCTTGTGTGACACTTGCCACGACACCGACCCCTACGATGCCGCTGAACCAAAACCACGGTTCTGCCTGGAAGCTGAACAAGCCGGCTCCTTCAAATACGAGACCGGCCGCGAGCGAAGCGGCAAAACCGAGCAGCAAAACAAGCGCCGTGGTGGTCCAGACGCTGACCCGCATTTTGACGTTTGCGTTAAAAGTATTCTGGATGGAGACAAATGCTCCGCCGATAATTGCCAACAAGATGCCGAGAGCCATTCGGATCCCTCCTATTCGTAAATGTTTTGTCCCGCCTGCTCCAAAAGGGCGTCACGGTCGAGCAACGTGATTTTTCCGCGCTTTTTCACAATCCAACCGGCCTGTTGAAATTGCTGCAGGACACGGTTCAGATGGCGGTAGCTGGTGCCGATCAAATCCGCCATATCGATGAGCGATGTGGATTCGAGCATTTGCTGGGTTGGTGTCATCGACAGCAGGTAACTCGCCACCCGGACATCGACCGTATACAGCAGGTTAAAGTTCATCGCCCGCGTCTTCGTTTCAAACTTTTCGGTGATGGTGTGGAGCAAAAACTGCAGCCACGCTGCATTGTCGGCCATATGTTTGCGCAGCACATCGTACGAGATGCCGATGACGACAATGTCCGTCACCGCCTCAACGGTATTGATGAACGGACAGTCCCTCACATATTCAACATCCCCGACGATATCAAACGACGACTTGAATGCCAGGATCAGCCGTTTTCCTTCAGGAGACAGCAGGGAAATCTTCAATTTCCCTGCGACGAGAAGATAAAGCGTCTGTGCGTCGTCCGCTTGTGAAAACAGCCGTTCACCCCTGGCGTAAGTCGCGAGAAACATTTCTTCCCGGACATGCGCCGGAAACAAATCGGCGAGTCCAAACTGCTGCAGATATTCCGCTGTGCGCTGGTCCATTCGTTTTCCTCCTTATAACTTCAAAATAATGACTCCCGCAATCATCATCAGCACGCCGGCGATTTGCGTCCGGCCAATTTTCTTTTGGGACATATCAAACCATCCTTTGCTGTCGATGACCAGCGCCAGGACAAGCTGCGCAATCAAAAACACAGCGATGGTCATCGTGACCCCCATGATATGGACCGCGGTCATATTGCTGAACAGCACAATGGCTGCCAGCATGCCGCCGGACGCATAGAGAGGGGAAACTTCAGTCAGTTGGCGATACGAGCGGTCCCGAATCATCAGCACAATTGCGAATGCCAGCACAAAACCCGTCAGCTGGGTCATGACGGCTGCTTGCCAAGAGCCGATTTGGTTGCTGATCGTAGCGTTGGCGACACTCTGAAATGTCAGGAAAAACCCGCCGAGCAGCGCAAATAAAATCCCTTTCACAAAATCCACGCACCTTTCTATACTCTCAATTTACAGGGCAGGAATGGATGCGAAAAGGACACATGTCCCGTTAATCATTTCTTATAAAGCGGAAATTGGCAAGTCCAATTCATACTTCGCAAAGAGTCTGACAACTTCAGTTATAATAGAAGTATGAAAAATGTGGCTCTTCAATGAATTTAAGGTGTTAATTCACCTGAAAGCCCTGCATTTTAAGACGTTGGTTGGTAACCGGATCTTTTAGAAGGAAGGTGGAGAGTAAGATGAAGAAATCCTTACCGAAAAAGTTCGACAAACAAGCGGATCGGTACAACAAACACCGGGAAAAGGACAGGACTTTCAAGTATCGCCAGAAAATCTTCCAGGGAATTGAAGGCAAGGTTCTGGAAGTCGGCATTGGGGTGGGCCTGAATTTTCCTCTCTACAATAAAGATATCGAGTTGACGGGCGTGGACTTCAGTCCGGAAATGTTGAAAAAGGCGGAGGAGGCGGCGAAGGATTATCCCTTTACGGCCACTTTTATCGAAGCGGATGTTGAGACTATTGAATTTCCGGAGAACACGTTCGACACGATTATTTCTTCCGGCACGTTCTGCGGCTATCAAAATCCGCTCAAAGTATTGAACAACTTTCAAAAATGGTGCAAGCCGGATGGCAAAATCCTGCTGCTGGAGCACGGTATCAGTTCCAACAAGCCATTGGGATGGGTGCAAAAATCCCTGGATCCGCTGGCAGTGAAAACTGTGGGCTGCCACCTGGACCGGGATATCAGCAGCATAGTAAAGAGTTCACAATTGAAGGTCGTCAGGGAAGAGCGCCATTTGGGCGGCAATGTCTATATGATATGGGCGAAGCCTTCACCGACCTATTAATTGCATTTTGCAGCCTGAAAAAACATCAACTTCTATAATGTTCTATAATCATTACGTTCTAGACGGATGCTTTCTTATGCGCAGTCAAGTGTTTTTCTCATATTTTATCTTAAGAGTTGATAAAATAAGGCGATGGAACGGTTGCTTTCTGTTCCGGTGGGCGCTTTCCGCGGGCTCACGCCCAAACCTCCTCGCTCACTCCGTTCCCTGCGGGGTCTCGGTCGACTCGCTCTGGTTCCCGCAGGAAAGAGATTGGCCGAAGCTTGCGAGGACAAGTCTTTGTGACGAAGCAGCGCAGCGATGCAGGAGCACATCTTTGCCTTTCACCGTCTGTCACTTCACTCTGATTCAGTTGGGGAATATAGGACCTACTTCTATATTTTAAAAAAGCGGAAATGAATATCCTATATTGAAAGTGATTGGTGATATGGAGCAAAACAGCGCAGACGCCCAGGGGACCAAGCGAAGTGCTGAGATCCACTCGGGCGAAGTGCAACGAGGCCGAGTTAGCTCAGCGCGAGCCAAGAGTTGGCCGTAGCCTGCAAGGTCGGCTCTTTGCGACGAAGCTAGCGCAGCGATGCAGGAGCACGGGTTTTGGCAAGCGGAGCTGTTTTGCGGAATATCGATTGCATACCTTTCTTTCTCAACAAGCTGGAAACCCCAGATAAGATCACTTATCCGGGGTTTCGTTATGCAGAAACAGAATGCTACTGCCAATGGGTTTTCTGGTGGGGCTATTCGCAGCCTACGCCCAAAAATGCCGGTAATCGCGGATGTATGTCTCGATTTTATTAGGCTGCCTGCCGGTCAGTTTTTGAAAATCAGACGTGACGCCTTTGGCCAGTCCCAGTTTGGTGGGAAAGTGGATACCGATGACGACATTGATGAATCCCTTGTCTTTTCCGCGGTTCACCATGTACTCCTTAAATTCTTTGGGGGAGGGATTTGCATAGGAAATGGACTGGCCCAGAATGGCGCTCATCTTTTCCGCGACTTGCGAGAAGGTCAACGCTTCTCCGCCTGTGATCGTATAGGCTGTATTTTCATGCAGCTGTGGATTTCGGAACGTCAGGGAAGCGACTTCCGCCAAATCCCGCACGTCGACAAAGCTGGTTTTGCCATTGCCGGCGGGGACGAAAATGCGTTGGCGCTCTTTGATTTCCGCGCACAAAAAATCGTTCAGATTCTGCATAAAATAGCCGGCCCGTATAAATGTGTAGGGGACGCCGAGTTTCTTAAGCAGTTTTTCGTTTTTGAAATGGTGGATAAACGGCAAAAAAGGGGCGTCTTTGACTGACAGGTAGGTGATATGCCGGACGCCTGCCCTTTTTGCTTCTTCCAGGAATTCCGCGAATTGCAGGTTTTCTCCCGGCGGGTACATGAGGAAGATTTGCTCGATACCCTGCAAAGCAGCCGCAAAAGTCGCGGCGTCCGCGAAATCCAACCGGACAAAATCATATGCATCGCCGTAACGCTCCGCCGCTTTTTCCACATTGCGGACCGCACACTTGAATGGGATGCCTTTGCTCTTTAAATTTTGGGCAACTTCATAGCCCGAATTGCCGGTGAAACCGGTCACGAGAACAGTCATTGGATCCATCCTTTCCATCGAAGTATTTCAATTCACTCAGTCTTTCGTTTTTTCCAGTATACACCTGGAAATGACAGAATGGATGTAAGACTTAGGTGGAATGAAATCTGAACCCTGTTCAAGAAAAAAGTTTTCCATTGAAGGGATACGGTAAAAAAATTAATGTTTTGTAGTTAAAGGAGACTGTTTTTCAATTCGCAGGGTAAAGAATGATAGAAATAAATATCATTTTAAATAGATTATTATGATTTTGAACTTTTTTTCGGGATAAAAGTTGCTTTGATTCGATCAAAATGCAACTTCCAGGTAAGCCGGTCCGGATTTCAGGAAATCCATTTCTATCCGTCACAGAATGAGAAAGGAGAATTACACATATGGGCTTGAAATTTCTGCCGAGAGAAATGAGCAAGTATTTTCAAATGTCAGGGCGGCAACGCAAACATGAAATAAGCATGTCGCTTTGGAACGTCCCGCTTATGTATATAGCGGCGGCTGTCATTGTGGCAGCGGCAACAATTTTTATCGATATGTATTTTGAAGTCCCGGCGCAGTCCGATTTTTATGTTTTTGATTATCAGACTACGCAATCACTTGTAAGTACGCTGATCAGCAGTGTCTTGCTGCTGAGTGCATTTACGCTGAACATCTTATTGATTTTGCTGACAACATTCAGCAGCCAGTTTTCACCTCGTATGCTCCAGAATTTTATTGCCGACCGCCAGACGCAGCATTATGTCGGCATATTCAATGGCAGTTTTATCTACGTCTTGCTGACATTTTTGTTTATCAGCAACTTTCAGAACAATGATTTTGTTCTTGTGCCGGTAATTACGGTTCTTCTGACGTTTGTAACTGCGGTAATCTTCCTCTTTTTTATCAACCATGCAATCTACTGGATGCAGGTGCACAACGTAACCTTCAATATGAAAAGGACATCGGAAAAAATTATTCAAAATACCTTAACCAAAGATGTGGAAGAGCTGAAAAAGGTGGAATCAGGGGATTTAAAAGAAAATTTTCGGGGAAAGACGAAACAGGTGAGGACAGATTTCGCCGGATATCTTCAGCTCGTGGATTTTGCGGGTATGGTCAGCAAGGCACAAGAAGATGACATCATCATTGAATTGCATGAGAAAGTCGGAAACTTCATGTTAAACAACAACCCCTTGTTTTCCTATTGGGGCGAAGGAGCAGCAGGAGTTGATGAAGAAGGTTACAGGGATTTCATTTTATTCGGCAACAAAGAATTGGAGATACAGGACAACGACTCGGCAATGAGTAAGCTGGCAGAAGTGGCGATCAAAGCAGCGGATAATGGAGATCCACGGTCTGCCATCAATGCCATTTACCAATTGGCCAATTTAATGCAAACCATTGACCAGCACATCACATTCGCTCCATACCTTGCCGATGACAACGGACAAGTCAGGGTAATTACTCCGCAGCAGCGGTTTGCCGACTCCCTGTACAGGGGATTTGGAATGATCCGGTATTACGCCAAAGATAATCTTCCAATCATCATAGAAATTATTGCTTCTTTGCGGATGCTTGCGCAAGGATCAGACCCAACTCGTCACACGGACATTTGGAGATTTGCCGAAAATACAATTATGAATGTTTCCCAGGTCATAGTTTATGATACCGATCGCAAGTTACTGCTGGAGAAAGTTTATCACCTTGCAAAAATTACAGGAAATGAACAAGAGTATTCCAAACTGGAGAAAACATTGGAGCAGAAGGACGCTTAGCAGGGAAACACTGTGTAAAAGCCGGACGAACAAACCCCGAATGAAGAGCACTTTTACGAGTGTCTCTCATTCGGGGTTTATTTTATTTCTTATAGGAAGTGGTTTTCTCTATAGTTTTGCGGCCAATGACTCTGCGTGGGCTTGCTTCACTTCCGCAAGCAGCGCCGGTTCTGTCAACAGGCGGTAGCCCGTGTTCGCCAACGCTTTCGCTCCGCGGATCAGCGCTTCATCGCCTTGTGCGGATTTCGCGGCCTCGCGGAATTCGGCAGTATGGCCAATCAAATCATCCGGGCCGATCTTGATGTAAGGGTGGGCGGTCGGAACCTCGTGGCTGATGTTGCCGGCGTCCGTCGAACCGAGCCCGGTGTTGCGGGAGTCCGCGACTTCTTCGCCGACCGCTGTCAGCTCCTCGCGCACGATTGCATCGAGCAGGGGTGTGACGACGAGGTCCTTCACCTCGTTTTGGAAACGGACAATTTTAACTGTTGTGCCGGTCGCGAGTGCGGCACCTTCTGCAATGGCGCGTATTTTCGTGGCGGTGTCCGATGTCTTTTTCCAGGAATCGCCGCGGATGTAGAAGCGGGCAGCGGCATATTCCGGAATGATGTTGGGAGCGTCGCCGCCATGCGTGATGATACCGTGCACACGGGCATCCGAAGGCAATTGCTGGCGCAGGGCGTTGATGCTGTTGAAGAGCTGGAGCACGGCATCGAGCGCATTGATGCCTTCTTCCGGAGACCCTGACGCATGGGCAGGCTTTCCGTAGAAGTGGAATTCCAGTGGATCGACTGCAAGAGAAGGGCCAGTGACAGCCGATCTGCCCGACGGATGAATCATCAATGCGGCGTCGATGCCTTGGAGCAAGCCGTGTTTGACGAAGCTTCCTTTGGCGCTGCCGTTTGGACCGCCTTCCTCGGCGGGGGTACCGAGCACAACGACGCGTCCGCCAGTAGTGGCGAAAGTTTCCGACAACGCAATCGCGGCTGCGACGCTTGTCGTGCCGATAATATTATGACCGCATGCATGGCCAAGGCCGGGGAGGGCGTCATATTCTGCGAGATAGGCAATGGTCGGACCCGGCAAAGAGCTTTCTTTGCTGGCGTAAAAAGCAGTGTCGTGCCCTGCGACACCCGTTTCGACGGTGAAGACGGCTGCTTGAAGCAGCTCCACAAGTGTGGCACTGGCGAAAACTTCTTCGTTGCCGATTTCCGGTTTGGCATGGATGGCCTGGCTGGTGGCGATATATTCCCCGCGTCTTGAATCGATGGACTGGGAAATGGTATGGCTTGCTTCTTTAATCGTTGTCATCTGTATTCCTCCTCAGTTTTTATTGGTAGTCGACGAGTTCTTCTACAGTTACGAAAGTCGGAATTTGTGCGCCTTCTGAATAGTCGATGATGAATTCAGCCGTATCTTCCTGATGGTAAAGTTCCACGATTTTGAGAAAATCTTCATCTTCCGCATTTTCTGCACTTGCGGCAATCAGGTTGATGTATGGCGTAGCCGTATCGTTTTCGCGGGCGATTGGATCTTCCGTCGGATTCAGGCCAGCGTCAATTGCGATGCCGTTATTGACGATGGATGCTGCAAGATCTGCCATGGCACGCGGTGTCTGAGCTGAAATCATTGGGACGATTTCAAGGTTTTTCGGGTTATCGATAATATGGTCGGCGGTACCCGTGAGTCCTGCGTCGTCAGACAGTGTAATCAAACCAGCTTCCTGAAGCAGCAATAGTGCACGGCCCATATTGGTCGCTTCATTTGGCACGGCAATCTGCGCACCGTCCGGAAGTTCTTCAACCGATTCGTATTTTTCAGAATAAAGGCCCATTGGTGCAATGACTGTGGAGCCGATCGGCACGATATCAAGATCGTGCTCTGCTACGAATTCATCAAAATAAGAAATGGTCTGGAAGGCGTTCAAATCCAGTTCGCCTTCCGCCAGAGCGATATTCGGTGCCACGTAATCAGAGAAGGTAACAATTTCAAGGTCGATGCCTTCTTTTTCCGCTTTATCCCCGATGTAATCCCAAATTGTTGTATCCGATCCGCTGATGCCGAGTGTTATCGTGCGGTTGCCGTCACCGGCGCCTTCTGTGTCGTTGCCGCATGCTGCAAGTGCCAAAGCCGAAGTGGCCAGTAAAAGAATCGATGTAAGTTTTTTCATAATGTATTCCTCCAATGTTTTTTGTGTGGGTTGGTGTTAACGACGACGTACTTGCCTTGATAAGAGGTTGCCGCCGGACTGGACGCCTTGTACAAGGACGACCAAAATGGCTACGGTAAGGAACATGACCATCGTATCGAAACGCTGGTAGCCATACGTGATGGCGAGATCTCCGAGACCCCCGCCTCCGATTGCCCCTGCCATGGCGGATGCGCCGATCAGGCCGACAATGGCAATCGTCAAAGCGAGAACGAGTGAGCTTAATGCTTCCGGTATCAGGAACCGGAAAATAATCTGTAATGGCGATGCACCCATTGCCTTTGCTGCTTCAATGACACCCTCATCAACTTCAAGCAGGGAGTTCTCAATCAGGCGGGCGATATAGGGTCCGGCGTAAAATACGAGTGGAACAATAGCCGCTGATGTGCCGATGGATGTTCCGACAATCAGCCGGGTAAGCGGAATGATGGCAACCATCAGGATGATGAAAGGAACGGACCGGAAAATATTGATGATAACGTTAAGCACTTTAGATACCGGTTCGTTTTCCAGCAGATGGCCTTTCCGTGTAACTACCAATAAGAGTCCCAGCACAGAACCAACCAGTAAGGAAAAAAGAAAGGAAACGCCGGTCATGTAAAGTGTTTCCCATAGAGCTTCCAGGATCTGTTCGTTACTAACTAGCATAATTCCGCACCTCCTCGGCCTGGACTTTGTTTAAGCGGATGTCCGCCAACGCTTTTTGGATTTCACTGGCTGGTCCGTTGAATTCGACAATCAGGTTGCCATAAGGTTCTCCTTGCAGCTCTGTGATATTGCCGAATAATACGTTAAGGTCCAAATTATATTCCCGGGAAATCCTGGACATAAGGGGCTGGCCGACAGAAGCGCCGATAAACTGAATCCGGTAGATGGCATGGTTCTGATTCGGATCCCGGATTTTCTTCAACAGCGATTCCGGCAGTTCATCGTTCATGACCGAGCGGACAAACCGCTGCGTAGTCGGCTGCTGCGGGTTCGTAAATATATCGAACACCGTTCCCTGTTCAATCACTTTTCCGGCTTCCAGCACGGCCACTTTGTCACAGATTTCCCGAATGACTCCCATCTCATGGGTAATCAGCAGAATTGTGATGTTATATTCGCGGTTGATGCGGCGCAGCAATTCGAGAATCGATTGCGTAGTCTGCGGATCAAGTGCGGATGTCGCTTCGTCGCACAGCAGGACGGACGGGTTGGTGGCCAAGGCACGGGCAATGCCGATGCGCTGTTTCTGGCCGCCCGACAATTGGTCGGGGTATTTCTCTGCCTGATCGGCGAGGCCGACAAAATCGAGCAATTCTTTTACCTGTTCCTTAATCTTGTTCTTCGGGGTGTTTGCCAGGATAAGGGGCATCGCCACGTTATGGAAAACCGTTTTCGAGTTCAGCAAATTAAAATGCTGGAAGATCATGCCGATGTCTTTCCGAGTTTTCCGGATCTCGCTGCCCGATAGCTTCGAAATGTCTTTGCCGTTTATCAGCACATGGCCGCTGCTTGGGCGTTCCAGAAGGTTGACGGTGCGGATGAGGGAGCTCTTGCCGGCTCCGCTGAAGCCGATGACTCCGTAAATCTCGCCGGTCTCCACAGTCAGGTCAATGCCGTTCAATGCGTGAACATCCTCCTTGCCCGACTGATAAGTTTTCGTAACCTCCTTGAATTGAATCATTTGTACGCCTCCTCCAGCTGTAAATATGTGTGCAAATCTTGTGCGTACAGATCTAACTTTCCAAAAATGAACGAAAAGGAGCCCTCTTTTTTTCTTAATCCAACAGAAAAAAAGAGGGCTCCGGAATGAAACCATCTCGTTCTCATCTTCCAAATGCAACGATCGCATTTGCAGGAATTAGCACAGTTTTCGCATGAAGCGAATCCGCTGCCGAAACGTCATAGGGCCTGTCCCTCGGTTTCTCTGGATAAGAAAGTGATGTACGTATTTGATTTGTAAGGATTACTTTATGGACAATTGAATTGAAAGTCAACTACTTTTAAAAGAATTTTTTTGAAACGCCTTCCGCCTGTGCCACCTGCCAACCCCTGAAATGCGTTGGTACCATTGCTGTTTGAGCTTTTGAAGGACGCATGAAAATTCTGTTTTTCATTCCTATGCGAGACGCCTGGAATAATAAGCTTTCCCTTTTACACGCAGCAACCAACGAGGCATTGAGTTTTATTTTACAAAAAAAGGTTAAACAGGTTTCAAAAGGGTACACCAGTAAGTACGACTGATTTTAAATACCAAAGGGGACGATACGATGTCACATTTACTGACTTTATTCGAAGCCATGGAGATACGTGAACTGCTGCGCTTTAAAATAACTTCTCTGAGCAAAAGCAAGTTATTTCTTACCACTGTGAACGAACAACACCAAACAGGCAGGCTGGAAGCCGACATCAACCTGTGCACGCAGGAGATTGCGGATCTGGAAAATATATTGCACTTTTCGGCTGTTTAAAGCGATTGAAAGTACCCGCTTTTAAGCCTGTTTGAATCTGGTCCACCCAATGAAAGTGCGGGATGAAGTCCGTATTTCATTGCTGACGTTCCAGCCGACATTTTTGGCTCACGGGCACGGACAAACGAATCCCGAATAAAGGACACTATTCCTAGTGTCTTTCATTCGGGGTTTATTTTTATGCCCATTTTTATTTTATAGCGCTTAATCTTGCAACGACCATTAGCGAAAAAATGAGGACAAATTTGTACGGATTGCTTGGTAAACTGAAAGCAGAATATTTCCCGGGAAATTGTTACAATGGAGGTAAGAGAAAGTTGCGGGAGACAGCCAGGCTGAAAACTGGAAAGTGCGTAAAGCTTACGCTACTTTCTATCTATGGAGGAGTTTCTATGAATAAATTACATCAAATCGAACTGCAGTCGCCGATTGGCATCGTAGAAATCACGGGTACGGAAGAAGGCATCCTGTCGATCTTTTTCAAAGAACACGAGGCTATTGTCCATCACCCGCAGCCGGATACGCCACAGGTTCTTAAGGATTGCCAGCAGGAACTGGCTGAATATTTCAGAGGCGAGCGAATGGAGTTCACCGTGCCCTATATTTCCACCGGCACCGAGTTCCAGGGAAAAGTGTGGTCTGCCTTAACCACGATCGGCTATGCGGAAACCGCTTCCTACCGTGACATTGCGGTGAAAGTCGGAAGCGACAAAGCGGTGCGTGCAGTTGGCAACGCCAACAGCAAAAACAAGCTGAGCATCATCGTGCCGTGCCACCGGATCATCGGCTCGAGCGGAAAACTGACCGGGTACGCGGGGACTTTGAGCAGAAAAGAATGGCTGCTGGAGCATGAGAAAGAAGTGCGCGAGAAAAATATTTTGTAGGTTCGTATAGTGCAGGATCGCTTTAGTATGCGACAGCCAGTTTTCAGGGGAGAAACTTGTGAAAAGTTTCTCCTCTTTTTTGTGTGTTTTGGGAAACTGGCGTCTGCTGAGCTTGGGACGAACGCTTGTAACGCATCGAAAGCGGTGGGGAAATTGGCGAACGCGGAAATAATCTTTTGAACGCGGAATTAAATCGCTGAACGCGGAATTATTTTTTTGACCGCGGAAATAATTCACTGAACGCGGAAATAATCTCCTGAACGCGGAAATCCGCCACCAACCCCATCACGCCATGCGCCAAACCAGCATAAGAGGCCAACCCCAGACTTTATTGAGATCAATCTTCCTCCAAAAGCTCAGATCAAAAGACAACTGGATGCTTTTCGCAGGCGAAAAGCGAAAAAACTTTAAGAGAATTGCTGGTATGGGGCAGTGTACTTTTGGAAATGATAATCGATGGAAATGCTTTGGTTTTATTTTCGATATGACAGGCAGTTACTTGTTCAGGAATGGTAAAGTAAATTCAACAGGATGAAAGAGGCGGCGCGGAAATGGAACAATGTTCATGGCCGAAAAGCAGTGAAATGATGCAGGCGTATCATGATGAAGAATGGTGCAGGCCCACGCGGGATGACCGCTACATTTTCGAATTGCTGAACCTGGAAGGCGCACAGGCCGGCTTGTCGTGGAGCATTGTTCTGGCGAAACGTGGAGCGTACCAGGCGGCATTCAAGAACTTCGACATCGACTATTGCGCGGGGTTGAGTGATGCGGATTTGGAAGCAATAAAAGAGAATTATAACGTCATCAAGCATTTTGCGAAGCTGAAATCGGTGCGCAGCAATGCGCAGGCCGTCCAGAAGGTGCAAAAGGAATTCGGAAGCTTCGCAGATTTTCTATGGGACTTTGTGAAATCAGAGCCGATCATCAACGAATGGGAGTCCCAGTCGCAAATGCCTGCCGACTCTCCTTTGTCCCTCCAAGTCAGCAAAGAACTGAAAAAATGCGGCTTCAAATTCGTGGGCCCGGTTACGACATATTCGTTTCTGCAGGCAATCGGGATGATTGATGACCATCTCAAAACGTGTGATTTTCATACGTTGAATCGGTAAGCGGAGATTGGGAGTGGGACTTTGTTTCGAACCAACTGTTGATAAGTTTTCGAAAAGCCGCCAAACAATTTTGTGTTATCCACATGGGGATAAGTGATGGTGAATGTAGGGGTCATTCATTGCCTGTGGATAAAGAGGGAATTGTTGGTTGGAATTGTGAAAGCCTCGAAGAAACTGAAATTCAGAAGATGCGAGCAGCCGACTAAAACGAAGAGGTTTTTGGCGTCTCGGCATTGTGGACGGCATTATTCAGGAAAAAATAAGTGGTATACGCACGTAAAGGAGAGGCCTGGAGATGAGTTTCTTCTTTTTTTATTGGCGTGAAAATTTCTATGAGCGGTATTCGGGGTTCTATGATCACTTTTCACCATTCTATGATCATTCAGCTTTTATTTCCGCAAAGTTGGCGAAAAATCAGCCGCATTTTTCAACAAACCAGACCAATGATTGAATTCCAATTGGGATTTTTAGGATATAATAGAAACTGGGTAGTTTGGATAATTCGAAATAGAAAGTTTTCACGTACATAGCAGCAGAAAAATGAAAGGATGAAGAACATGAAGAACTTCATTTGCACCACTTGCGGTGTCCAGGCTGAAGCTTCGGCAACCGCGCCGGAGAAATGCCGGATCTGCAACGAGGAGCGGCAATACGTCAGTCCGGCTGGCCAAACCTGGACGACATTGGACGAGATGGAGGAATCGGGCATTTATCGGAACCTGATCTTGCCGGAAGAGGAAGGGCTCTTCAACATTTCCACCACACCGAATTTTGGCATTGGCCAAACGGCGTATCTCGTTCAGGGCAAGAACCTGAATTTATTGTGGGACTGCATCACGTACATCGATTCGGAGACAACCAGCGAAATAAAACAGCTGGGCGGCATCGATGCCATTGCGCTGTCGCATCCGCATTATTATTCTGCGCAAGTGGAATGGGCGGAAGCATTTGGTGCATCGATTTATATCCACGAAGATGACAAAGAGTGGGTGACGAGAACGAGCGACAGGATCATTTTTTGGTCGGGCGAATCCCTCGAATTGACGAAAGATATCGGGTTGCACCGGGTAGGCGGCCATTTCAAAGGCGCAGCTGTCGCGGAATGGAAAGCGGGCAGTAATGGGACGGGGGTCTTGCTGACGGGCGATATCATCCGGGTAGTGTCAGACCGCGAGTGGGTGACGTTTATGTACAGCTACCCGAACTTCATTCCGTTGCCCGCATCGATTGTTGAGCGGATGGCCGGGCAGATGGCGGAGGTTAAATTCAATCGGCTCTATGATGCGTTTCACCGGATTCTGGAAGAAGATGCGGGAGCGGCGGTTCAGCGGTCGGCGAAGAGGTATGTGGCGGCATTGAATGGGGAGCTTTTCAGCACCTAAACAATTCATGAACGAATTCACATTAATAAAATATAGGAGGCAACCATGACTCAATGGATTGAAAAGCTGGACAGGGTAACCGACTACATCACAGAAATGATGGAGGCGCAACCGACAGCTGGAGTGAGCGTCGCCATTGTGAAAGATGGAGATATTATTTATTCCAGAGGGTTCGGCCATTCGCAGCTTCAGCCGGAGCGGCCAATCGATGGAGATACGCAGATGAGCATTCAGAGCATTTCCAAGAATTTTGCCGCGCTTTCCGTCATGCAACTCGTAGAGGCAGGTTTGATTTCGCTGGACGATCCGGTCGTGAAGCACCTGCCGTATTTCCGGACAAAGGAAAAAGAACAGAGTGATCGGTTCACCATCCGCCACATCTTGTCCCATACGGCTGGGTTCCCGCCGGATTTAGGGATTGGCAATATGATTGCGCCGAATATCAGAGAGATTTTTTCCGATACGCCCACGGAGTTTCAGGAGGCGCTCGACGACTACAGGCTGACCGAAGAAGAAATCAATCGCATGAACAGCAGGGAAGACGTAACGAGATGGTTTGAAAAAGTGGAGCTCGCGTATCCCGTGGGGCAGGGATGGGATTATTGCACCGATGCCTATGTGATTGTGGCGGATGTGATTGAAAAAGTGACAGGCGACAGCTGGGAAAAACACCTTGCCGAAAAAATCCTCGTGCCTTTGCAGATGAAGCGGACCACGGCAGATGCGCTGGCAGTGCAGAAGGATGAAAACAGCGCCCGGTATTATCTGGGCGACGAACAGGCGGAAACGCCATTTCCAATCAATTCGATTGCTGCACCGATCGGCTATTTGTATGCCTCGGCAAATGACCTGGCGCGATATTTGCGGTTTCATTTGAATGGCGATCCAACGGTGTTGCGTTCTGATCTTATTGAAGAAATGCAGAAACCGGTCCATCAGGTCAGCGAAGAATGGCGCTTCGGCAGTGAAGTGCGAAGCTATGGCCTCGCCTGGTTTACGGATGTGTACAAAGGGGTCAAAGTTGTTGAACATGGAGGCGGCCAAATGGCGGTGCGTTCATTGATGACAATGGCGCCGCAACTCGGACTGGGAGTCGTCGTGCTGTTGAATTTTGACGGCTCGATGCACCATGAAATTTGCGACAAGGTATTGGATGTTTTTATGGAAGAGTAAGAGATAGCGGAAAAGGGGTGGCGAAGCTATGAGAATCTCCAAAATGATTTTTGCTCCTGTTTTATTTCTGACGTTACTTCTAACTGGCTGCGGCAATAGCGCAAATAATGCGGAAAGTGTCATAGCCAGCGAGAAGACGCTGCCTTCTGATTTTTTTGAGATTGCATTTGAAAGAGAAAGAGCGCCATATTTTCAATACATGGTTAGAAAGGCTGTGGAAGGGTCGGAGTTTGAGCAAAACTGGGATTTGTACAGATTTGAGGGAGAGCTGCCGAGCGTGGATTTTGAGGAGAAAGATGTCTTGTTCCTCGGAGTTCAGGAGTCGGGCAGTTGTCCCTACGAGCTGGAAAGTGTTGAATGGAGCGCTGACAACATTACAATGACCATCCCTTTGACAGAGCCGGAGGGAGATGCTGATTGTACTTCTGATGCCACCCCAAGAACGTTCGTTATTGAACTTGATAAAGAACAGTCCGGCGAGATGGAGAATTTGGTGATTGTCCAAAGTGGAATAGCAACGAATGTGCCGTTTGAGAACTAAGTGTATGTTTTAAATCAAAAGAATAGCAGGCACTAGTTAAAAGAGGGAACCGGTTTGTAGAAAACTATATATAATACTGGAGGAAATGATTATGAAAAAAAGCTTCCTGCTTTGTATTGCGACGATTCTTTTTCTGGCCGGCTGTTCCATGGGCGGAATCGAAGAAGTGGACGAAATTACAATTAATGAAATGCTCAGCTTCGGGGAAGTTAAACCGGACTCTTCTGTGACGATCACGGACGCCGAAGATATAGAGATCTTAATTGAAGGGATCGAAAATGCGAAAAAAGAACCAGGGATAGCAGATGTGGTAGATCCTGAATTCGAGCTGCTGATTGGGGAAAGAAAATTTTATCTCTGGTTTGTCGGTGAGGGCAGCGTAATGGATCAGGAAGATACGCATACGATTTATACATTGAAAAACGGAGTCCGGGAACAATTTGAGGAAATCGTTTTGCAGGAATTTGAGTAAATACTTAGGAGATGATGCGCAATGCTGCCATTTGGAGAAAAGAAGAAATTAGGCAAAAACCTGCAGAATACCATGTTCCCATACGTGAGATTCTTGAAATGGGGAGGCTCGGCTTTCTGTATCGTAATCGCTTTCCTGCTGTTGAAAGAAGGCTTCAGTCTGATGGACCGCTCGCGAAACGTCGACGGAGCGGGAATCGGTGTCTATTTTCTTTTATTTGAAATAAACGATCGGGTGCCGGTGCGCGATATACCAGCCTATGCAAATGCATTTTTTATTGCCAGCGGTATGATGGCTGTGCTTCCGTTCGCGCTGTTCAATAAGAAGTTTATGCGATATCTGACTTCTGTGTGGACGCCGTCTCGATTAAAGAAGGAACAATGATGAAGGGAAAGTGCTGAGTAGAGCCTTTCTCTTTTTTTATTTCAATAATGATCAGAGCAGAAAGAAAAAGTTTACAGGGTGAAATAAATATTGGAAATAATATGGTATATTTGAAAGCAATAAATAATTGAAGTGATTCGAATGGAGGAATTGCATTGGTCTCAAAAGAACCAGGCACCCAAACACTTTATTCGCCGCCCAAGCATATTGTTTCGGCAGCAGCGATTGTATTGAATGACGAAGGTGAGATGTTATTGATCAAAGGACCGCGGCGGGGCTGGGAAATGCCGGGCGGGCAAGTTGAAGAAGGGGAATCGCTGAAAGCTGCGGCCATCCGGGAAACGAAGGAAGAGTCGGGCATTGACGTGGAAATTGTGAAGTTCTGCGGCGTGTTCCAAAATGTGGAGGCGTCCATCTGCAACACGCTGTTTTTGGCAAAAGCGGTAGGCGGCACGCCAACCACTTCGGAAGAAAGCCTGGAAGTCGGCTTTCTTCCGATCGATGAAGCGCTCGAGCTGGTGACGTGGAAAAACTTCCGTGAGCGAATCGAGCTTTGCCTGAATGAAGCGGCGCAGCCGTTTTTTGTGGAGTTTTGAGTTTTTCTTAGAAAAAATTGCTGAACGCGCATATCTTTTTTTAATCGCGCATAAAAACTTCTAATCGCGCGCAAATTCTCCTAACCGCGCATAAAAAATTTTAATCGCCCGCAAACAAAAATAATCGCCCGCAAATCATTCACCTATCCGATTTCCCCCCTTTCCAAAGCTCCAAATCACGGGTACAGGTGTAATTGCTTGATGTGGCTAACGATTTTTTTCGAATTCAACGTGGTATTCCCGGGGGACACGCTGCTATGCCGACAGCGTATGGAAGAAAGATCAAAATGGCTTTCCAATTGCTTTAAAGAAAGGAAGATTCACATGAATCCAAGTGAATGGATTACTTTTACGCTCATCGGTTTTTTATTGCTTATCATAATCGCAATCGCCTGGTTCGTGTTCCGAAAGCGCAAAAAATGGGCGGTGGCTATTACTGCCACTCTGCTGATCGGATACGTCGGTTATTACGCTTATTATCCGACTATGAAAATGAACACCCATGCTGCGAAGTATGAACAGGTTGTCGAATACCTCGGCACCAAGTATCCGGGTCAGCAATTTACAATCAGGCCGGAGCATTACGAAGCGGGCGTTACTGTCGGCACATTCGATATCAGCGAGGCAGAAACGCCGGATATGGGAGTGACGTTGAGGGTCGATGATGAAGGCGAAGTCCGGCAAATCAGTACGTGGACAGGCGGCGGTTATCCGGAACAGCGGGATTTGTGGAAGGAGCTTGAATTTCATTACGGCAGCGATTACAACTTCGACAGGGAAGAGGTTGAAATCACCAAACAGGACGAGTGGATCGACGGTGAGCTGACGGTCTTTGCGCTAAACATTGATGATAAGCCGGCCATCGCAGTCTATGAGTATGCGCAAGGTGGCTACGGCAGGCTGGAGCTGCAGGAATCGCAAAATGGCGATTTCGTTTCTGCGGAAATGGAAGGCTATGTGTTCATCTATATCGATGAGCGATATCCGACTGAAACCGTGGAAATAGAGCTGCAGAACGGGGAGTCGATCTCTGTGGAGGCGGCTGAGCATAAAGGGAAACTGTTTATCGCGGAGTAATGGGACTTTCCGGAACGCAGCCGTCCAAAAATCTGCTGAATATTCGAATGAAAAAACCGCACCAGCCAATGAAAGGCTGGTGCGGTTTTGCATTAACTACACAGTCTGATAAAGTGCCGCAATCTCTTTAGGGGGCAACGGCCGGTTGAAGTAATAGCCCTGTGCCTGGTGGCAGCGTTCATTTTTCAGGAATTCCAACTGCTCTTTTGTTTCGACGCCTTCTGCAATGACGTTCAGCTCCAGGTCATGCGCCATACGTATAATCGTTCTTACCAATACGGCATCTTTCGGATCGGTTTCGATGTTGCGGGTGAACTGCCGGTCGATTTTCAAGGTATCGATTGGGAACATTTTCAGATAGCTGAGGGAAGAATAGCCGGTACCAAAATCATCGATCGACAAGTAGATGCCCATGGACTTCAATTGCAGCATCACATCAATGGAGTTTTGATCGTTTTGGTAGATGCTTTCCGTGAGCTCGAGCTCCAGGTATTGCGGCGCCAAACCGGAACTTTGGAGCGCATTTCCGACAAAGTCCATCAAGTCCTTTTGTGCAAACTGCCTGGCGGAGATGTTGACCGCCACGCGAAATGGGGGAAGTCCCGCGTCCTGCCAGGCTTTGTTCTGTCGACAGGCCTGTTCCAAAACGAATTCGCCGATTTTAATGATGCTTCCCGTTTCTTCGGCAATCGGGATGAATTCGGCAGGAGAGATATTGCCCAGTTCCGGGTGGTTCCAGCGCAGCAGCGCTTCCACACCCTGTATTTCCTCAGTGCAGATAGAAATTTGCGGTTGGTAATGAATCGAAAATTCGCCGCAATCGGTGGCTTTTCGCAAGTCGTTTGCCAGTCTGGCCTTTCTGGAAATTTCCTGATTCATTTCCTTCGTAAAGAACTGGTAGCCGTTCTTGCCTTCTTCCTTCATCCGGTACATCGCCATATCGGCCTGCTTGATCAAGGTTTCGGCATCCTCACCGTCTGCCGGATAGCTGCTGATGCCAATGGACAGGGAAGTGAAGATTTCTTCGCCTTTAAACTGAAATGCTTCACTCAAACTTTCCACCATATTGCAGGCGTACACTGCGGCTTCATCGCAGTGCGTTTCCGGCAACAGGAGGGTGAATTCGTCACCGCCCTGACGCGACAGTGTATCTTGCTCCGTGAGCTGGCGCTTCAGCCGTTCGGCCACTTCCATCAGAAACAGATCGCCTGTCGAATGGCCGAAGGTATCGTTGATCATTTTGAAATTGTCCAGATCCATATAAAAGAGGGAAAAATTCGTTCCTGTTCTTTTCGCCTGTTCCAATAACGTGCTGAGTCGCTCATTGAAAAGGCGGCGGTTTGGCAGTCCGGTCAACGGTTCGAGGTAGACCAACTCTTTGATTTTTTCTTCGGAAAGTTTCCGTTCTGTGATATCCCGGATGATGCTGCTGAAGAACACGCCTTTTTCAGTCTTCCAGGTACCGAGCGATATTTCCAAAGGGAATTCACTGCCGTCTTTTTTACAGCCGGTCAATTCAAAGGTTCTGCCCATTGCCTTCGCTACTTCCGCGTCTTCATATTCATGGTTGCTGCACCGATGAAGCGATGCAAAGTCTTCCTGCAGGATCAAATCGATATTCGATCCCAGTATTTCCTCATTGGTGTACCCGAAAATCAATTGTGCCGCATGATTCCATTGAATGATGATTCCCTGTAAATCGGCCACAATGATGGCGTCATTCGCCGATTCAATGACCGACTGGAATTTCAATTCGGATTCTTTCGTCTGAATCGCAATTATCCTGTCAATCCGAACAGTGCTGGAAGCCATGGCGAGCAGGAGCAGCATCCCGGTCCCGATGCTGTATGCCAGTGGAATGGTATCGATTGTCGAACCCAAAGCGTGGTCCATGATCTGTTCGGAAGGGGTAAAGAAAGCGGCCATCATGCCTGTATAATGCATGCCTGATACGGCCAGCCCCATTAAAATTGCACTGAGCAGTTTGTGCCAATGAAAGCTTGAAACATCCGGCAAATAAAATAACAGGAACAGGCCCGTAAAGGAGGCGACATAAGCGATAGCCGCTGAAACCGTCCATAGCAAAGGATCATACGTGATCACCGCATTCATTTCCATGGCCTCCATGCCCAGGTAATGCATGGAAATAATGCCGGTGCCGATGAAAAATGCGCCGATGAAGAGGCTTTTTCGCTTGATGGCCGGTCTGCTGACAATATAAAAAGCGATGCCTGATGCCGCAATGGCAGGAAGAATCGAAATGATGACCATGCTTATGCGGTAGCTCACATCGATCGAAAGGTGGAATGCGAGCATGCCGATAAAATGCATCGACCAGATGCCGAGCCCGAGTATGAATGCCCCGACCAAGACCCATCGGAAGCGGCTTGTTTCTGTTGTCGATTTCAGCCGGCTGCTGATATCCAACGCAGCGGAAGAGGAGAAAATTGCCACCAGGACCGAAAGGATGACCAGGGGAAGATTATAATTGCTGATTACTGTCTCTATAGGGTCCACAACACTTTCTGATTCTATCTGGAGATTGATGCAAACATTTATCAGGTGTCTGGAAACTCAACTTTCATCAATGCTTTCAAGACACTTTGTATTTACAAACAATAGCACATTTCTGATTTTTGAACCTGAATTTTTTTTGGAGTTTGAGCAGTAGGAAGGAATAGCGGGCACAATGGAAATATCTCCCGAAGTAGCGTTTCAGAATTGATAGCTGCAAAGCCATGTGGGGATGCGGCAAGATAAGAATTTTCGGCAGAGAATTGAAGAGAGGAATGAAATTCTAGTGCCTTGTATGATATAAAGGAACAGGAAATGAGAAAAGGAGTAAGGCAAAACGCACCTTTCGCTGTTTTGCCGGAAAGAACAGGAAGGATGGATTTTTTTGGTGAACTTTAGAGATTTTAACTGGGAAGGGCTGCTGATTGAGATTGGCATAATTGCCGCTCAAATTATCGGTATCCTGGTCGCGTTTTTAATCGTAAAAGCGATCGGCAATGGAGTGATCGGCCGCTTTTTCGATAAATTATTGAAAAAAGGTGACGTTACAAGAGGCCGCGCGCTGACGCTGCAGAGCTTATCGGAAAATGTTTTCTCGTACGTATTGATCTTTATTCTGGTGGCCACCGTATTCAATATCTTCGGCTTATCCGTGGCGAGTTTGATTGCGGGAGCGGGCATTGTCGGCCTGGCGATCGGCTTCGGGGCGCAGGGCCTCGTCAGCGACGTCGTCACCGGCTTTTTTTTGCTGCTGGAAAAACAGATTGACGTCAATGATTACGTCACCGTTGGAAGCATCGACGGCATTGTCGAATCGGTCGGACTCCGGACGACGCAGATCCGCAGCTTCGACGGCACGTTGAATTACATCCCGAACCGCGACATCACCACCGTCAGCAACTATTCCCGCGGCAATATGCGCGCGCTGGTGGACATCGGCATTTCATACGACGCAGACATCGACAAAGCGGTCGCGGTCATTCAGTCGGTGTGCGACAAGATCGCAGCCAACAATGAAACGATTGTCGAAGGCCCGGATGTTATCGGCGTGCAGGGTTTTGGCGCGTCCGATGTCACCTTGCGGATCATCGCCAAAGCGACAAGCGGCGAGCAATGGGCCGTCGAACGCGAATTGCGCAAAGCCATCAAAGAAACACTGGATGCGAACGGCATCGAAATCCCATTCCCGCATCAGGTGAATATTCAGAAGAACATGGAGGTTGCGGAGCGGGTGTAATTAGACAGTGGACGGAAGTTTACTTGCGCAGACCCGCTTTTACTCCTTCCAACCTAATTGCACCACCCATAAACCCAAACCCATTAATATGAAAAAGCCTTAGCTGCCGCTAAGGCTTCCTTTAAACCATGGAGTTTTTCGCGCCGCGAAAAACCTCCGCTGTTGTTCTTGAAACCAGGCGAGAGGTTGATCGATTTAGCGTCAAACTGGCTATTTCCACGGAAAATTGCTTGTCCATTTCCAGAAAAATGGATTTACTGTCCGGAACTGCCGAAATACTGTCCGGAAAACGAAAATACTGTCCGGAACCCACATAATACTGTCCGCAGCCAAAAAATACTGTCCGGACGCAAAAATCACAACAAAAATGCCAGTTCCGCGAGCTGCGGGACTGGCATTTTTACGCTTATTTCATTAAAACGCAGACGTCCAGCCCGCATCTGCCACAATCACCGTGCCGTTGATGAAACTTGAGTCGTCAGACGCGAGGAACAAGGCAACTTGCGCGATTTCTTCCGACTTGCCGGATCGTGGCATTAAGCCGTGCACAGGCTGGAGACGGCCGGCGCCAAATTCGCTGATGTTTGACATCGTGGAACCGATATTGGTTTCCACGCCGCCCGGTGCAATTGCGTTGCAGCGGATTCCGGAACCCGCATACATATAGCCGGTGTTTTTCGTGAAGCCGACCACGGCGTGTTTCGAAGCGCCATACGTAGCTCCTGCATGGGCGCCGTTCAAGCCGCCCGTTGACGCCGTATTGATGATGACGCCTTTGCCTTTTTCAAGAAAGATCGGAATCGCTTTGCGCGTGGCGCGCATGACGCCTTTTGTATTCACATCAAAAATCAGGTCCCATTTTTCATCCGTGATTTCACCGGCCGGCTCAAAACCGTCCATGATGCCGGCGTTGTTGACCAGAATGTCCAATGTGCCAAATTCGTTTACCGCTGTGTCGATCATGTTGTCGATGTCTTCCTGGCTCGTGACATTCACTTTCACCGCTTTGGCCGTTCCGCCGTTCGATGAAATGCCCTGTACCACTGCTTCCGCGCCGTCAAAATTCATATCCGCGACGATCACTTTCGCGCCTTCAGCCGCATACAATTCCGCAATCGCTTTGCCCATTCCGGATGCTGCCCCTGTAACTACCGCAACTTTTCCTTCCAATCTCATCAATAAAACCTCCTCATAATTAATGAGCAAGTGTACACTAAAAGTACAGCGCTCAAAAGTTAGAATATTCAATAAACAAAAAGAGCGAAAATGTTCAGTAACCTACAAAAAAGGCAAATTTTGTTCGTTAAGGAGTGAAAAGATGAAGGTGGATTTGCGTGTTTATAAAACAAAGGAAGCATTGCGGAAAGCGTTGATGATTTTATTGAAGGACAAGGGGTTGAATTCGATTTCCGTAACGGAGCTGTGCCGACTCGCGAATGTGAACCGGGGCACGTTTTATGCGCATTACGGCCAGGTCGAAAACCTGTTTGAAGAGTATTTCAAATCCATCATGAAAGACCTCGGAGAATCCTATCTGGAGCCTTACAGGCACGAACAGAATTTGCTTTCGAAGAATTTGAATCCGTCCACGATCCGCATTTTTCACCACATTGAACATTACCAGCCGTTTTACCGCATCGTTTTCTCGAAAACCGTGCCGCTGTCCTATTATTACCTGCTGTTCGACCATGTGCAGCAATTGATCCGAAACGACATCCGGGAACATTACGCGTCGGGCATCGACATCGACATCGCGATGCTCAGCGCTTATCAGGCCAACGCAATTCTTGGCCTCGCCATCGAATGGCACCGCCAGGACTTCGCGCAAAGCGCAGCGGATATGAACCGGCTGCTGGTGCGGGTTTTGCGGGTCTGAATGTGGGACAGCACCATCCGGCTGATTTGCCGCTTTATCTCGCGGCCTGGCCGCGGTGGGTGAAAGAGATGGCTGCTGAGGAATCTGCCGGCCGGCACTTTCAATAAAAGACATGTAACTTTTTCACCTGTTTTCCAGTCTACTGCGGTAAAGGGAGGGTTACTTATGAAAAAGTTAATACCATTCTTGATTGTCACAGGATTACTCACCGGCACTGCTGGCTGCGGCACCGGGCAAGATGAAGCAGACACTGATAAAACAGGGGCTCCCACCATGAAGATTGCGGATCACGTGGAATTTGGCGAGACGGATTATGAACTGATTGCGGAGGCAAACAATGTTCTCGGCATGAAATTGCTGCAGGATTTATCGGCAAGAGAAGAAGGGAATATCTTTGTGTCGCCAACAAGTTTGTATATGGCGCTGGCCATGGTTTATAACGGCGCGGACGGCGCAACTAAAGATGAAATAGCGCAAGTGCTCGAGGCGGAAGGGCTAAGCGCTGAAGAAATGAACCGAGCCAATGTATCCCTTGTCACGAAGCTGGCCAGCGATTCCGAGGATATCGAGTTGAATATCGCGAATTCCATCTGGGTCAAGGAAGGCTATACGTTTCGTGAGAGTTTTACTGAAAGCAGCCAGGATTACTATAATGCCAAAATAGAAACCATCGACATCACGGATCCAGCTTCAGCAGATGCGATCAATGACTGGGTCAGCGACGCGACGAATGACAAGATCAAAGAAATGGCAAGCAAGCCGCTGCCCGGCAATTTGGTGACTATGCTGCTGAATGCGATTTACTTTAATGGCGCGTGGCAGTACCCGTTTTCCGAGGAAGCGACAGAGGAAAGGCCTTTCCACCTAAGTGACGGTTCAACGGTCCAAGTTCCGCTCATGGCCTTGCAAGCAGAGCTCTCCTATCTGGAGACCGAAAATTTCCAGGCGGTCTCACTCCCGTACGGAGAAGGGGAGATGAATATGCACGTCTTTCTGCCGGCTGAAACCTCTTCGCTGGATGAGTTCAAAGAAGCGATGACCGAAGAGGAATGGGCTGATTGGTTGAGCCGATTCGAGATGAAGCAGGGCATGGTGATGCTGCCGAAATTCGAACTGGAGTATGAAAAGGTTTTGAATGATACCTTAAAGGACCTTGGCATGGAAACCGCCTTCGACGGTGTTGACTTATCGAACATGTTCGAATCGAGCGGCGGCTTGTTCATCAGTGAAGTGAAACAGAAAAGTTTTATCAACGTGAGCGAAGAAGGAACTGAAGCCGCTGCGGCCACTTCTGTAGCCGTTGGTGAATCAGCGCCAGCGGAGCCACCATTTGAATTGAATGTAAACCGGCCGTTCTTCTTCGCAATTACCGATGAAGAAACCGGCGTGATCCTGTTCATGGGTTCGATTGAGAACCCCGAGTAGCAGAACTCGTTGTGCTGGGAAATTACAAAAGACGAAGGAAGGGTAACGCCAGGTCAGCGGCGTCTCCCTTCCCTTCCTTTCCTTTTATTTGTTGTATTACTTCAAAAAATAACGCCAATTTCCAAATTTATTGAAACGTTTTCCAATTCTCTCCGTATAAAATAACAGGCAGTAAAATTCAAAACTCGCTGCACTTACTTATTTGAGTTTCAAATAAGAATCCATTCAAAGGGGAGATGCACGAATGTTAGAGTCAATCGGATACGCCACACTGGGAATTGCGGTGCTGATCGTCGCAGTACTGGCCGGAATCGGGTACTTTTTCTGGGTAAGATTCCGTTACCGTACAGCCAAATCGAACGAAGCATTGATTATTACAGGTCCGAAACTGGGGGATCCTGAAAAAGACACGAATATATTCAACGATGAAGAAGGGCGGTCGATGAAGATCATCCGGGGCGGCGGTTACCGCCTGCGCCGCTTCCAGACTTCCACACCGGTCAATCTGACTTCATTCCAATTAAAGCTTTCGACACCGCGTGTGTATACGATTGCGGGTGTGCCGATTGTGGCGGATGCCGTAGCCATGGTGAAAGTGGCGGATACGCTGAACGGCATCGCGAATTACGCCGAGCAATTCCTCGGCAAGGAGCAGAACGAAATCGAGACGGAAATCATCGAAGTGCTCGGCAGTAATCTGCGGGCGATTCTGTCGAAAATGACAGTCGAAGACATTAACGGCGACCGGGAGAAATTCAATCTGGACGTCCAGGAAGTTGCGCAAAAGCAATTGGATTTAATGGGCTTTAAAATCACGTCCCTTGGGCTGACGGACTTGCGCGATGCGGATGAGACGAACGGCTATCTGGAGAACCTCGGCCGGCCGCGGATTGCTGAAGTTCGCAAGCGGGCTGAAATCGCAGAAGCGGAAACAGACCGCGAAACCCGGATCCAACGGGCGCGCACCGATCAGGAAGCGAAAGAAGAAGAGTACAAGCGCCAAATTTCCATTGCGGAATCGCGGAAAGAAAAAGACATCAAGGATGCCGCGTTTAAAGAAGAAACAGAACGGGCGCGGGCGAAATCCGAACAGTCTTATGAACTTGAAAAAGTGAAGCTTGCAAAAGAAATCCAGGACGAGGAATTGAACCTGAAATTCATGGAGCGGGAACGCGCCGTTACATTGGAAGAAGAGGAAAGCAAAGTCCGCAAAACGAAAGTGGATGCCACTTATTACGAAACAACACGTTCCGCAGAAGCGGAAGCCCGTAAAGCTGTCATCAGCGGGGAAGCGAAAGCGAAAATTCGTCGTGACGAAGGTGCCGCGGAAGCGGAAGTCATCCGTGAGCGAGGCAAAGCGGAAGCTGAATCACGTAAATTGCTCGCTGAAGCGATGGAGGAACACGGCGATGTTATCATCACCGAGAAATTGATCGACATGCTTCCGGTATTCGCAGAAAAAGTCGCTCAGCCACTCAACAACATCGATTCCGTAAAAATCATCGATTCCGGCAATGGCGAGGGAATCCCTTCCTTCGGCCGCAGTGTCACCAAAACGATGGTTGATATGCAGGAACCGTTGAAAGAAATGACGGGCATTGATATCGGGGAGTTATTGAAATCCTATGTCGGCAAAGCGCCGGCTGAAATTGTCAATCCTGTTCAAAATCCAAAGCCAGAAAATCAGCCGGAGGCAGAAAACAGGGAAGATGCACCGAGTGAGGAATCCGATGAGGAACTGAAAGAAGAGAAATAATCAGCCTATTGTCCATTCGTTGAATTATCCACAGAATTTTTTCTGTGGATAAAGGAGATTTCATATCTATGTCGAATATCCACTGTGGATAAGTAAAAAACGGCAACGGCCAGCTCTTATCCACAGGAGCTGGCCATTTTTTGATCCTGAGACAGGAGGAGAATGGCATGAAGATTGATGTGATCCACCATTCGGAATGGGCGGAAACGAAATTCACCTTGCATTTGATTTCCCAGATTCTCGGAAAGGTGAAATTGGAGACGGCGCCACAGGAGCCGCAATGGGCGCATGTGGCATTGACCGTCACACCTGACGGCTTCGGCACCGGCTTGTTGTTCGCGAATAGCCGCGCCTTCCAGATTGACGTCGATATCCGGAACAGCCGCATCGCGATCAACGTGGATGGAAACGTTCAAAACATTGAGCTGAAGACGTCCAAATCGATCCAACAGTATTATGAAGAGATTTTTTCAGCCTTGAAAGCACAGGACATCCCTTTGGCAATCAACCCGAAGCCGCAGGAAATGCCCTATACCACGCCATTCGATGAAGACGAGGTGCCGCGCGAATTGGATCAGCCCAATGCGCTTCGGGGATTGAGGTTGTTCCAGTTTGCGCTGCTTGAGCAATCGAAATTTATTGCGCCGATGCGTTGCCGGAAAATGAAGCCGGCGTTGTTCTGGGGCACCTTCGATGTGTCGATGCTGATCCTGCCGGGCATAATGGAGCCGTATCCCGAAGACAAAACTATCGAGAAAGCAGCTTTTGACGAGCAGATGATTGAATACGGCTTCTGGCCCGGCGACGAATTGACGGATACAACCGCTTTTTTTGTCCTGTCTTACCCATTTCTCTACAAAGATTTGAACCATCCGTCTGTGAAGCCTCCGGAAGCCTATTACGACAAATCGAAAAGCGAATACTTTTTGGCATTGGACACGGTGGCCGAAAAGGAGAGTCCGAGTGAAAGTGTACAGCAGTTCTTCCGGTCGACCTTCGAAGTTTTGAGAGCCGAGCTGCAGTGGCAAGGCTCCGAAAATTATTTCACACCACTGAAAATGAAGGATCAAAAGTACGGAAACTAATTCACCATCTCTCACAATTCAAACGCCTGACGGCAAAGAGCTACCGGAAAGTGCGGGGCAAGTCGGTTATACTGTTTTTGAAATTTAGAAAGTGACTGGATGAAAGCCGCCGGGAGAGGAATCCCTATTTTTGAAAATAGTAAAAAGCGCCTCACTGCAATGGATGCAATGAGGCGCTATATTTTCGAGAAACTATCAACTTCTCTAATCATTACGCTCTAGGCGGACGCTTTCCGCGGGGAGCGGCCTAAGCCTCCTCAGTCGCTTCGAAAACCGATGCTCCTGCAGCGTTTCACGCTTCGTCGCAAAGGTTCGACCGAATGCTGTTCGGTCAAACCTTCCCTGCGGGGTCTCAGGACTCGCTCTGGTTCCCGCAGGAAAGACATTGGCCGAAGCTTGCGAGGACAAGTCTTTGCGACGAAGCAGCGCAGCGATGCAGGAGCACATCTTTGCTCTTCGCCGCCTGACGCTTCATTCTGGTGCTGTGTAGAATTGGGGTGTCTGCTTCTTGAAACAGGCTTATACAGATATTCCTTGATAAAGAGCAATCTGAGATATGGAGCAAAACAGCGAAGACTCCCAGGGGACCAAGCGAAGTGCTGAGATCCACTCGGACGAAGTGAAACGAGACCGAGTTAGCTCAGCGCGAGCCCCCAGGAAAGCGAAGCTGTTTTGCGCAATATCGGTTTTCATTTTTTCTTTCTCAACAAAAGCGCCTCACTGCAATGGATGCAATGAGGCGCTTTTGTTATTCTTTCGAAACCAGATCCGCAATCAGGATAAAGCGCTCGGGTGCATCAGAGCCGATGAAATCGAAAGGATAGCACGTCGATACCGTCAGTGTAGCTTTCGGTTTCGGCACAATCACTGTCCGGTCATCCGCGTCCACAATGCGCGTCTTTCTCACTTTATACGTAAACGTCCCCGCTGATGTTTCCACCGTCAGAAGATCGCCTTTTCCGACTTCCCCCAACCTGCGGAATACAGTATCCATATGGCCGGAAAGAACCGAATTGTCATTTTCACCAGGCAGGACACTGTCAGCAAAATGGCCGACACCTTTTGCCAGCTCATCTTCATCTGATCCATGAAAAATCGGCAACGTGGCTTCAATCTTAGGAATCAGAAGATTTCCGATATTCTCCCCTTTTTCAGGACGCACCGGATAGAGAATTTCTTCTGCATCGTCCTCTTGTTCGGGCAGGCTGATGGTTTCATTGGAAGAAGCAGTTTTTGCAATGACTTCCACTTCATCGACCTGTCCGCTTTTGAAAATCATATAGCCTTTCAGGAAAGAGGCGGCATTCGTGCTGCTGAACCAAAGGCCAAACACTATCATTGATAGGGCCAGGGCTGACAAAATTATTTTTTTGCGGCCGTTCTTTTTAGTTCTTTTTTTGTTCATCGATTAATTGCCTACTGTTCTCATGCGGCGGAATAATACCAGGCCAATCAGGACGAATGCCAGTCCGATCAATGCATTGCTGACATAATCAGAAGCAGTTTTCGGAAGTTTTCCGCCTTTTTCAGTCTTAACGGCTTTTGTGTCTTTCTTCACTGCCGGCGCTTCTTTTTTCACTGTTTTTGTCTCAGTTTTAGGAGCGGCAATCACTTCTTCTACCACTTCAAGATCTTTGCCTGTTTCTGTAATGATTTCAGAACCGAACATTTCAGCTGTTAAAAGGATATCAGCAAGAAACTCTCCTTGGCGATCATAAATTTCAATCAGCAAATCATAACCGTTTGTCGTCTCCAAAGTCATCAACGACGTCAATGAAAGAGGCAGTTTTTCTTCCCCGTTTGTCAGGAAATACTGCGTCTCGATTTCAAACAAGTTAGTCATATCATTGAAAATGTCCAGTAATACAGCAATTTGTGCAGCATCCAGTTCAGATGCACTTTCGAAGTACTCAATTGCTTCCAAACGCTCTAAAAGTTCTTCCAATTGGATAAGAAATGTTTCGTCTTCATAATTCAATGTCTCAAAATGTTCGAACAACCGGATCAACTCTTCTTCAGTCAGACCGATTTCCGTAAAGATATCCAAATCACCAAATTCGATTTCAATACCCTCTTCATATTCGTAGTAACTTCCATCCAAATACATTTCTACATAATAATAAAGTTCTTCATTAAAGATAAGGAAAGTGCCGTCCAATACATCTTCGCCTTCGTTAATATCACCGTATTCAACAAGCAGCGCGTTCAATTCCTCGCGGCTCAATTCGAAATCAGCCATAACTTCCTGCACGCCTTCTTCATTCAGAGGCGTTCCCAGTTGCTCAACATCGGTGAAATAATCCAGCGGCCATCCTGTACTGTCGAGGTAAGCCAAATAATCTTCCTTGGACCAGTTGATTTCTTCCAGGAATTTTTCAAACTCCGGATCGTTTACATCAATGGGATCAAACTCTCCACTTAAATACCATTCTGTGTAGCTGTACAGCTCTTCATGGAAGATGAGATAAGTTCCATCCAAAACATCTTCGCCTTTTTCGATATCACCAAATTCAACAAGCAAAGCGTTCAATTCTGCGCGGGTCAATTCGAAGTCGGCCATCACAGTTTGTACGCCTTCTTCAGATAAAGGTGTTCCAAGTTCCGATGCATCGCCAAAATCTCTTAACGACCATCCTTTGCTTTCAAGGTATGTTACATAATCTTCCTTGGACCAATTGATTTCTTCCAGGAATAATTCGAATTGCGGATTGTTTTTTCCGATCGCAAACGTTGACGCGGGCACTGCAGAAACCACCAATAGGACTGCCAACAATAAAACCAATAATTTTTTCATCTCGTTCCTCCATCTAACAAAATTGTGATATCCAGAAAATTATAATAGGTAATACATGTTGAAAGTATAGGTCCAAAGACCTTAATTTCAAGAAAGTTCCAAAATACTGTATTATTTATACTATACCAGTGAATTTCACGGAAGGAAGTGAAGGAGAAATATGATCCAATCCGTCATCTTTGATTTGGATGGAACCCTGTTGGACCGAGACAAATCATTGGAAGCATTCGTTTTTCATCAGCACAAAAGGTTGCGCATTCACCTGGGTCATATTGACCAACCGCATTATATCGCCAGATTCTTGGAACTCGACCAGCACGGCTATGTCTGGAAAGACAAGGTCTATCGGCAGCTAATCGAAGAATTTGGCATCAAAGGCATAACGCCGGAGCAATTGCTTGCGGACTATCTTGCATTCTTTCCGCACCATTGCGTCCCATTCCCTGGCCTTGTCTCCATGCTCGACAAGCTGAAAAACGAGGGCCTCCTGGTCGGCATGATCACCAATGGGTACACCGGGTTCCAGGAAAGCAACATCCGGGCACTGGACATCGAAGATTATTTCGATGCCACTCTGATCTCCGAAAAAGAGAATCTCCGCAAACCCGATAAACGCATATTCGAAAGAGCATTGCAACGCCTGGGTGTTACGGCGGAATCCGCCCTGTTTGTCGGCGACCATCCGGTGAACGACGTGGAAGCTGCAAAGCAAGCCGGCATGATTGGTGTGTGGAAGCGGAATTCGCAGTGGTACACGGCAGCAGCAGACTATGTTATCGATGATTTGGAAGAAATTCATGGCTTGCTCGAAGCATTACAGAGGGAAGCGGACGTTGCGGGAATAAAAAAAGAAGACTGTTAATTATGGTAAAATTTATGCAGTAAACTGGAGCAACGGCTCACTCTTCTTTTACGGAGGCGGATTATGAAAAAAATAAAAATCTTTTTGATAATTATCCTGCTGGCGGCTGTGATTTACTGGTTGTGGACAGGAAGCGACCGGTTTTTGCCTTATGTCATGCGGCCGGATGCCAACTTTATGCCGGTTTCAGCGATGAAAATAATTGCATTCTCAAAAAAAACACAGATCTAAAACACTGTGTTTTTCGTTATGCCAGTGATTTCTTAAAAAATTGAGGCTTCCTGCACTTTTTCGGTTTTACAGCTATCATTTGTACACTGCCTTCATAACAAATAATATAAGGAGGCAAAAGTTTTTAATTGGATTAATGGCGTCACTGTCAGAACTGACAACCCGAAAGGTGGAATACATAATGAAAAAGATCCTGTTCATCGCTATTCTCTTATTAATTTTCCCCGTCTCGGCAAACGCCCACTCCGGCTTATCCTCTTCGACTCCTGCTGAAGGCGAAACGCTCGATGGGTCACCGGCTGAAATCCAACTTCAATTCGAATCGGCGATCCAGCAAGGGGACATGGCCATGACGGATGAATCCGGAAACGCTGTCGAAATCTCAGACATCAGCTATTCCGATCTGGAGTTGCTCGGCCAATTGGATGAAGAACTTCCGAATGGCGCTTACACCGTCGATTGGAGCGCACTCAGCCAGGACGGTCACGAAATCACCGGTACGTTGATTTTCAACGTGGCAGCGGAGGCAAGTGAAGAAGAAGTGGCTGATGAAGCCGCAGAAGAACAGGCTTCAGAAGACACAACGGAAACAGAGGCAACGGAAGAAGCTGCACTGTCTGCTGACGAAGAAGCCGCTGCAACGGCTGTTGAGCCGGCGAAAGCTGAGACTCCATGGGTCACCATCATCATCATTGCTTTATTGATCGTTGCGGCAGCCACGTTCTTCGTCATGGCCAGAAGAAAATGATGCTGTTCACCATCATGTCCGACTTTCTGCTCTATGCAGTCATGTCATTTCTGGCGGGCGTCATCGTGCTGCAATTTGTGCCGGAAAACCGGAAACCGCCGATCACCGTCAAAAAGTCGGGCATCCTGCTGGCGATTGCAGTCATTCCCATCCTGTCGGCAGCTCCGACAATCCAATTGCTCGGGCTGTTGATGGGCAACACCGGTTTCGGCTCAGCCCTTTGGACGGCGATCAGTGAATTCCAGGTCGGCCAGAGCTTTGCGTTCAGCCTGCTCCTGGCTTTTTTCTGGTTCGGCGCCACTGCGGTCAACAGCTCAAAATACATTCAGGCGTTCTGGTTTCTGCTCGCCATATTGAATATGGGGTTCGGCAGCCACGCGGCAGCGCTCGACTTTCTGCCCGGACTGCTCAGCCATACCCTGCATTTCCTGTCATTGACGCTGTGGGCCGGGGTACTGATCGTGGTCACTTGGTTTTCATCCGCCCTGATCAATTGGCGCAGTTTCCTGAAATGGTTCACGCCTTTTGCGTTCGGCATGATGGCAACCATCCTGGTGAGCGGTTTTATCGTCTGGCTGCTGTTTTCAAAACCTGCCGACTACGCCGCTTCTTGGGTGCTGCCATACGGGCAGATGCTGCTCCTGAAGCATTTGAGTATCCTGCCTTTATTGGCGGCAGCGTTTTTGAACGGGTTTGGCAATAAAACAAAAGAGCCTTCCCGCAAAGGGTTAAAGCTCGAAACTTTTATGCTCGGGCTGGTCTTTCTTTTCACCGCCGTCATGAGCAAGCTGGCACCGCCGCATAACATCAACAATACATTCCTGACTGAAGGAGCGGCACCGTTTATCGGAACGCTGATCGGCGAGCAATTCCTGCCGGTCACGCCCCAATTCCTGGTGTCGATTGATGGCATTTTGCTGTTGGTGATTGGAATTTTGGCAATGGGGCTGATGGTTATGAGCTTTTTTAAAAAAGGTCCGCTTTGGCTGTCCTTTCTTTTTGGCATCGGCTTTGTTGCGAGTGCCTACCTTGGCATGATGATGAACATGAATTTTTAACCATAAACCATAAACCATTGTAATTTGCCGTTCCGCATTCATTACGCGGAGCGGCTTTTTGCATTTTTATATATTTTTTGTTTACAGTTAAAAGCCGTCATGGCAGGATTCTGGCGCAGGTACTTCATATTACAAATATTATAATCAGATTAATCTAACAAAAGGGTGGATTACTCCGTTATACTAAGGGTAATTATGTAAGTAAGAAAATATTTTTGTAATTTTATAGGAGGTGTACGTTGTGGTTGGTAATCATGCAGTTTACAACAATCTGAGAATCGAAGAAAAGAACATCCTGAAAAAATCGCAGCAATGCTTTGCGGGGCAAGGGGATAAGGGCCGGAAGTCCGGTGAAATTTTCATGGTCTATTTCATGAAAAATTGTTCATCGGAAGGCGTTCTGTTCAAAACGATCAAGGAAATCACCTCCGAATTGAATATATCGCATGCGGTTTTGACGAACGTTCTAAAAACCTTGGAAGATAACCAATTTATCTACCGTCGCAACGGTATCATCGGGCTTCATCCGGAAAGATAACAGCAAGATCCTATCCTGCCAAGAAGAATGATGCGAAACGGGGTGCAGAACGATGGTGGATGCGGTAAGTGAACTGCAGGAGCTCAGAAAAGCGAAAGGTTTGTCATCCAAAGACCTCGCCCGGACAATCGGGGTTGCAACCAGTGCAATCTGGGGTTATGAAAACGGCAGCAAGAAGATTTCGGAAGACCACGCCGAACGTCTGGCAGACTTTTTCGATGTTCCGGCGGAAACGCTGTTGGCCAATAACTAGTATCTTGCCGTTAAATGACGACAATATCGAAGGGAAGGAAACCTCATGAAAAACACAGAAGCTGCAACAAATCATTTCTACAGGGAAAGGGCTTTCACTGACCTTGCGGAAGGGTTGGAAGGCCGCGATCAGGAAATTGCCAAAAATGCCTTATGGGAAATTCAGGTGCTGAAACGGGAAGTCCAGTTATTGCGGCGCGACAAAGACACATTGCTGCATGACAAAAAAGAACTGCAGGCGTCCTTGAAAAGCGAGCAATATCGTTCGAAGGAAATGATCCGTTATTTCAGCCGGTGGACGGAAGAATTCGCGAAAATCATAAAGATACCAATCGATATGGAAAATGAAACCCACATCCGCCAGCATTATTTTTCATTGCGTGAATCAGCCAAAAACTTGGTTCACGGTTGCAGGCGGAAATTGAAGGAAATTGACTTTGCGCGGGATGAACAGGACAAGCCGGCCGTCAAACGGCATTGATTGCGCAAGCGCATTTGCACGAAACATCATGACTGCTAAAGGGGCGTACTCGCATGTTTAACTTTGGAGCAAGAGAGGTGGGGATCGATTTAGGCACCGCCAATACATTGTTCGTATTGCAGAACCAGGGAATTGTTTTGCGGGAACCGTCGATGGTGGCGGTCGATGGGGGAAGTGATGAAATGATTGCGGCCGGAACGGAAGCTTTTGAGATGAACGGCCGTACTCCCGTCGGCATCCGCGTCAGCTGCCCGATTCACTGGGGAGTGATTGCGGACCAGGAAGCGGCTATGAGGATGATGAGCCGTTTCCTGAAAGAACTGTCGCAAAAAGTCGGCAGCCTGAAACGGAAAATATTCGTGATCAGTGTGCCGGTCGGGATTACAACTGTCGAAAAGCGGGCAATACTGGAAGCTGCGGAACAGGTTGGTGCAAGGGAAACTTTGACGATAGAGGAACCATTGGCAGCGGCCATCGGGGCCCGTATGCCGGTTTGGGAACCGGAAGGGATGATGGTGGTTGATATTGGCGGGGGAAGCACCGAAATGGCGGTCATCTCGTCAAATGGCATCGCCGTCAGCCAATCCCTGAAAACAGCCGGACACGCAATGGACCGGAAAATTGCTGAATACATCCTGAAAACCCACAGTCTGAAAATTGGTATGCGGACTGCTGAGCACTTGAAAATCCGTCTCGGCACCGCCTATGGGGCAGAAGGTGAAAAGCGCCTGGAAACACTTCGTGTCGGTGGCAGCGATCTTCTGGCGGGCCACCCGAAAATTATCGAAATCACGGCCCGTGATATTGAAGGAGCCCTGGCCGAATCGGTAACGGGCATCATTAACGGCGTAAAACGGACACTCGAAATCACGCCGCCCGAATTGGCGGCGGACCTCTGCGACCGGGGCATTGTCCTTACCGGCGGCGGATCGCTTTTGCATGGCCTCGACAAAAAACTGGCAGCGGAAATCGGGGTGCCAGTCACCCTTGCCGATCATCCGATGGACTGCGTGGCACTTGGAACAGAGAAGGCTTTGCATGACCTTGACAGCCTGCGGCAGCCTTCCTGGTGACGCGCAGACCGGCATATGGAGGGAGTTATTGCCCGCCTCCAAAGTGATCGTTGTTCCCGCCGCCTATCGTGTAATTGGAGCTTTCCCCCGGTTTGGCATTTGAATTTATCGCCCGATTCGCTGTATTGTTGTTCTTTTTCCTGCGCCAATCAACAAACCCCGCAAGCCCGAGCATGCCGAAGACCATCACAAAAAACCATGTCATTAGATTCCACCTCCATTTTTGGATAATTCTATCTATTAGCATACCAGAAAAATGGAAATGAAAAACAGGAGAATTCTGTTGAAAGAATTCTCCTGTGTACTGTAGTTTGAATGGAGCGGGCGAACCGGCTCTCTATTTGCTGAGCAGCGGCGCCTCTTCACTGCGGCGCGGGGCAGGCAAAGCCAGCATTTGTTCTTTTTTGGTTTCTTTGACGGGCGGATTCGCCATCAGCGCAGCTGCCATTCCGATGGCCGGAAACAGCATCAACCCCCAAAGGATCTGCTGGTAGCCGCCGAACATATCAAACGCGATGCCGAGCGGCAAAGGGCCAAGTGCAGATCCCGTCACAATCATCGCCATCGCAATGCCGCTGATGCTGCCGATATGCTTGCGGCCGAAATAATTCGGCCATACCACTGCCATGACGATGCGTTCCATCCCCATACTCACTCCCCAGACCAAACCGAAAACGACAGCGGCCGCCAGGAAATTCGCATTTTGCAAAAGAAACAGCGAAACAATCTCGCCTGCAAAAACCAGCACGAGCATATACTGCACCTTCACCTTATCCAGCAGCAGCCCTGTCAGGAAAGTCACCGGCAGGCCAATCAGTGCGGTTAAGCTTAAGATGCCCGCCGCCGCTTCAAGCGACAGGGAATTTTCTTTGAAAATGGAAACAAGGTGGAACGTCAGGCCGGTGTTCACGATTCCGGGAATGGCCGCACAAATTAGCAGCAGCCAGAAAGCCCGCGTTTTGGAAGCTTCGCTGACCGACCAGCTCGCTTCTTCTTTGCGTTTTACGGGCGAACCCGGTTTCTCGGCTTTGCCGTTATCCGGCAACAGGCCGACATCCTCCGGTGAGTTCCGGATCAGGAAAAGCGCCAGTGGAGTGAACAGCACAATAATAATGGCACCCAGAACTATCCACGACATGCGCCAGCCGAAAGCCTCGATCAGCCACACATTCAACAGCGGAAACGCCGCCGAACTGACCAGTCCGCCAATCGCGGCAATGCTCAGCGCGCGCCCTCTCTTTTTCACAAACCATTGCGGAATCAGTGAATTCGAAATCAGCGCCATTGATCCCTGACCCAATAAGCGAATAAAGAAAAAACCGATGAACAGCATAAGCAAACTGGTCACAAAACTATTGAACAGGCAGGCAACCGCCAGCAACGCCGACACGATCACCGCCATTTTGCGTGAACCGTTGCGGTCAATCAGTCGTCCCACGAAAAACAGCATAAACCCTGCTGCCAGTGTGGCGCCCGAATAGATGCCGGAAACCGTCGAACGGCTCCAGCCAAAATCCTCTATATAATAATCGATGAAAATCGCATTTGAAAAAGTCTGTCCGGGTCCTGAGAAGAACTGCGATAAAGCCGCGATCGCGACAATAACCCAGCCGTAGTGGAAGTGGTTAGGGGTGAATTGTTTCATTGCTTAAATTGCATCTCCATTTATAGTATAGTTCCGGAATTCGAGGGGGAAATTTGGGTGAAGCTCAAGTGCGGCCGGCGACTGGTGGACGACTGGTGACAGTCACCCGCACAATTCAACGGCAGCGTCATCTGCAGAGTTCTAGATATCAAATTCTTATCATAGCATAATGAGGTTTAATAGAAAGCATATGAGTTCAAAGTAATGGAAATGAAATCTATCTGATAATTGCTATTTTTAAATAATCATTCAGCGCTTTAATCTTTAACTTGAATGCTGTAATTTAGAAGGTGGATATCTTGTGATTGCCAGCTCTCTCCACTGACTAGAGGCAGGAAGGCGACTTTTGAAAATGCTCTTGCCAAAAACCAACTCGCTGGTATATAGTTTAGAAATACAATATTTAGTAAATTATTCATGACAAAACACAATATATAGTAAAAACCGATAACGAAGGTGCCTGAAAAGGCTTAAAAGGGAAGCCGGTGAAAATCCGGCGCTGTACCCGCAACTGTAAGTGCTGACGAACTATGGAAACCACTGTCGAAAGATGGGAAGGCCATAGCAGAGGATGACGCACAAGCCAGGAGACCTGCCTTCGTTATATGTTAATTGCCTTCTCCGGGAGCTGGGGGGTGTAACGATGGTGTTATCAGGAAACAGCGCAATTTCCGGCTGTTCCATTCCTTTTATGCTGCGTTATTCAACCCATCCTCTCTGCGGAGAAGATGGGTTTTTCTGTATTTGTGTTTTATTCGAAGGGATGGAGAAAACATGGAGCAACAAATTTCAGCAGGGATATCACGGACGATCCAGACGAGGCTGGTGCTGCCGCCGGACACCAATCACATGGGCACGATTTTTGGCGGGACGGTCCTCGCTTACATAGACGAAATTGCGGCAATCACAGCGATGAAGCACAGCGGGAAAGTGGTAGTGACAGCATCCATCGATACCGTCAATTTCCTGTCTTCGGCCCGGATCGGCAATGTGCTGATTCTGGAAGGCGTGGTCATTTCCACAGGGCGGACCTCAATGGAAGTCTATGTGAAGGCGGAATGCCAGGACATTGCAACGCGGGAACGGACGCTTACGACAACTGCGATTCTGACGATGGTGGCGGTGGCTGAAAATGGCAAACCGACTCCTGTGTACGGCGTTATTCCCGAAACGGAAAAAGAGCAGCATTTATTCAAGAACGCACAGGCGCGAAAAGAGCGCCGCATGAAATTGAACGAATTTGCGAAGGAGCTGATTTAGATGAATATCGGAATCTCACAGGAAATGGATACAATCGAACGGGCTTTGCAGCGGGCAGAGCAACTGCATGGCCTTGATACACAGGCTTTGCGCAATAAAATCGGAGAACTTGATGGCCGCATGGACACGGAGCAGTCGATGCTTTATGCGCTGAACCGAATTTCGATGGACGAACCGAAATGGACGTTTCTTGCTGCAGAATTGTATGCCAGTGATTTGTACCGCCAGGCAGCCGCCAGCCGTGGCTATAGAGCAGAAGAAAAATACGGTGATTTTTACAGCCTCGTCGAAAAACTCTCACGTATCGGCATTTATTCGGATGAGTTGCTGAATGCCTATACAGAGGCGGAAATCCGTGAGCTTGGCACAGTCATCGAGCCGGAACACGATCAGCTCTTCAATTACATCGGCTTGTTCCTGCTGGCCGACCGTTATCTCGCGAAGGATTACGAAGGCAAGCTCCACGAATTGCCGCAGGAACGCTTTTTAGTCATCGCGATGGCGCTGATGCAGCACGAACCGGCGCATAAGCGCTCCGAGCTTGTGCGGGAAGCATACTGGGCGATGAGCAATCTGTACATGACTGTGGCGACGCCGACGCTGTCCAATGCCGGCAAGAGCTTCGGCCAGCTGTCGTCCTGCTTTATCGATACGGTGGACGACTCATTGGACGGCATTTACATGAACAACTGGGACATCGCGCGGCTCAGCAAAGACGGTGGCGGCCTCGGCATTTATTACGGCAAAGTGCGTGCTTTGGGATCGGACATCAAAAAGTTCAAAGGGAATTCGTCGGGTGTCATTCCGTGGATCCGCCTCGTCAACGATACGGCGGTCAGCGTCGACCAGCTGGGACAGCGGCAGGGCGCGGTGGCGGTTTACCTGGACGTATTCCATAAAGACATCATGAACGGCTTCCTCGATCTCAAAACGAACAACGGCGACGAGCGCCGAAAAGCACATGATATTTTCACCGGCGTTACAGTACCGGATCTGTTTATGAAAACTTTGCAGGAGAAAGATGAAAACGGCCGCAGTGCCGGCGAATGGCATACGTTCTGTCCGCATCAGGTGAAACAGGTTATGGGCTGGAAAGATGCGAACGGCAATGCGCTCGGACTTGAAGATTTCTACGACGACACGGATCGTGCGTATTTCACGGAAAAATACGAGGAAGCGGTCGCCAATCCGTTATTGCCGCGGAAGACGTACCGGGCAATGGACATCATGGCGCGGATTATGGTGTCACAGCTCGAAACCGGTACCCCGTATATGTTCTACCGCGACGAGGTCAACCGCCAGAATCCGAACAAGCACCTTCGCGGAGGGGGATTGACGTCGATTTACAGCAGTAACCTGTGTTCAGAAATCACCCAAAACATGTCAGCCACAACGATCGTCAAAGAATTCACGGACGAAGACGGCAACCTTGTGATGGTACGCAAACCGGGTGATTTTGTAGTCTGTAACCTGTCATCGATCAACTTGCCGCGCGCGGTGAAAGCGGACGTGCTGGAGCGTTTGGTGCCGATTCAGATGCGCATGCTCGATAACGTCATCGATTTGAACACGATTTCCGTCGGACAGGCCGATGCCACGAATAAAAAATATAGAGCGGTTGGTTTGGGAACTTTCGGCTGGCATCACCTTTTGGCGCTTGAAGGCATCCACTGGGAAACGGAAAGAGCCGTTGAATATGCGGATAACTTATATGAAAAAATCGCTTATCATTCCATTCGTTCTTCAATGGCACTCGCAAAAGAAAAAGGCAGCTATAGTGAATTTGCCGGATCAGAGTGGCAGACAGGCGAATATTTCAGCCGCAAAGGCTATGCCAGCGAACAGTGGGAGGACCTTCAAGAAGAAATCAAAGAGCACGGCGTCCGCAACGGCTGGATGATGGCGGTGGCGCCGAACTCGTCGACCGCGAAAATCGGCGGTTCAACGGACGGCATCGATCCACTTTACGCTGTCGAATATGCGGAAGAGAAGAAGAACTTCAAATTCAAGGTGACGGCACCGGATTTGGATCATAAAACATACGAATATTACCGGCGCGCTAGACACGTACTGGACCAGAAATGGAGCATCCGCCAGAATGCGGCAAGACAGCGCCATATCGACCAGGCCATCAGCTTCAACCTCTATGTGCCGCATACCGTCAAAGCGAAGGAATTGCTGGAACTTCATTTGGAAGCGTGGCAGCAGGGATTGAAAACAACATATTATGTACGCAGCACGTCACAGGCGGAAATCGAAGAATGCGAAGCGTGCCAGAGCTGAAGGAGGATTTATGATGACAGTCCATACACCGTTAACAAAGATCAAATTGCTCAACCCGGAGCATCCGAACAAATCTACCGGCATTCTGAACGGCAAATCTTCCGGTTTATTGAATTGGAACGATATTGCCTATCCGCAGATGTACGATCTGTATCAGACGCTTCTGTCGAATTTCTGGAAAGCGCAGGAAATCAATATGCAGGATGACATCAAGCAATGGGATCACCTGACGGATACGGAACGCGACGTGTTTCTGCGCATCAATACGCAGCTGGCATCGCTCGATTCCTTGCAGACACCGACGATGACGATGGCGATGGATTATGTCACCGACTCAAGTTTCAAGGCGATCTTCGCCGTCATTTCCCAGCAGGAAGCGGTCCATAACGAATCGTATTCCTATATTTTGAGTTCGCTTGTGTCAGTGGCCGAACAGAATGACCGCTTCAATCAGGCGAAAAGCGATCCGGTGGTGCGGAAGCGCAATGAATCGATTCTCGAAGCCTATGAGGAATTCCGCCAAAATCCGACGCCGCAAAGCCTGTTCAAGCTTGGCATCAATTCGATCAACCTTGAAGGCATTTATTTCTATGCCGGCTTCGCGTTCTTCTATCACCTGGCGCGCCAGCAGAAGATGCTGAAAACGAGCACGATGATCAGCTATATCCAGCGCGACGAGATGCAGCACGCTTACTTTATCGGCCAGTTCGTGCGGATCCTGTTGACGGAGAATCCGGAGTTGAACAATGAAGAAAACATCAATTACATTTATAAAACGGTCGACCATGCCGTGCAGCTCGAGAAGGAATGGGCCGCGTATATATTGGGGGATATCGAAGGGCTCGACCTGGACGAATTCGGCGATTACGTCGAATACCTGGCCAATAAACGCCTGCGCCAGCTCGGCATGAAAAATCTCTACGAAGAACGCAGCAACCCGATGCCGTGGATTCAGGTGTTCGGCGACGACATGATGAACGGCACAAAGTCGGATTTCTTTGAACAGAAATCACGAACCTATTCGAAAGTGTCCCAGTCCAATGGGTTTGATGAATTGTAAACCGGCAATCGCCATCGTCTACAGTTCAGTCACCGGCAACACCGCGGAATTGGCGGGTATGCTGCTGGAATGTGCGCAGAAGCGGTGGACGGATGTCCGTGTGTTGGGCCCGAGGGAGTTCTGTCAGGAAAAGATTGGTGATTTCGATGTGGTACTGGTGGGCACTTACACATGGGGCAGCGGAGAGATTCCGCATGACATGCAAAGGGTGTATCGGCATTTTGAGAATGCCGATTGCAAGAGTGTCGTTACGGCAGTGTTTGGCACCGGCGACAGCTTTTTTGCTGAATATTGCGGAGCTGTCAACCGCTTTCGGGATATGCTTTTCGATCAGACGCAACTTGCAGCCGTATTGAAAGTGGAGTTGAGCCCCCAGGAGCATGATCTGGCACGGTGTGAAAAATTTGTGGAAGCGGTGGCCAGGCGGCTGGTACCTGATGGAATAAAACAACGCAAAGCGACTTGAAAGTGGAGTCGCTTTGCGTTTTTTGTTGGCGGATAATTAGGCAATCGCCGATAAACCCGAAAAAATCGCTGATAAACCTCCGAAAATCGCTGATAAACCTGAAAAAACCGCTGATAAATCGAAATTGCCGATAAACAAGAACCCCACAAAAGTCTTACATTTTCAAAAAAAGATTCTCACTTTATGTCACGACGTGATATAGTCGAGGTATGACATAGTAAAGAAGAGGGTTGCCCGTGGACATCCAAAAAATGCTGAAGAAATATGTGCCGATGACCGAAACGGCTTTCTATATTTTATTGTCCCTGACCGAGCCGCGGCATGGCTACGGCATCGTCAAGCATGTGGAAGAAATTACGGCGGGCCGGTTGAAGCTTGGCTCCGGAACTGTTTATGGCACGCTGATGAAAATGCAGAAGGACGGTGTGATTACAGTTTTCGCTGATGAACAGCGGAAAACTGTCTATGAAATTACGGAAGCCGGCAAAGAATTGATGAAGGCAGAAATCGTCAGGATCAAGGAAGTACATCGCAATGCCATCGCGTTTGAGGAGGGGTTCAAGTGAAGAAAGTATACAAGCCGTTATGGAGTTATGACGTACAAAAAACAGAAGAGTGGCTCGCAGATATGGCGGGAAACGGATTGATATTTGAAAGGCTGAATCGCTGGACACGCTGCTTTTATTTTCAGGAACGGGAGACGGAAACGCGGATTTACCGCATTGCGTACGATAAAATAAAATCATCTGTATTGCCGAAAACATTGCAGGAAGAAGGATGGGGGCACATCGCCACCGCTGGCAATTGGAAGTTCAGTTCGAACAGCCAACCGGAAACCGCGATTCAGACTTCTCCGGTCCGGGATGGAATCGTTAAGCACAATCGGTTTCTTACTTACTTATTTCTCCCTATGATTTTTTATTTCGCAATTATACTTTTGAATTTTACTATTTCGATGATGTCTTCCTGGATACAGTATGGAGGGAGTAATATCGAAGAAAGCCCTATGTGGATCGTGACGTATCTATTTATGGCCTTTGTGTTAGGCAGTGTGATCTTCGGCATTTATTCGATAGTCAAAATTACGCGGACGAACCGGAAGCTGCAAGGAACAGTAAAACTTGATGCGGTTTCCATGCACCGGCACCTGGACCCACAGACGGAAAAGGAATTAAAGAAAGCGGGCCGCTTGGTAAGAAAAGTGAAGTTTGCCTGGATTTATTCGCCCGACAAAATGGAGCAGTGGCTGGAGTCCATGGAACTGAGAGGCTTCCATCTGCATCGGGTCAATAAAATAGGCAACGTATTTTATTTCATAAAAGGGGAACCGCGGCGTATCGCTTACCGGGTGGATTATCAAAGGGGTCCGACCGAAAGTTATTATGCGATTCACCGGGAAGCGGGATGGAAGGAAAAATTCGTTTCGTACTCGAATATGGAGAACTGGACGATCTGGAGCCAAGCGTACGAAGAAAATGAAGAGCGGCCACAGCTATACAGCGATAGGAGCAGCCGCCTCAAACATGCGAAGCGCATCGCGATTACGTACACGGTATTGTTCTTTCCGCTTGTTGCTTTTTATATTTATTTCATCATCAACATTATGATGAGTGCAGATACAATTCAGGATTGGTTTGTATGGAACAGCAGCGGTTTATTCATGATTGCTGTTCTGATATTCGGCACATTCATCTTCCGCATATGGGCATATTACGGCCGTTTGAGAAAACAGACATCGGCCTGGGGGAACTGAACATTCGTGAAGGTGCCAGACTACAGTCACCCGAGCAATTTAGACACAATTCAAAGGCTGGACATCGAATCAAGAACGGCCGGTGGGGATTAGAGTCGTTCATAGGTGGTGGTGATGATAGTCGCTCCATATGCCAAAATAAAACGTAAAGAGTGTATAAGGAAACTGAAGGGGGTATAGAAGGAGTAGTGAAAAGTTTGAGAAACATCAAATGATGGGAGGGTTTCAAATGGCACCAGCAAAATGGCCGAAACTTGGAGCAGCGACCTTTTTGGCGCTGGGAATGTTGGCGGCATGCGGCGATGAAGAACCGGTAGAGCCCGAAGTTGACATGGAGGAAGAAGAAGAAGACGGTGGCTATTAAGCAGCGACCGAAAAAAGGTCAGCAAGTGTAACGAGACAGTAAAATGAGCGGCAGCCTGTTTTAGACCAGAGAAAGTTTTATGAATGGATTCATTAGATAATAGTATCGACACAACCATCAAGTGTTTCAACAAAGTCTGAGGGGGATAGAAAAGTATTGCTGTCATAACGGGAACAACCGAAAGGAGGGAATCGGATGATTCAATCTAAATGGTGGAAGCTCAGTGCAGCTGCATTTCTGTCTATCGGAATGCTCTCGGCTTGTGGAGACACCGACGATGAAGATATAACGCCGGAAAAAGTGCCGACTGAAGGATTGGAAGAAGAGATTGAGGAAGAAGACTGAACGGAGCCATCGCAAATATTGCGATGGCTTTTCTTTTCCGCAGGCCTTTGCAAATTAGGCAAAGACCGTTATATTGAAAGCAAGTTGGGTATGGAATGAATAAAACCTTTGTGAAACCAACAGTGTAGAAAAGCCGTGCCGGGGGGGGAGATTAAGATTTCATTTGAATGGTGGAGCACCTTAAGCAACGTATTTATACTGGTGAATTTTGGGTTGGCATTTTTCATTTTATTCGATAAAAGGAAAACGGCTTCTTCGGCATGGGCGTGGATATTAATCCTTTTCTTTATCCCGGTCCTTGGCTTTTTCCTTTATCTGCTATTCGGTAAACCGCTAAGGTGGAAGCGGTTGAATCGCCTGAATGCTTATGAAAATAAGGATTTTCAGGAGATGATAGATCGGCAGCGGGAAGAGTTGGAATCCGGAAACCTCAGAGATCTTTCACCAGTTGCGGAAGAAATGCAGGATTTGATCCGGATGAATTTAACCAGAACAGACGCCCCTTTGTCGAAAGCCGCTGAAATAAAAATATACAATGATGGCACAAGGAAATTCGAAGATTTATTCGAAGATATAAGGCAGGCACAGAATCACATTCATCTGCAATATTTCATTGTAAAAAATGATGATCTGGGGACAGATCTATTGGCTTTGTTGACGGAAAAATCCAGGCAAGGTGTAAAAGTGCTTTTTTTGTACGATGGTTTGGGTTCGAAAAGTCTGCCGAAAAATTTTTTTGATGAGTTTACAAAAGCAGGAGGAAAGGCTTCGGCATTTTTGCCGGCTGTTTTAGCCGGTTGGAATCTGCAGTTGAACAATCGGAATCATCGAAAACTCGTGGTGATTGATGGCATAATCGGTTATATTGGCGGCTTTAATATCGGTGACGAATACGTTGGAAAAGAAAAGGAGCTCGGCTATTGGCGGGATACGCATCTCCGGCTTAAAGGAGAAATTGTCCATTCACTGCAAAATCGGTTTTTCATCGATTGGAATCAGGCAACTGAAAAATATCCAATGAAGTATGCCGAAAAATATTTCCCGAAGGTGCATAATAAAGATGGTTCTTCTGTACAGATTGTCGCAAGCGGCCCTTTGGAAATACATGAAGACATAAAAAACGGTTACTTGAAAATGATTTATCATGCCCGTGATTCCATCTATTTGCAGACGCCGTATTTTACTCCGGATAAGTCTATTATAGATGCGCTGCGAACTGCTGCGCTTGGAGGTGTTGACGTTCAGATTATGATTCCTGATAAGGCGGACCACATATTTGTCCATTCCGCGACCCTCTCATTTGTCCGTGAACTGCTTCAGGATGGCGTAAAAATTCTTAGCTACAAGAATGGGTTCATGCATGCAAAGACCCTGATTGTTGACCGGAAAGTCTATTCGGTCGGTTCGGCCAATATGGATATTCGCAGCTTTGCCTTGAATTTCGAGTTGAATGCCTTTGTTTACGATTCGCAGTCAGCGCTGGAAATGGCGGATATCTTCTTTCGGGATAAAGAGCTATCCACTGAACTTACAAAAGAGACATTTGCTGGGCAGTCCTGGAAAGCACAGGTGAAACAGAATATTGCGAAGCTGATTTCGCCGATAATGTGAGTTTTTCGGCGGCTTCTTCTGGTTGCTGTACATTTTTGGTAAGAGTGGAGCGGATAATTCAGGCAAACGCAAGTTTGTGCTCAACTTGTAGAAACTCGATCTTGTTCAGTTAGATTATGCTGTCCTGAATAAGCAGCACTTCCTGAGAACCTCACACGCTGCCAAAGCCCGAATCAAAAAAACTAAAAAAATCCCTGCAACTCGTCAACCGAGTTTGCAGGGATTTTACTTTTTATATACCGATCAGGCTTTTCTCGACGAAGCCTTCGGTTGTTGACTGCTGCATGCCCGGTTGTCGGTAGGTATCGAGCATATCGCAGGGACGTCCGATGAAATCGATGCGGCCGTCTTTCAAACGGACAATGCGGTCCGCAAGAATGTGCGCATCCTTTTCATCATGGGTAACGAATATCGAAGTGATATTCGCCTTTTTCAGGATGTCGCGCAACTCTTCTCGGATTTTTCCTTGAAGTTCTGCATCCAGGTTGCTGAACGGTTCATCCAGCAGGATCAGGTGCGGATTGGGAGCAACAGCGCGCGCAATGGCGACACGCTGCTGCTGGCCGCCGCTCAATTGATGCGGGTAGCGTTTTTCAAAATCCTGCAGCTCCACGAGTTCGAGCACTTCCTTGAGACGCTTCTTCTTGTTGGATTTTTTCATCCGGAACAGGCCGAACAGGATGTTCTCGGCAACGGTCAAATGAGGGAAAAGTGCGTAATCCTGGAATACCATGCCGATGCCGCGTTTTTCGGGCTGCAAAAAGGTTTTATTGTCGAAAAGCACTTCATCCTGAATGACGAGGCGACCCTTTTCAGGTTTTTCGAGACCCGCCAGCAGGCGCAGCACCGTGCTTTTGCCGCTGCCGCTGCGACCGAGAATGGAGATGACTTCCCCTTTTTCAATCTTCAGTGTGAAATTATCCAGTGCTTTGGTTTTTGCATTTGAGTACGAAAAACAGACGTCTTCGATAGCCACAAACATACTAATCCAACTCCCTTTCAAGGAACTTATAAAAGAATACAATGGCCAGGGCACTAATACCGACAATCAGCAATGAAGCCTGGGAGGCTTCCATGATTTTTTCATCACTTGCGTATTGAAAAGCTTTCGTGGAAAGTGTATCAAAATTGAACGGGCGCAGAATCAGTGTCAAAGGGATTTCCTTCAGCACATCGATGAATACCAGGATAAAGCCGCTGATGATGGCGCCTTTCATCATGGGCACGTCGACTTTGAAGAACGTTTTCGTGACACCGTAACCCAGGATGCGCGATGCATCCCGGAAATCGGTGCCGATCTTATCATAGCCGGTTTCAATGGAATTGTAGCCGATGGCGAAGAATCGGATGATATACGCTGTTACAAGCAACACGATGCTGACACTCAGGACGAGCGTCGTGCTGAAACCGGCCCATGCGTAGACAGGCGCCAGGAAGCGGTCCAGCCCGATAAAGGCGGTAACCACAGCCACGGCGATGACAGCGCCGGGTATCGAATAGCCGAGAACCGTCAGCCTCGGCAACAGCTTGCCGAGGCGGCCCCGCACCATGCGGGCGAAGTTGCCGACAATGAGTGCGAAGACGATGATCAGGGTAGCGCTGAGACCGGCGACAAAAACGGAATTCTTAACATATACCATAAATTCCCCCATCGGAATGGTGCCGAAGGTCAAAATGGTCCAGTCGATCAATTGCGCGACCGGTATAAAAAAGGCCAGTGACAGGATGGCAAAGCCATAACCTGCCGCCGCTGCCGCTTTCCAGCCTGTCAGTTTGATCAGGGGAAGGGGGCGGACCTTTGTTGTTGAATAACTGTATTGCCGTCTGCCCCGGAGGATTTTTTCGATCATCAGGATCAGGATCACAAAGCCCATCAGTGAAGCGGCAAGTTTGATCGATGACTCGATGTCGCCCAATCCGAACCAGGTTTGGAAAATGGCAGTTGTAAATGTTTGAACACCATAATATTTTACCACACCATAGTCATTTAGTACCTCAAGAACGACCAGGCTGGCTCCCGCAATGATAGAAATCCGCGAAATCGGCAAAACTACCTGAAAGAAAGTCTTCCATGGCCCTTTGCCAAGAATGCGTGTGCTCTCGATCAATGACGCGGATTGCCGGGAAAGGTAGACTTGTGTAATTGAGTAAACGTAAGGGTACAGGAACATTGTGTAAATGAAAATCGCACCCGGCAAATTCATGATATCGAACAGGGCGGGGTTGGTCGCCACACCAAAACCATCGCGCAAGGTAGTTTGTACAACCCCCGTATGGCTCAGCATGCCGTGGTACGTATAGGCACCGATAAACGGCGGAATGGACAGTGGAAGGATCAGGGCCCATTTCAGGAAACGGCGCATCGGAAAATCATATTGAGCAATAAGCCACGCCAGGCTTAAGCCGATCATAATGGTGAAGAATGCCGTTGCCACGGTCAGGATCAATGAATTTTTTACGAATCCCCATAGCACGAATTCTTTCATATGCTCCCAATTTTCGTTGGAAGGGGTGAACAGGCCGGCTACAATCGTCAGGTTCGGGAGGAACAGCAAGAGGATGATAATCACCGCACTGACTGTCCAAACATTTACATTTGCGAATCTGTGTTGCACGTTTCTGGCACCTCTTTCCAATCGTAAGAAATCCCCTGCTGCAAATAAAGTTGCAACAGGGGCATTAGTATTTTTTTTAATGGAATAAAAAAATCAGATTATTTTTAGGCTGAATGTTCTTTGTTGGAGTCTTTACATGTCCAGACTCCAGCGCCTAGCTCTTCGGGACATAAGTCAACCCAGCTGCGTGGCAAAGAGCGCCACTTCACTGGTTTGCCTTATGCCTTTCAGAGCTGAACAGGCGCTTGCGCTTTTCTTTATTTCCAGCCGACTTCATTGAAGATCAAAATAGATTTCGAGTTATGTTCGCCAAGAGTGGACAAAGGGATGTCCTGCTCTTTAAACTCGCCCCATGATGTCAATAATTCGCTTGGTTCAACATTTTCATTTACCGGGTACTCGTAATTGGCTGCCGCAAATGTTTCCTGGGCTTCAGGAGCCGACAGGAATTCAAGCAATTTAACCGCATTTTCCTTGTTTTTCGCCGCTTTCACAACGCCAGCGCCGCTGACATTGATGTGCGTGCCAGTTGTATCCTGGTTCGGGAAGAATACGCCCAAACCTTCAGCAACTTTCACTTCTTCAGGGTCTTCCGAATTCAGCATCTGGCCGAAATAATATGTGTTCACGATGGCTACATCGCCGATACCGGCTGCAATGGCTTTCGCCTGGTCGCGGTCTCCGCCTTCGGGATCACGTGCGAAATTCTCAACCATGCCGGCTGCCCATTCTTTGGCTTCTTCTTCGCCATTGATTTCAATGAACGATGCCAACAGGGATTGGTTATAGATATTTTCAGAACTGCGGATCAGCACGCGGCCATTCCATTCTTCTTCAGTCAGAGCTTCATAAGTGGAAAGCTCTTCCGGTTGAACAGTTTCTTTATCATATAGAATAACACGAGCGCGCTTCGTCAGGCCGTACCACATTTGGTCGCTGTCCTGGAAGTTAGCGGGAACTTGCTCATCCAACAGGTCGCTTGATACCGGCTGCAGCAAATCATCCGATTTCGCGCGGTGCAGGCGTCCAGCGTCAGCTGTCAGGAACACATCCGCTTGCGTTGCGTCGCCTTCGCGTTTGATACGCTCAAGCAATTCATCGGCTTCGCCTTTAATAACATTCACTTTAATGCCTGTTTCTTCTTCGAAATCTGCATATAACTCATCGTCGACATCGTAATGACGCGCTGTATAAAGGTTAACTTCTTTGCTTTCATTTGTCTCGCCGGAAGTATCTGTTGACGTATTTTCTTCATCCTGGCCGCCACAGGCTGCAAGGATCAATGCAGTTAACGCAATAACCAAAAACAATAGCTTTTTCATGTATACTTTCGCTCCTTCTGATTTTATGTATGATAAACCATTTCAAATGAAAATGATTCTCAATATCAATTGTAAGGGATATGCCGAGAAAGTCAATGGCTGTATTTTAAAAAATCACGGCTTTTTGGACAACTATGTGAACAAAAATTGAACTGTCACCAGATGATGGAAAAGGAAGAGGTGTTATAATTCCTTTATATCATAGAAGAAACAGCTTTACACGGAAGGGGTATGGAGATGAAATTGAAGGAATACATGGGCTTGGATGCGGTAGGCATGGCCGCATTACTGCAAAAAAAAGAAGTCAGCGCGGAAGAACTGCTGGACTTGAGTTTCCAGCGGCTCGAACAGGTGGACCCGGTATTGAATGCCTTTACCGAAACACGCAAAGAACGGGCGGTAAAGGAATTAAAGGCAGTAACCCCGGGTGACTTTGCCGGTGTGCCTATGGCGCTGAAGAACATCTCGCAGGCATTGGAAGGCGAGAGGCTGACGGCCGGCTCGAAACTGCTGAAAGAAATGAGAGCCGGACAGGATTCGCATTTGACCGCCAAACTGCGCAGTGCAGGTTTCAGTTTTGTCGGCCATACCAATACGCCGGAATTCGGATTGAAGAACATCAGTGAACCGGAACTTTACGGAGCAAGCCGCAACCCGTGGAATCCAGATTATTCCCCCGGTGGCTCAAGCGGCGGTTCTGCCGCTGCCGTAGCTTCCGGCATCGTGCCTTTAGCGGGCGCGAGTGACGGCGGTGGCTCGATCCGCATTCCGGCTTCGTTCACCGGTTTGTTCGGCCTGAAGCCGACGCGCGGCCGCATGCCGGTCGGACCGGGCGCCGGCCGCCAGTGGCAGGGAGCTTCAATTGATTTTGCATTAACCAAAACAGTGCGCGACAGTTCAGCAATGCTGGATTTATTGCAGACTGTACAGCCGGCCGCCGCTTTCCACACCCCTCTATTTCCCGGGAAATATCGCGAAGAGATGGATAGAGAGTTTTCACAGCCCCTGAAAATCGCTTTTGCGGTTGAATCACCTGTCGGGACGCCGGTGTCCGAAGAGGCGCGCCAAGCGGTCATGAACACAGTCAAATGGCTGGGACAGCAGGGGCATATCGTAGAAGAAAAAGACAACGGCATTGACGGCATCAGCCTGATGCAGGATTATTACTTGATGAACAGCGGAGAAATGGCGTTGCTTGCGCGCAATCTCGAAAAAATGGCAGACCGTGTATTGACTGCAGATGATATGGAAATCGAATCGTGGCTCCTGAGCCAGGCGGGTCTCCAGGTTTCAGCGGCGGACTATTCGGCAAGCATTGCGTCCTGGGATGCGGCTGCGGCGAAAATGGCTGCGCTTCATGAACGTTACGACTTTTACCTGACACCGGCGACCGCCTATCCGGCGCCAAAGGTTGGTGAACTGACGCATAGCAAGGAGTCACAGGCAGAACTTCTCAGCAATATGGAACGGGCAACGACCATGGCGGCACAGCAAGAGCTCATCTACAACATGTTTCTGCCGAGTCTTGCCTACACGCCGTATACGCAACTCGCCAATCTTACCGGCCAGCCGGCGGTGTCGATTCCGGTGCACGTCACCGAAAGCGGCTTGCCTCTCGGTGTGCAGGTCATGGCCGGCAAAGGGCAGGAGCATCTCCTGCTGCAATTGGCGCGACAGATTGAGCAGACGGATCTGTGGCACGGCATGAAAGGCAATCCGGGCATGAAGGGTTGAGAGGGTGCGAATAGCGCGGGTGTCTGGCACCGGTGCCATTCATCCCTTATAATAGAAAGGATATAAATTCCTTCAGAAGAGGTGCGAACATGATTGTGACCATCGATAATCACGATTCATTTACATATAATCTGGTGCATTACCTCGAGCAGATAGCGGGCGAGGTGCGGGTATTCCAGAACGATGCCATTACGGCGCAATCGGTGAAAGAGCTCGGACCGGAACTTATCGTGCTGTCGCCTGGACCCGGCCGGCCGGCAGAGGGCGGAGCGACACGCGACATCCTGGCAAACTTGGGCGGTGACATTCCGATCCTCGGGGTCTGTCTCGGCCATCAGGCGATTGTCGAATTTTTCGGCGGCCGCATCGTGAAAGGCCGCCAGCCGATGCACGGCAAAACTGCGCCCATGTCTCACGATGGGAGAGGGTTGTTCGAAGGCGTTGCTTCGCCTACGCGCATTACCCGCTACCATTCGCTGGTGGCGGAACCCACCAGCCTGCCCGCCAGCCTTGAAATCAGCTGTGAAACAGAAGACGGAGTGATCATGGGTGTCAGGCACCGCCATTTGCCTATTGCCGGTATCCAATTCCACCCCGAATCGATCATGACGTCAGAAGGCTATAAGATGCTTGAGAATTATTACGGACAGTCGAAAGCCTGGCTTGCGCGAAAAAGGGAAGGTGAAGCAAATGGACAATCCGTATCTTCTCTTTGAATTCCGCAACGCAGACGGAATCGTCGAACCGCTGGCATTCAGCAATCCGGTGCGCATTCTGCAGACCCACAACATCGGCGAAGTGGCCGGCATCCTCAAGCAGCTCGACGAAGCAGCCGATCAGGGCTATTATGCGGCGGGATTTGTTTCCTATGAAGCGGCGCCGGCTTTTAACGCCGCGATGGAAGTCCGGCCCGCCGGCGATTTCCCGCTGGTCTGGTTCGGCATTTTCGAGAAGCCGCATCACCCGGAACCGACCGGGCTTGCCGAATCTTCGGGTCCAACAGACTATCACGTATCCGACTGGCAGATGGCCGGTACGCCGGAAGCTTATAAGGAAGGCATCCGGAAAATAAAACAGGCAATCGAAGAAGGCGATACATACCAGGTCAATTACACGGAACGGCTGCACGCTGACTTCAGGGGGAGTGACGCCGCGTTTTACCGTCAGCTTGCGCGCAATCAGCAGGCAGGCTACGGCGCCTATTTGAACATCGGCAATCAGCGGATCCTGTCTGCTTCGCCCGAGCTTTTTTTTCGGGTCGACAACGGGCGGCTCACCACAAAGCCGATGAAAGGCACAGCGGCGCGAGGCCGCACACTTGAAGAAGACAAGGAACGAATCGCCGAACTGCTGGCTTCCGAAAAGGAGCAGGCGGAAAACCTGATGATCGTCGACCTGCTGCGCAATGACATGAGCCGGCTCGCCAAAAAGGGTACGGTGAAAGTGGACAGGCTCTTTGAGGTGGAAACGTATCCGACGGTCCACCAGATGACTTCCACAATCGAAGCGGAACTCGCGCCGGAGCTGGACATCCTTGACTGGTTCAAGGCGTTGTTCCCATGCGGCTCAATTACAGGCGCCCCGAAAATCAGCACGATGCACACCATCGCGGAACTGGAAGCGACACCGCGCGAAGCGTATTGCGGCGCCATCGGATTTGTGACCCCGGACAAAAATGCCGTCTTTAATGTGCCGATCCGAACGGTCATCATCGATGCGAATGAAGGCACGGCGCGTTACGGCGTCGGCGGCGGGGTGACATGGGATTCGACTTCCGAAGGGGAATTCCGGGAATTGCAGACCAAAGCTGAGGTGCTGACAGCACGCCGGCCGGCATTTCAGCTGCTGGAATCACTGAAACTGGAGAACGGCCATTATCCCTTATTGGCGTATCATATGACGCGCCTGGTTGAGTCCGCTGCCTATTTCAGTTTTCCGGCCGACCGCTCCTCTATAGGGGATCACCTTTCGCGCATTGCGGCCGAAAATCCGGCCGGCTCCTATAAAGTGCGCCTGCTGCTCGACCGCGACGGGAATATTAGCATCGAAGCACAGGAAACGGCGGCGATTGCTGAACCGGTGAAATGCGCGCTTGCCGCCGCACCTGTCGACAGCGGCAATGCTTTTCTTTATCACAAAACTACGTACCGGCAGGTGTATGAAGAAGCAGTTGAAAAGAAGCCGCCGGAAGCTTTTTCCGTTTTATTATGGAATGAAAACGAAGAACTCACGGAGTTTGCAATCGGCAATGTGGTCGTGGAGAAAGACGGCGAATTCTTTACCCCGCCAGTGAGTTGCGGCTTGCTGCCGGGTACATTCCGCCAGCAGCTGCTTGATGCAGGAGAAATAACAGAAAAGATCCTCCGGAAAGAAGAACTGGGCGAATGGGATGCTGTCTGGTTCATCAACAGCGTCCGCGGCTGGCTGCGGGTGGAAATGATTTAGAGCAAATTGAGAGCAACCGGTTTTTCGTCCGCGAAAAGCCGGTTGTTTTTTATTTGCATCAATAAATAAGGGAAACTGAACAATACAATGGCTATGCCGCCACTCGTGAACACGAAAATCGCACAATGACGTCTGTTTTAAGAGGATATGATCGGCATTTCACCTTTTATGATCGGCATTTCGCCTTTTATGATCGGCATTTCGTCTTTTATGATCGCCATCCGCCATTTTATGATCGCCATTGCATTTTTGGCCGCTCGCCAACAAGCTGTACCTCTGAATTGTTTATCTTGCAAGCCGCGCAATACGAAGAAATCATCCAATCTCTTCCTATATATGCACCATTGTGGAACTAAATTCCGCCTTTTTTAATTTTGCAGATAAAACTTTTTTCGATAATTGAAAATAATAGTTGAAATTATTTCCGCACCGTTTATAATGAAGTTTATGGAAGGGGTTACATTCTGCTCTTTCAGTCACAAAAAAGACACACAAAGCAATCTAAAAGCTTTTATTCAAAATAGCTATACGGAATTTATTTCCGCAGGATATTTTAACTGCAAGTGCCCCGGCAGATAGATTCACCAAAACAGCAAAAAAATAATAAAAAAATTATTGGATTTGGCTATAACATACTTTAAATTTTGAAAAGCGCCAAATTGTTTTCTGAAGTAAAAAGAAAGGGGTTACATTTATGAAGTTAGCTATGATTGGCGTCGGCAAGATGGGCTACAACCTGGCACTTAACATGATGGACAATGGCCACCAAGTCGTTGCACACGATGCGAACCGCGAACTAGTGGACAAAATCGCAGCGGACGGCGCGATTGGCGCATATACATTGGAAGAAGTCGTCCAACAACTGGAGCAACCCCGGGTTCTGATGATGCTGGTGCCGCACGGCGAGATTACGGAAAATGTCATTGCGACATTGAAACCGCTTCTTGACGAAGGCGATATCGTCATCGACGGAGGAAACTCCAATTACAAAGAATCGGTGCGGCTGGGCGCAAGCCTGAAAGAAAACGGCATCCACTTTATGGATTGCGGCACAAGCGGCGGAATTTCCGGTGCGCGTGAAGGAATCTGTACGATGATCGGCGGCGACCCGGAAGCATTCAAGATCATCGAACCCGTCTTCAAGGATGTGTCTGTCGAAAACGGTTATTTCTACACCGGCGAACTCGGCAGCGGCCACTTTCTTAAGATGATTCACAACGGCATCGAGTACGGCATGATGCAGGCAATGGCTGAAGGCTTCGATATCCTCGAGAAGAGCGATTACGATTATGACCTGGAAGGCGTGGCGAAAGTCTGGAACAATGGTTCCGTCATCCGTTCATGGCTCATGGAATTGGTCGAGAATGCATTTTCGAAAGATCCGAAACTGGAAGAAATCCGCGGGGTTATGCACTCGTCGGGTGAAGGGAAATGGACGGTTGAAACCGCGCTTGATCTTCAGGTGCCGGCTCCGGTCATCACGATGTCCCTTCTCATGCGCTACCGTTCGCTCGAAGACGATACCTTCACCGGTAAAGTCGTAGCGGCACTGCGCAACGAATTCGGCGGCCACGCCGTTGTCAAAAAGTAAACCCGGTTACACAGGCTTCACCATATAAAGTCGTTTACACATTTTCCACAAAATAAAACATGAAAAAGGGGAGACTAACATGAAAAAATTATTTTCTTTGTTCGTATTGGCAATGATGGTATTGGTTCTTGCAGCATGCGGAGGCAACGAAGAAGCTGCTGAAGGATCTGAAAACGAAGGAGAAGCATCAGGCGAAACGAAAACAATCCGCGCTGGTATCGGCCTTAACGATTCACACCCACAGTACTTGGCATTATTGGAATGGAAAAAAATCGTGGAAGAAAAAACTGATGGCGCGATCAAAGTTGAAACTTACCACAGCAGCCAATTGGGCGATGACCGCGCAATGACTGAAGCACTGCAACTTGGTTCACAGGAAGTAACTATTCCTTCAACAGCACCAATCGCTAACTTTGTACCAGAATTCAGCGTATTTGATTTCCCGTTCCTGTTCCCTAACGAAGAAGTTGCGGATAAAGTTTTGGACGGCGAAGTCGGCGATAAATTCCTTGGTATGCTTGAAGACCAGAGCCTGGTTGGTCTTGCTTACTGGGAAAACGGATTCCGTGATGTAACAAACAACGAACGCGCAATCGAAACTGCGAGTGATTTCGAAGGCTTGAAACTTCGTACAATGGAAAATGATTTGCACCTTGATGCTTTCAAAGCACTGGGAGCTAACCCGACGCCAATGGCATTCGGTGAATTGTTTACAGCAATGCAGCAAGGTACTGTCGATGGACAGGAAAACCCGATCCCGACTATCTACCTGCAAGGTTTCTACGAAGTGCAGGATTACGTTTCTACAACGCACCACATCTACAGCCCATTCGTATTCCTGATGAGCAAAGAATTCTTTGACGGATTGACTGAAGAGCAGCAAACAATCGTAACAGAAGCCGCTGTTGAAGCTGGCGCGCTTAACCGGAAACTTAACCGCGAAGCTGTTGCAGAATATGCTGAAGAATTGAAAGCTGAAGGAATGAACTACAACGACGTAACTCCTGAAGCACGCGCGGAAATGGTTGAAATCGTTCAGCCGGTCCTTGACGAGTACGCAGAAAAAATCGGTAAAGAAACTGTTCAGGAAGTCTACGACGCTGTCGCAGAAGCTGAAGCAGAGTTAGAGTAATAAATAAGTAACGGCTTTGGGGGGGATGTTTCCTCAAAGCCGTTTTCTTGCTATTTACTGTATTCATCAACCCTTCTTTACATATCAACACATTCCCCCTAAATGTATAAATACTTATTAATAAAGGAGACCGACATGAAAATCCTACATTGGTTAGACCGGCATATCGAGGAAGTATTCCTGGTTCTTTTTTCCGCGGTAATGGTAGCAGTCATTTTCCTGCAAGTGGTCATGAGACAATTCGACAGCTCCCTGTCCTGGTCTGAGGAATTGGCGCGCTACAGCTTTATCTGGCTCGTCTACATCGGCATCAGCTACGGCGTCAAGAAAGACCGCCACATCAAAGTGGACGTTCTGTTATTGGTATTGAAAAACAAAGGCAAAATCATTTTGACAATCATCGCCAACCTTCTTTTTATTGTCTTCGCCATCTTTGTAATCCGATACGGCACGGACATTGCGATGCAATTGCTTTCTTTCGGCCAGAAATCTCCGGCCAACCAGATTCCGATGGGACTTATCTATTTGGCCGCACCGGTCGGCATGGGCTTGACGCTGATCCGCCTGCTGCAGAACCTGATCAAACACATCAAAGCGCTGAAGCATGAAATGCAAGTAGACAAAGAACTCGAGAAACTAGGGTAAGCCCGGAATGATACATCTAGGAGGTTTATAGAATGACTATTGCAGTCTTATTTGGCAGCTTTGCGCTTTTGCTGATTCTGACGGTGCCAATTGGTATCGCAATCGGCTTATCAACACTTATCACAATCATGTATACAGGCAGTCTGCCGGTTGAATTCCTCGCGAAAGAATTGATCACGTCGGTCGATTCCTTTCCGCTGATGGCAGTTCCATTCTTTATCCTTGCCGGAGAAATCATGGGCAAGGGCGGCATTTCCGAACGCCTCTTTAATGTAGCAAACGCGCTTGTCGGCAACAGAACCGGCGGTTTCGCTATTGCAACGATCATCACATGTATGTTCTTTGCGGCCATTTCCGGTTCCGGTCCCGCGACAGTTGCGGCAATCGGCGGAATCATGATTCCGGCCATGGTGCGCCAGGGTTACGACATTAAATTCGCCACAGCTACCGTAGCGGCAGCCGGCTCAATCGGCGTTATCATTCCGCCGAGTATCCCGATGGTCATCTACGGTGTAACCGGAAGCGTTTCAATCGGCGACCTTTTCATCGCCGGTATCGTTCCGGGTATCCTTGTTGGACTTTCGATGATCGCCTGGGCTTACTTCTATTCGAGAAGCAAAGGCTATAAAGGCCTTGATGAAAAGACTTCATTGAAAAAAATCGGTCTCGCTTTCTGGGATGCGAAATGGGCATTGCTCATCCCGATCATTATTCTTGGAGGTATCTATGGTGGTTACTTTACGCCAACAGAAGCTGCGGTTATCGCAGTAGTCTACGGGTTATTTGCCGCGATGGTTCTTTACCGCGCGTTGAAAATCCGTGATTTGCCGAAAGTTATCATCGATTCCGCGTTGACGACAGCGACTGTGCTGATCATCGTCGGAACGGCGAATGCGTTCGGGCGTCTTTTGACAATCGAGCAGGTGCCGGTCCAAATTGCCGACGCTATGCTGTCGGTTTCCACGAACCAATACGTCATCATCCTATTGATCATGTTGCTGTTGCTCGTCGTCGGCATGTTCATGGATACGCTGGCCGCCATCATCATCCTGACGCCGATCCTGCTGCCGATCGCAGTACAGATCGGATACGATCCGGTCCATTTCGGTATCCTGATGGTCGTCAACCTGGCAATCGGTTTCTTCACACCACCAGTCGGGGTCAACTTATTCGTCGCATCAGGAATTTCCGGCGTATCGATCGAATCGCTGTCCCGTGCGGTGATGCCATTCGTCATTTCAATGCTCGTTACGTTATTGTTCCTGACATTCGTTCCGGCTATCACGATGTTCTTTATTCCAGAGTAATAAAATCCGGAAACATGATAGAGAAGGTTGTGTCTTAAATGGAGAAATCAGAAGTATTTACATTCGGTGAAACGATGGTGTTGTTCCAGCCTGAGCAGATGCTGCCGCTGGAATACATCCACCATTTTCCGAAAAAAATCGGAGGAGCGGAATCGAACGTGGCAATCGGCCTCACGAGACTTGGCCATTCCGTCACCTGGTTCAGCAAACTCGGCAATGACCCGTTCGGCCGCTTTGTGCTGAAAAGCATACGCGGAGAAGGCGTCGACGTCTCATCCTGCCTGCTGTCAGACGAAGCTCCGACCGGCCTCCTGTTCAAAGAACAATTATCACCGGAAGACATGAACGTCTATTATTACCGGAAAGGATCTGCCGCAAGCCTGATGCAGCCGAAAGAACTGGATGGCGGCGCAATTGCCGCCGCACGTATCCTCCATATCAGCGGCATCACACCGGCGCTCAGCGAATCGGCCCTTGCAACCGCGATGGAAGCGATTGAAATCGCAAAGCGCAACGGCACCATCGTGGTATTCGATCCGAACCTGCGCCTCAAATTATGGAGTGCCGACCAGGCCAAAAAGACGTTCAATGAAATTGCCGAACACGCCGAAGTCATTCTGCCGGGCCTCGATGAAGGCCAGCTGATGACCGGTGAAACGGACGTCGAAGCGGTAGCACAGACACTCGCTGGCGACAGCGACAAAATCATCATCATCAAGCTTGGCGATAAAGGCGCTTACTTGCATGCAAAAGATCAAAAAACGTATGTCGAAGGCTTTCCGGTGGACCGTATCGTCGATCCAGTCGGTGCCGGAGACGGTTTTGCCGCAGGCGTCATCAGCGGCTTATTGCGTAAAGAACCATTGGAACAGGCTGTTCGCCGTGCCAATGCCATCGGGGCAATGGTCGTCGGTGTCAGCGGCGACATCGAAGGGCTGCCGACATTCGAAGCAGTTGAACGCTTCATGAAGCCGGCTGGTGCAAACCGCGACGTAAAACGCTAAATCGAGGAGGAAACGGCCATGAAAAAATGGGAAAACCTTATTCGCCTGAAAGAAGCGGGACTCATCGCAGTCATCCGTAAACCCGAACAATCACAGATCCACCACATCGCGGAAGCGCTTGTCGAAGGGGGCACCGGTGCCCTTGAAATCACATTGGACACGCCGGGCGCACTCGGCATGATCCGTGAACTGAAAGAGAAATTCGGCGACCGCGTCCTTGTCGGCGCCGGAACCGTTCTCGACGCACCATCCGCCAAAATGGCCATCGATGCCGGGTCGGATTTCATCTTCTGCCCAACATTCGATATCGAAACAATCCAGATGACCAACCGTTACGGGCGTATTTCGATTCCGGGCGTCATGACGCCAACGGAAATCCTCAACGCCTATTCGGCGGGGGCCGACCTGTTGAAAGTATTCCCGGGCGGCGCACTGGGCACCAATTACATCAAAGACCTGCAGGGGCCGCTGAGCCATGTCCCGGTAATGCCGACCGGCGGCGTAACGCTCGACAATGTCGAAACCTTCATCAAGAATGGGGCGGTTGCAGTAGGCGTGGGCGGTTCTCTCGTCGACAGCAAAGCAATCGCGGAAGAACGCTACGAAGTCCTGACCGACGTTTCCCGCCAATTCATCGAAAAAATTAAAAATGCAAGAAGCTAAAAGCGCTGACAGAAGCGCTTTTTGGCGTTAATCCGATTAAAGCTGACGTTACGTCAGCGTGATTTGCTCCTTCGTTTCTCTCGAGCAAGAAGGAAATCGGGTGGGAAATCGTCGAACGCGGATATAATTTTTTGAGCGCGGAAATATCTCGCTGAACGCGGAATTAATTTTCTGAACGCGGAATTATCCCACTGAACGCGGAAAAAATCGCCTGAACGCGGATATACGCCAATTCATCGAACATCTACTTAGAAAAACCAGCATAAGCAGCTGATTACGAGTCCTATCAGGTTTTATTCTCACCAAAATCTCTTCAAAAACCAAGGTCACAAGACAAATGGATGCTTTTCGCGAGCGAAAAGCGAAAAACCGACCGTTTGATCATACAAAAAGAAACGAGGGTTCTATTGTGAAAATCACGAAGCTGGAAACATTTATCGTTCCGCCGAGATGGCTGTTTTTAAAAATGGAAACCGACCAGGGCATTGTCGGCTGGGGAGAACCCGTTATCGAGGGGCGCGCAGCTACAGTGGAGGCCGCAGTGCACGAACTGAGTGATTACCTGATCGGCAAAGACCCGCGCCGCATCGAGGATTTGTGGCAGACCATGTACCGTTCTGGTTTTTACCGTGGAGGCCCGATTTTGATGAGCGCAATCGCCGGGATTGACCAAGCGCTTTGGGACATCAAAGGGAAATACCACAATGCACCGATCTCCGAACTGATGGGCGGAGCCGTCCGCGATTCGGTCCGCGTCTACTCGTGGATCGGCGGAGACCGTCCGAATGATGTCGGCGTCGCTGCGAAACAGGCAGTTGCAGCCGGCTTCAGCGCTGTGAAAATGAACGGTACGGAAGAGTTGCAGTACATCGATTCATACGAAAAAGTCGATCAGGCGATTGAACGCATTGCGGCAGTCCGTGAAACGGTCGGCAAATACATCGGCATCGGCATCGATTTCCACGGCCGGGTACATAAACCGATGGCGAAAATTCTCGTCAAAGAACTTGAGCAATTCCGCCCGATGTTCATCGAAGAGCCGGTTCTGCCGGAAAACAATGAAGCCCTGCGTGAAATCGCGCATATCACCCACATTCCGATTGCAACGGGTGAGCGCATGTTCTCGAAATGGGATTTCAAGAAAATCCTGTCGGACGGCTACGTCGACATCATCCAGCCGGATCTGTCGCATGCCGGCGGAATCACCGAATGCAAAAAAATCTTTGCGATGGCGGAAGCGTACGATGTTGCCGTTGCACCGCATTGCCCGCTCGGCCCAATCGCACTCGCATCCTGCCTGCAGGTCGATGCCACGTCGCATAACGTTTTCATCCAGGAACAGAGCCTCGGCATCCATTACAACCAGGGCAGCGATCTGCTCGATTACCTGAATGACAAATCGGTCTTCGAATACAAAGACGGCTATGTCGACATGCTGCAAAACGCAGGTCTTGGCATTTCCATCAATGAAGACTTCGTCCGCGAACAGGCGAAAATCGGCCACAATTGGAGAAACCCGGTATGGCGCCATAAAGACGGCTCGATTGCTGAGTGGTAAAACCAATCTAAATCAAAGAGTCATCTAGTGCACAACGCTTCGGCGCTTTGGACAGGGCAAAGATTATGCTCCTGCGCACAGCTCGTCGCAAAGGTACGCCATCTGCGCTTGGCGACCTTGCCTCCCGCTATAAGCCGAGAAGACCACTCGTCTTATTGCTTCGTCCAGTCCTGGGCCGCGCCTTCGCTGAGAGAAATCTCTAGAGATATGGAGCAAAACAGTGAGATGCCTGCGGGACCAGCGAAGTGTTGAGATCCACTCGGGCGCTAAGCCCGAGTTAGCTCAACGCAAGCCCGCGGCAAGCGAGCTGTTTTGCGGAATATCGGTTATTAAAGTTAATTCGTTAAACATTTATACCTTGAAGGAGAGAATCCCATGAGCCCATTCAAAGTGGTCGTCACCGACTACGAATACAGCACATTCGCACCGGAAGAAGCCGTTCTGGATAAGCTCGGCATCAAACTGACTTTTGAACAATGCAAAACGGAAGACGACGTCATTGCCGCATGCAAAGACGCCGACGCCCTGATCAACCAATATGCGCCAATCACACGCAACGTCATCGAACAGCTCGACAACTGCAAAGTCATTTCCCGTTACGGCGTCGGCTTTAACACGATCGACGTCGATGCGGCAACGGAAAACGGCATCATCGTCGGCAATGTCACCGATTACTGCCTCGACGAAGTATCGAACCATACGATGGCATTGCTGCTGTCGCTGGCGCGCAAAGTGACGCTGCTGAACAGTTCGGTGAAAAACGGCAATTGGGACTTTAAAGTGGCCGTGCCGATCCACCGCTTGCAGGGGCAGACGCTCGGCCTTGTCGGCTTCGGCAACATCCCGCAGACGGTTGCGCGAAAAGCGAAGGCGTTCGATTTGAATGTCATCGCCTATGATCCGTTCGTGGCGCCGGAAGTGGCGGCCGCACAGAATGTTGAACTGGTTACACTTGAAGAATTGTGCCAGCGCTCGGACTTCCTTTCTGTCCACGTGCCGCTCAATGCGCAAACAGAAGGAATGATAAGCCGCAGCGAATTCGCTATGATGAAGAAAGACGCATTCATCATCAACACGGCTCGCGGGCCGATCATCGATGAACAGGCATTGATCGAAGCGCTGCAGGCAGGAAGCATTGCCGGTGCCGGCCTCGACGTGCTTGAAACCGAACCGATTGCTGCGGACAATCCGCTACTGGCGATGGATAATGTTGTTCTGAATCCGCATTCCGCATTTTATTCCATCGAAGCGGAAACGGAACTCAAGCGCAAGGCAGCGGAAAACGTCGCCGATGTGCTGTCCGGCTATTACCCGACCTATCTGGTCAATAAAGGCGTCAAAGACAAAGTGGAATTGAAAGACAAGCTGTAAAATTAGAGGAGGAATTTCAATGGAGAAAACCGTATCGAAAGACATTACCGTCAATATTTCGGACAAGACGACAATCGTCGAAGTCAGCAAAGCGACACAGAAATACCAGTCGGAGATTTACCTGAAAAAATCAGTCAACGGCACGCCGTACGAAATCAACCTGAAAAGTTTCCTCGGTTTGATCACGCTGCAATTGCGCAACGGCGACGAATTGAATGTCCGCACAGTCGGTGAAGATGCAGAAGAAGCGATGGCAGACGTCGTTTCCTATTTAAGCCAGGCATAAGGAGGCGTTTCCAGTGGCAGAAAATCAGGACCTGTACAAAAAAGCGGCAGCTGAACAGGCGGCCCAATACGTTGAAGACGGCATGGTGCTCGGACTCGGTTCCGGCACGACTGTCTACTGGCTGCTGAAGCGCCTCGGGGAACTCGTCGAGCAGGGACTCAACATCAAAGGCATTCCGTCGTCACTCCGGACAGCGGAATGGGCGAAGGAATTCGGCATCCCGCTGACGGATTTTTCCGAAGTCGAAATGCTCGACCTGGCGATTGACGGAGCGGATGAAATCGATCCGGATTTCCAGCTCACCAAAGGCGGCGGCGGATCGCTCGTCCGCGAGAAACTCGTCAACGCGCATGCCAAACGGGTCATCATCATCGCTGAAGGGTCGAAAATGGTCGACCGGCTCGGCAAATTCCCATTGCCGGTCGAAGTGCTGCAGTTTGCGTGGCAGCGCACAGCCGACAAAATCCGGGCGCTTGGTGCCGAGCCGGTCTTGCGGGAGCGGGACGGCGAAGTGTTCGTGTCGAACAACGGCAATTACATCCTCGACTGCGCCTTCGGTTCAATCGAGAACCCGCAAGCGCTGCATAACGAACTCAAGCTCCTGCTCGGCGTCGTGGAAACCGGCCTGTTTATCGACATGACGGACAAAGTGATTCTGGCCGGGCCTGATGGGGCTCGGGTGATCAACAAAAACTAAGGTATTCCACTTGGAAATATATCTGGACGATAAAAGAGCGCCCGTAAACTGTCTCAGGACAGTTGCGTGCGTTCTTTTTCTATTTTCCTGCGAACCCTCATTAGGAAATGAATATGGTAAAATAATGGAAAAGGAATGAGGGGTTCCCATTAAAAACAGAGTTAATTTTCCATTTATTTATTTTCTGATAGAGCAGAATATCGTGTTGGTTTATCGAATCCAATCGGAGGAGAATGTCACAGGGACTAATTTAATCGAGAGTGACAATATGGAAACCTATGATGTGGAGTCAGCAGAAGACTTTGAGTCATTTATTCATATGGAAAGAACTCCTGTGGAAGGCAGAAGCATATTCTTGAATCATCGAGATTTGGATAAGTTAGCGAAGGAAATAAACGAGGAGATTCAAAGAAATCATCGGGAGCAATAGCGTCGCAAACCAACCGCAACTGAATTACAACTCTAATGGCACTTTACTAATTGTGTCACTCTGGGGAAACGGAATGATGAGTCGATAAGGGCGAGGAGATTGAAAATGAAAAACAAAAGCGATGTAAAAAAAATAAACTGGGTAATTCTCGCGATCGTGTTATTGCTCGGGGTTGGCACAGCGATTTTTGCATTAGTCGACTTAATGAGCGCAGCAGATACTGCTTTTGGTGAAGAGGCACAATCGCGTATTGAATTTAGTTGGGGGTCATTTCAAACTGGTATTTTGATTGCATTGGCCATCGGTTTGATTTTCTTGGTAATAGGTTGGAAAAGAATCTTTCCTTTTAATGTCCCTCTTGCGATTATATTGTTTGGGTTTTATTATCAATTATTTTTTCTGATATTCACCGTGGGTTGGATTCGCTTGCAGGGGATGCTGGGTTTATTGGCAGCTTTACTGGTGGGGATAATTTTAACTGTGATTTATGCAATTTCTCTTCTAAATGAACGCCGCAGAACAGTAAAGAGATAATTCTAATCGATGGGACTTCAAACGGGGTTCCTTTTTTGTTTGCAAAAATGTACTTTTGTGATCAGTTTCTATGGTTCTGCGCCTTTCAAGGATAACCGGTCTATCCACCTAATTGTATTTCGACAATTCTTTTTTCCGTGTAGGAATCGCTCCGAATATTTGATAAAGTAGAAATATGGAAAAAATTAGTGCGGAAAAAATCGTTGAAAGGAGCGAGGAGAATGAAAAAATCGAGAAAAACGGCTCTCTCCATCACGGCACTCATCCTTTCCTTCGTTTTAATGCTCTTGTTGGGTGGAAGTTTTATCGTACATAAAGTAATAACAGATTCACTGGGTGCAGACCTTACCTATTTTCAAACAATGAGGGGCGTAATCACTCAAGATGCTGAAAGTGAAAGTGAGAGGCAATTAAAAGAATCTTCCATGCGGGAAGATTACCGCCACATCTCCATTTACTATGAAGAAAATTTTTCTGAGCTGCTGTCGATCACTAAAGAAACCTTGAATTTGGCCATTGAGAGAACGGAAGAACTCTTCGGTGAAACTGACGAAGTGCCGTTTGATTTACTGGTTTTTGAGAACGTTGTTGAGATGAACGGGTTTTCTGAGCTTGAAACGGGCTATGCTTTCTATTCAGATTTCCTCAAAGTTTTGGTGATACATAATTCCGGCAAAGGATTTATTTTGGCTGAAGATGAACTTGCCCTGTACAATTTTCAGCAGACGCTGCTGCATGAATACACTCATTATGCCTTTACCCGCAGAGTTTCGAACCTGAATCATTATCCGATGTGGTTTGTAGAAGGCGTAGCTGAATATGCCGGCATTGATCCGGAACGGGTGTTTTCGCCACATTTTGAGAACATACCTTTTGACCAATTAACCAGCACCGAGCAATGGGAGAAAGCGCTGAACACGCCGATGAAGAGCCCGTATCTGCAAAGTTACTATGCGGTAGATTACCTGACTGTGGAACACGGGGAGGAAGTGATCACGCAAATCATTGATTCCGTCGATGACACACGTGATTTTGAAGAAAGTTTTGGGGAGGTCACTGGGCTAACACTTCGTGAATTAGAAAGTGAATTTTTAAGTGCTTATAAGGACTGAAAAAATATTGCTAAGTGTGCCTCCCAGGAAAATGAAGTATGATCAACATATGTTCAAGGTCAAGAAGCAGAGAATGGAATCCCCAGAAGTAAGCTGAAAAAAACCCAAAGGAGTGGATGGCGATGAAATTCGTAAATACAATTATTGGGTTATTCGTTATCCTTGTGGGATTTTTAGTAGTATTTACTACAGTTTATGAGGAACCTTTGAAAATGACGTCGATCAATATCATAGGAATTATTATTGCTGGATGTGGACTCTTTTATCTTAAAAAAATCGCTGAATTCGGGAGACAGTAACCTTTTACGCTCCCCCTTTAAAGCCAGAGAAGCAGGAGGCGTAACAATGGTCTTTATTATAGGGTTTATACTTATAGGCATAATTTGGATCTCTTCGAGCACCATTGAGAAGAAACTGGACTCACTCGGAGAACAGAATAACCGTGTGATTGAACTATTGGAAGAAATAAAAGACAAAAAGTAACGAAATCGCAAACATTGTCTGCCACATTGAAAGAACGTTCGACAAAGGTTTTGACACCTTGTCGAACGTTCTTTTTGTATTTTATCAACTCTTGAAATGTTCGGTGACTAGTCGAATAACAAACGGTTATTGCTGTTGATTATTCGGTAGTTTCAATATCTTCAACCGGTCCGACCCGGGCTTCCAGATCTGCGAAATCATCAAAATCAGCGATCGGCTGACCGAACTCTTCTTGGACATATTCATCAAATTCAAGTACTGTCCAATCAAGAGGGGTAAGGTAAGTCGTCTCCAAATCTGCCATATCGACATTCCCTAAGTCCACGTTATCAAGTACTTCTTCCGCTTCTTCATCCGTTTCCTCTTCCAGTTCATCCGCTTCCTCTTCGGCTTCATCCGTTTCTTCTTCCAGTTCGTCAGCCTGCTCTTCGTCTATATCCGTTTCCTCTTCCAACTCATCCGCTGCTTCTTCCTCTTCCAGTACTTCTTGCGGATCCTCTATCGTCTCATCGTCGCCGCAGGCGGCCAACATGCTGGTGGACAGGACTCCTATTGCTCCAATTCTAATCCATTTGTTTTTAATCATAAATCTTCACCCTTTCAATTTATGTCTCTGCTTTTTTGTTACCCCTTTGACGTAATGATAAACATTTGCTCTAATTTCTTGTTAAGCATTAAGAAAATCCACCCGTTAATCTGCAGTATGTAAAAAACAGCCTCCAGCATAAGCTGAGGCTGCCTAATTTAATGCGCTTCTTCTATTTTGGTCCGCGTCGCCGTATTCAGAGGGGGAAGACTTACGGGAAAATCAGTTTCCGGATGCCTCGTACTCTTTATCGGTGCCGTCCGGATAGCTTACTTCAAGTTCGATGGATTCATAATCCGGCTCGATGCTGAATGCTTCCATAACTTTATTTATTACCTCATCATCGGGCATATCAGGGGTTAACCCAAGTTCAGCAAGCATCGGTTCAATTTTGTCGAAAGCATCATTGCCCGCAAAATCCTCATCTGTAATCTGGTTTTCGTATTCAGCTTCCACCAGATCACGGTCTTCTTCATAGGAAACTTCTAATGCATCGTCCTGGTCAGCGTAGTCAACTTCTAGTTCAAAATCTGTAAAACCGAAAACTTCGCCGCCAATATTTTCATCTTCGAGGCCGCCACCGGGATTGGCATCTTCCACGCCTTCGTAATCGATAGCTTCTTCTGTTATCGGCTGTGTGACTTCATCTTCATTGCCGCAGGCTCCAAGTAAAAGGGCGGAAGAAAAAAGGAACCCAGTTGCAATCGGAATTTTTTTGCTGATCATTGCGCTCATCCTTTCAATTTGCCGTTTGTAAATTCCTTTCCCGATATTCCAAGTCCTAAGCTTTTTGGATGCCTTTTATTTTTATACTGAGAGGAGGATGGAGAAAGATAAATTCATTATTAGCGATGAATCCAACAATTTTTTAATTTCATTAATATCTGAATATTATCATTGCAGTCATATATATATAGGCAGATTAATGTCGTTTTTCGTAAAATATAATCAAAAAAATATTATATATTGTTTCTGGTTAGTGCATTTGGGTAATCATATATAAAGACTTTAAATTTAGTTTGGAGGGAGTACAATGAAAAACTCACAGATGCTTATAAAGTTGGGTTTAACATTCTCGCTGTCTTTGGGCTTGCTAGGAGCATGCAATACGGGCGATGAGCTTGAAGAAGAAATAGAAGAAGAAGAACTGGAAGATGCAATAGAAGAAGATACTGTAGAACCTGTTGATGAGCTGGAAGAAGAAATAGAAGAGGAAGGGTTAGACGATGCTGTCGAAGATGAAGATCTTGATATAAACGAAGACGAAGAATAAGAAGCAATTGGAAAAAGTGAAATGCAACAGAGATATTATAGGAAGAGGTGAGCTGATCATGTACAGCTCACCTCTTTTTTATCTGGGATGAGCTAAAGTGTTTTCTTCAAAGAAACAAGTTTGATGAATTGCTTTTTTGATTCATCTGTTTAAAAAAAATCTGTAGTATTTCTTCGTTTCTCCACTATAAAAATAGAACCATTAATGTAATTCATAAGAGAACGTAAATTCAGTAAAAAAAAGAGGGGAATATTAAAAATAATTTTTTTAAAGCCTTTGTTCAAGGGATTTGAACTATTGGAAAAACCATCTGAAGTTTAAGCGGAATTTCATCGGGTAGCATATTTGTAGAGACATTAACAAAAAAATAACAAGACCATTACGAATATTATGAAGGAGGAGTTAAGTTATGGAAAGAACAGTAGTTGGAGGAGTATTTCAAAGCTCAGAAGAGGCATTACACGCCATCGAGCGGTTAAAAAGCATTGGATTTGATTCGAACGACATCTCGGTTATGGCGAAAGACAAAGACAAAGTTGAGGAAATCGATGAGCATACGGACTCGGATGTGATTGATGAAAGTTCAAAACGCGGCAAAAATGCTGGAAAAGGACTTGGAATCGGCGCAGGATCAGGCGGGGTCCTAGGAGGCATTGCGGGACTGATAGCTGAAATCGGCTTGCTCACCATACCTGGAATAGGTGTGATTGCAGCAGCTGGACCGCTGGCAACTACGTTAAGTGGAGCAGCCATTGGAGCAACTGGAGGAGGACTCGTCGGTGCATTGACAGGTGCGGGAATTCCGGAAGAAAATGCAAAAGAATATGAGAAGTATTTGAAAGACGGCAAAATCCTCTTATTAGTGGATATTGACGAAAACCAGCGTGATGAAATCCAGCGGATTTTTTCTGAATCCCACTCGGTAACTACAGATGTCTATACGGTTAATGCGAAATAATGTACAACACAAAGCATATGAAACTCACAACCATCGGCTATTACACTAAATAGTAGAGTGCAAGGCACCTTCAGAAAAGTCTGCTTCTCTATTACTTTCACAGGAGGCGAACTGCATCATGAAAAAACAAATTATTCCCTATGCAGTAGTGGCAACTTTAACTTTTGGTACTGCAACGACTGTACAAGCAATTGAACCGGAGGAAGCCAGTGAAAACTTTCCGACAGTCATTGATTGGTCTGAAACAGACTGGAACAGTTACCTGACAGAAAATTATGGTACGAATTTAGATGATTATGACACTGTAGCCGAACTCGAAGCCGATGTAGGCTCCCCGGTGGATTTATCAACATTGGGTAACGCAGACTTGTCTGATCCGAATGTTTTGGACATCATGGATCGATACAATTTGACCGCAGAAGAACTAATTTTATTCTTGGATACTTATGACAATGTTGAGGATATTTACTTCATTGGAGATTTGGAAAATGCGTTGGAACTGGAAGGTATTGAGCCGGTAGACACTGGTGAAGAAACAGAAGAACCAGCAACAGAAGAAGGTACTGAAGAAGAACCGGCAACAGAAGAAGGAACAGACGAAGGTACTGAAGAAGAACCGGCAACAGAAGAAGAAACAGACGAAGGTGCTGAAGAAGAAACAGCAACTGAAGAAGAAACAGCACAAGCACCTGAATATGCATTTGACATGGACCAACTGGAAGAAGGTTATTTGACGCCTCTAGGCTGGACGACAGATGAATTTTCTACCTATGTCGAAGATAATTATGGCGTGCCATTGACTGGTTTTGAATCGTTTGATGAGCTCGAAAATACTGTCGGACCTGTTCTGGATGATGAAAGACTTGAGGACCTCCTCGATTCTTATGGATTAACTCCGGAAGAATATCGCGAGCTATTGGCTGAATACGGAGAAACTCCTGAAGATTACAATTTTTTTTATGAATTGGAAGAAGCTCTCGACTATTACACGAGTGGAGAAGCAGAGAATGCAGATACCGAAACAGGTGCAGAAATGCCTGAAACTGCTACAAACTCACTGGCAATGATATTGGCTGGAATTGGAGCTGCGGCTGCCGGAGCCTTTATCCTGTTCCGCAGAAGACCACAAGGTGAAAGGTAATGAAACCTGAAAAAAACGGGAGGGGGAAAGAGAAATCTTTCCTCGTTTCGTTTCTTTCGATTCTATTGATCGCAACAGGATTATACATGGCGATCAGTTATTCGTATCAATGGATAAAAGGATATTCAGCAGTGGAGCATACAGAAATAAAAGAGACAGAGGCTGCTCCGATCGATAAAAGAGCTATGGGACAACCTTTAGAAGTCCCAAGCTACGAGTCGCCTCCCAAAATTGACGAGGAGTTCGGGACTTTAACTATACCGAAGCTGGAAGTCTCTATCCCGATTTTTGAAGGAACTGATCCAGATCAATTAGCAAAAGGAATTGGTCATTTTGCTAATAGCGTATTGCCCGGAGAAGACAATAACAGTGTGCTTTCCGGACATCGCGATACAGTATTTCGTCAGTTGGGCGAAGTCGGTGAAGATGATTTGCTGATTGTTACCACTTCGGCTGGCGAATTTACTTATCGCATTCAAAAGGTCAGGATTGTTGATGCTGACGACCGGACGGTCATAGTACCGAAACCCCGGGCGACTTTGACTGTGACTACTTGTTATCCTTTTGATTTTGTGGGAAACGCACCGGAACGATATGTGCTTGTCGCAGAATTGATTGCCACGGATTTGACAGAAGAAGAGACAGCTTGATGTGTGATTTAACTTGATACAGGAACTGCATCCCACATCAAAACTCGAGTAAGTGATGGTGTGGGATTATTAGTTTTTTATAAAAGAAAGTCCATGTTATTGAATGGGGAGGGCAAGGCTAATGGAAGAAGAAAGTAAGAAAGTCGGCTTGCCTGTTTTGCTTGTACTGACTGGTTTAGGAATAGCCAGTCTTTTCGTATGGCTGTTTGCAGAACTGGCGGAAGAGGTTTTGGAAAATGAAATGAAAAGCTTTGACAATAGCATTATCAATTTTTTTGAAGCGATAGAAACTTCTACACTTGATATCATTTATATTGGAATCACCGAGCTCGGTTCTGTCTGGTTTTTGACGACATTATCGGTTCTGATCATTCTCCTGCTTTGGTTTAAAGCCAAAGATAAATGGGGAATTCTGTTCTTTGTCATTGCAGTAGCGGGCAGTGGGCTGCTGACGTGGCTGCTGAAACAATTCTACGAAAGAGGCCGTCCTTCCATTAACGAAGACATCGATGCAATCGGCTTCAGTTTTCCGAGCGGCCATTCAATGGGTTCGCTGGTGTTTTACGGTTTCCTCGCTTACTTGATCGCAAGAAGCAGCCAAAAACGAGCAGTAAAATATTTATCGCTCACTGTTTTAGGTTTACTGATTATTTTAATCGGAACGAGCCGTATCTATTTAGGCGCCCATTTCCCAAGTGATGTCCTGGCTGGTTTTATTGCAGGAACCGTTTGGCTGCTTCTCTGTTTGCTGGCTCTTGAATGGGTTCAATGGCAAAGCAACAGCCCGGTACGGCCTGTCCATGCTTTGCGGAAGTTTTTGATCCGGATTTATAAGAAAGGCAAGCAGAAAGTAAAAAGTTGATGGATTTTTGAATGGAAGGAGATGGAATCAGTGAAGGTATTCAAAAGACTATTGCTCGTTTTTGGGGGTTTTATAGCTTTTTTACTGGTATGGGGTCTGGTGGAACCGTATTTTGTAAAGGTAGTGGAAGAGGAAACGGCGATTCCGAATTTGCCGGCAGCCTGGGAAGGTAAAGAAATTGCCGTCATCGGGGATTTCCAAATAGGGATGTGGATGGACAATGATTCCACTGTCGAGCAAATGGCAGAAGATCTGGTGGAAATGAATCCGAGTGCCGTGCTCTTGTTGGGGGACTATGTTTACCATTCGGTAAACAACGAGGAATTGGAGCGGCAACGGGTACAAGAATTGATCAAGCCTTTAACAGATTCAGATATCCCGGTGTTCGCTTTGCTTGGAAATCATGATTACGGAATGTCATCAGAAACAGCAGAGCCGAATGAAGAGCTGGCGCAAGAGATGAAATCTGCGTTGGAGGAAGTGGGCATCACAGTGCTTCAAAACGAAGCCGTCGCGCTGAACTTGACAGAGAACGGTGTGGAAGAAGGAACTGCTTCAGCTGAATCACTCCATCTTGTGGGACTGGGAGCGAATTGGCCCGAAAATGCAGAACCGGCTGAAGCTTTTGATGGCGTTCCGGATTCGGCAGCCCGCTTTGTCATGATGCATAACCCCAAAACTTTCGAAGCATTGCCGGCGGAGTCAGCCCCTGTATCGGTTGCCGGCCATACCCACGGGGGACAAATGAGAATTCCCGGGACACCGCAATGGTCGTATACTGCTTTAATGTCTGAAGGTGAAATTGAACATATTTATGGATGGATCGAGGATTACGGAGCAGAGGGAAATTCACTGTATATAAATCCGGGAGTTGGATTCAGCATTGTGCCGCTGCGCATAAACATCCCGCCTGAAATTACCATATTCACTTTAAAAGGGTCTTAAGCTTTGATGGAATCTCCACTGCTGTCTCCTTGATCGATTCTGTCGATCGGCATCGCATTTATTTGGTATGCTTCAATGACGATTTTTGGATTAACGCCTGCATAAAGTACTGACGGGAGGGATCAGGCATTGGACAGCATCATATTTGATCTGGATGGAACCCTTTGGGATCCCGTAGATACCGTGCTCGCTGCTTGGAACAATGTGCTGGAGAAACATCGAATGCGCAAGTTAAGCAGAAAAGGTCTGGAAGAAACCATGGGCCTCCAGATGGAGGAGATAAGCCGCAAACTCTTTCCGGACTTAAAAAATACGCAGCGGCAGCGCCTTGTCGAGGAATGTTCTCTCGTGGAAAATAAGTTTCTGGAACAACGGGGCGGAAGGCTTTACGAAAGTGTGGAGAGGGTGCTCAAAGAACTGTCGCAAAAATATAAGCTGTATATTGTCAGCAACTGCCAGGACGGTTATATAGAAGCTTTCTACAAGTACCACAAGCTCGAAAAGTATTTCGAGGATTATGAAAATCCCGGGAGAACCGGCTTGTCCAAAGGAGAAAACATAAAGCTGATCATGGAGCGGAATCATTTATCCTCGCCGGTTTATGTGGGAGACACAACAGGGGATTTACAAGCCGCCCGATTGGCGGGTATCCCTTTTGTATATGCCAAATACGGCTTCGGGCAAGTGCGTGAATATGAGGAAGCAATTGACGGATTCGAAGATCTTTTAAAAAGGTTTCTATAACTTCAAGAGATACGACCTCAAGGGTCTCAGCCTATGGCAATAAACAAAAGAAACTGTGCCAACTGCCATTTTTCGTGGCGGCGGGCACAGTCCCTTTTTGTGTTGTCTGAAATGGATGCATGAAAGAGTTGGCTATTGCAGCAAAATTCCCCCACGATAAAATTTATTAAATTATTTTCTGAATTGTTAGATAGATTACTTTTTTTTCTTGGGTGCCGATTTATACTAAGAAAAAAAGGAGTGAGAACAATGGTGGTATCTGGACAAACGTCCAACGTCTCAATTTATTCAAGGCTGGTGAAAGCATCATTGATCGGGAGTACAGTCGCGGGGGTCCTGTTTGGCATCTACATGCAGGTGACCGGCATGATTCCGGTGTTGGCTTCATTGGTCGGCAGTGAGAGTCTGCTGGTCGGATGGACCATTCACATGATGATCAGCTGGACTTTTGGTCTTGGCTACGGCGCAATGACGCTTCTGTCGTCCCGCTACTATCTGCTTGGTGTTGTGCACGGTGTGTTGATCTGGGTGATAGGGCCTTTGCTGGTTATGCCGTTGATGATGAGGATGGGGCCAATGTTCGGACAAATGTTTGCAGGGGCACAATTGATGAGCCTTGTAACCCATTTGGCCTTCTCCCTCATACTGGCGGCAGTCTTCAGCCGCCTCGTCCGCGACTAGATATAGAAGAGAAAGGCCTTTCCGGGCGTTCCACACCTGGAAGTCCGGGAAAGGTCTTAAAAAGAATCTCATTGACCGAATAAAGTAAGGAACCTTACTTTATTCCCTTGTCTTTTTTGAGAAAATATAAAAAATCCTTATTCCATAAGGATTTTCTTTATTTCATCTGCTTTGATGGAGTAGCCAAGAAATGTTTTCTTGAGCAAGCCTTCTTTTTTCAGCTTGCTCATCAGAAGAGAAATCGTTTCTCTGGAAGAGCCGACCATCGTCGCAATGTCTTCATGGGTGATTTTCATATTGATCGATTGCCATTCTTTTTCCCGGGTACCGCTTTTTTCACTCATTTTGAGCAGGAGAAAAAGCGTGCGGTAGCGGACATCGCCGAGTGCGATTTTTTCACTGATATCATACGTTTCTTTCAACCGGTTCGATAGGATTTGAATGAGTTTGAGGGAGACATCCGGTGTTGTTCGAATAAACGATTCGAATTTCCCCTTGTCCATGGTGCACACATAGCAATCGGTCATTGCCTCTGCATAGGTTTGCTTATCCGTCAGCATGAAGGATTCCGTTTCACCAAAGACATTGCCGTCCACAAGAATGTCAGTGGTGAACTGTTTTCCCTGGGGCGTCATCCGGTAGAGGCGAACCTGTCCTTGTTTCAGAAAGAACAATACATCCAGCGGCTGTTCGGGAATCAGTATCTGGGTCCCTTTCTTCACCGGTGTCATTGTACTGTTGTCGTCGATTAATTTCATGTCTTCCATTGGCAATTCATCGAAAAGATTAATGTGCGAAAGGAGTGTCAGTTTATCCATGGTCAATCCCCTCTCTTTTCTTATAAATGGACAAGTTGTGGATTGCAGCTTGTTTGTCGTCCCGGGCTGCACAAAATGTGAAGAAGTGAAAAGCAAACTTAACGAGTTAAGCATTCCCTTTCAAATCTGTAATATATTCGAGCATCGCCTTTTACTACAGAATGTAACTGTGGAGAAAAAAAGACAAGGGTTTCCACTTTTGAAAATGGGAGAGACCTATTACACTTATACCAAAATCATGGCGTTGGAAATATAACCACGAAGCTGCCCCTCATCCCAATTTTACCTGTGCCCCTCCGGAAAACTGTAAGCTGACTTACATTCTCCTCTGTATCCCCAAACACCTGAACAGACTTTTAAGAAGGAACGATATTGTAAGCCACCTAACATTGTCGGTTGATAGCGGGTGTTAAAGTGGAGTGAGATTCAATTGGAGGAGGAAATTCAATATGGCAAACAGCATGACATTTCAAGCGACAGGATCAGCAAGCAAGATGAAATCAGAAATTTCGATGGGGAACCATGAAATTACAATCGATGAACCAGCAAACATGGGAGGAACCGATAAAGGACCGGATCCGCTTTCAACTCTCCTGGCTTCCTTGGCCGGCTGTGAAAATGTAATTGCAAATCTTGTGGCCAAAGATATTGGTTTTGATCTGCAGGGGATCGAGGTTGATGTAAAAGGAGAATTGGATCCACGCGGTCTCATGGGACAGGCGGATGTCCAGCCTTATTTCAATAAAATCTATGTGCACGCAAAAGTGCAAACAGAAGAAACATCCGAACGGATTCAGGAGCTTAAAGAAAAGACGGACCTTCGCTGTCCGGTGTTCACCACATTCAAAGCAGCGGGGATACCAATCGACGCCACATGGGAAAAAGCATAATAAAGGAAAAAAGAAGCTGAGATTTTTCTCAGCTTCTTTTTTAATCCGATTTTCCAACCTGATCAAGGCATCAAAACGAAGAATTGGAAAAAGGCTGTCGAGAAGGGGTCCCGACAGCCTGAAGAAGCTTGCTTATTATATAGAAGGTTTTTAATAGGGCAGAGCCCTTTTACCGAAAATGATTAAAGTTCCTTCCTCTTCTTTTCCATCGCTTCGGCCATTTGCTTTGAATTCGGATTTTCTTCCTTCTGCAATTGTTCGACGATGGTTCGATAATCCGTGTCGGTGCGGTTCTGGCTCATTTTATAGGCAGCCTGGACTTCGGCCACTTTGATCTTAAAGCCCACAATCCCTTTGAGTTCTTTTTCCAGCAGGGCAGGGGAGAGTGTCTCCCACAGCACCGGATGGTCCCGGTGCTGTTCGTGTTTTTTCAGCAAACCGGCCAGGTCCTGCTTCAATTCTTCTTCACTCAGAATGGTGGCGGCGCCGTATAGATGGACAGCCTGGTAGTTCCATGTCGGGACGTTTTCCTGTTCGTACCAGGAAGAAGAAATGTAGGCTTGCGGTCCCTGGAACATCACCAATACTTCTTCGGACGTTTCGAAAGTTCGCCACTGGGGATTTCCGTATGCCAGATGACCTGTTACATAGTGATCTTCGCCTTCTTTTACCAACTGCAGGGGCACATGCGTCGCAATGGGCCGTCCTTTTTGGGTGGTGACCAGTGTACCGAATGAATTGTGCTGAACAAATTCCCGGATTTCTTCAAAATCGGTGATCTTATAATATTTTGGAATGTACATGGCCGTCCGCCTTTCATAAAATCGGATTTTCCGGGTTTGGCCGGAACCGGGATTGCTTGCCTTGAGCCGAATATACATCAATTTCATTGCTGCTTCAATAAGTTTTCAATGGAGCAAAAGTGATTTCCGAAGCCTGGCATTCAGGCCATCACGAGGCCTGTTTCACACTGAGCATCGTGATGGTCGCTAAGATAATCACCATGCCAACAATTTGGACGATGGTCAGCTCGATTCCGAGCAGGAAAACCCCCAGCAACGAGGCTGTAACCGGCTCGATCATGGCGACCATCGAAGCGGTTGACGCGGCAGTCAATCGAATGCCAATCACATACAGGATAAACGAAATCCCGGCTCCCACCACTCCAATCAGGATAAACCAGCCGATATCCGAAGAAGTCAGGGCAGCGGCTGCCTCTTGATGGTCCATGAACAAAAACAATACGAGGCAAAATGTAAAGAACGCAATCGTCAAAGTGATTTGGGGCTTTCCGATCTCGGAAGCTTTTTTAAAGGCGAATATGAACAGCGCATAGGAAATGGCCGAAGCCAGTCCGGTGGCAGTCCCGAGAAAACTGACTGCAATCGAGTCAAGGTTATAGGCGCCGGTCAGAAGAACAATTCCCGCAAGGACCCCGGCGATGCTGCCCCATTTAAACCAGGTGGAGCGCTCCACCCGCAAAAGGAAGGAAGTGATCAGGACAAAGACCGGTGCGGTATACATCAGCGTGGCCGCGACCGCAACGCTGGAGGCTTGAATGCTTAAAAAGTAAAAGGTGAAATTTCCGGCGACGCCGACCCCGGCGACCAGTGACCAGATATACAAACGGGAAGAGACGAGCCAGTTTTTCTTAAAGTGAAGGAGGAACCATCCGATAAAAAACAGCAATCCGACAGCTCCACGGTAAAACGAAATCACAATGGGGTTCCAGCCCTTCGTCATCAGGATATCGGCAATGACGCCGCTGATGCCCCAGCAGACCGCTGCCAGCATCACTAATATCACTCCTGTATATTTCATGCTGCACCCCCGTAAGTAAGTATGTGAATAATACTTTTTGTAATTCCTGATAATCCTCGGATTTAAACTCCTTAACGGTTCAAATCAATAGAAAAAGGTTTTTTCATGAGATTCAGTGACCGGAAAGTTGGCGGCTATCAGTTGCGCTGAGGGAAGAAAGAGAAGAATTTATGGGGCTATCCTATTTGGCTTATTCGGGAAAACAAAAAAATCCTGCACCTTTTGGGTGCAGGAAAGGAATTTGCGCGCCCTTGGAGGCGCTGTGCTTTCAGGCAACCCCTACTGGAAGAATTGAGCCAAAGCATAATAGAGTGGAATTCCAATGATTAAGTTAAACGGAAACGTCACGCCAAGGGACAAGCCCAGGTAGAGCGACGGGTTCGCCTCGGGCACGGATGAACGCAAAGCCGCTGGCGCCGCAATGTAGGAAGCACTCCCTGCCAGGACGCCCATCAGGACCACGCCGCCGAGTGACAGACCGACCCAGTTTCCGACCAGGACGCCGAGGCTTCCCGCTATTATCGGAACACAAATGCCGAACAATAAGATTCTCCATCCCTGTTTGCTGACTTCAGGAAGGCGTTCCCCGGCGATCAACCCCATATTCAATAAGAAGAGGATTAAGATGCTTCCATACAGGTCGATAAATAAGGGTTTGACGAGTGATTCGCCATTTTGCCCCACAATCCAGCCGATGATCAAACTTCCCATCAACAGCAGGACGCTTTTGCCAAACAGGCTGTCCCGCAATACTTCTTTATCGAATAACCCGTTTGCGAATCCGAGGTTCTGGGCTTGTTCCCTTCTGTCCGCAATTCCCAGGGCGAGCCGATCGGCCTCGGACTTTTGCGAGATCCGCAGCAGAAGCAGCGAAACGAAAATGGCTGGACTTTCCATCAGGACAACGAGCACATTCATAAAGCCTTCATAGCCTACGCCCTTTTTTTCCAGAAAAGAGATGGCGGCCCCGTATGTGACAATGCTTACGGAACCATAGGTTGCAGCCAGCCCGATCGAGTTATGGATGTCCATTTTCGTGAACCGGAGAGCGATTAAAATAAGGATTGGAATAATGATTCCCAAAAACAAAGCTCCTGCAATGGGTTTGATGACGGTAGCCAGCTCATAATGGGACAGCTCCATGCCCCCTTTGATACCGATTGCCACCAGCAGATAAATGCTCAGCGCTTCACTTAGGCCGGCAGGGAATTTCAAATCAGATTTTACTAAAGCTGCAATGACCCCCAATACAAAAAACAGCACGACAGGGGACAGTAAATTTTGGACGATAATCTCATACATGCGGCACACTTCTCCTTTGGCATCTTTTTTTGTGAAAACTCTCTTCTTTTCTGCATAAAAAAAACCGGCATATCCAGGAGCCGGCGATGAAAGTCATCAACTGGCCTGAATAATACCGGTTTACCTGCAGCTCAGTTTGCACTGTTCTGGTGGTCTCCCTGGATTCTTATGATAATTTTTCCTGCAGATTGGCGGACAAACGGAATACCATGATCCGTTCTCCCGTATGGGTACTGATATCCGTGTGAAAGCCTGTCACTTTTTCACCTGTCAATTCACCGATCACCGCTCCTAAATGTTCGCGGCCGGATTCCACCAGATCTGAACGGATGCGCTTAACGGATAACAAGCCTTCTTTTGTATTGCATAATTTATATTCTGCAGGGGTTAAAATTCCGCTGAGTGAAACCACCAGCATGTCCCTCAGAATATCCGTTTTTACGGAAACGGAGCCTCTCCCCAGATAATCTTTTTCCCACTGGGTCAAGGTCTTGCTGATCTCGGCTTCCAATGATCCTTTTGTCCATTTGGCATAATCCATCTAATCTCTCTCCTTATAAAGAAAAACGGCATACTTCCATTCCCGCTGACAGTGCAGGGGCGGAAATATACCGTTTTATCATAATCTTAACCAACGCTTTACCGAACTTTTTCATTCAGCCAATAAGATTTTCTTATTAACTGCCTGCTCAAGCTTTAAGTGGCATCTGGTTACTATTGCTGACGTTACGGGTATTCTATTGAATTCATCTTATCGAATCTCTTATCTTCTGTCAACTGGACTTGGAAGGAGGGAAAAGACCGGTGCTCTGCGTGTTCCTGCCAGAGGCAAGGGGGTCACTCAGCTTGTGCAAAGTGGTCATGCACAGAATCCATCACTTTTTTACTTTTTTCGATTTTTGTCGCTGAGGCAGCGATTTTTACGGGCAACAATGTCACCTTAGGCTCTGCAGCCGGAAGGTGCTCAACCAGGACTGCCTGAAAAGGGGTTTTTGCCGAAGCTCCGGCTTGGAAAAGATAAACCGAATATAACTGCGTCTCGATGACAACTTCCTTTATTTCCGGCAGATTTTTCACTCCGGCTGTATTTCTGATATATTCAAGAGCGGTGTCACGAGATTTAATGGGTGACGACAAAGTAAATCTCCTTTCTGTAAGAACTCTCTACGGGATATCCATATGGAGCCTTGGAGACCCTTTTCTGTCTTATGAACTGAATGATAACTTTTGCGAAGGCGCTGTAACTCCCGGTTTAACTCAAAAATCTTCTTCTGTCCCACCCATTACAGTTAGCGGAGATGGAGTGAAGACATGCAGTTCGGATGGCAACGGCCGACAAAAATAATAGCCCTGTCCATCATCGCAGTTTTCTTCTTTCAAGTATGCTAATTGCGCGGCATCTTCGATTCCCTCAGCCACTACCCCCATATTCAACTTATTGGCCAGCGAGATGATGGTTGCAGTAATCGCCTTTCCGTTTAACCCGGAAGCGATATCCTGTATAAAGGTGCGATCGATTTTTACCCGGTCGAACGAAAAGTTTCTTAAGTAACTGAGGGAGGTATAACCTGTCCCGAAATCATCGATTGACATCGAAATGCCCAAGGCTTTCAGATTCACCAGGCTTTCTTTCAAGTTTATCGTATCTTCCATTAAAATACTCTCTGTGACTTCGAGTTCCAGCCACTTTGCTTCCAATCCGGTGTCTTCCAGCACAGTTTTCAAAGTCTGGACAAAGTTGGGATGCTGAAGTTGAATGGTTGAGATATTCACACAGATTCGAAACGGAGGGGAGCCTTCCTGCTGCCACTTCTTGTTTTGGGCACATGCTGTTTGGAGTACCCACTTTCCGATTGAAACAATCTGTCCGCTTTCTTCTGAAATCGGAATGAACTGGTCGGGGGGAATCAGACCCAATTGAGGATGATTCCACCGGATCAGCGCTTCCATGGCGCTTATATTTCCTGTTTTCAAATCGATGATCGGCTGATAATGGAGGGTAAGCTCCTGATTTTTGACGGCCGACTTTAAATCCTGTTCCAGGGTCAATTTGTAAGCGTTGTTTTGATCCAGTTCTTCTGAGTAAATGGTGTAATTGTTTTTTCCGAATTGTTTCGTATAATACATGGCTGTATCTGCCTTTTTGATCAATCCATCTACAGTTTCACCGGCTCCAGCGCTGAAAGCGATGCCGATACTGGCCGAAACCGATAAGGAATGGCCGGCCACTTCATAGGGTTTTGCCAAAGTCTCGTTCAGCCTTTCCGCCAGGGCGATTGCTTCTTTTCTATTCGTATTGGGCAACAAAACTGCAAATTCATCTCCTGCAAATCGTCCCACCGTGTCCGTATGGCGGATATTTTCAGACAATCTTGTGGCAACTATTTTCAAGAATTCGTCTCCGAGGTGATGGCCCAGGGAATCATTGATGAACTTGAAGCGATCCAGATCCAGGAAAAGGACGGCCGGCTGATTTTTGCATGTAAGGGTGCTTTTAAACACCTGGCTCAACCGGTCTTCAAACAGCTTCCGATTGGGCAGTTTTGTCAGCGAATCGTAGAATACAAGGTTTTCCAGCAATTGGCTGTGCACATTTCGCTCTGTGATATCTTTGGTGATGCCGAATGCGCCGACTATTTCCCCTTCATAGTTCATGGGGAAGCAAGTAACTTCCAAGTCTCTTCGTTTGCCATCTTTTCGTGTGATGGAAATCTCATATTGATTGGTATTCCCCTGCAGCGCCTCCTCGAAATAGTGAAGAGCGATCGGCAAATCTTCCGGAACAATAAGGGGGATAAAGGAAATCTCGAGCAGTTCTTCAATCGAGTGACCTGACAGAGATGCGCACCCCTGGTTCGCATCTGTAAAGTTTCCTTCCGTATCAAAAGTGAAGACCGCATCCGGATTGTTATCAAAAAGAGATTTTAACCGATTTTTATTTTCCTTGAGGTGCAGAGTCGAATGGACTTCTTCGGTTACATCAAAAACGGTCCCGAACGTGACTGCCTTCCCATCGGCAATGGCTTTCGATGCGTGAATTTCCACGTGCATCATACCGCCATCCTTTTTGAAGGCCCTCACGCGATAGCGGGCCTTGGTGTCCTCATTTTCAATTCTTTTTTTGACACTTTCCCGGACGATGGATAAGTCATCCGGATGAACTAATTGGTCTATTGTGATTTTACCGTGAAGCAATTCCTCTTTCGTGTAGCCGACAAGCTCGCAAAAATGCTCATTGACATAGGAATACGACCAATCTTCTAAAATATACATGCTGACAGGTGCATTCTGAACCATTACTTCAAACATATTTACAGGAGAGCTGTTCTTCACCTGAAGAATGTCCTTCTCTGAACCGGAAGAAATCGCTTGGTCCTTATTTTGTGCTGCTTCCATTCGTTTTGCCTCCTTAAAGTTGGGTATCATCTGATTCGTAGTCTGTCATCCCCGAAGTGCGCCCGGGGAAAACCCGGAATCGCACGGATTACCAGGTGCATTTATAAACCTGGGAAGAATGGACTTCAATTTCAAATATATTCAGTAACTCGCTTAACGTATAGAAGACGCGCTGATTTGCCTTCGAGAATTTCTTGATGGTATCATCCTCGATATAAACTGTTGAATCATCATCTTTTCTGAAATGTCTTTTCACCTCGTAAAGAGGCAGATTGCGGATATTGCTGAACCCTATTTCGCAAACATTGAAGGTGGAATACTGGTAAAGAGAGCCGTTGATCGAATGATTTTCCCAACAGAATACCAGGATGAGGTCGTATTTCTTCATAAAAAGAATGGTTTCCTCTTTATCTGACAGCATGGCCTCCACTGTGCGCCCTACGTGTGCTTTCAGTTCTTCCAGGTATTGCTCTGTCAAAAGGGGCTTCCGTTTAAAAATGAACATAATTTGTTCCTCCGTTGCAAAAGATTGAGTGAAAGCCGCTGCCAAAAAAGGGTGAATTAAATATATGTATATTTATGGATATTTTTATTAGTTGCTAGGTAATTATATCCTTTAATTTTGGTGTGAAAAATGGATATAACTGCCCATTTTTTTCAACACAGGACATCCAACCCGTTTAAGAGGCAACTCAGCAGCCGATGCTTCACAGGGGCGTGGAAAAGCAATGGATGTATGTAAAAAGGGGCGGGTGTTTAGAATCAGAAAAGAAAGGGTATAATAATTGGTGGCAGAAAAAAGATGGTCATATACATAAAAAGTGCAGCAACAGCAAAATATGTGCACTCCCTATAGAGGAGGAATAGCGATGGAAAACCCGGATACGGGGACGTTCCAAAAGTTCAAGAACTTTAATGAAGCAGCCAATCAGGTCCTGAAGATGCTCAGTGGACGAATGAAGATCAACACCTTATTCATTGCTGAAAATGATGGGGAACACAATACAATCAAGAAAGCTTTCAACAGAGATGAAAAGCTGGTGACAGAAGGCAGCGTAGCGCCTCTGGATCAGACTTTTTGCGGCCTGGTGCTTCGGCATGGCGATGATACTCTCCAAATAGACGATATTTCAACCGACGAACATGCGACTGCGCTGGACATCGCATCTGACTACGATAATGGCTCATTCATGGGCATTCCGATTTACTATGAAAACGGCGAGATATATGGCACCATTTGCGGACTGGATAAGAAACCGTACACATTTACCGAGGAAGACCAGGAAATGTTTACGATGCTGTCGTCCCTGCTGACTTATATACTGGAGCTGGAGACGGCGAAAAAAGAAATTCAGAAGCTTACTTCCCCGCTGGTGCCGCTGTCCGACGAGATTTCCATTCTGCCGATCATCGGTCACATCACTCTTACCCGGGCCAAGAAGATGATTGAAGATGTGGTGGACAAAGTAGTGCAGGGAGTCGATTTTCTGATTGTCGATTTTTCAGGCATTACCCAAATCGATCCACGGATTGAACAGCCCTTGCTGGATCTGGTGAAAACCTTGAAAATCATGGGGGTTACGCCGATTATTACCGGCATTTCTCCTGCCGTCGCACTCAACGTTCCGCATTTCGCTCATTCCCTGAAAGGGGAAAGGATGGAAGCGACGCTCAAGATTGCCATTGAACAGCTGGGATTTGTATTGACACATAAGGATGGATTCATTCCCCGACGCTGACACTCCCTGGAGCAGGAAGGATATGGGAGAATACATAAAAACCCCGAACGGGACGCTTTTTGCAAAGTGTCTTTCGTTCGGGGTTTTTTGTCATGCTTCCAGCACTTCGGAAAAAATTGAATTTACAGCCATTCTTGCAATCGTGCCGTTGGACATGATGAATTTGTCTACTTTGATGTGGGAGAAGTTCGGCAGGTGTTCTTCCCGTTCCACTTCAACAGTCGTGTAAACCTCTGGTGCTATGCGTTCGACCGCGGTGGCGATCAGCAGCGATTTGCCATCCGTCAGCATCTGGTCCTCGATCCGGTCATCGGCAAAAATCAGCACCGCTTTCGCCTGCTGGATATTTGCCTGCCGCAGCACATCGCCGTGCGTGGCCTTGCCTCTGACATAATGGATCCGCGGATGGATCTCTTTGGCTTTTTCCAGTTTGTCGATCACCACAATTTCAGTCTTCCCATTTTGCTTCAATATCTCTGCAATCGCATTTTCAGCTTTATGTGACCAGTCAATGATTACGATATGATCTTTTCCTTTGAACATCAGCTCACCCCTTTCTTCCCGTCTCTTACGCAAGGTCAGGCTTTCGATTGCCTTGCCGATGAATGTCGCAAACAAACCGATGCCGATTATGTATAAAAATAAGATGGTAAAAATTCTGCCGTCAGTGGTCAACGGATAGAGGTCGCCGTAACCGACCGTCAGCATGGTCGTCATGGTGAACCACAACGCATCGGGATAACTCGTGAAAGTATCGGGTTCAATGGCCGGCAGCATCAATGTGCTGAATGCAATTAGAAACAGGGTGCTTACCGTAAGTATGAGCCAGGAAAGGCTGGTCGCCTGCAGATAGAGCCGGCGAAGTATAATCAATGCAGAATCCCCCTTTTTCATACCAGTATACACTATGAAACCGGCCGACCGGACCCCCGTTTTTTCGCGGACCGGCAGCTCCTCTTCTGCAGATGGAGCAAAAATAAACTTTCTGTATGAAGAGTAAGGGTTATGGCTGTAAAATTATTCATTATTCAGATAATATAGAAAATGGAACCATTATTATAAAGGGGGACATGTGCATGGACTTAGCAGGGAAAGTGGCAGTGGTGACAGGCGGGGCTTCAGGAATCGGGCTGGCCGCCGCAAAAGCGTATTTGGCAAAAGGGGCAAAAGTGGTAATCGCTGATTTCAACGAAGAAGGCGGCAAGAAGGAAGCAGAAAACCTGAAGAGCCACGGCGAAGTGGAGTTCTTCCCAGTGGACGTTTCCAGCGAGGAAGCGGTCGAGAACATGATCAAGTTTACCGTGGATACGTTCGGCACCATCGATATTCTGGTCAATAACGCCGGCATCGGCGCGTTAACTGAGACGCATGACTTGAGCTATGAGGATTATCACAAGACCATCGCGGTCAATCAGGATAGCGTGTTCTTTGGCTCGAAGCATGCCGTACGCCACATGATGAACCACGGCGGCGGTGTCATCATCAACACCGCATCTATTCTCGGCAGTGTGGGAGAAGGCAGTGCGTTCGCCTATAACGCTTCAAAAGGTGCCGTCAACCTCATGACGAAATCATTGGCCCTTCAATACGCCAGCAAAAATATCCGCGTCAACGCTGTGGCACCGGGTTATGTGGAGTCCGGCATGGTCAGCCGCGAAGCCCTTGGCCCTGATTTCTACGACCAGCTTGTCGCCAAGCATCCGATCGGCCGGCTCGGCCAGCCGGAGGAAATTGCCCACGCCATCATTTTCCTGAGCGAAAATGAGTTCATGACCGGCACAACGATTCTGGTCGACGGCGGCTATACCGCCCAGTAACCAAACCGGCATTCGGCATTGCGCGGATCCGGTACAAGATATAACGGCAGGAAAAAAGCTGTTCTCCTCATTAAAAGGAGAGCAGCTTTTTTGGGCCTGCGGATCTGATGGTGATGCCACAGCGAAGGGCGCTCACTCGCCGTCTTTGATCCTCTTTTTCGGATGGACGGAAACTTTTTCGCCCAGTACATAGGAATCGAGAAAATCCTTGAACGTCTGCACCGCCTGGGAATGGAATTTCGACTGGTGGGTGATGTAATGGAAGCTCGTTTCATTCGGGTAGTCGCTGAGGCTGACGCCTTTCAAAGTGCCGGCCTTCACGTCGCTTTTGATGACGGATTCCGACAGGTACGAGATGCCGAGGCCGAGTGCCACCGACTCCTTGATGGTCTGGGAACTGCCGAAGCTCATGATGCGCTTCGGCGCAATGCCGAGCTGGGCGAAGAACTTATTCGTCACATCCCGCGTGCCGGAGCCTTCTTCCCGGATGATCCAGGTCTCCGATTCCAGCATGTTTTTGTCGACGGACGAGTTTTTGTTCAGCGGATGGTCGGGTCGCGCCACGATGAGCATCATTTCCTCAGAGAACAAATTGACGTTGACGTCGTACTCCGCAACGTCCGCTTCGACGATAAAGCCGATATCAAGTTCCTGTTTGTGGATCTGTTCCGCAATGACGGCCGAGTTCTGGATGGTGATATTCGGCAGGATGTTCGGGTGCTTCTTATAGAAAGCGTAAAGAATGCCCGGAAGAAAGTATTCACCGAAAGTATAGGCGGCGCCGATGGAAATCGGGGTATTCCTGGCTGGCTCCAGATCGATCAGCGATTGGCTCATGTCGTTGTACTTGATCAGGATCTCTTTGGCATGGGTGTAGACGACCGACCCTGCCGGCGTCAATTGTACGTATTTATTGGTCCGGTTGAACAGCCGGGTGTCCAGTTTGCGTTCCAATGCCTTGATGCTGAGGCTGATGGCGGAAGGGGTCATATGCAGCAGGGCAGCCGCGCGGGTAAAGCTGTTCTGTTCCGCCGTGGTGACGAAAATTTCAAGTCGATGATCCATGATGCACCTCCATAATAAGTTTTATTCATCATAACATTAAATATCTTTAATTTTACTAATGGTTTAAATTTTTGTAAGATTTCAATAAGTCAATTTATGAAAGTGTTGATGCGACAATGGATCTGAACCAGCAGCAGCACAAACAGACAGGGGGAGCAATTTTGGATTATTTAAACCATCCGTTTTCATCCAAGAGACATACAGTATTCGCAAAAAAAGGAATGGTGGCTACTTCACAGCCCCTGGCGGCGCAGGCCGGCCTTGAAATATTGAAGAAAGGCGGCAACGCCATCGATGCGGCCATCGCGACAGCGGCTGCATTGACGGTTCTTGAACCGACGTCAAACGGCATCGGCGGTGACGCATTCGCCCTGGTCTGGGTGAACGGCGAGCTGCACGGCCTGAATGCGTCGGGCCCGTCACCACAGGCGCTGACCATTGATGCCGTAAAAGGCCTCGGATACGACAAGATGCCCGTGCACGGGCTCGTGCCTGTAACAGTGCCCGGAGTGCCCGCTGCCTGGGCAGAGCTTTCCCGGAAATTCGGAAAGCTGTCGCTGAGCGACGCCCTGCAGCCGGCCATCAGCTACGCGGAGGAAGGCTACCCGCTGACGCCGATTCTCGGCAAGTACTGGCAAAAAGCTTACGCTAGTTTCAAGAAGACATTCACAGCGAAAGAATTCGAAGGCTGGTTTGAGACATTTGCGCCAGGTGGAGGAGCGCCGGCAGTCGGGGAAGTCTGGAGATCGCCGGGCCACGCTGAAACGCTCCGCAAAATCGGCGAAACCGATGCGCGGGATTTCTACGAAGGGGCCATTGCTGACAAGATCGATGCCTTCATGCAGGAGCACGGCGGATTCTTGCGGAAAGAAGACCTGGCCAGCTACCAGCCGGAATGGGTGGATCCGATTTCCACAAGTTACAACGGCCACGAAGTATGGGAAATCCCGCCGAACGGCCAGGGCATGGTGGCACAGATGGCGCTCAATATTTTCGGCCAGCTGGACGCGCCGGAATGGCAATCGGCTAAAACTTACCACCAGCAAATCGAAGCGATGAAACTGGCCTATACGGATGGCCAGGCCTATATTACGGAACAACAGGATATGCCGGTATCAGTGGAACACCTGTTGTCCGCGGAATATGCGGAAAAACGGGCGGCTCTGCTCGGTGATACCGCGATCGAGCCCGCGCCGTATGAACTTCCGGCCGGCGGCACCGTCTATTTGGCGACAGCCGACGAGGAAGGCAATATGGTTTCCTTTATCCAAAGCAATTACATGGGCTTCGGCTCCGGCATCGTCATTCCGGGAACGGGCATCGGCCTGCAGAACCGCGGAGCGGATTTCTCGCTGGATGAAAACCATCCGAATGTGCTGAAGCCGGGCAAGAAAACGTTCCATACCATCATCCCGGGCTTCCTGACAAAAGACGGCAACGCCGTAGGGCCGTTCGGTGTGATGGGCGGCTATATGCAGCCGCAGGGCCATTTCCAGGTTGTCACGAATACGCTGGATTTTCTGCTCAACCCGCAGGCGGCGCTTGATATGCCGAGATGGCAGTGGGTCGGCGGCAAGAAGATCCACGTGGAACCGGAATTTCCGAATTACCTGGTCCAGGCGCTGCAGCGGAAAGGCCATGACGTCGAAGTGATGACGGATGGCGGCACATTTGGCCGCGGCCAGATCATCTGGAGAGATCCGGAGACGGGAGTGCTTGCGGGCGGAACCGAATCACGGACGGACGGAGCGGTTGCAGCTTGGTAGCAGACGAAAAAGTTCGATTCGGCGACGTCTTTATGGCGTTTTTCCGGGCAGGAATGCTGGGGTTCGGAGGCGGTCCGGCAGTGATTCCCCTGCTGCAGAGGGAAGTGGTGGGACGCTACGGCTGGATGAACGACGATGAGTTCGGTGACACCATCGCATTGTCGAACACAATGCCGGGTCCGATCGCCACAAAACTGGCGGGTTATATAGGCTATAAAATCGGCGGCATGTGGGGGTTGCTGGTCGCGCTCGCGGCTTCGGTAATCCCGACGGTCCTCCTGATGATCCTGTTGCTCGGTGTTCTCCAAAGTTACAAAGATGTGCCATGGGTACAAAATATGTCCCAGACGGTCGTACCCGTCGTGGCAGTGATGCTTGGCGTCCTCACCTGGAACTTCGTCCAGCAATCGCAAAAAGCGCTGGGCTGGGGCGTCGCAATTTTCCTGATTGTGCTTTCCGTCCTCTTACTGGAGGTGCTCGGGCTTCACCCGGCAATTCTGATTGCGCTTCTGATTGCGGCGGTCCTGGTTCCCTTTATTAAAAGGGTGGTGAGCAAATGATCTACTGGCAAATCTTTCTTGCATTTTTCATCCCCGGTATTTTGGGGTATGGCGGCGGTCCTGCTTCCATTCCACTGGTGGAAAAAGAAGTGGTCGACCGCTATGGCTGGATGTCGACGCAGGAATTCGGTGAAGTGCTTGCTCTCGGCAATGCGCTGCCCGGTCCGATCGCGACGAAAATGGCCGGCTACATCGGCTATATGGAAGGCGGCATTCTCGGTTCGCTGGTCGGCCTCTTCGGCACCATCGCCCCGTCGCTGATCCTGATGCTCGGATTGATGGCCATCCTGTTCAAATACAAAGATTCTGCCGAAGTGAAAAATATATCAAAAGTGGTGAAGCCGGTTATCGCCGTGCTCATCGGATTCATGACCCTGCAATTTGTGCTGGAATCACAATCTTCACTTGGCAACATTCAGACGGTTGCTATAATGGCAATAAGTTATTTGCTGCTGGAGCGACTGAAAGTGCACCCGGCCGTGGTGATTGCACTGGCACTCGTTTACGGAGCGCTGACAGGAATATAAAAACAAAGGGGAGAAATGATATGACCAACAAAACATTCAAAATACGATTTCTCTCTTGCCCCGGCAATCATCGGGCCAATCGCTGAAGTCAATTTGCGGAGAGCCGCGATGGCGGACCCGGACTGGACCCTGTTCTTCACACGTCCGATTTCGCTGGTATTCCTGATTCTGGCTGTGCTGTCGATTCTCTACACCGTCTGGCAGACGTACCGCACGAATCACCGGCTCAAAAAGTCGATGGGGGAATAATGAATAGTTCCAGGTTGCCGGGTTTTGTGCCCGGCAGCTTTTTTGCGGGCCAGCAATAAATCCGATAAAAGAATATGACCGGATAGATGGACATTTGTTGTCCCTATTGTGTATTCTTTAGACAATATACTTCGTGCCATGTGATTTAAATTTTCATAATATTGGCAGTTGACCAGAACCGATACCGAATGGAACAGGTGAACGCCACTCGTCTGCAAACCAAAAACGGACTAAAATATTTTTTGTTGGGAGAGGTTCAATTGAAATACTCCATCTACCAAATGGATATCATAGCCGGCAAGCCGGATGTCAATCGGTTGAAAGTAAGGCAATGGCTCGAAGCGGAAATGCGGGACAACGCGCCTGATATTATCGTGCTGCCGGAAATGTGGACAACCGCCTATACGCTGAAGGCGTTGGACAAAGTTTCCGATACGAACGGCGCCAAGACAAAAAGCTTCCTGAAGGAACTGGCCTTGAATTTCAATGTCAACATCATCGGAGGGTCGGTGGCCAACCAAAAGGACGGCAAGTTCTATAACTCCTCTTTTGTGTATGCGCGCACCGGCGAGCTGGTGTACGAATACGATAAAGTCCACCTGGTGCCGATGCTGAACGAACCCCATTACCTGGCCGGAGGTGAAAAGGCGCCGGAAGTTTTCGAACTCGAAGGCATCAAAATGGGCCTGATCATCTGTTATGACCTGCGATTCCCGGAAATAACCCGCAGTCTGGCAGTGGACGGTGCACAGGTGCTCCATATCGTCGCTGAATGGCCGGCCGCCAGAAGCCAGCATTGGAAAGTGCTGCAGACGGCCCGGGCCATCGAGAACCAGATGTATGTGGTTTCTGCCAACCGGGTCGGTGTCTATGACGGCGTCGAATTCGCAGGGGCGTCGATGGCCATCGATCCGTGGGGCGATGTGCTGCTGGAAGCTACGGCCGAAGACGAAGAAACGCTGTCGATAACCCTGGATTTGGAAAAAGTGAAATCGGTAAGGCAGGATGTTCCCATATTTTCCAGCCGGATGCCGCATTTATATAAGAAGGAACTCTGAAAAAATTGGCAATTCCCTCATCTGAAACAGTTCCGACCAAGCGAATTTTTTTCGCTTGGTTTGGGCTGTTTTTTTGTGTGGAGAAATAATACATTGCCTCAATTAATAGTATGATTTTCCGCTAAAAACAGCCGGAATAGGGTGTGAAAAAAAGTTTTTTTAAAAATAATTAGTGGGCCAATGGGTTTTGAAATCAGATTTTTCTATCAATTTTGTGAAATACCGATATGAAAGGGACTAACCACTTAATTATATTAAAAAAACGTTATTTTCAACCGAATATAAGACAGGGAAAAAGCCTTTCGAAAGGCGAAAATTTGGATAGACGGTTTGAAATCGTAGGTAATTAAGCGTATAGTTATGAACATGCGACTTAGGTTGAATGGTACGGAAAGAGTTTATTTACTTGGTTTTTTGTTTGATTGCCGGCGGATAGACAGAATTTTTCTGCATGGCATAAACAGCCCGGAAATAGATTCAGGCAATAGAGAAATGAAAAACTCTTATAGCCATGAGAAGCAAAAAAATGGTATAGAGAGGTGTTTTAAAACATGCCAGTTATTAAAGTAGAAGGCTTGTCGAAAGTATTTGGCAAAAATGTTAAACAGGCGTTGAAGTTACTGGAACAAGGCAAGACGAAAGATGAAGTATTAAAACAGACAGGCAGTACTGTCGGAGTCAATCGCGCATCCTTTGAAGTGGAAGCGGGCGAAATTTTCGTCATTATGGGATTGTCCGGCAGCGGGAAGTCGACGTTGGTGCGATTGCTCAACCGCTTGATCGATCCAACGGAAGGCCATGTCTTCGTCGATGGCGAAGATCTTGCAGCGATGAACAAAAAAGATCTGCTGCGGGTGCGCCGTACGAAAATGAGCATGGTATTCCAGAAATTCGCACTTTTCCCGTTCCGTTCAATTCTGGAAAATGCTGAATATGGACTTGAAGTCCAGGGCATGGCCAAAGAAGAGCGCAGCAAAAAAGCGCGTACTTCCCTTGAGATGGTCGGCTTGGGCAATTATATGGAACAATACCCGTCTCAGCTGTCAGGTGGTATGCAGCAGCGTGTCGGCCTGGCAAGAGCACTTGCCAACGACCCGGAAGTCCTCTTGATGGATGAAGCATTTTCAGCGCTGGATCCGTTGATCCGCAAGGAAATGCAGGATGAATTATTGATTCTTCAGGAATCCATGAAGAAAACCATCATCTTTATCACACACGACTTGGACGAAGCGCTTCGGATCGGCGACAAGATCGCCCTGATGAAAGACGGTTCCATCGTGCAAATCGGTTCACCGGAAGAGATTCTGATGAATCCGGCGAATGATTACGTCGAGAAATTCGTTGAAGATGTTGACCGTTCGAAAGTATTGACGGCGTTCAACATCATGAAACGGCCGGAAACGGTCAATATCGACAAGCACGGTCCCCGGGTTGCGCTGGAACGGATGCAGAAAGAAGGCATCTCCAGCATTTACGTAACGGACAGCACACGGAACCTGAAAGGCTATGTCACGGCGGATGATGCAGTTATTGCACTTCGCAGCGATGTTAAAAGCCTGGCAGGTATCCTGAAAACGGATGCACCGACCGTAGCGAAAGACACATTGATGAACGCCATTTTTGAAATCAGCTATAATTCACCGGTTCCGATTCCGGTCGTGGAAGATGGCAAGCTGCTCGGCATCATCGTACGCGGTGCAGTCATTGCAGCGCTTGCAGGATCAGTGGAGGTGAATTTGACGCATGCTTAACTTTATGGAAAACATCAAAGAACTTCCGTTGGCCGACTGGGTCTCAATATTCACTGCCTGGATTTCCGACAGCTTTGCATTCCTGTTCGACCCGATAAAGAACGAATTCGGCGACGGGCTTGAAGAGTTTGCCGATCTGCTGGCAGCAGTGCCGCCGGTCATCGTCATCATCATCGTCGCCGTCCTGGCGTTCTTCCTCAGCGGAAAACGCTTCGGGCTGGCCGCGTTCTCAATCGTGGGCTTATTGCTCGTCTGGAACCAGGGGCTTTGGGAAGAGCTTATGCTGTCCTTCTCCCTTGTTCTCGTTGCGAGTCTGCTGTCCGTCGTCATCGGTGTGCCAATCGGCATCCTGATGTCGAAAAGCAAAACGGCGGAAAGCATCATTACGCCGGTTCTCGATTTCATGCAGACAATGCCCGCATTCGTCTACTTGATCCCTGCCGTTGCGTTCTTCTCAATCGGCATGGTGCCCGGCATATTCGCTTCACTGATTTTCGCGACACCGCCGACGGTCCGGTTCACAAACCTGGGCATCCGTCAGGTGTCGGATGAGTTGGTCGAGGCAGCCGAGGCATTCGGCAGCACGGGCGCACAGAAACTGTTCAAAGTTGAATTGCCGATGGCCAAGGCCACCATCATGGCCGGCATCAACCAGACAGTGATGCTTGCCCTGTCCATGGTCGTCATCGCATCAATGATCGGTGCGCCGGGACTTGGCCGCGAAGTACTCTCGGCCCTGCAGCGCGCCGACGTCGGTACCGGCTTTGTGGCCGGTCTTGGGATTGTCATCCTGGCAATCATCATCGACCGCTTCACACAAAGCTTCTCGACGAAAAAAGCATGATTAACTGATCCAAAGTGAGGATATTCGATATTCCGCAAAACAGCTTGCTTTCCGGGGGGCTCGCGCCGAGCTAACTGCGGGCTTACGCCCGAGTGGATCTCGCCACTTCGCTTGGACCCCCAGGAGTCTGCGCTATTTTGCTCCATCTCTCTAGAGATTTCAAGCGGCGCAGTCGCATAATTTTGCTAAGTCCAGAGCGATGGAAACGGTTTGAAAACAAGTTTTTTAGTACGATTGATCCAACTGGAATCTTTCCTTAGTAGGGAAATGCCATACAATTTTAAAGAAAAAGGAGATTGATCTTTTTATGAAAAAAGTACAATGGAAACATTTAGGTTTAGTTTTTGCAGCAGCACCGATGATGTTCATCGCGGCTTGCGGAGATGAAGAAGCAGGTACAGAAGAAGGAACAGCTGGCGAGTCCGGCGAAGTGAATTACGGCGAAGAACTGGGCTATGAAATCACAGGCATCGAACCTGGTGCAGGCGTTGTAGCAGCATCTGAAACGGCTACTGAAGAATACGAAAGCCTTGAAGGATGGGAAGTAGTTACTTCTTCAAGTGGCGCGATGGCAACTGAGCTTGGCGCAGCAATCGACAAAGAAGAACCAATCATCGTAACAGGCTGGAGCCCGCACTGGAAATTCCAGAAATACGACCTGAAATACCTTGAAGATCCAAATGGCGTCTTCGGCGGAGAAGAATCGATCAAAACAATGGCTCGCAAAGGATTGGAAGAAGAGAATCCTGAAGCTTTCAAAGTTATTGACCAGTTCCAATGGGAAACAGCTGACATCGAGAGCGTTATGCTGGAAGTTTCCGACGGAGCGGACGTAGAAGAAGCAGCAGCAACATGGATCGAAGCAAACAGCGACAAAGTGGCTGAATGGACTGACGGCACTGAAGCTGTTGACGGCATGGAAATCGAATTGGCATACGTGGAATGGGATACAGAAGTCGCTTCTACAAACGTACTTGGCCAAGTGCTCGAAGCTCAAGGCTTTGATGTAACAATGACTCCTCTTGATAACGCTGTAATGTGGTCAGCAGTGGCTGAAGGCCAGGCTGACGCAATGGTAGCTGCATGGTTGCCGGCAACACACGCATCACAGTTCGAAAAATACGGCGAAGATGTAGTGGATCTTGGCGAAAACCTGACAGGCGCTAAAGTCGGATTTGTTGTCCCTTCTTACATGGACATCGATTCAATTGAAGACCTGACACCAGCTGAATAATAATCGAATAAAAATAAACCGGACTCCCGAGAGATTTTCTCTTGGGGGTTCGGTTTTTTGTTGGGCAAGTAACATGCCGGCCTCAACAAGGTTCAGCCATTTCCGCTGTCAAAACTTCGGGGTGCTTTTGAAACAGGTAATAAGAAAGCCCTTCCTGCTTCTTCGCCTTGTACATGGCGAAATCCGCCCGGCGGATCAGTTCGGCTAAATTCTCGCCATCAGCCGGTGCGGTACTGACGCCGATGCTGGTCTGTACCTGTTGCAGGTTGCCGTCGATATCAAAAGGTTCAAAGAACAGTGCCAGCAATTGTTCTGCGAGCTCTTGGCCCGTACAACCTTCCGAGAGATTGGCGACAAAAAGAAATTCGTCGCCGCTCAGCCTCACCAGCACTTGATCTTCAGCGAGCGCCGTCCGGATTCTTCCGGCAACTTCGACCAGCACTTTATCACCGTAGAGGTGGCCGTGCTGGTCATTGATTTCCTTGAATTTATCAAGGTCAAAAAACAGGAAAGCGGTTTGGTGCTGAATTAGGCGGTCCAAGTTCTTCCGGTAATATTGCTTTAAAAACTGCCGGTTCGGCAAGCCGGTCAGTTCGTCGTGAAGCACTTCGTCATTTTTCTCTTCCAGATGGGCGAGTGTTGCGTTGACGTCAGCCGTCAACTTGCCGAGCATGTCGCTGCTCGAAATCTGCACGCGTGCCTGGTAATCTTCTGACCGTACCCGGGCTAACACTTCCCGGAACCGGCTGATCACATAGCGGGTGGAAAAATAGTGGACAGCAAAAATCGCGGCGACCAGAAACAAGGTGGCAGCGATGGCCAACGGGCGCAGCGCTGCCATGCTTTCTTCGGGAACTTCCACAAGTGTTTCCAGGAGATAGGGAAATGCCATTCCGGCCAGCAGGCCCAAACTGAGGGAAACGCCCAACATGTATAAACTATAATTCTTTAACATTTTCAAACCCGCTTTCTCTGGGATGCTGAATTCATTTGCCAGCCCATTTCTTGTTAGGACTATGCGCGGCAAAGAGAGGGGGATAATAAGTACTAAGACCCAAATAATAATTACCCCCTGGGGGGAATGAATAAACCCGCCTGGAAACAGGCCACAGCCTGAACGGTCTCTTCTATATAATACGAAAAGACCGGCGAATTGGATCATAAAATATTGAAGGTTGATCTCTTGGCTGTTGAGGATCTGCATAAGAGCAGAAAAAAGAGCGATGCCTACGCATCGCTCTTCAAAAAACGCTCCAGTATGTGATTGAACTTCCCGCTGTGTTCCCAAAACATCAGGTGGCCGCCGAGCACTTCGACCCGTGCCTCGGGAGAGATCCGCTGCATGAAGGAGCGGGCAGTGTCTCCCCAGTGTTCAGCGGCAATTGTCAGCGTCGGAACGTTTTCGATCAACAGCTTCGCCTCTTCCCGGTAATCGGAAAACATGCCGGCGGCAAACAGGTTGGCGGCGACATAATACGGCGTTTCGAGCGCCTCTTCGATAATCCACTGCAATTCGTCCTCTTCCAAATCTCTTTGCACCATGATTTCCGTAGCATAATCGGTGATGAATGCGCGCTGGCCCTCGGGATTGCGCAAGTTTTTCGTATGGACGTCCGCTATGTCTTCAAGTGGCCCTTCGACCCAGTCGTTTTCAGGATCAGTCGACAGCGGCTTTGGCGATAAGTCGACAATCACGGCCGCCTTTACATTCTCCAGCCCGTTCTGGCGAACATACTCCCACACCGTCAAACAGCCGAAAGACCAGCCAAGCAGAGTGACGTCCTTCAACTCCAGCGCATTGATGACTTTGGTCAAATCGCTGCCGTGGGTAATGTAATCGTTGCCCTGCAGCGAAAGGGTGGACCTTCCCTGGCTTCGCGGATCCACTGCAATCACCCGGTGCGTTTTCGAAAAATGCTCAACCTGAGCTGCAAAGGCCTTGGAAGAAAATACCCAGCCGGGAACAAGGACGAGCGGATCGCCGCTGCCGACATCCTGGACGAATAATTCCACACCGGGATCCACTTCCATATACCTGCCGTTTACCATACTGAATCGCTCCTTTTCCGAAGATATTTTTAGTCCCTGTAAGACGTATTCCCCGATAATCCCTTTTTGGAACCAATAAATAATGAAAGAAGGGGTGGAAACCTCAAAGCACCACCTGGTCAATCCTCTCCAACCTGCGCCGCCAATTTCTTCGCCTCCAGCCCCCTCAGCCATTTCCGGAGCTTCCGGTCATCCACCTGCCAGTTGCGGATCGTTTCCTGCATCGCGAGCAACTCTTTTATATAGAAGAAAATTTCCGCAGAAAACACCCCGTCGCTTCCGGCCAGCCCGTAATACCCCCAATACGGTTCCAGCGTTTCATCCAGCCATTCCAGCAAATCAGCCTTCTTCGGGTAACCGAAATAGACGCTCTTATGCAAATCGCCCTAGTAATTCTCCATCCAGTCCATATAAGCGATCCGCAGCATGTCGTAATCATCGATATATGGATGGCTGAAATCATCCGGTCCGCCTTCGAATTCCCCGAAACACTCATCCGAACAAAAGACGTTGCCGTCACTGTCCACGCGCCGCTCGATCCGCGGTTTCTTTCTGCACACTTTGCACATCTTCATATAAATTCCTCCTATGTAATCGGATATTCGTAATATACATAGGGATCCGAAAAACTGTTATCCAAATAAAAACGGCAATGCCGAAGCATCACCGTTCCCAAAATCCGTACCTCTTATTCGCCAACCATCCCATCACCATCGCGGTCATCCATATACTGATATAACCAATGATCACTCGTGATTGGCATACTGAAACCTGCCGCTTTCGCCTCTGCAATTGTTACCTGTCCGTTGCCGTTTGTATCGACACTGGAGACATCACCGCCTGCGTCTGCACTTGGTGTATCAGCAGGCTCACTTTCTGTTGTTAACCCAAGTTCGGCGTTTACTTCATCCGGGTTCACATTGTCGAATGTATCAACAACTTCGTTGCCCATGACCGTGTACGTATACTGATAACTTGAAGGGATCTGTGTTTCTGTATCCGGATAGGTGATGATTGCTTCAAAATTAGTCGCTCCACCTGCATCGCGGATTGCATCTTCCATATAAGCCTGGTCGCCGTGCCGGTTGAGCGTGCTTTCCTGCGGGGTAATATTATAAGCATTCGCTACCCCGCCGAGAGAGTCAGCGATGACATGCCCTTCATCTAAAACGTCACTTTCGGTACCGGGAACCTTTGCCTCGTCCCAGTAGTATCGCCCGGACGACAGAACGTCTTCGGTATCGTCGTCCTGAAGAATGATTTCGTCAGCAACGACACGCACCAGTTGCCCGTGTTCATTTGTAAATGCCCAGTATTCACGTTCCCCAAAACCAATTTGAACCCCGACGTTGGGTTCGCGATGTCCAGACAAATCACCACCGTCAACTTCAATCAGTTCGTGGTCTGCAAACAGGTCATTATTCGTTTGGGTTGCTTTTTCCTCTTCAGCCTTCTCTTTAGCAGCCAGCTCCTGCGCTTCTTTCTCTTTCGCCAGCTCTTCGGCCTCGGCTTTTTCAGCGGCTTCTTTTTCTTTCGCCAGTTCTTCAGCTTTCGCTTTTTCCTCGGCTTCTTTCTCTGCCGCCAGACGATTTTTTTCTTTTTCGCTGCTTTCAGTTGCTTCAGCTGATGTTACTTCTTCTGCAACTGTAGTTGATGCCTCTTCTGCGTCGGTACAACCAACCATAAAGATGACCAATAAAAGGACGATTAAATAGTTCATTTTCTTTTTCATTTTAGGATTCTCCTTTACCAGTTTCAAACTCTGCAACATCCTAGATGTGAAGTCTGAACTTTCCTTTTTGCAACTTACGCTTTAGATATATATCGCTAGTTTCCACACCAAAATATACCACGTAAGTGAAAGTAAATACTAGGTAATAGTAAAAATTTGTTTGGTAATATTTAGATTCGTTAATTAATTTCATGCTATAGCAGCTATAATAGAAGGAACTAAACTTTCAACGTAAATTAAATATGGGAGGTCCTCATGAAGAAAAATATCCATGTAGTAGGAGCAGTCATCACAGACAACGGCAAAATCCTTTGCGCACAGCGAGGCTATGAGAAAGCTTTACCGGGTCTTTGGGAATTTCCAGGAGGCAAAATCGAATCCGAAGAAACACCGCAGCACGCGTTGCAGCGAGAAATTCAGGAAGAGATGCATTGTGAAATCGAAATCGGTGACCAAGTGGAGCATACCGTCTATGAATACGATTTTGGCATTGTGCACCTCACGACGTTTTACTGCCGGTTGGTAAAGGGTGAGCCGGTATTAACGGAACATATCGCCATCGAGTGGCTGAAGCCTTCGGAGTTAGAACAATTGGAATGGGCGCCAGCGGATATAACAGCGATCCAAAAGCTAGCGCGGAATACGGAGCAGCTACCTTATTAGAAGATGATGGGCGGGAGAACCATGAATTTTTTGCAGAACTTAGAAGACTCGCTATATAAAGGGTTTATCGATCAAAGTAAGGCGAGTAGTGATCGCTATAAACCGACGCTCTTGATCAATAACGCGAAAACGAATGAACATGTGCTGAATTCGCTCGTTGAAGAGCTGGATCATTGCAAGTCGTTCCTTTTTTCGGTGGCGTTTATCACGGAGAGCGGCTTGGCGACGTTGAAATCTCATTTTCTGGATCTGCATCAGAAAGGCATCAAGGGGCGCATCCTGACTTCAACGTTTTTAAATTTCAATCAACCCAAGGTGTTCAAAGAGTTATTGAAGCTGACCAATGTGGAAGTGCGCCTATCGGGAATGAAGGGCTTCCATTCAAAGGGCTATATTTTTTCACACAAAACGCACGAAACCTTGATCGTTGGCAGTTCGAACCTGACAGCGCAAGCGTTAAAAGTGAATTACGAGTGGAACGTCAAATTAAGTTCGCATGAAAACGGCGATTTGGTGCATCACTTTAAGGATCAATTCGAAGAAGTGTGGGCAGAATCGCAAGTCCTCACCCCCGAATGGATCACAGAATACGAAAAGACATATGTGCCAACGGATTTCAGAAGAGAAGTGGGCAAAGTCGCGGAGCTTCCGGAAGCTTATGGGCAGAATCCGATCCAACAAGCGATCGAGGTCAAGCCAAATAAAATGCAGCAAGTAGCGCTACGAGAAATTGAAGCGGTGCGTGAAGCGGGGCATGCCAAAGGGTTAGTGGTCTCGGCCACGGGCACAGGCAAAACGTATTTGTCGGCTTTTGACGTCAGAAGCGTGGCACCCAAGCGCATGCTATTTATCGTACATAGAGAACAAATTTTGCAAAAAGCCAAATCGGATTTTATGCAGATCTTAGGCGGCATGGAAAAGGACTTCGGCATCTTATCGGGGTCCAGTCGGCAAACGGATGCACGGTATCTCTTTGCGACCATTCAAACCATTTCAAAAGAAACGACGCTGCAGCAGCTGGATCCCGCAGCATTTGACTATATCTTAATCGACGAAGTGCATAAAGCCGGCGCGAAGTCCTACCTAAAAGTGATTGAGCACTTCAAGCCGCAATTTTTAATGGGCATGACAGCAACACCGGAACGGACCGATGATTTTAATATTTACGAGCTATTCGATTACAATATCGCGTACGAAATTCGCTTGCAGGAAGCGATGGAAGAAGACATGCTGTGTCCGTTTCATTATTACGGCGTGACGGACGTCGAATACGAAGAAGGCGTGATCGATGAAGCCACGGCTTTTGCCAAACTAGTCAACAGCGAACGCGTCGATCATATCCTTGAAAAAATTCATTATTACGGCCATTCGGGCGAGAAAGTTCGCGGCTTGATGTTTTGCAGTCGGAAAGATGAAGCTTTACAACTGTCGTTGGAATTAAACCAAAGAGGCATGCGGACTACGGCGTTAACAGGCGATGACTCGCAAGAAGAAAGGCTGCGCCAAGTGGAAATGTTGGAAAACGAACAACTAGACTATATTTTAACGGTTGATATTTTTAATGAAGGAATTGATATTCCAAGCGTCAACCAAGTGGTCATGCTGCGCCAGACGCAATCGAGCATTATCTTCATCCAGCAACTGGGCCGCGGCTTGCGCAAGCACGACTCGAAAGAATTCGTCACCATCATCGACTTTATTGGCAATTACAAAAACAATTACTTAATTCCGGTGGCTTTGTCCGGAGACCGTTCGCAAAACAAAGATAATATCCGCCGCCGTATGAAAGACACCAGCTACATCAAAGGGATTTCGACGGTGAACTTTGAGGCGATTGCGAAAAATCGCGTTTTCAGCGCGATCAAACGCAGCAACTTAACGGACATGAGATTATTGCGAGATGCCTACATCGAATTGAAAAATCGAATTGGCCATGTCCCGCAGTTGCAGGATTTTATTCACCATAATTCCATCGATCCGCTAGTCATCATGCAGAAATATCACAATTACTATCGCTTCTTGTTAAAGCTGAAAGAAATAGATCCTGTTCTCTCTGTCTATGAAGAACAAGTGATCACAATGTTGTCGCTGGAGATCCTCAACGGCAAACGGAAGCATGAAATTTTGCTGCTCGATCTAGTGACAAAACAGCCGGTTGTTTCAATAGACGAGTATAAAAATTGCTTAATAGAGAATGACTGCTATGTAGACAATGAAACACTGGCATCCGTCCAACGAATATTGGATTTGAGCTTTTATAATATTGGCTCACAGAAGAAATATGGTGAGAGGCCCTTGGTAGTAACCGGCGAAGAAGGGAATTTCAGATTGCATGAACAGCTTCGAACGCGTCTGGAATCGAACCCTATTTTTAAAGCGATGGTATTGGACCTAATTACAAGCGCTCTCCAATTGAGCAACCAATATATATGTGAAAGGCCACTGACATTGTATAAAAAATACACACGCAAAGACGCCTGCCGCTTACTAAACTGGCATAACGATGAAAGCTCGACGATGTATGGGTATAAAACAAAGCACGGCACATGCCCAATTTTCGTCACCTACCACAAGCACGACGAAGTGGAATCGAGCGTCGCCTACAACGAAGAATTCATCAACCAGGAAATATTCAAATGGTCGACCCGCAGCAACCGTACGTTGCTGTCACCAGAAGTCCAAACGATCATAAATGCAGAGCAAAACAATATCGATCTGCATCTTTTCATAAAGAAAGATAACGACGAAGGCGGAGACTTTTATTACTTAGGGAAAGCTACACCGGATCAAAGAGCTGTGGAGCAATCGACGATGCAGGATAAGAACGATAAGACGATTCCAGTAGTTCATATGAATTTGATGCTAGAGAATAGTGTGGAGAGTAAGTTGTTTTATTATATAGGTAGTGAGGAGAACTAAAAGTATTCTGCTTTTCAAATTTTTAAAAATCAATTCAAGATTTCCTAGATATTTATAAAGGATTATTCGAACAAACCTGGTATTAAAAATCAGTAATAAAATTTATTAAGAACGGATGAAAATAATGATTAATAATCAAACTTTAATGCTTCATTTTCCAGACTCGAACCATGCAACGTCTTTACGAATTTTTCAAAATCCGACAAGCCAAATAAGAGGTTTTTAGTTTACAAAAAGTCAATTAAGTAAGGTAGAGGCATTAGAATATGCAAATAATCATGCGGTATATTTCTTATTTTCTGAGACCGAAGAGTCCAGTGTATATATAGGGCAATCTGTGAATGGAATTACAAGAATCAAATCGCACTTGCGTGAAAAAGACTTTTGGCAGTATGGGATTTTATTTGTTACTGATAACAATATTTTTGATAAATTAAGCATCGATTATTTAGAGTATTATTTTATCCAAGCGTTTTCGAAGACACAATATAGCTTAGAAAATCATGACTTGCGTAAGTTAGCTCCTAATGTGAATATGTTTAATCTGTCTACTTTAAATTCTTATACTTTACAGATTCAGTTCTTATTAGAAGCTATGGGAATTTCGTTTAAACCGAGTACAAGTGTAGAAGTTGATAATCATAATGATGAAATTTTCCATGCACGCTCTCAACATCAAGCATCGATTCGATTACAAGATGGTAAGTATATTTTGCAAGCTAATTCAATTATTAAAGCTCCTTTAGACCACACGAAAGACTGGAAAGATGGTGGGGTCTTTTATCTACGTTCTAAAAGAAGGTATGATCAATTTGTGGAATCTGGCAAAGCAATTGAATTAGATGAATATTCCGCAAAGATAATAGACGATATGGAGTTTAACAGTCCATCAACACCAGCTGTTTTATGCTCCGGAAGGGCAGAGAATGGTTGGGTGTTCTGGGAAGGGCTAAATAAAAAAAGAGAAAATCTAAAGTAAATGTGAAATGAAATTAGCTATGAAATGTATGATAGAGTCGATTGGGCACCGAAGGATAAAGAATGGAAGAATTATGACGAATATAGTTCTATGAAAGGAATAAGATAATGCCGATATATAATAAACTCGTCAGAGACAACATCCCCCAAGTAATTGAGAAAACCAACAAACAGTTCTCGACTCGCATTCTTTCAAAAGAAGAATATATGATAGAAGTAAAAAAGAAAATGAACGAAGAACTTGAAGAGTACCAACAAGCCGCAACAAACGAAGAAGCAGTGGAAGAACTGGCTGATATGCTCGAACTGATACATGCAGCAGTAAAGATCCATGGGGCGACGATAGAGCAACTGGAAGAAGTGCGCCGGGCGAAAGCGGAAAAACGCGGTGGCTTTGAGAAGAGAATTTTCCTGATTGAGGTTGAAGATGACTAAGCTGGAATTGGTCACTTCAGAGCTGGTTGGCTATTTGGAAAAGCTTTCAAAAGAAGCTATCGAAATACACTGGATTACTGCTTTTGCCATGAAGTCCGGCATCAACTTAATCCTTCCGTTTCTACAAGATGCTGCAACCCGGAAAGTGCCAATCAAACTGCTGGTGGGTGATTATTTATTTGTCACTCAGCCGGGAGCTTTGGAAATGCTGCTGGAACAATTGCCGGAAGCAGAAGTCAGGCTTTGGAAGAGCGATGGAATTTCATTTCATCCAAAATCCTATTTGTTCCGCGGCACTGAGAATTCTCATCTGATTGTGGGCTCTTCAAATCTTTCTGCGTCTGCGTTAACGCGTGGGGTGGAATGGAACCTGATTGCCCCGACTTCTGTCGACAATGAGGTTTTTGAAGAAGCGGTGAAGAAGTTCCATCAACACTTTTATGCGGAACAGACAATTCCGCTGAACCGTGAAACGCTTGAGGAATATACACACTTACATAAGAAAGCGAATATACAGCGGCCAATTAGCCCCGTTTGGTCAGAAGCTGAAGAAGTGGAAATGACGGTGGGTCCGGCCCAACCACAGGAAATTGAAGAGCCGCCAGCTCCTTACACTACGGAGATTACACCAAGACCTGCTCAGCGGGAAGCACTTGAAGCGTTGGACGATGCAATGGCGGAAGACTATAGCCGGGCGATGGTGGTTTTGGCGACAGGGCTCGGCAAAACATATCTCGCCGCTTTCTTCGCAGAGAAGTTTAAGAGGGTGTTATTTGTTGCACACCGGGAAGAAATTCTGTTCCAGGCGAAGCAATCATTCGAGCATGTTCATCTAGACAGAACAAATGCTTTTTACAATGCTTCTGAAAAAGGAACGCACGCAGATTTTATATTTGCTTCTATATATACACTTGGCAGCCAGTATCATTTGGATCGTTTCGCACCGGATGCCTTCGATCTGATTGTGGTGGACGAATTCCATCATGCGGCTGCTCCTACATATGAACGATTATTGAATCATTTCGAACCGAAATTCTTGCTTGGAATAACAGCGACACCTGACCGAATGGACAATAAAGATGTCTATGCGTTATGTGATGGCAACGTGGCGATTTCGATTCACTTTCTAGATGCCATCGAACGGAACTGGCTATCTCCTTTTCAGTATTACGGTGTTTATGATGATACAGATTACTCAGCGATCCGCTGGCTAGGTATGCGCTATGACGAAGAAGAACTTATGCAGGTTCAATTGCAGGAGGATTTTGCCGGCAAGATTTTAGCAGCCTGGAAGAAATATAAACAGACGAGGACGATTGTCTTTTGCTCTTCGGTCAGACAAGCAATTTACATGAGTGAATTTTATAGAAAAAATGGAGTTCAGGCAATTGCGCTGCATGGAGCTTCGCCTTCAGATCAGCGAAAAGCGGCGAGATCCAGGTTGAATACAGGTGAGCTGGAAGTCATTTTTACAGTAGACTTATTCAATGAAGGTGTCGACATTCCGAAAGTCGATACGCTCCTATTTATTCGACCGACCGAATCGCTGACGGTTTATACACAGCAAATCGGTCGCGGCCTTCGAATTGCGAATGACAAATCACATTGCGTAATCATCGATTTCATCGGAAACTACCGAAACGCCGATTTGAAACTGGCAGTATTTGATAAGACCGGGAAAGCCGGGGCCAGCAATCCGATTGAGCCTCTCGTTCCCGCTGCGTGCGAATTCAATCTGGATATTCAAGTGATCGACTTGTTAAAAGAGTTGAATAAGAAGCGGGCTCCTCGAAAAGAAGCTGTGGTTATGGCTTATAAAGAATTGAAAAGAGAACTTGGCAGAAAGCCAACGTATCTGGAATTCCATCTCCATGCCAATACCGATTCGGAAATTGTGAAACAGGAATTTAAGAGCTGGTTGGGCCTGCTTGCCTATGCAGATGAATTGGATGAAACGGAACAAGAGGTATGGCTGAAGCATAAAGACTGGCTGATTGAAGTGGAAAGAACCGGAATGACGAAGAGTTATAAGATGGTCGTTCTGAGTTATATGCTTTCGAAAGGTGAAAATAATTGGCTGGATCCGATTACGCCTGAAGAAGCAGCACCATTTTTCCATCAGTACCTGACAGAGAAAGACTACCGGTTAAATACGGATTTCAGCGACGAGCAAGGTAAAAAGCTGAGGGAATATAATGAAAAAGCAATCAGTGATTTAATCGCACGGATGCCGATGACCAAGTGGAGCGGGAGTGCGAAAGATGGCTTGGTTAGTTTTGAAGAAAGTGTTTTCAAGTTGAATCTGAATCTCAGCAAAGCTGAAAATCAGATTTTATATTCCTGGAGCCAAGAAATTGCAGAATATAGATTGCATGGTTATTTTGAGAGAAAGAGTACGACAGCGCTTTTAAACTAATTTATAACCCGCTCTTCATAAATATTAAAAAGTATCCACTGTTTAAGGAACAGTGAAGTTGAAATTATTAGGAGGAATTTGGTGGCAAAGGTATCTTACAACAGTTTCGGAGATCGCGAAGACGTATACATAGCAGCAGATAAATGGAAGGAATATTGTTTACTGCAAGATGGTTCCTTGTTTAATCCGAAACAAGAGGTATGGACATTAAAAAATTTGCAGACTTTGAAATCCAGATTTAATGACAGCCCAATGTTCACTGGGAAAATGACTTTCGACAAAAAGTTCGAACTGCAATTGCAGGGTGCAGAACAGGAAGTATATCAATTGGCGCTGGAAGCCATGTATATCTATTATCTATTTCCGTACGCAAGAACCGTAAGTTATCGCACTAAACTGCTCAAGTTAAAAGATATAGCAAGTTGGGGGCAAATACCTTACGATGAAAATCATCCAGCGCTCAAGCATTTGGAACTGGGCCTTGCTGCAACAGGTACATTCTTTAATACGGCAAAATTTGAGGAAATCTCATATGTTATTCAATTTGCCATCACCCTTAAGCTTATGTCCCGAGAAGAGCGAGTAAATGTACTGAACAATCCATGGGAAATGAAAGAAATCATCATTGATACCAAAAACAAGGTCGGTAAAAATGTTCAGATGCAGCACATTGTTTCTCACTTGCTTGCACCGGATTATTATGAATGCATGGCCAGCGCCGGCCACAAAGTACTTATCGAAAAAAATTTCAAAGACCGGATCAGAAGCGTAGATGAACCGGATATTGATAAAAAAATATATGAGATCCGACAATCATTGGAAGCTGAAGAAAAATATAATCCATTGAATTTTTACAATGAAGAATTAAGAGCGATTTGGAAGCCAACTACAACAGATAAACCTGTGTCGGAGATTAAGTCGCCAGATTCTAATTCTGGTAAATCTGTAGAAACAAACATTGCTGATTTAGGGAATCTCGTCTTCGAAAATGAAGCGATTTTGCAGTCCCAAATTCAAACTGCAATAAAAAGTGGCAAGCATATCATTTTTACTGGACCGCCAGGAACCGGGAAATCAAAATTAGCTAACGAAATTTGCAGGCAAAACGAAGTGGCAAGCAAGTTGGTGACTGCGACTGCTAATTGGACTACTTACGATACCATTGGTGGATATAAGCCACAAAAAGATGGTGAATTATACTTTGATCTTGGTTTATTCCTCCAGTGTTTTAAAGATAAAAAAGGCAACAATTTAAATGAATGGTTAATCATTGATGAAATTAACAGGGCGGATATCGATAAAGCGTTCGGACCTCTCTTTTCTGTGTTGGCCGGGGATGAAGTAACCCTTCCATATGAAACGAAAGATGGTTCACAAATTATATTAAGACCTGAGAGTAAAACTGCGGGGGATATTCAGTCCCATGAATATGTGATTCCAAAAAGCTGGAGAATCATCGGAACCATGAACACGATTGATAAATCTTCCTTGTTTGAAATGAGTTATGCTTTTATGCGCCGCTTTGCCTTTATTCCTGTCAGCGTGCCAAAATCCATAACAGAATCGCTGGTTGATGAATATTTGAAGGTATGGTCAGTGCAGGACTATTTGTACACGGATACGCTAACGTCTCTTTGGAGAATCATAAATGAATATCGCAAAATTGGTCCTGCAATTGTTCGGGATATTGCAAACTATACAATTGAGGATGGTGACTTTACGTCTGCTGTCATCTTATATGTGCTTCCACAATTCGAAGGTTTAAGTGATTATAAAATCAAAGAATTCGTTATGCATATCAAGGATCAATTAGGTGAATCAATCGCGCAGGAATTATTGGTGGATTTCATCGAAGACTATTTTCAAATAGGTGTTGCAGATGAAATTTGAATGGATGATCAGCGAAGTAAGCAATTATCTGTATGGATATTTAAAAGACGGAGTTGTTCAAATAGACTCAGTTGTTCATCATGCTGACTTTACAATCGATCGTTTACAGGATTTGCTCAAGCTGCGATTTATCAAAAACGATCGCACAATTACGTTTATGAAATCTCTTGAAAAAGAATTAGCTTCGATAAAATCATCAACTGACTCCAGCACACTTGAAAGTTATTATGAGGTCAGAGGAGAAATATTGTGGGAAGAGACACTCCATCGGCGGCTCCAAACCAACCCGAAAGACCATTATCGATTCATCACGAGAGAAACTGAACGTACGTTTAATACGGATGAAAATTTGGTGTTAAAGGAATTATTATCAAAACTGTATGTGTATTGTTATGACGATCAGTTCTTGAATCTTTTCACGACACGTCCATGGTACGAGGAGATACTGAAAAATCGAAGTAATGTGGAAGATGCCCTTTACCACAACATTTACATAGCTAAAATTGATAAGCGTAGAGTTTCAGATAGAATCATAAATAAAACAAAGTCCCATCGCAAGAAAATTTACAGAGAAGCAGCTATTCTTTTATATTTCATACGTAAGCTCGAACAAGGTGATTTCACTTCTGATCACTTAAAAGATGTCCTCCATGAATTCTTTATCTTGCCAGCAAATGAAGATGTGTTATTCGAGTTATATTGGATTGTCCAAATTTTGAAGAAGCAAAACAATGCAGTATATTACTTAATGGACGGAACCAATTCAAAAGTCGCAAGTTGGGCAGAGGGTGACTACGATTTTCATTTGTACCATGACAGTGCAGGTTCCAACCTGGTGAGGTTTTCTGTTCATAGCGACGAATTAGCGGAAAGTGGAAATCCATACTTGGTTCATGAAAGTCAGTCTTTTTATAAATACAATCAGTTGGCACAAACTTTCTTTAACCAGGAAAAGTCATTAAATTATTGGCGAGGAAGACCTGATATTCTGATTGAAAAAGTTCATCGCCAATCACAGCGTCTGGCAGGACTGACCATTGGAGAGATTAAAAATACGCAATCCATCAACTACGCCTCCAAGGGATTAAGCGAACTGGTTAGTTATATGCACCTTGTCAAAGACAAAGACGGGCAATATTTAATTGACAGTGACGTATCTATAAAAGGGCTACTTTGCTTAGGGGAAATTGAAGTAGATGGAGTAGAACATGAAAATGTGAAAGTCGCTTCTCTATATAATAGGGAAGTAACTGTTTAACTCATATAGATTTAAAGATAGATTGCGGGCTGCCATTATGGCAGCTCGTTTTTTTCTGTTCTTCATTAATTCCAACAAAAATTTATAAAAATGTATCCCTTTTTCCAAAAACTATCTATATAGGAAGTATAAAGACCATTACCTGGAACCTTACCAAAGGAGGAGATAATCAAAATGACGAAAACCCTGTTTGTAAAAAGAATCACCCATCCGGATTACGGCGAGCTCTACAAGTTTTTCGAGCTGGATGAAGCGACGCGGCAGGAAACACCGGTCGATCCTTTCGATGCCGGAATCCTGCTGATGGCAGTAGAGGAAGGGCTGCCGGAAATCCTGACAATCACGTCGAAGCGGGGAGCGGATGCCAGCGGTTATTATACGGGCGAGAAGTTTGTTGTGCAGAAAGGATCGAAGTTTGCGGCATCTACTACAGCAAAATGCCCAAAGAATTACGTGAAATTGCGCGAAAAGCTGATCCTGGAAGGGTTGCTGATTCCGCTGCATAATCAGCTGTTCTTAATGGAAGATTATCAATTTGACTCGCCGATGATAGCGATGGGAACGGTCATCGGCGGCTGGGTAAGAGGGCCGCATGACTGGAAAAAACCCTGATATATAAGTCGATATAGAGAATCAGTATAGATAAACCGTTTCGGCGGTGAGAGAAATCTCTAAAGATATGGAGCAAAATAGCGAAGACGCCTGCGGGACCAGCGAAGTGACGAGATCCACTCGGCGCAAGCCCGCGGCAAGCAAAGCTATTTTGCGGAATATCGGCTACTAACAATATTTATATAATAGGAGGTTTTTATGAAAAACTTTTTAGCATTGTCGAGCTTAGTGGATATGCGGAACAGCCTGCCGAAAGAACGGAATTACCTCGCACGGAACAAACGGATCAGCACCCGCGTCTGGCACCATTCATTGACGCTGTCGTATTTGGCGGGTTCCGATGCCGCGAGTTTTGCGAAGTATCATATAGAGGAACTTCTCTTTTTTCACTCATTATGTTTCAAAGAAATTTTTAAATATCCCCTATTACCTGCTCCAGCCAAAAACCCTTTCCCCACAAACACCAAACACTTCTCCCTTGCTTAATCCAACAAATAGTAGCATCATCAAACTTAGAGGCTGTTGAGTTTTGAGCGTAGAACATCTGAGGAGGAAAACGGAATGCCGGAGTTGCAGGGAGTCTTGCCCGTTTTGCGGAACATGAAGGACTTTGAGCGTTTGCTGGAAAGCCATCATCCATGTATTATTTTTCTGGAAGTGCGGCTGTCGCAGCTGCAGGTTTTGGTGCGCACCGCGAAAAAGGCGGGGAAAAAAGTTATTCTGCATGCCGATCTGATCCAGGGGCTGAAGACAGATGCTTACGGAATGGAATTTCTGGTAAGGGAGATCAAGCCGGACGGGATTATTTCGACACGCGGCAATGTGATTACGCTGGCGAAGAAGAACAACCTGCTGACGATTCAGCGGCTGTTTCTGCTGGACAGCCATGCATTGAAGAATAATATCAAGCTGATCAGTCAGGTCAAACCGGATTATATCGAATTATTGCCCGGCATCATTCCATCACTGATTGAGGAAGTCCATCAGAAGACCGGTATTCCGATCATTGCCGGTGGGCTGATCCGCAGTGCGGAAGACGTTGAGCTGGCATACAGCGGCGGGGCCAAAGCCGTATCCACATCAGATACCGAGCTGTGGGAGTTGTAGCGGAGAACGATGTGTTGACCGCGCTTTCAAAAGCTGATAAATTAGAATGACAAGTTAAGAACTGTGTAAGAGAAGAGGAGACCCGCACTGTAACGGACAAATTCTGATGAGGAATTTGTCCGTTTCGTGCGGTTTTTTTGTGTTTTTCGGGTTCTGGACTGACTATCCTGGAGGAGATTATTTTGACTGAATTTTTAGCGGAAGTGATCGGAACGATGATTTTGATCATTTTTGGAGCCGGCGTTGTGGCCGGTGTCGTATTGAAAGATTCGAAAGCGGAGAACAGCGGCTGGATTGTGATTACCATTGCCTGGGGGCTCGCTGTGACAATGGGCGTCTACGCGGTAGGAAGTTTTTCGGGCGCACATTTAAACCCCGCTGTTACGCTTGGTTTTGCATCTATCGGAGAATTGCCTTGGGCAAAAGTTCCTCTTTACATAGCGGCTCAAATCATCGGTGCCATAACTGGCGCGGCCATCGTGTTTTTCAATTATTTGCCGCATTGGTCACGGACAGAAGACGAGACGACAAAATTGGCTGTTTTTGCGACAATTCCCGCTATCCGCCGGCCGCTTTCCAATTTGGTCAGTGAAATCATCGGGACCACTGTCCTGGTCATGGGGCTCCTGTTCATCGGAGCCAACGAATTTACAGAAGGCTTGAATCCGTTGATCGTCGGTGCGCTGATCATCGCGATCGGCATGTCGCTCGGCGGAACGACAGGCTATGCCATCAACCCGGCGCGTGATTTGGGGCCGAGAATTGCCCATGCCTTATTGCCGATTCCCGGCAAAGGCGGTTCGGATTGGTCATATGCCTGGGTTCCTATTGTGGGACCGGTTTTTGGAGGTATTTATGGAGCTATTTTTTACAAAGCCATATTTACAAATGGATATGGATTGCCATTTTGGATACTGAGCGTAATCTTCTTATCGGTTTTATTGACCGCTGCAGGTGCAGAATTGAGAAGAAGCCGCCAGAAGGCAGAGCAATTAGAAGAAACTACGGTTTCATAGATGTTGGAGGAGAGCGACTTGAAGAAAGAATATATCTTATCGATCGACCAGGGTACGACAAGCTCACGGGCGGTACTGTTTAATCGTAAAGGGGAAATCGTCGAAACAGGACAGCAGGAGTTCCAGCAGTTTTTCCCGAAACCCGGCTGGGTTGAACATGACGCCAATGAAATCTGGACGTCTGTTTTAGCCTGTATCGCGGATGTGCTCCGCAAGTCGGAAATCACGCCTGATCAAATCGCTGGAATCGGCATCACGAATCAGCGCGAAACAACGGTCGTCTGGGACCGCAACACTGGAAAGCCGATTTACAAAGCGATCGTCTGGCAGTCTCGTCAAACAGATGAAATCTGCAAAGATTTGAAAGAACAGGGGCACGAGGAATTGTTCCGCAAAAAAACAGGTCTGTTGATTGACGCTTATTTTTCCGGCACGAAAGTCAAATGGATTCTGGACAACGTTGAAGGCGCGCGCGAAAAAGCAGAGAACGGCGATTTGATGTTCGGCACCATCGACTCGTGGCTTGTCTATAAATTATCAGGCGGCAAAAAGCATGTGACGGATTACAGCAATGCTTCCCGTACGCTGATGTACAATATCTACGATCTGGAATGGGACGAAGAATTATTGGATATTCTGACAGTGCCGAAAAGCATGCTGCCGGAAGTCCGCCAGTCGTCTGAAGTCTATGCGGAAACAATCGACTATCATTTCTTCGGCCATAATGTGCCGATCGCCGGTATGGCCGGTGACCAGCAGGCTGCTTTGTTCGGACAGGCCTGCTTTGAAAAAGGGATGGCGAAAAACACTTACGGTACAGGATGCTTTATGCTGATGAACACCGGGGAACAAGGCGTTCAGTCAGAGCATGGCCTACTTACCACACTGGCCTGGGGCGTCAACGGCAAAGTCGAATATGCGCTTGAAGGCAGTATTTTCGTCGCTGGTTCTGCAATCCAATGGCTGCGTGACGGTCTTGAGCTTCTGGGCCGAGCACCGGAAAGCGAAGCGCTTGCAGCGTCGGTCGATTCGACGGAAGGCGTTTACATGGTGCCGGCATTCGTAGGTCTCGGAACACCGTATTGGGATACCGATGCACGCGGAGCGATCTTCGGTTTGACGCGCGGCACGACCAAAGCGCATTTTGTCCGGGCAACGCTTGAATCACTCGCATACCAGACAAAAGACGTTGTAAATGTTATGATAGAAGATGCAGGAATCGAACTCAAAACATTGCGTGTTGACGGCGGAGCTGTCGGCAACGATCTGCTGATTCAATTCCAGAGCGACATTTTGAATGTACCGGTGGAACGTCCGGTCATCCAGGAGACGACAGCACTTGGCGCTGCATATCTGGCAGGTCTGGCCGTCGGTTTCTGGAAAGATAAAGAAGAGATCGCCAAGCAATGGCAAGTTGAAAAAACGTTTAACCGCAATATGGCGGAAGAAGAAAGCGAAAGACTTTATACAGGTTGGCAAAATGCAGTTGCGTCAACGCGCACATTTAAACCGGTAAAGTAAAACAACCTTACAAGTTAATATCACAGGCCGGAGATAACGAGAGACCAAGCCAGTTCAGCAGAAGAAATTCTGCAGCTGTGCCGTGGTCTCTCTTTTTTTGTGAAGATTACAGGTGCAGAGCGAAATAAATCATCTTATTTATGGAAGAGGAGAGATTTTGGATGAAATTTTCAAGTTTGAAGCGTAAAGAAACAATAGATGCCATGAAAAACGCGCCTTTGGATTTATTGGTGATCGGCGGGGGGATTACCGGCGCCGGTATTGCCTTGGACGCCAGTGTCAGAGGCGTCAAGACTGCAGTGGTGGAAATGCAGGATTTCGCAGCGGGCACCAGCAGCCGTTCAACAAAATTGGTGCACGGCGGTTTGCGTTACCTGAAACAGTTTGAAGTGAAAATGGTGGCTGAAGTCGGCAAGGAACGTGAAATCGTTTATGAAAACGGCCCTCACGTGACAACGCCCGAATGGATGCTGCTGCCGTTTTACAAAGGCGGCACATTCGGTCCATTAAGCACAAACGTCGGCTTGCGCGTCTATGACTTTTTGGCGGGCGTCAAACGGGAAGAGCGCAGAAAAATGCTGAGCCGCAAAGAAACGCTGAAGCGTGAACCTTTACTGAAAAAACAGGGGCTGAAAGGCGGCGGTTATTATGTGGAGTACAAAACAGATGATGCGCGTCTGACAATTGAAGTGATGAAAAAAGCGGTAGAAAAAGGGACTCTGGCGTTAAATTACGCTAAAGTCATTGATTTCATCTATGACGGCGGCAAAGCGGTCGGCATCCGTGTGGAAGACCAGACGAATGGAGATATCCATGAAGTCTTTGCGAAAAGAATCGTCAATGCAGCCGGTCCATGGGTCGATACATTACGGGAAAAAGACCATTCGAAAAAAGGCAAAACGCTGCAGCTGACAAAAGGGATCCATCTGATTTTCGACGGCAAGCGTTTCCCGCTGGAACAGGCAGTCTATTTTGATATGCCGGACGGCCGGATGGCATTCGCTATTCCACGAGAAGGAAAAGTATATGTCGGTACGACTGATACTGTTTACAAAGCGGACATTGCACATCCGACGATGACCCGTGCCGATCGCGACTATGTACTTCGCGCGATCGATTTCATGTTCCCGGAAGTGGCCATCAGCAAGGAAGATGTTGAATCGAGCTGGGCAGGATTGCGTCCGCTTATCCATGAGGAAGGCAAAGACCCTTCAGAAATTTCACGTAAAGACGAAATTTTCATTTCGGATTCCGGGTTGATTTCCATTGCAGGCGGCAAGTTGACTGGCTACCGGAAAATGGGCGAAAACATTATTGACCTGGTTACGGAGCAATTAAGAGAAGAACAAGATTTGCGGTTCCCGAAAGTTTCCACGAAGCATCTGCCGATTTCCGGCGGTGAAGTCGGCGGATCGGAAGGATTCCAAACGTTCCGAATTGACCGCGAGCAGCAGGCGATGGCAATGGGGCTGAACGCGGAAACGGCAGGGATGCTGACAAGCCGTTACGGTGCCAATGTCGACAAGGTTTTAGGGCTGTTCGCCGGCAGACGTGAAGAAGCGGCACAGGCAGGTCTGGATCCATTGGTATTTGCGATGCTCCGTTACGCGATGGAGTATGAAGCGGCTTATAAACCGGTTGACTTTTTCGTCCGCCGGACTGGGGCATTGTTATTCGATATTCAGTTCGTGTACACATTCAAAGAAGTGGCCATCGCACATATGGCGGAAAGCTTTGGATGGACACAGCAGCAAATTCAAAGTTATACCAAAGAATTGGATGTACTGTTGTACGAAGCGACGCATCCGGTTGGATGAGCAAGTAGCATTATAAAAATAAAAAAAGGGCAGCCGAAGAAAAATCGGCTGCTCTTTTTTTGCTTAAATATTCAGAATGGGGATTGACAGCGCTTTCTTTTGCGTGTAACTTTAAAAACAACAAGTTAAGAGCTGTGTTGGAGACCCGAGATTCGCACATCAATGAGTCCTTCTGTGAAGAAGAACTCTCATTGATTGCGGATTTTTTTAGTGGTCGGTTATATGGCTTTTACTTTAAAAAGAAAAGGAGTGTTGGGTGATGTCGGAATTTCTGGCAGAAGTGATTGGCACTATGATCCTGATTATTTTCGGGAGCGGAGTCGTCGCAGGAGTTGTTTTGAAAGATTCGAAGGCTGAAGGCAGCGGTTGGATTGTTATAACCATTGCTTGGGGTCTTGCCGTTACGATGGCTGTTTACGCAGTGGGCAGTTTTTCTGGAGCTCATATCAATCCAGCAGTAACTTTGGGACTTGCATCAGTCGGTGAATTCTCATGGGCGAAAGTGCCATTATACATTCTGGCCCAAATTATTGGAGCGATTATTGGAGCAGGAATTGTCTTTTTAAATTATTTGCCTCATTGGAGAAGAACAGAAGACCAAGGAGCAAAACTGGCCGTTTTCTCTACAGGTCCAGCAGTGCGCAGCCCTTTTTCGAATTTGGTGAGTGAAATTATTGGTACTGCTGTTCTGGTGATGGGCTTATTGTTCATCGGTGCCAACCAATTTACGGAAGGCTTGAACCCCTTGATTGTCGGAGCTTTAATCATTGCCATCGGGATGTCCCTCGGTGGTGCTACAGGATACGCCATCAACCCTGCGCGAGACCTTGGTCCGCGTATCGCCCACGCATTGCTGCCGATCCCTGGGAAAGGCAGTTCCGACTGGAGCTACGCCTGGGTTCCGATAGTAGGCCCAATTTTCGGTGGTATTTATGGAGCAGTTTTCTACAAGGCGATATTCACAGGTGAGTATAACCTGCTTTTTTGGGCACTCAGCGTCGTTATGGCAATCATCTTAATTGGAGCAGCCAACGCTGAACTGAAGAAAGGCCATACGTTAGCCAATGATATTGAAGACAATTTAGTAGGTGAAAACGAAAGAAATGAAAATGACGTTGCAGAAAAATCCATTTGAGGAGGAATTCACAATGAGTAAAGATTACATTTTGTCAATTGACCAGGGAACAACAAGTTCACGTGCAGTACTGTTTAACCATAAAGGGGAAATCGTCGAAACGGCCCAGCAGGAGTTTGAACAGTTTTTCCCGAAACCGGGCTGGGTGGAACATGACGCCAATGAAATCTGGACATCTGTCCTCGCTTGTATGGCAGGCGTATTGCGTAAATCCGATGTGGACCCAAGCCAGATCGCTGGAATCGGCATCACAAACCAGCGCGAAACAGCAGTTGTCTGGGACCGCAATACCGGAAAGCCGATTTACAAAGCGATTGTCTGGCAGTCGCGCCAGACCAGTGAAATCTGCAAAGATTTAAAAGAGCAGGGACACGAAGAATTGTTCCGTAAAAAAACGGGACTACTGATCGATGCTTATTTTTCCGGCACGAAAGTCAAATGGATTCTGGACAATGTTCCAGGCGCCCGTGAAAAAGCGGATAATGGCGATTTAATGTTCGGAACGGTCGATTCATGGCTCGTCTATAAATTGTCTGGCGGAAAAGAACATATCACGGATTACAGCAACGCTTCCCGCACGCTGATGTACAATATCTACGACTTGGAATGGGATGAAGAACTATTGGAGATCCTGACAGTGCCGAAAAGCATGCTGCCGGAAGTGCGCCAATCGTCCGAAGTCTATGCCCATACTGTCGATTATCATTTCTTCGGACACGAAGTGCCGATTGCAGGCATCGCCGGCGACCAACAGGCTGCTTTATTCGGCCAGGCCTGCTTCGATAAAGGGATGGCGAAAAACACTTACGGTACAGGATGCTTTATGCTGATGAACACTGGGGAAGAAGGCGTCGTTTCTGATCACGGACTGTTGACGACACTGGCCTGGGGCGTCGACGGCAAAGTGGAATATGCGCTTGAAGGCAGTATATTCGTCGCCGGCTCTGCAATCCAATGGTTGAGAGACGGGCTGGGAATATTGAATACTGCACCTGAAAGCGAAGGCTATGCCACATCGGTCAAGTCTACAGACGGTGTATACATGGTGCCGGCATTCGTCGGTCTCGGAACGCCTTACTGGGACACCGACGCACGCGGAGCGGTTTTTGGCTTGACACGCGGCACGACAAAAGCGCATTTTGTCCGTGCAACGCTTGAATCACTGGCCTATCAAACAAAAGATGTTGTAGATGTCATGATTAAAGATGCGGGGATTGAACTCAAAACCTTGCGTGTTGACGGCGGAGCAGTTTCTAATGACTTTTTGATGCAATTCCAGAGTGATATTTTGGATGTACCGGTCGAACGTCCGGTCATCCAGGAAACGACAGCACTTGGCGCTGCTTATCTGGCGGGGCTGGCCGTCGGTTTCTGGAAAGATAAAGAAGAAATCGCCAAGCAATGGCAGGTTGAAAAAACCTATAATCGAGAAATGTCTGCCAAACAAAGCGAAGAGTTGTACAACGGCTGGCAGCAAGCGGTCGAATCCACAAGAACTTTTAAACAAAAAACAGCACAAAAAGCGCCGATCGCCTAATAAGCGGCGGCTATAGAATTCAGGGGATCGAATTTATCTGCAGATATTATTCTGCGGGTGCAATTCGGTCTCTTTTTGATTTATGAGGCTTGAAACTGCTTTCTTTCATGAGGAGTCCCTGCATTTTTTATTCAATGAAAGTGTTCAAAAAGTATCCTTTTATCGCCTAATTATCTATATAGGCAGTGTAGGCACCTTTTTAGGAATCTTGCCTGCAAAGGAGATGAAAAAATGACAAAACCCCAGTTTGTAAAAAGAATCACCCACCCGGACTACGGCGAGCTTTACAAGTTTTTCGAAGTGGATGAAGAAACACGAGAAGAGACGCCGGTCGATCCGTTCGATGCCGGAATCCTGCTGATGGCGGTGGAGGAACAGCTGCCGGAAATCCTGACGATTACATCGAAGCGGGGAGCGGATGCCAGCGGCTATTATGTGGGGGAGAAGTTTGTGGTGGTGAAGGGATCGAAGTTCGCAGCATCGACTACAGCGAAATGCCCGAAGAGTTTTGTAAAGCTGCGTGAAAAGCTGATCCTGGAAGGGCTGCTCATTCCGCTGCACAACCAGCTGTTTTTAATGGAAGATTACGAGTTCGAGTCGCCGATGCTGGCGATGGGAACGGTCATCGGCGGCTGGGTGAGAGGGTCGCATGACTGGAAAAAGAGCAAATAGAAGATGGTCTTTGCAAACATAACTTAAAAAGGGGGGGCACTATATGAAAAACTTTTTAGCGTTGCCGAGCTTAGTGGATATGCGCAACAGTTTGCCAAAGGATCGGAATTACCTCGCACGGAACAAACGGATCAGCACCCGCGTCTGGCACCATTCCTTGACGCTGTCGCATTTGCCAGGATCGGATGCGGCGAGTTTTGCGAAGTATCATATAGAAGCAAACGGCTGGCCGGGCGTCGCCTATGCCATTATCGTTGAGCCGAAAAATGTCGTGGAGACGCCGCGCGGAAAACGGGCACGGATTGTCTGGGCGCATGATTTCGACCGGCGCACTTATCACGCGGGCAATGCCAATGATTATTCGCTTGGCATTTGCGTGGCCGGCGATTACCGCAACGAGCGCATGCGAGATTTTGTGAAAGAGACAATCGACGAACTGCAGGCGGCGCTGGTGGCGGACGGCATCGGCCGGGAAGACAAGTCGCATCACGAAATGCCGGGCTACAGCTGGAAGGCGTGCTGTGTGTTCGACTACAAAGGAGCCTTCAAGTTCCTGAATCAGCAAACATTCATAAAACCGGTGCCGGCGACCTATACCATCCAGCAAGGCGACACGTTCTGGAACATTGCCCACAACATGGACGGCATCTCGGTGGCGGATCTGCTGGCGGCGAACCCGGAAGTGGATCCCAAAGCCCTGCGGCTCGGGCAAATCATCCAATTGGGCGAGGCAAAAGGGGCGGCAGGGGCTAAAAAGAATGCTCCGCCATCCGCGCCGGTGGAACAGCAATTAGCCATGAAGGAATTCGTGGCGCTGCCGAAAACGGCAACGACGTGGAAGACGTACCGGCTGCAGGTGCATCCCGTCGCGAAGAACAGCGACTGGAGCTTGACGCCTGCCCGTTTTGGCGGCCTGGAATACGAAATTCTCGCCCGTCCGCAACGTGATGTAGTGACGATCATGACCAGCAAAGGGAAGCGCAACATCTACGTCGCGCCTGCCACTGGGGCCAAGATCTATCTGAAATAGGAGAGGATATAAGGGGGAGAAACCGCTCATTTCCAGCTGAGCGGTTTTTTATTTTGTCCGAAAGGATTGCCGAGGGGCATCCGGTGGTATAGAATAAGAACAAACGTTCTTATGTTAGGTGGAATTTCCATGTCTCCTTTAATGTCGAAAGAACTTATCCTTCATTTCGAGAATATGATTTACCTTCCTTTTGTGCTCATCATCCTGAACAAGGACAGAGGGTTGATCGACACTATGCCCTTTAAAATGAAGCGTCCGTATCTGCAGCTGGTCGACCAGGCGATAAAATTTGCTGAAAACGATTTGCGGGCCACGAGGATTTACATGAAAAAACAGCAATTTAAAATCATTGAGGGCAAGAAAGATGACCTTTTTACGGAGTACGTGTTCTATTACAACGGCTATGAAGATCACCGGAAGTATATGCATTTTCACTTACGGAACCGAACCGAAGAATTGATCGGTATGTATTTGTCGATGTCGATGCCATTGGAAAACCCTCATCCGTAAATCAGGAAGAGGGTTTTGTTGGGTTAAAATAGATTGCTCAACGCTCGAAGGAGCATTCTGGGAATAAATAAGAGGATATTCCAGATGAAATACCAAATAATACTTACCAACATTTCAGCTGCCAGCGTAAAGCTCCATTCAGCAAAGCAATCTGCAAATGGATTATCATTGTCCTTTTTCTTTTTCACTTTCGTCTCAATCGCCAATTGGTTCACAGTCCCCATTCGATAGGATATTTTCAATAGTATATCCAAAGAGGAAGAACTTGCCCATCTTTTTTTGCGTGCCCCTTTATGGCCGAATTAAAGATTTCATGGGAGTAACCGTTGGCCCATCTGCTTCAGCGGTTGTTTTATTTGCCCCAAAGGATTGTGGAACGTCCATCCGTGGTATAGAATAAGAACAAGTGTTCTTATTTTGGAAAGGAGTGATCCTCTTGAAGAAGAACGATCAATTCAAAATTCAGGGAGATATCAAGGACCGTGGCAACATCAAGTGGCAGGGGCTGATGCTGCCGGAGCACATTCAATTGCTGCGCGAGTGGTACAAGGAAGACGACGAGGTCCCGAAACCGGAGCTCGACGAATTCGACCTGCAGCTGATTCAGGAAGAACTGGATATCGCCCTGAAGCGGAAGTGCGAAGTCCTCATCGAAACCTGGAAACAGAAGCAACTGTTCAAACACAGGGGCATCATCGAGCGCATTGACCCGGCGCATCGCGAGCTCGTCTATGAAAGCCCGTTCGGGATGGAGCGGCTGGTGCTGGATGAGATTGTGGCGGTGACGCTGATCGACTGAGGAGGCTGCCGTTGGGACAGTCCTTTTTTAATGGATGGAAGCCGGTTTATTGCCATTGCTAAAGTAACTAATATTCAGTATATTCTTACAACTGGATTGACACAGTCGCTAACCAAAAATATACTTGTTACATAACAAGTGTTGAATCGATAAGCCGGAAGGGGTAGTGTCCACATGATCGCACCTTTAACACCGCTCGACTGGAAACGCCGGGCAGTCAAATATTATCCGGAAAAAACAGCTATTATTGACGAAGGCAAGACATTTACCTATAGGGAGTTCGGAAAGCGGAGCGATCAATTGGCCGCCGCATTGCAAAATGCCGGGATAAAAGAAAGGGACCACGTGGCCGTGATGCTGCCGAATACGCATTATATGCTGGAATCCTTTTATGGCATCGGCCAGCTGGGGGCAGTCATGGTGCCCCTGAATTACCGGCTGGCAGCAAAGGACCTGGCGTACATCATCAATCACAGTGATGCGAAAACACTGATCGTCGATGCGGAATTCAGCAACCTTATCGAAGACGTCCGGCATGAGCTGTCGATTGACAAGTATATTGTGGTGGAAGTGGACGGACATGAATCGGGGCTGGGCGGGGTCTCCTACGAGGCGTTTATCGGAGCGGTGCCGGAAGACGCGGAAGCGCCAGCGGTGGAAATCGACGAAAATCAGCTGCTGACATTGAACTACACAAGCGGCACAACATCGAAGCCGAAAGGAGTCATGCTGACACATCGCAGCAATTACCTGAATGCTGCGAACTTCCTGTACCATTTGAATATCACGCATGACGATGTGTATCTCCATACACTTCCAATGTTCCATGCAAACGGCTGGGGCGGGATCTGGGCAATTACGGCTGCCGGGGCAACGCATGTGTGCCTGCGGAAAGTGGATCCGGTACAAATTCTTGAGCTGTTCGAGAAATATAAAATCTCGGTGCTGTGCGGGGCGCCGACAGTCATCAATATGCTGGTCAATGAGCCGAAAGCGAAAGAAATCAACATTACGACCAGCCCGCGCATGGCCACAGCCGGAGCGCCGCCAGCTGCCGCATTGATCGCCAAAGCCCAGAACATTCTTGGGTTAAATATAATGCATGTCTACGGACTGACGGAAACGTCACCGTTCATCCTGTACTGCGAATGGAAAAGGGAGTTTGACTCCAAATCGCCTGAAGAGCAGTCCGCCATCAAAGCGCGGCAGGGGATTGAGCTTGCGTTCAATGGGGAAACGAAAGTCGTCAGCCAGGAAGACGGCAGGGAAGTCGAATGGAACGGCAAAGAACTTGGCGAAATCATCACCCGCGGCAATGTCGTGATGGCGGGCTATTACAAAAATCCGGAGAAAACAGCCGAAGCCATCAAAGACAGCTGGTTCTACACCGGAGATTTGGCCGTAACGCATCCCGACGGCTTTGTAGAGATCCAGGACCGCATCAAAGACATGATCATTTCGGGCGGGGAAAACATTTCGTCCACTGAAATCGAAGGGGTGCTGTATAAACACCCCGATGTCATGGAAGTCGCTGTCATCGCGGTTCCGGATGAAAAATGGGGAGAAGTGCCAAAAGCGATTATCGTGCTGCACCCGGGAGCCGAAGTGACGGAACAGGACATCATCGACTACACCCGTGCGAACATGGCCCATTTCAAAGCGCCTAAATCGATTGACTTTGTTGAGGCTTTGCCAAAAACGGCGACCGGCAAGCTGCAGAAATTCCGTTTGCGCGAGATGTACTGGGGCGGGCCGAAGAAAGTGAATTAAAAATCCGGAAAAGTGAATATCCGTAAAGGGTCGCCCCCTTTACGGATATTTTTTTTGATGTTTTTAGCCCATTCCGGCACAAGCCGCAATTGTCTCTCTTCCGCGTATCCTGCGCCTAAACTCAATTGACGGACACTACTACTTACGGTATATTGGAAAAGTAATTAATTGTCAGAAAAATTAATGAAATCTTTTATTGGCATTGAAAAGCTTGCAGCAGATGGGAAAGGGGCACAAGGATAATGGGGAATTTTGAAGGAAGAACAGCATTGGTCACGGGAGGAAGCAGAGGGATCGGCAGAGAAATCGCCGAGCGCTTTGCGCGTGAAGGGGCCAATGTGGCGATCATCGATATCAATGAGGAAGCGCTGACTGCCGCAAAGGACGAACTGGAGGCAAAAGGCTATTCCGTTTATGTGAAAGTGGCGAGCGTCACGGACAGAGACCAGATTGAACAGGCCATGGAAGAAGTGAACGCCCGCTTCGGCTCCATCGATATCCTGGTCAACAATGCCGGTGTCATCCGTGACAATATGCTGTTCAAAATGACCGACGACGACTGGACGACGGTGATGGATGTGCATTTGAACGGTGCCTTTTTCGCCACGCGCGCCGCGCAGAAATATATGATCGAAAACAAATACGGCAGAATCATCAATATTTCATCCACTTCGGCACTGGGCAACAGGGGCCAGGCCAATTATTCCACAGCGAAAGCGGGCCTGCAGGGCTTCACGAAGACGCTCGCGTTTGAATTGGGCAAGTTCGGGGTGACTGCCAATTCAGTGGCACCGGGCTTTATCGAAACGGATATGACGAAAGCGACGGCAGAACGCATGGGTGTTCCATTTGATGGCTTCGTCCAGGCGAATGTAGCGGGAATTCCTGTCGGCAGAAGCGGCAAACCGGAAGACATCGCGAATGCCGTAGCGTTTTTCGCGGATGAACGCTCTTCATTCGTCTCCGGCCAGGTGTTGTATGTTGCAGGCGGACCGAAAGACTGAGAAGGGGGCTTGCGTGAATGCTGGAAGAGATAATCGGCAAGAAATCAGGGAAAGTGAAAAATCGGATTGAACGGGGCGCGGTCAAGAAGTTTGTGGAAGCGCTGGGGAATTCTTCACCGCTTTTTACCGATGAAGAAGCGGGGAAAAGATCCCGTTACGGCAGAAACATCGCTCCGCCGACCTTTCCGGTGACGTTTGACGGCGGCTCCATTCCAGGGCTTCATCTGCCGGACAAAGGCCTGATCCACGGAGAACAGAACTATCATTATACGCGCCCGCTGTTTGTGGGCGAAGAAGTCCATTGCTGGAGAGAAGTGAAGGATTACTACGAGAAAACCGGGAATTTCGGGAGGATGGGTTTTCTGATTGTGACCTTTTACGGCGAAGATGCTTCCGGACAGCTTCTTTTTTCAGAAGAGCGCATCGTAATCATCAATGAGGCGGCGAGACGGGAGATGGAAGCATGAGCGGACTGGACCAGATGGAAATTGGAGAGGCACTGCCGACAATTCAGTTGGCACCGGTCGCGCGGCTGGACCTGATCAAATACGCGGGGGCTTCCGGAGATTTCAACCCGATCCATACGATCGATGCCGACGCAGAAAGCGCAGGCCTGCCCGGAATTATCGCCCACGGCATGTGGACGATGGGCAACTTGGCGAAACTTTTCACGCCCTATCTCGGTGAAGGCTTTATGCGGGACTATGCCATCCGCTTCAAAGGGATGGTGTTTTTGGGAGATGTGGTCTCCTTGCGCGCGGTGTTGAAAGAAAAGGAAGGCGAAACGCTGCATTTTGATGTCGAAGCGGTCAATCAGGACGACAAGAAAGTGCTGAGCGGAAAAGTGGCTTTTTCGATGGAAATTGAAGAGGTTTTTTGAGGAATGAAGACGAGAAAAGCAAACTTGAAGGAGCACACATCATGTGCTCTTTTTCTTTTGCAGAAAAACTGGTGATGGTTCAGATGGAGAGGCAACTTGCATCAATTGCGGACTTTTATTTTGCTTATTATTTTAAAGAACCCAGCTACCTTTTCCACCAAGGTCGCTGGGTTCTTTATCATACTGCACTTATTTTCGCAGCGCCTGTAAAAAATGACTGGAAATTTCTTTGATTGCATCAGCTGCTTGAGGATAGTAGCCGAGCTTTCTGACAAATGCATGATCCATCCCTTTGTATTCGATATGCCGCACCGGGACGCCTGCTTCCACCAGCTGGGCAGAAAACTCTTCCCCTTGAATCCGCAGATAATCGAACTCTGCCGTCACGAGCGTGATGGGAGGCAGAGAGCTTTTAACTTCACGCAGTAAAGGAGAAACAAGTGGCCGCAGCACGTCTTCTAAATCCGTAAGATATAACGACTGGATGAAAGTGAGCGAGTCTTTCATAGTCACAAGTTCCTGGTAAATTAAATCGGAATCCTTTGTCATGTCGTAGTGGTTTAAATTCCATGTACTCCTTGACACATCAGACAAATCCACCAATGGACACAGCAAGCCGATATAGCTGATCTCCCATTTTTCCTCTTTGCTTAAATGATGCACACCAAGTGCAATATTCCCCCCCACGCTGTCTCCCACAAGACCGATGTTTTCAGTCTCTACATTAAATTTCCCGGCGTTTTCGTAAATATACCGCACTGTTTCCAGGCAGTCGTCCAGTCCCTCCTGATAGGGATGCTCCGGGGCAAGGCGGTACTCTACGCCCACTACTACCGCATTGGCTTCCTGTGCTAAGAGCTTGCAGATATTTTCCATAACGTCCACATCCCGTTCGAAAAACCCCCCGCCATGAAGATAAATAAGGACTGGCTTCCTTTCTTCTGTCTGGTTATAGATTCCTAAGGGTACTTCGTGATCCGCGAAAGAAAACTTTGTTGTTTCCGAATGAATGCCTTTGCTTAAATCTTTATTATTTATTTCCACTCTGCTTCGGGTAATCTCAAGGTCATCGCTTGCGAGCGGACGCCTTACATGCGGATCGGCCTCGTTCGTAAGAAAGTTTCTCACTCTCGGATCCAAACCACGGCTTCCTTCCTCAAAAGGAATTTCTTTATTAATAATGTTCAATTTCCCTTTTGTTGAATACGTTACATTTTCGTTTAATCTTGCAGTAAGTTCATTTTGAGTATGGTTCATGACGCACATTCCTCCTTGGCAAAACATATAGATAACCCGGCTGTTAAAACCTGAAATGCCTGTTCTCTTATGACTGAGCTGTACAGGGAAAAACAGTAACAGAAAAATTCTATTTCCATTTTATCAATATTTTCTTTAAAAGAAACCTATATAAATCTATATAAACTTATATGAAGCAATATAAACCTCTAGCCCATCGGATAGAGAGGCGTTCGGTCAATCATTCACCAGCAGCACCAGCACCGGCCCGACAATCGGAACCCACGCCAGCCGCTTGTACCTGGCATCCGGATAAAGACGATAGACGGTGTAGACCGACAGGCCGTACAGCACGAACCAGTCGACGGTCATGACCGACACAAGGCTCGAGGCGAAGAAGGAATCGACATAGTCGGCAAATGAAAAACCTTGAAGCAGTGTCAGCCAGTTTCCTGTCCACATAATGATGAGCACGACGAGCCAGAAGCGCGAGCGCAGGAAACGGACGAGCCAGCGCGGCGTACGCAGTTTCTTTTCGGGTTTTCGGAGACCGAAGGCGTAATAAGGCAGCAGTGAAAAAGCGCCGATGCCGAAGGACAGAAGCGCGAACGGCCACGCCGGCCAGCGCATGCGGTCGTTCAACAGCAGCAGCGTCAGGAACACGAGTGGAAAGATACCGAGTGAATTGAACACGGCCAGGACAAGCGGGTCGATGGCGCCCCAGTCGCCGCTCAGCAGCTGCGGGATGACCGGGTTATTGGCGCCGGTGCCGGGTGCCAGAAAGACGGCGTAGCCGATCAACAGCAGCCAGATCAGCAGAAAGATCATTTCCTCACCTCGTTTCTTCTATCATACCCTCCGGAGGAGCTGTTTTAACAAATCATCATCAAAGAAACGGATTTTGGAAATTGTTGCAGGGGATGAAAGGGGTGGGAAAGCACGGCTGGACCCCCTTTTCCCATCAGCTTCGGCCAGTCCTTTTGGACAGGAATTCAGCTGTCAGGTGTTGCGGCTTCCGGAGGCTGGTCGAGTGAACCCTTTCTGCCGATGCGGAAGCAATGATGAAGAATTTGAAGGAAACGGCTTCCTGTGGGTATTTTGGTATTTTATCCTTATAATGGAAATATGATAAAAGCACTATTTTTTTGGTATATTAACGGTTATAATAAACGATAAAATGATCGAAACGAAAGCCGCCAAAGCCGTCTGGCAGCAACGGCCGTTTCCGGCTGTAAGACGTATGTGATGTCCTCTGAAATTGCCGGCAATTTAGCTGCATAAGCCGGCTGCAGGCGCATCGGGAAAAACAGAACACCGAAGATTTTTGACACCCAGGAGGAAAACATCCATGTTAAACAAAAATTATTTTCCTGTCACGATTTTATTGGCAATAATCATCCTGTTTTACAGCTGGACGTTTTTCTTCCAGGGAAATGCCTGGTTGACCGCACTGGGGATCAACGTGCTGCAGATTGCGGTAGGGCTGGCCAGCCTTCTCTGGCTGTTCCAGGCATACCGGAAAGCGGCGCGCCGGCAAAAGAACTTTTGGATTTTGCTGCTGATCGGCCTGGCTCTCTATATTAGTGCCAATGGGCTCTGGCTGTATTTCCAGATTAGTCGCGGAGCTGTAGATTCCGAGGAATTTTCGTATGCAATCTGGCTGGTTGCCTATTGCTTTTTCCTGGCTGCCCTGATATCGAAAACACGTGAATTGAGCAATGCTTATTCCGGCCGGTCCTATATTTTCAATATTGCCGTCTTTATGATCATGCTTGCTTCAGTCAGCTTCCATTATTTGATCAACCCCGTTCTGGAAGCGTCCGGGGATTCGTGGCTGCTGACTTGGGCGAGCATCATCTACCCCGTGACGGATTTGACCATCTTATTTGTCCTTACCATTTTGTATTATCTCCTGCAGAAAAGTGAAAAGCAGGAATGGCTGATTTTGTGCGTTGCCGGTTTTTTCATCCAGGTGATGGCCGATTCCTACTCCGTATACCTCGAATTCAGCAACGGCTACCAGCCGGGACACGTGATCGACCTTCTGTGGCTGGTATCTATTCTATTCATCGGATTAACCGGCTATTGCGCGAAACAGAATCTGGACGACACGAGCTGGATCATGAAAAGTTCCGGCAAAGATAAAGGGACAGTTTTCCCCTATTTGAGCATTGTGGTGCTCATCGTTCTCGTCATCCACAGTTACCAGTGGGACTTAAATGCACTCAGCGCAGGGCTTCTGGTGATATTCCTGCTCGTGCTTGGGCGGCAGCTGCAGATCCTTCGCAGAAACGAGCAATTGATGAGCGAGTACAGGTATCTGGCATATCATGACCCGTTGACCGGTTTGAAGAACAGAAGCAGTTTCGGGGAACAGATTGAGCGCGTACTGACGGAGTATCCGGACGGCAAGCTGGCATTATTGCTGATCGATCTGGATCAGTTTAAAGTGGTGAACGATACGCTTGGCCACCACATCGGCGACAAGGTGCTCGTGCAGGCTGCCAGACGGCTGGAGTCGGCGATAGGGCGCGATATGCTGCTGTTCCGCCTGGGAGGCGACAAGTTCATCATTGTCGTTGCAGGAGCGACGGAGGCAGAGTGCATCGCGCTGTCCCATGAAATCCTGGCAGCTTTCCAGGAGGTGCTGAACATCGACGGCTACCAGATCAGCGTCACACCGAGCATCGGCATCAGCAAATTTCCTGAACACGGCAGCACAACCGAAGAGCTGATGAAGAATGCGGATGCGGCCATGTACCTGTCAAAAGAAAAAGGCAAGAACGGATTCAGTTTTTTCAATCCGGAACTGAGCCGGGAGAAAATCCGCAAGATGAAGATTGAAACCGAACTGAAGACAGCAATCCGGAACAACCAGCTCCGGCTCCATTACCAGCCGAAAGTGATGCTTTCGACGAACGGGATTGTCGGCATGGAAGCGCTGTTGCGCTGGGAGCATCCCGAGCTTGGCTGGGTGTCCCCTGTTGAATTCATCCCGGTCGCCGAAGAAACGGGGCAAATTGTCTCCATCGGGGAATGGGTGCTGCAGCAGGCGTGCCGGCAAAACAAGAAATGGCAGGATGAAGGCTTTCCTCTTTTATCAATGGCGGTCAACGTCTCCGTCCTGCAGTTCAAGCATGGCCTGTTTCTTGAAACGGTCCGGAGAATATTAGGCGAAACAGGATTGGACACGCACTACCTGGAACTTGAAATTACCGAAAGCATTATGCAGAATATCAAAGAAAGCAGGGAAATCCTCAAATGTCTGCGGAATATGGGCATCAAAATAGCCATCGATGATTTCGGAACCGGTTATTCCTCATTGCATGTCCTGCAGAAATTGCCGATTGATACGATCAAAATCGACAAATCGTTTGTCGATGAGCTCGATTCCAACAGCATGAACCCGATGGTGAAAACGATCATCGACCTGGGGCTGAACTTGAATTTGACGATCGTCGCCGAAGGCATTGAATCCGAAGACCAAAGGGACATTCTGCTCGACCAGGGCTGCACAATCGGACAAGGCTACTTGTATTCGAAGCCGGTGACACCGGAAGCGTTTGAAGAGTTGATGAGGATGCCGGAAGTGCTGGATGCCGGAAAGCTGGCGGCAGGAGTGCAAAGTGGCAGATGAAGTCAGAAAACTCTGTTTCCGGAGGGGAGAGAGTTGAAAAATCAGACAGCCTGTGACAGAATGAAGACGTAAGATTTTAGGTATCAATTTCATAAAATGTACATGTAGGGGGACCGTTGTTGCCGGTTGAGATAGCATACGTTAGATGCTGACCCTTGGAACCTGAACTGGTTAAGACCAGCGGAGGGAACATATTCAAAGCGAAATGTTTTTTTGAGATATGCGCCCATGGTTTCTTTAACCCTGGGCGCTTTTTATATAGACAATTTGATATGTTCCTTCCGGTTTGTTCCAGTTCTGTTTTATGGATAAACCAAGAGGAGGAAAAAATTATGAAGAAGTGGATGGTGGTATTTGGAGCGGCTTTTGCGATGGCCGGCTGTACGAGTGAGACGCCGCAAGAAGGCGGCAGCGGGGACGAAAGCGAATTGGAGAAAGTGACAATGGTGCTGGACTGGACGCCGAACACGAACCACACCGGTTTGTATGCTGCACAGGCGGAAGGGTATTTTGAAGAAAGGGGGCTGGATGTCGAGATTATCATGCCAGGCGAAACGGGAGCGGATCAGCTGGTGGCTTCCGGTAAAGCCGACTTCGGGATCGGAGCGCAGGAAAGCCTGACGGAAGCAAGGGTGGCGGACATTCCGATTGTCTCGATTGCGGCGATCATCCAGCACAACACGTCGGGCTTTGCTTCTCCTGCAGACAAGAACATTACGTCTCCCGCCGATTATGAAGGAAAGACCTACGGGGGATGGGGCGCACCGGTTGAAAAAGCGGTGATCGCTTCGCTGATGGAACAGGAAGGCGCAGATGTGGAAAAGGTCGAATTTCTGAATATGGGGAACACCGACTTTTTCACCGCTGTTGAACGGGATGTCGATTTTGCCTGGATTTATTACGGCTGGACGGGCATTGAAGCGGAGCTCCGGGGTGAAGAGTTGAATATGCAGTACCTCACCGATTACTCCGAAAAACTGGATTATTACACACCGGTGCTGACCACCAATGAAGAAATGATTGCAGAAGACCCGGATACAGTAAGAGCCTTTACGGCCGCTGTTGCAGAAGGTTATCAATTTGCGATCGACAATCCAGGGGAAGCGGCAGATATTTTGATCAGTGCGGTGCCGGATCTGGACGCGGAACTGGTCAGGGCAAGTCAGGAGTGGCTGTCTCCGAAGTACCAGGCGGATGCTTCGCGCTGGGGGGAGCAGGACACGGAAGTTTGGGCGGATTATGCCAATTGGATGAACAAAAATGGTCTGCTTGACGGTGAATTCGAAGTGCAGGAAGCTTTCACAAATAATTTTTTACCGGAAGGAGAGAGTGAATAATGGCAAATGCATTGCTCAGTATTCAAATCATACCAAAGACGAAGCACGGGGAAGACACGATTCCGTATGTGGATCAGGCCATCGCGGTGATTGACGAGTCGGGAGTGAAATACCGGGTCGGCCCTCTTGAAACAACGATGGAAGGAGAACTGTCAGAACTCCTTTCCATAGTGGAAAAGATGAATGAGAAGATGATTGCAGCCGGAAACGAAAGCGTGATTTCACAGGTCAAAGTTTTCTATAATCCGGAAGGTGCTTCTATGGATGCCTTAACGGAGAAATACCGGTGAGAAGAATATTCCTGAAAGGATGGAGGCCGGTTTCGGTCCTCATCCTTTTGTTTGTGGTGTGGGAAATTTCAAGCCGGATTTTCGATATTCCCGTCTGGCTGTTGCCTCCTCCTTCACAGGTCTGGGTGGAAATTTTTGCGAGCTGGCCGAACTACAGCAGCCATCTTGCTTCAACGGTCCGTCTGTCGGTTGCCGGATTTCTGATCGGCTGCTCGACCGGCCTGGCCGTCGCGGTCTGTCTGCACCTTGTGCCAAAACTGCGGGAGACACTGTATCCGCTGATGATTCTGTCGCAAAACATTCCAATCATCGTGTTGGCGCCGCTGCTGGTAATCTGGTTCGGTTTTGGGTTGGCCCCGAAACTTATCATCATCACACTGGTCTGTTTCTTTCCGGTGACAATCGCCGCGTTGGATGGCTTCAGGCAGACCGGCAGCGATATGATGCACTATATGAAGATGGCAGGCGCAACAACGCAGCAGATTTTCTGGAAGCTGGAATGGCCGCACGCTATGCCTTCCGTTTTTTCAGGTTTGAAAATCGCCGCCACCTACAGTGTAATGGGCGCGGTGATTTCCGAGTGGCTCGGTGCGAAAGAAGGAATCGGTGTCTACATGACTCTGGCGTCTTCATCGTTCCGGACCACACAGGTCTTTGTTGCCATCTTTTTGATCATGGTATTGAGTCTGCTGTTTTTTGGGGCGATCGTCTTTCTGGAGAAGCGGATGATCCGGTGGAAAGAAACAGGGGAGGAGGAGCGGAATGCCTGAACTTGCAATCGACAGATTATCAAAAAGCTTTGACGGAAAAATGGTGTTGAAAGATGTTACATTTCACATCGAACCGGATGAATTTGTCTCCATCCTGGGCCCGTCCGGCAGCGGGAAGAGCACCTTGTTTCACCTGATCGGAGGCATTTCACAGCCGGATGAAGGGGAAATCAGCCTGGACGGAGAGCGGATCAACGGCAAAAAAGGGTCCATCAGCTACATGCCGCAAAGCCCGGCGCTGTTTCCGTGGAGGACCATTCTTCAAAATGTCTTGCTCGGGGCGGAAATTGCGGGGAAAAAAGATTTGCCGGCAGCCGTCGCCATGCTCGAAAAAGCCGGATTGAAAGAGTATGAAAGCGCCTATCCGCACCAGCTCTCCGGGGGCATGCAGCAAAGAGCGGCTTTTATCCGGAGTTTGCTGAGCCCGCAGCCGCTGATTTGCCTCGACGAGCCCTTCTCTGCACTTGATGAATTTACGCGGTCGGAAATGCAGCAATGGCTGCTTTCCATATGGATGGAGCATAGACGTTCCATCCTGTTCATCACGCACAATATTGAAGAAGCACTTTTCTTGTCCGACCGCATCATCATCCTGTCGGACAAACCGGCAAACGTCAAAGCGGAATTCGACATTCCGTTTCCGCGGCCCCGAGACGAATCAATCGTCTTGACGGAAGAATTTTTAACGTACAAAAAGGCGGTATATAATGAATTAAAGGCGGACAGCGGTGCCTGAAGAGAAAGGGTTCGATCCGGTAAACGGGGAGGTTGAATGCGATGGGTCTGGATTCCAAGTTTTGGTGTTATCGTTTTCCGGCGCAATACAGAAACCGCCATCCGGCTGTCACGTGCTGACAGCCGGATGGCGGTTTTTCAGGTGGTTCATGTCCTATTTTGCTTCGGTCTTTTCCGATTCGTTCAGATCGACATCGACGGCTGAGACATAATAGCGTTTCGTGTCATCCGCTTCGATCTCGACTTTCTTGCGGTCGAACAGCGACACGGTGGCAATTTTCGTCATTTCGCCGCTGTTGATGTCTTCTTCGTAGACGCGGTAGCCAATAATGGCGTCATCGCGCACCGCGTGCCAGGAAAGGTTGAACGAAGTCGCGACGACTTCCGTCGGCGCTTCCGGCTGTTTGTCCTGGACGCTTGAGTCGGAAATCAGCTCGGCTGTCACGACCAGGCGGTCTTCATATGCACCGGTGTTGCCGTTAAAGTCGCCGCTGCAGGTGATCAAGTTAAGGAGGCGACTGTCTGAAGAGCCGAATATTTCTTCAATCGGTGCTTCCTCTGCCTGATAACTCGCCTTTTCACGGATGACATAAACCATTTCACGGCCATCCTTGTCGGTGACGGTGACTTTCTCGCCAACTTTCACTTTATCAAGATGATAGAAAATCGCTGGTCCAGCCGGTCCATCGACATGTCCTGCCAGGACTGAATGGCCTTTCGCTCCGACTTTGTAGCCGGGCTCGAACCAGCCGACCTGATTGACGTCCGGTACGCCCATTTCGCCGTTATCAAGAATGCCGGTCGCTTCAATGGCTGCATCGACTCCGATTGACGGAACGGTCACGCGTGCCGGCACCATGCCCTGAATGCTTTGCTGGCGTTGCTTCTGCAATTCCTGCAGTTTTTCACGCTGTTCCGGCATGATTGGGAATTCGGCGATTTTGTCGATTTCCTCTTCGGAAGCCAATTGCTCCGCCGGCGCCGGTTCGGTCTCCGCAGGGAGGTCAAGCTGCGCGATGTCTTCTTCAAATGTCGGTTCCTCCGCCATCGGCTTGAGGATGACGAACAGCACTGCGCAAAGTATCACTGCTGTCGCCATGGTCCAAAATTGTTTCATCGCCCAAGCTCCTTTCCTGTTCGTTTATTGTTGTCTCTGACGGTACGTGATAGTTCCGGCTGCCAGTAAGATCAACGTGCTCATGGCCACCCAGATCATCATCGTGTTGGTGCCGCCAGTTGATCCGCCAAGGCCGGTAGCCGGCATTTTGTCGGGAACTGCTGTTTCAAAGTTTTCCGGGAACTGGTCCACGATGGCGCCGCTCAAGCCTTTGCCTATAGCGAAGACAATCGTGTACCCTTCACGGTACGTGGTATAAGAAGCTTCATAGTCGCCTGCAGCGTACTGGCTGAAAGTATCGACGACGGATTGTTCGTGTGCTGCAATATTAGCAGTTGTTTCATCCTGCGGTAAACGATCTTCCGTTGCCGTGCTCAGGAATGCACCTAGTTCTTCAGCGAAAGTGTCGATCAGCGCGGATTGTGCCTGCTGAATGTCGTCTTCATTGCCTGCTGCCTGTGCTGTTGCCAGGTCGCTTTGTATGGAAATGTGGTCATTGTTCCAAAGGCCCGCAAATTGTGTGCCCGCTTCCTCGCCGTAAACGGAAGCGATGGCTGCCTGGAATTCCGCGGTATTCTGATCCTGTGCCCAGTCGGCAAAGTCAAAGTCTGCCGCACCGTTATAGCCTTTAGCCATGCTCAACTGTGCCAGCGCAAAATGCTCTGCTGCGATGCGGCTGAGCGTTGAACGGAAATCACCGGCTTCGGTATTCGGGTCGGTGAATTTATCCGGAAATTGCGTTGCGATGGCGCCACTGATGGCACTGCCCGCTCCGAAAATCTGTTTGAAGCCTTCCAGGTAAGAAGTGTAAGAAGCTTCATAGTCACCGTCTACATATAGATCAAATGTGTTCTGAACAAAATCTTCATGTGCGCGAAGTGCATCAGTCGCGCCGTCTTCCGGCAGGTTGCCTTCCGTCGCGGTTCCAAGGAAAGCGCCCATTTCATCAACGAATGACTGGATCTCTACCAATGCTTCCTCTTGTGCCGCTTCGTCGCCCGCTTTCACGGCCATTGCGTATTCATCGGTGCCGGTATTGTGCTTATCGAAAATGTCTGTAAAAGCAGCTCCGCCTTCCTCGCCGTAAACGGAAGCAATCACGGGCTCCATGTCTGCCGCGTTGGCATCAAGTGCGGCCATCGCCGCTTCGGCTGCTGCATCCCCGTCGTAAATTTTCATCATTGAATCCACAGCCAGTGCGTAATGCTCTGACAACAGCGAATCCAGCGTTGCGCGCAATTCCACGCCGCTCGTCTCCACCGGTGAACCTTCCTCTGCGTTTACTGCCATGCCCATTGACGGAACCAGCAGCGCTGTCCCCAATATCGGTGCCAAAATTTTTCTGAATTTCATCTGCCAACAACTCCTCTGAATTAGTTTCTTAAAGGCATAACGGGGAAAGTGGAGATTTGGATCAGTTTTGTGGTGGAAAACTTCAATTTCTTTTCTCTGCACCCGGGTGACGTCGTATAAGAGTTCTCTAAAGATATGGAGCAAAATAGCGCAGACGCCATGGGGAGCAGGCGGATGCCGACGAAGTGCAAGATCCACTCGGGCGATGTGGAACGAGCCCGAGTTAGCTCAGCGCAAGCCAAGAGTTGGCCGAAGGTAGTTCGGCCGAGTCTTTGCGACGAAGCTAGCGAAGCGATGCAACGCTCCTCCATGTCTCGAAGCTAGCGAAGCGATGCAGAGACAGGAGCACGGGTTTTGGCAAGCAAGCTGTTTTGCGGAATATCGGTTATAAAATACTCTTCTATATAAGGAAGAAACCCGGAATTTATTGTCAAACTGATCTAAAACGGGCTTTTGCACGTTAAGTGGGTAAGCTTATAAAAAATAAAACCGGCCAGGACTATCTCCAATCTGCCGGGATATAGTAAGCTTGTACTATGACACATGAAATTAAAGGAGAACATCCATGGAGAAAAGTTCCGATACGTTGCTATACTCGCGCATAAAAGAAAAAGATAAAGATGCGCTTGAATGTTTGTATGACCGGTACGAAAAGATTCTATTCTCGTTTCTCTATAAAATGACCCAGGACCGCGACCTGGCGGAAGAAGCCCTGCAGGAGGTCTTCATCAAAATCTGGCGGGGCATCGGCGAATACGATGACAGCAAAGGGAAGTTCACTTCCTGGCTGTTCCGCATGGCGCAGAATTCCGCGATCGACTTGATACGCAAGCGCAAAGTGACCGTGCCGATTGATGAAGTCGCAGAGATGCCGAGTAAAGACTCGAGTGTCGAGAAGACGGCTGAATGGCAGGATGAAAAAGAGCAAATCCAAGCTGCCGTATCCCAATTATCCACGGAGCAGCAGGAGATGATTCAATTGTTTTATTTCAAGGGACATACTCACGAAAAGATCGCCGAAATATGCGGGTTGCCGCTCGGAACCGTCAAGAGCAGGATCCGGCTGGCACTCAGCAAACTAAAGAAATCACTGCACGGGATGCAGGAAAGGGGGGCTATCGATGAATAACGAACATTGCGATCTATTGATCGACTATTTGAACGGCACTTTATCAGACGAAGAAACACGCCAATTCGAAGAACACCTGAAGACTTGTGACGAATGCCGCGAAATCGCGGACGCAACCGGGCAGCTCCCTTATCTTTCAGAACCGGCAGTTCCACCTGCGGGAATGAAATCACGGATCCTGTCGAATGTTTTCGCAGAAGACGTCGCGACCGACAGTTCATCCACTTCATCCGCCTCGTCCGCCGCTGCAGGAGCAACGGCAGGCAGCAAAGCATCAAGTTCTTCACACGCTGAGTCGGAATCGTCAGACCGTAAGCCGCGTGATGAAGTCGAAGAAGAGAAAGTGATGCAGATGACACAACCTATCAGAAAGCGTGTCTGGTGGACACCGGCAATCGCTGCAGTACTGCTCGTTTCATTGCTCGGCAACGCCTATGCGTTCATGCAATTGCAGCAGGAACAGGCGGATCCGGCGCCGGCACCGACGCAACCGGAGACCGCGTTCCAGTCGATTGACCTGCAGCCGAGCGAAGGCTTTGACGGCGACGCAACAGCGGCAGTCATTGAAGAACAGGACGGCGCACTCAATCTGGTCGTCACAGCAGAGCAGCTTGCCGTACTTGAAGGCGAGCAAGTTTACCAGGTCTGGCTGATCAAAGGCGACACTCCGATTCCGGCCGGCGCATTTACGACGAATGCCGACGGCGAAGGCGCAACGTATTTCAATATCGACAACAACACCGAAGAATGGGATACCATCGCGATTACGCTGGAACCACAACCCGGCAACGAATTGCCGCAGGGCGAAATCGTGCTGAGCGCGGGACTATAGATTTTAGAGAAAGCCGGCTGCCGAGTGCAGCCGGCTTTTTTCTATGGCATGAGCAATGGCAATTTCGCCTAAAAAGCGGCTGAACGCGGAAATAAATTTTTGAACGCGGAATTAATTTCCTGAACGCGGAATTAATCAGCTGAACGCGGAAAAACGCTAGGCCGCTGCATAAGATCTTCATTTTCCCATCAGATTTACCGAAAAAGGTGTCAGTTAAACAAGTCAGGCAAGCTGTTTCGACAAAAAACGGGCGAAATCAGCACAACCCCATATTTTATTGGCACCAATAAAAGAAATTTAAAAGGAAATCGCCCCTTTCAATAGAAAGAATACTGGAAGGCATATCCAATTGCCTCACATTACTGCCGCATTAGCAGGCATAGCACAAGGAGACAACCGAAAATGGCCATCACAGACAAAACAGCGCCGCTCGAAGCGGCGCGAAAGTTCACAGCAAAATATTTTCCGGACTGCGAGGCGGCATTATTGGCCGGCAGCGCGGTGCGCGGCGAGGCAACCGACACTTCGGACCTGGATATTGTCGTGTTCGACAGCCAGACATCCGCCTCCTACCGGGAATCGCTGGTCGAATTTGATTGGCGGATCGAAGTGTTCGTCCACAATCTGACAACGTACCAGGCATACTTTGAAAGTGACGCAGCGCGCGCCAGGCCATCGATGCCGCGCATGGTGGCAGAAGGCATCGTGCTGCGGGACACCGGCGTGCTGGAGGCCATAAAGCGGGAGGCGCAGGAGTTGTTGGACGCGGGGCCGGAAGAGTGGCCGGCCGGCACGATTCAGTCGAAACGTTATTTCCTGACGGACACACTCGATGACTTTATCGGCTGCACTGACCGGGGCGAGGGAATTTTTATCGCCGGCACGCTGGCCGAACTGCTCGCTGAATTCGAATTGCGGACGCAGGGCCATTGGGTCGGCACGTCAAAGTGGATTGTCCGGTCATTGAAGCAGTACGACCGGAATTTTGCAGACCGCTATGTGGCTGCATTTGATGAGTATTACCGCCATGGCAATAAACGAGGCGTCATTGAATTGGCGGACACCGTGATGGAGCCGCACGGTGGCAGATTGTTTGAAGGTTTTTCAATGGGGAAAGATGAAGGTTAAACAGTTTGTTCAAAGGGGGAAGGAATCATCATGAAAACAATCGGCCTGATCGGCGGCATGAGCTGGGAATCATCGCTGGAATATTACCGGACGATTAATAAGGAAGTGAATGCGCGTCTCGGTGGCCTGCATTCGGCGGAATGCCTGCTTTACAGCGTGGATTTTGCGGAAATCGAACGGCTTCAATCCGCCAGGGAGTGGCAGCAGGCGGGCGAACAGCTGAGCGAAGTGGCGTACAAACTGGAGCAGGCGGGTGCAGATTTTATTGTCATCTGCACAAATACCATGCATAAGGTAGTAGAACACATCGAAGAAAAGATCTCGGTTCCGGTGCTCCATATTGCCGACACGACGGCTGAGGAAATCGGTCGCCGTAACCTGACGAAAGTCGGTTTGCTCGGTACGCGCTATACCATGGAACAGGATTTTTACCGTTTGCGCATCGAATCGCACGGCATAGAAGTCGGGGTGCCGGAGACCGAACAGCGGGACGAGATCAATCGCATCATCTTCGAGGAATTGGTGGCAGGGGAATTGCGGCAGACGTCCAAAGAATTCTTCCAGCAGGCGATTCGGGATCTCGTAACTGAAGGCGCTGAAGGCATCATTCTTGGCTGTACGGAAATCGGGCTGTTGATCAAACCGGAAGATGCGGATGTGCCTTTGTTTGACACCGCACAGATTCATGCCGTTCAGGCAGTCAAACGGGCGTTGGCGGAATGATGAGGATTGCCGGCATATGTTGGAAGCAGCCGGACCGTCTTCCGTTGCAGCAAGGCAATCCAGTGAAGTTTATGATTATTGAATAAAGGAAAAGGAAGTGGAAGTTGAAAAAGTGAAGGAGGCATAAGGCTTGGGACATTATATTGAAGTGGAAGATGGAGTAAAGGTGTATGTAGAAGATATTGGGGAAGGGCAACCGTTTGTATTTATTCACGGCTGGCCTCTGAACCACAAAACTTTTGAAGGACAAGTCAGTGAACTTGCTGAAAATGGTTTCCGGTTCATCGGAATCGATCAGCGTGGATACGGAAAATCAGATAGACCCTGGTCCCGGTACGATTACGACATGGCTGCTACTGACATCAAAGCAGTGGTCGATCACCTGAACCTCCAAAATTTTGTGTTGGCCGGATTTTCAATGGGCGGCCCAATTGCAATCCGGTACATAACGAAGTTCGGTCAGGAAAATATCGATAAATTATTACTGATGTCAGCAGCGGCTCCGGTGTTTACTCAACGCGACGATTTTAAACACAATATGATACCGAAAGAGATGGATCTCATTATTGAGCAAATCAAAAGGGACCGTCCGCTTTTCTTATCCAAATTCACCGATATACTCTTCGAAAAGAAAAAGTCTCCTGAATTCCTGCTTTGGTTCCGCATGTTGGGGCTTGAAGCGGCCCCTCATGCCACCATCCAATCTGCGATGGCATTGCGGGATGAAGACCTGCGGGATGAGCTGCCGGGCATTACCGTGCCAACTGCTATATTCCACGGGGAGAAAGACCGAATTTGTGACTTTGCACTTGGACAAGAGATGGGAAAAAGGATTCCCGAGTCTGTTTTAGTGCCATTCAAGTACAGTGGACATGGCACTTACGTTGACGAGCCCGAGAGGTTCAACACGGAACTAATAAGATTTCTCAAAAGTGCCGGTATTAAAAAGGTATAACTTTAAATTGGGGCTCTGCGCTTTGGATAGCGCATACGGACCATAAAATCTTAAGTGTTGAGCAACAGTTCGCTTCGGCGGACTGTTTTCTATTTTTCCAGCGCTGCAAAAAAGGGGTGGAGGTCATATTGGTTTTGCTTTCCTTGAAAGTAAGCCTTCATCCATGACCGAGTCGTAAGGGTTGTGTCTCAGTAAATATAGCGATACTCTAAGGGTGTAGATACCCCAAAGGGTATGAAGGGTGAGGCGGATGGTTGAGTGGGTTACTCCGGAAAAAGCGCATTTATTGTACAGCGGAATCCGTCGAAGCAGGTGGCTCGAAGAAAAAGTTGTTCGGTATTTTTCCTCTGGGGAAAACGGACGAGTTTACTGAAAAATGTTTTAGCCGGCTGAATAAGGGAAATTTATCAAGAGAAGGATTACACAATGGAGAGGAGCAAAACAATGTTTGATTACACAGTTGAAACAAGCAAAAGCAAAGACGAAGCAGTACGTGACCTCGAAGCGAATTTAAAGGAAGAGAAATTCGGTGTTCTGTGGAATTTCGATCTGACTGCCAAGCTCCAGGAAAAAGGGACGGGCTTTGACACGCCTTACACGATACTCGAAGTGTGCAACCCGCAGGAAGCTGATCGGGTCCTTTCGGAAGATCTGCTCGCCGGTTATTTCCTGCCGTGCAAAATTGTCGTTTATGAAAAAGATGGAACTACGAAGATCGGCATGCCGAAACCGAGTGCGTTGATCGAGATGGTCCAAAAAGATTCGATCAAAGAAATCGCTGTGGATATTGAAGAGCGGTTGATCGGCTGTATCGACAAGACCGTATAGGAAAAGATATTTTTTGGCTGAATGGATACCCCGTACGGTAAAAAACTACTATATATATAAATAGGAGGAATACTGTATGACTGTAAAATTTGTAGCAGCAAAAGATGTCGCGGATGAGGTTTTCCGCCGGGAACCAGTGCACATTTTGGATGTGCGAACCAAAGAAGCTTCGGAAGACTGGCATATTGAAGGGGATAAGGTCAATTTGATCAATATCCCGTTCAAGGAGCTGAGCGATTCTGATTCAGCGGAACTGAACGAGCTGCCGAAAGACCAGCCGCTGTATACGATTTGCGCCAAAGGGAACGACTCGCAAAAAGCCGCTGACTATCTGCAGGAGAACGGTTTCAGCAATGTCTATTCCATTGAAGGCGGCATGGCTGCCTGGAGTGAACAGCTCGAACCGGTCAAAATCGGTGAAGTAAAGGGCGGCGCGATTTATCAATTTGTCCGCCTGGGCAAAGGCTGCCTGTCCTATCTGATTGAGTCGGACGGTGAAGCGGCTGTTGTCGACACCAGCCGTGTGACGGAAAACTACGAAAAGTTTGCAAAAGAAAAAGGCATTAAGATCAAATACGTCCTCGACACACATTTGCATGCAGACCATATCTCTGGGGGCAAAAAGCTGGCGGAAGCAGCCGGTGCAACGTATTACCTGCCGCCGGAGGATGCGGAAGAAGTCGTCTTCGGTTTTGAGCCGGTCACCGATGGCATGAAACTCGAAGTCGGCAGCACGACAATCGAAGCGGTGTACTCCCCGGGGCATACAATCGGCAGTACAACATTTGTGGTCGACAGTAAGTATTTGCTGACCGGTGATATTCTGTTTGTCGAATCAATCGGACGTCCCGATCTTGCGGGTAAAGCGGAAGACTGGGCTGATGATTTGTATGAAACGCTGTATCGCCGGTATAAGGAACTGGCTCAGGACCTGCTTGTCCTGCCGGCCCATTACGCCGAAGTCAGTGAGATGAATGAAGACGGCAGCATCTCTGAAAAACTATCGGTCCTTTACGAAAACAACGAAGGCCTGCAGATTCAGGATGAAGCCAAATTCATCAAACGGGTGACGCAAGGTTTGAAAGATCAGCCGAATGCCTATGAAGAGATCCGCCAAACGAATATGGGCAAGATCAACCCGCCGCTGGATGAAGCAAAAGAAATGGAGACAGGGCCGAATAACTGCGCTGTCTAAATAGAAGAAACGGATAATCCTTGACGCCTGCAATCAACAGCCATAAAATAGGCTGAGGCCAATGGATTATCCGTTTTTTTAATGACAAACCAAATACTTGATTTTATACCCTTAGGGGTATATAGTGGGTAGTATCTTATTGTTATCCATGCCGAAAACAGGTTGAGGCGATTGAATTGTCCTCTTTGAAGTGGCAGGCCAAATGCTTGAATTTATACCCAAAGGGGTATATAATGGGTAGTATATTATTGATATCCATGATAACAGGGAGGCAAAAAAATGATGGAATACGATAAACAAGTCCAGAATAGATTGAAAAGAATTGAAGGCCAGTTGAAAGGCGTGCTGCGCATGGTCGAGCAAAATGACGACTGCCAGGATGTCGTGATGCAATTGTCCGCTGTGCGGAGTGCAGTTGACCGCGCGATTGGGGTTATTGTCAGCGAAAACCTCGAACAGTGTGTGCGCAACAGCATCGACAAAGGCGAAAGCACCGATCAGCTGGTAAAAGATGCCGTCAGCCTGCTCGTCAAAAGCAGATAAGGAACTTCGTCAAACTTAGGGGTTGACGAAGTTTCCCTTTGGATGTTAGTATACCCCTATAGGTATTTTAGTTTCTTTGTTGCATTGGCCGGTGATTTTTTATTTTGACTTTTTTATACCCCTAGGGGTATAATGACAGGGGGAAACAAAGAAGTGGAACAGACAAAATCAACGAACATCGTATTATTCAGTGGAGATTACGACAAGGTAATGGCCGCTTACATTATTGCAAACGGCGCAGCAGCTTATGATCATAAGGTGACCATCTTCCATACATTCTGGGGATTGAACGCACTCCGTAAAGACAATCCGCCGGCGGTGAAGAAATCTTTCATCGAAAAGCAGTTTGCAAAGATGATGCCCCGCGGCGCAGATAAAATGGGCTTGTCCAATATGAACATGGGCGGAATGGGACCGAAGATGATCAAACAAGTCATCAACAAGCACAATGCCATGACGATGCCGCAGCTGATTGAAATGGCGCAGGAACAGGAGATCGAACTTGTGGCATGCACAATGACGATGGACCTTCTTGGACTGAAACAGGAAGAATTGCTGGACGATGTAAATTACGCAGGTGTAGCCGCTTATCTGGCAGATGCCGAAAACGGCAACGTAAACTTGTTCATCTAATAGGATGAAACGGAAAAGAGGGAAATCATGGATACTTGGTTAATGATTTTAATCGGAGCTGTGATCGTCTTTATCGGTTACCGCGCGATGTCGGGAGCAAAAGGTGTAAAATCCGTTTCGACAGATGAACTGAAGCCCGAACTCAAGAAAAAAGGCAAGCAATTCATCGACGTCCGGACGCCGGCTGAATACAAGGCGAACCGCATCAAGGAATTCAAGAACATTCCATTGAATGAACTTCCTGGCCGTACAAGTGAACTTGACGCCAACAAAGAAACGTACGTCATTTGCCAAAGCGGCATGAGAAGCAGCAAAGCAGCAGGAATTCTGAAGAAAAAAGGATTCGACCAGGTGATCAATGTAAGGGGCGGCATGGGAAGTTACCGCCCTTAATCCGAAGGAGGAAAAGCAATGAATCGCATGACAACACAACAAGTAAAAGAATATATGGATACTAATAAAGATGTTTCAATCATTGATGTACGGGAAACAGAAGAAGTGAAGGCCGGGAAAATTCCTGGTGCCGTCAATATCCCTCTGGGACTTCTGGAGTTCCGTTTGCAGGATATCGATAAATCCAAAGAACACATCATGGTATGCCGCTCAGGCAGCCGAAGCGGAATGGCGGCAAGCCTTCTTGCAGACCGGGGCTATAACGTCATCAATATGGACGGTGGCATGATGGACTGGGACGGCCCGACGAAGTAAGAAAGATTTAATAGATTTGCTCTAGGCTGTTTCAGCGATGAGAGAAATAGTTTAGATATGGAGCAAAACAGCGAAGACGCCCAGGGGACCAAGCGAAGTGTTGAGATCCACTCGGACGAAGTGGAACGAGGCCGAGTTAGCTCAGCGCGAGCCCCCAGGCAAGCGGAGCTGTTTTGCGGAATATCGGTTACCAGAGTATATAAAATTTTTTAACTAAAAATATACCCCTGCGGGTAATTAGGAGGAATTTCAATGATACAAACGGATAAATTACTCGATGCAAAAGGGCTTGCATGCCCGATGCCGATCGTACGTACAAAAAAAGCGATGAACGAGCTCGAACCGGGCCAGGTCATCGAAGTGCAAGCTACGGATAAAGGGTCACTTGCTGATATTAAAGCGTGGGCAAAAAGCAGCGGCAACCAATATCTTGGGACGTTTGAAGAAGGCGATGTGCTGAAACATTACTTGCGCAAAGCAGACCAAGCAGAAGAAAAAGAAGAAGTCGCTTTCCCGCATACTTTGACAAACGCTGAATTGCAGGAACAGCTGGGCCGTGACGATGTGATCGTCCTGGATGTCCGGGAACCTGCAGAATATGCATTCGGCCACATCGAGGGAGCTGTATCGATTCCGCTTGGTGAACTGGAAAACCGCACACAGGAATTGGATGCGGAAAAAGAAGTATTCGTAATTTGCCGCACCGGCAACCGCAGCGATTTTGCTGCAAAACAATTGGCTGAAAAAGGTTTCGGCCGTGTGAAAAATGCAGTAGAGGGCATGACCCAATGGGACGGCTCGACTGAACAAAGCAAAGCATAAAGAGCGGCACAATAAATTTTACTACAATGGAGGAATATGAAATGGCAGGAAAAACAGCAATCATCGCATCAAACGGTTCATTATTCGATGCTTATAAAGTTTACAATATCGCAACGGCAGCAGCAGCAAGCGATCACGAGGTGGCAATCTTCTTTACATTCGAAGGATTGAACCTCATCAACAAAGAAGCATACGGCCAATTGGCGCTTCCGGCAGGCAAGGAAGCAATGGCTGAAGGATTGAAAAATTCGAATGTACCGGCTGTAACAGAACTGGTTGAAATGGCGCAGGAACTTGGCGTTAAATTTATCGGCTGCCAAATGACGATGGACGTTTTTGGACTCAAAAAAGAAGCTTTTGTTGACGGCATTGAAGTTGGCGGAGCGGTAACATTCCTTGAATTTGCAAAAGACGCTGACGTTACCCTAACGTTCTAATCTGAATGAACTTAACTAAAAATAAACTGGTGGAGGTATTTAAATATGACTGTAAAAGCTATGGCAGCCAAAGAAGTGGCAAGAAAAGTAATTGACAATGAGCCATTGTTCATCCTCGATGTCCGTAACGGTGATGCATTCGCCGATTGGAAAATTGAAGGTGGCAACATCCAGTATTTGAACACACCTTATTTCGACTTATTGGACGGTGTCGAAGAAGTGGCTTCAGAACTTCCGAAAGACAGAGACATTCTTGTCGTTTGTGCGAAAGAGGGATCTTCTGTCATGGTAGCGGAAATGCTGTCAGAAGAAGGCGTCGATTCAGCTTATCTTGAAGGCGGCATGAAAGCATGGAGTGAACACCTGGAGCCAGTGAAAGTCGGCGATTTGAAAAACGGCGGGGAATTGTACCAATTCGTCCGTATCGGCAAAGGCTGCCTGTCTTACATGGCAATCTCCGACGGTGAAGCCGCTGTTATCGATGCAACACGCATGACTGATGTCTTCTTGGATTTCGCGCAGGAAAAAGGTGCAACAATCAAGCACATCTTTGACACGCATCTTCATGCAGACCACATTTCCGGAGGACGCCACATCGCGGAAGCAACAGGCGCAACGTATTACTTGCCGCCGGCTGACGCGGAAGAAGTGGTCTTCGAATATACGGAACTGGTCAATGGTCTTGAAGTGTCGCTTGGCGACGCGAAAATTGAAATCGAAGCATTGTACTCACCAGGACACACGATCGGCTCAACATCATTCATCGTTGACGATCAATACTTGATGACAGGCGACATTCTATTCATCGATTCCATCGGACGCCCGGATCTTGCCGGCCTTGCGGAAGACTGGGTAGGCGATCTTCGTGAATCCCTTTACAGCCGCTATGCAGAACTCGCTGACGAGCTGATCGTCTTGCCGGCTCACTTCATGATTATGGATGAGTTGAACGCAGACGGAAGCGTCGCGAAAAAATTGGGTGACCTTTTCAAAGAAAATCACGGATTAAATATTGAAGATGAGCAGGAGTTCCGTGACATGGTGACGAAGAACTTACCACCACAGCCAAATGCTTATCAGGATATCCGCCAGGTCAACATGGGCAAAATCACACCTGACGACGAAGTTCAGCGTGAAATGGAAATCGGACCAAACCGCTGCGCGGTACGGTAATTTCTTAAAATAAAAAACTGGCTTAAAAGACGCTTCGGCGCTTAGGACAGGGCAAAGATTATGCTCCTGCGCACAGCTCGTCGCAAAGGTACGCCATCTTCGTTTGGCGACCTTAGCTCCCGCAATAAGCCGAGAAGACCACTCGTCTTATTGCTCCGTCGGCATTCGCCTGCTCCATAGGCGCGCCGGCGCTGAGAAAATTATTTAAAGATATGAAGCAAAACAGCGAAGACTCCTGGGGGACCAAGCGAAGTGGCGAGATCCACTCGGGCGAATAGCCCGAGTTAGCTCGACGCGAGCCAAGTGTGGCCGAATGTAATTCGGCCGGCGCTTTGCGACGAAGCTAGCGCAGCGATGCAGGAGCACGGGTTTCAGGAAAGCGAAGCTGTTTTGCGGAATATCGATTATTAGCTCTATCAATCTACACAAACCCAAAGGAGAGATTTTGATGAACGCAGATAAAATTCTAGACGCAAAAGGCTTGGCTTGTCCAATGCCGATCGTAAAAACACGCAAGGAAATGAAAGAATTGGAGTCTGGCCAGGTATTGCAGATTCTTGCTACTGACAAAGGGGCAAAAGCCGACTTGACTGCCTGGGCAAAATCCGGCGGCCATGAACTATTGGATTCTCAAGAAGAAGGCGACGTGCTGAAGTTCTGGATTCAAAAGGGCTGAAGAATGAAGGGCATCGTCTGATGTCCTTTTCTTTATACTTTTTTTACTATCGGAGCGGTTGAGAAAGCAAGATAATGGAATGGCGGGAGAAGAAACAGCAGCAGCGTTTTCCTCCTGCAAATAGGCGTTGGTGTTTTTGCGAATGTCTGTAACCGAATCATCTTGCATTCTATACCCCGCTTATTCAAAAGGAGGAAACAGTTTTGCTGAAAAAATGGATTCCGGCTCTGGAGTGGATGGGGAGCTATAAAAAATCAGACTTGAGCGGTGACTTGAATGCCGGTCTGATTGTAGCGATCATGCTCATTCCACAAGGGATGGCATACGCAATGCTCGCCGGCCTGCCGCCGGTGATCGGCCTTTATGCTTCGACCATCCCACTCATCATTTATGCCTTATTCGGTACATCGAGGCAGCTTGCAGTCGGCCCGGTTGCAATGGTGTCGTTGCTTGTACTTTCGGGGGTCTCGCTGCTGGCGGAACCTGGTACAGATGAATACATTTCACTCGTGTTATTGCTCATGCTCATGATCGGGGCCATTCAGTTTTTATTAGGGGCATTTAAATTGGGCTTTATCGTCAATTTCCTGTCCCATGCCGTCATTAGCGGATTCACTTCCGCTGCAGCGATCATCATCGGCTTAAGCCAGTTGAAGCAATTGATCGGCGTCAGCCTTGAAGCTGAAAAAAATGTCTTTTTAATCCTCTCGGAAACGGTTCAAAGAGCATCGGAAATCAATCCGGTGACGCTGACCATCGGACTTGGCAGCATTCTTCTGCTGATTTTGATGAAGAAATACGTTAAGAAAATTCCGGGACCGCTGGTTGTAGTCGTATTCAGCATATTGGCTGTCTATTTGCTGGATTTGCAGGCGCAGGGCGTGAAAATTGTCGGTGAAGTGCCTGCAGGCCTGCCGTCCTTGTCAATGCCGGTATTTCAACTGGATGCAATGCTCGCTTTGTTGCCGATTGCTTTGACAATTTCGTTTATCGGCTATATGGAATCGATTGCGATGGCTAAGGCGATTGCAGCGAAAGAAAAGTACAAAATCGATCCGAACCGGGAATTGGTCGGGCTTGGGCTCGCCAATGTCGGCGGTTCGTTTTTCGCCGGCTATCCGGTAACGGGAGGGTTCTCGCGTTCTGCCGTCAACTATCAGGCGGGAGCGAAAACACCGCTTGCAACGCTCATCACGGCGTTTCTCCTCATCTTGACCCTGCTGTTCTTTACAGGATTGTTCTACTATCTGCCGAACGCTGTTCTTGCAGCTATCATTATGGTGGCAGTTTACAGCCTCATTGATGTAAAAGAAGCGAAATACCTCTTTAAAGTCAATAAAGTGGATGGCTGGACATGGGTGCTGACGTTCCTTGCGACATTATTGATCGGAATCGAGCAGGGCATCATCATAGGGGCTATATTTTCTCTAGTGGTGTTCATTCGCCGCAGCGCTTATCCGCATGTAGCGGAACTGGGGTATTTGCCGGAACAGAAAGTTTACCGCAATACAAAACGCTATCCGGAAGCAAAAACTGATCCGGAAATCCTGATTTTCCGTGTCGATGCGTCCCTCTACTTTGCCAACATGACGTTTTTGGAAGATGAACTATGTTCAAGAGTTTCGGAAAAACCCGAGACAAAGTGGGTAGTCTTCGACTTTTCAAGCATCAATTCAATCGATGCCGTAGCTGTTCATGCACTGGAAGGGTTGATGGAACAATGCCATTCCGGAGAAGTGGAAATCGTCTTTGCCGGGATCAAGAATACGGTTCTGGATGTTCTGTACAAGGCGGATTGGGAAGCCAAGTATGGTGACCGGATCCATTACTTGAACGTGGAGGATGCCCTGAATTCCATCAAACAAAAGGAGGGGCAGGGATGAAGAACACTGAACTGAAAAAGCGGAACGAAGAATTTGTCCAAAAGATCAAAGCAGAGGATCCTTCGTATTTTGATGAACTGAAAAAAGGGCAGACGCCTGAATACTTTTTGCTGTCCTGCAGCGATTCCCGTGTCAGCCCGTCGGTCATTACGCAGATGCCGCTTGGCCACATGTTTGTCCACCGCAATATCGCGAACCAGGTAGTGGAAGAGGACGAAAGCTTTTCCGCCAGCCTGTTTTATGCGATCAAGCATTTAAACGTCAAAAAAATTGTCGTTAAAGGACATACCGGCTGTGGCGGCGTCAAAGCGGCCTGGGAAGGAAACGAAGATCCGGAGCTGCAGAAGTGGCTTGGCCATATCCGGCGAAGCTTGCCGGAAAAAACGAGGGAGACGGAACCGAGCCTCAACGAACTGGCCAGGATAAATGTTCTCAGCCAAGTAGAGAAATTGCTCAAACACCCGGTATACCAGCAACTTGGGGAAGGCGTTGAGGTATCGGGCTTCATTTTCCATATGGAAACCGGAGAATTGGAACAAATCTATCCCTTTGCAGACTAGTGATGCAAAAATCAGCCCTTTCTCTTTTCGAAGAGAAAGTGGCTGATTTTTTTTACCCAATGAGCCCTCCATATATTACGTTTGCAACAAAATTATTTCAGTATTGTAAAGTTCCACCTCATTTGAGCAGGATGGTTTCTAAATTTTACCCTGGGGGGGATAATGGGGTTAGTAATCAATAGAAATGGAATAGAAAAGTGAAATTGCTTGTCTGGAAAGGTGTTTTTTATGAGTTTTGATTTTATTATCGTAATATTCCTTATCGGTTTTCTCGGTTCCTTCGTCTCCGGAATGGTGGGCATCGGCGGCTCGATCATCAAGTACCCGATGCTTCTGTATATACCGGTCATGCTCGGTTTTACAGCGTTCAGTGCCCATGAAGTCTCCGGTATCAGTGCCATTCAGGTATTCTTCGCGACAATTGCGGGGGTATGGGCATACCGCGGCAGCGGCTATTTGAACAGAACATTAATCATTTATATGGGTGGGGCAATTTTGGTCGGCAGTTTTATCGGCGGCTTTGGTTCGACTCTTCTGACGGAAGCGGCCATCAACTTCGTCTATGCCATTTTGGCGACATTGGCGGTTATTATGATGCTCATGCCGAAAAATGGAGTCGACGATATCCCGCTCGATCAGGTGACTTTCAGTAAATGGTTTGCAGCCGGACTGGCGTTCATCGTCGGTATTGCAGCCGGCATTGTCGGAGCGGCGGGGGCCTTCATCCTCGTGCCGATTATGCTCGTGGTCATGAAAATCCCGACGCGGATGACCATTGCGACATCGCTCGCGATCACTTTCATTTCCTCCATCGGTTCGACCTTCGGCAAGATTGTGACAGATCAGATCCTTTACGGTCCCGCAGCAATCATGGTGGTGGCAAGTATCATTGCGGCACCGATTGGCGCGAAGCTTGGCCAGAAGATGAATACGACGTATCTTCAATGGATTTTGGGCCTGCTGATTCTCGGCACAGCCATCAAGATCTGGTCGGATATCCTGTGAAAATTACGCTTTATTGAACGCAAAAACGGTGCCGGCAGAAAATCTGCCGGCACCGTTTTTTTGTGTTCATATATTCCGGTTCAGCATGCGCAGGCCGTTCAAAATAACCAGGATTGTGCTGCCTTCATGTCCGATGACACCAAACGGGATTGTGATCGACTGCATGAAATTCAAGATCAGTAACATGATGATGACGGCAATCGAGAACACGATATTCTGTTTGATGATCCGCTGCATCCTCCGGGCGAGCCGGATCGAGTAGGCGATGCGGGACAGGTCATTCTTCATCAGGATGACATCCGCAGTCTCCAGTGCGACATCGGTGCCTTCTCCCATCGCAATGCCGGTCGTGGCAATCGCGAGAGCCGGAGCATCATTGATGCCGTCCCCGATCATCGCGACATACTGATGCCGGTCAAGCAATTTTCTCAGCTCTTCGACTTTATCTCCCGGCATACAACTGCCGATATAAGCGTCCAGCCCGCTTTCCTCCGCGATGGCTTTGGCGGTTTTCTTGTTGTCACCCGTCAGCATGATGCAGTAGATGCCCATTTTCTGCAGCTTTTTAATCGTCGCTTTCGCATCGTCGCGGACCGTATCCTTCAGGGAAATGGCGGCCGCGATGCCTTTGCTGTCCCTGACGAAGGTCACTGTTTTCCCTTCATCGGCCCAGCGGTTCAAAACACCGCCCTGAAATGCTTCAGCATCATTGATGTCGACAAAATCAGGTTTGCCGATGCGAATTTCTTCGCCTTCAAAGATGGATTTCAGTCCATTGCCGGGAACGTCGGTTATTTGGAGGTTCTTTAACGGTTCGATGCCCTTTTCCTGGATAAAATCCGTAATCGCCTTGGCAAGAGGGTGATTGGACTGCATTTCAATGCCTGCAATGATGGCCATCATCGAATCCGCGTCGAGGTCTTCCCGCAGCGAGAAATCGGTGACTTCCGGACGTCCGCGGGTGATGGTGCCGGTCTTGTCAAAGGCGATTGCCCGGATTGCACCCAGGTTCTCCAGATGGACGCCGCCCTTGAAGATGATTCCGCTTTTTGCCCCGTTCGAAATCGCTGCCAGTGTCGCCGGCATGATCGAAGCCACCAGAGCGCAGGGAGAAGCCACAACCAGAAAGAGGATGGCCCGGTAGAACGTGGTATCCCAGCTCCAGCCGAATAAGTAATGGGGGACAAACAGCAACAGTGCGAATACGATCAAGGCGACGTTTACATATTGGCCTTCAAAGCGTTCGACAAACTGCTGGGATGGCGGCTTTTCACTGTGTGCAGATTGCACGAGATCGATGATTTTCTGCACCAGTGTCTCGGAATTCGGTTTCGTCATTTCCATAGTGATGGCGCCGCTTAAATTGACCGTGGATGCGAATAATTCATCTGCAGCATTTTTTGAGACAGGGATCGATTCCCCGCTGATGGATGACTCGTCTACAACTGTGTGGCCCCGCAGCAGTTTGCCGTCCGCCGGAATGCGTTCACCCGGTTTGACCACCAGCGCATCGCCGACATGCAGAGCAGAAACGGAGACCCGCGAAGTATTGCCGTCTTTTAACAGCCATGCCTCTTCCGGCTGAATTTCCATCAACGCCGAAACTTCCTTGCGGCTTTTGTTCATCGTATAGGTTTCGAGTGCTCCGCTGAGCGAGAAGATGAAAATCAGAATGGCACCTTCTGTCCAGTAACCGATGATGGATGCGCCGACTGCGGCAAGCACCATCAACAACTCCACATTCGGTTTGCGGTGTTCAATCGTTTTCCGGATGCCGTATTTCGCTTTTGCATAGCCGCCGATCCCAAAGGCCGCCAGATAGGTGATGACTGACCACAATTCGATGGATTGGGTCTCGAGAATATAAGCAATGACGATTAAAATTCCGGATAGGATGGCGGCGATCAGTTCAATATGTGTTCTCCATTTCCCCATTTGCTCATCTCCCTTGTATTCCGCGGTTGAGGAGTGTGGCGCAGGAGGCAGGCTGTGCACCTGCCGTTGCCGCGCATTCAACTTCTTTCTTCTATTGTAATCCAATTTTCAGTAAATTAGGACATTTGTGGACCGCGCCGTCATTTTCGACGCACTTGAGGGAGGAGGTGACGAAGTTTCAGCCGGTTCTTTCGGAACACCCCCATTCTCCATGCACTTTGTATGAAATGTGGTATTATGAAAAATGTTCATATCATAGAGGTTCGCGAAATCCCTCTTAAAAAAACTAAGGAGCTGTTATAAATGAAGAACGAAAAGGCGGTCGTCGTTTTCAGCGGCGGCCAGGACAGTACAACCTGTCTTTTCTGGGCTTTAGCCGAATTCAAGGAAGTAACCACAATCACGTTCGATTACGGCCAGCGCCACGCGGCGGAAATCGAGCATGCACGCCGCATTGCAGAAGAGCTGGAAGTGCCGTTTCAGGTGCTGGATATGAAATTGATCAACCAACTGTCCGCCAATGCACTGACACGGGACGAAATCCCGGTGGATGCGAAGGAAGGGGAATTGCCTTCGACGTTCGTGCCGGGGCGCAATCATCTGTTTCTGTCGTTTGCCGCCGTATACGCACAGACCATCGGCGCGAAACATATCATCACCGGAGTGAGCGAAACGGATTTCAGCGGCTATCCGGATTGCCGGGATACATTCATCAAATCGCTGAATGTGACATTGAACCTGGCGATGGAAGCCCAGTTTGTCATTCACACGCCGCTGATGTGGCGCGACAAAAAACAGGTATGGGAACTTTCGGATACTTTGGGCGCACTTGATTTTGTGCAGGAAAAAACGCTCACTTGCTATAATGGCTTACCCAGCAGCGGCTGCGGCACTTGTCCGGCATGCGAGCTGCGGAGTGAAGGCCTGAAAGCATATCTGGCGACAAAGCCGGGCGGTGTGGCGAAATGATGCAGCAATTCTACCCAACCGTGCCGCATGCTTACCGATTTGAATTGAATAAAGACATGAATTTTTCCGCGGCCCATTTCATTCCGCATGAAGAAGCGGGGAAATGCCAGTCGGTGCATGGCCACACGTATTTTGTAAATGTTACGGTGGCAGGGAACCGGCTGGATGCTTCCGACTTTTTAATAGATTTCAAATTGCTGAAAGATGCCATCCATAAGAAGTACGACCATACGATTCTGAACGACCATCCGGAATTTGGTGGCAAGTTCCCGACTACGGAACGGCTGGCGGAAGAAATCTGGCAGTCGATTCAGGCGATTCTGGAAACGCGGGACAACAAACCGGTCTGTCTCCAGGTCATTGTGCGGGAAACACCGACAAGCTACGTCATATACCGGCCCCAACAGGAGGAAGTGCGATGAAGATTCCTGTAATGGAAGTATTCGGTCCGACGATTCAGGGGGAAGGGATGGTCATTGGCCAAAAAACGATGTTCGTCCGGACCGCGGGCTGTGATTATTCCTGCTCGTGGTGCGATTCCAGTTTTACCTGGGACGGTTCGGGAAAAAGTTTTTCCCGCCAGCCGGAGGAAATCATCGAAGAGTTGAAAGAAATTGGGGGACAGCGGTTTTCCCATGTGACGATTTCGGGTGGAAATCCGCTTCTTCACAAAGGCATTGGCGAATTCATCGGCTTATGTCACCAGGAAGGCTGGAAAGTGGCGGTGGAGACACAGGCGACGATATGGCAGGATTGGCTGCTAGAAGTGGATGACATCACCCTTTCGCCCAAGCCTCCGAGTTCCGGCATGGTAACGGATTTCGGTAAACTGGATGGATTTATGGGGAAACTGGAGAATGCAAATGCCAGTTTAAAGATCGTGATTTTCGATGAAACAGATTTTGACTATGCCGGACAGCTTCATCTCCGCTACCCCAAAACCCCATTTTTCCTGCAGGTGGGGAATGATGACATCACGACCATCGACGATGCCCGGCTTGCATCCCGTTTGATCGAGCGGTATGCGTGGCTGATTGACCTCAGTACGGAATCTTCCATCATGAATGATGTGAAAGTGCTGCCGCAGCTCCATGCGTTGGTGTGGGGGAATAAAAGAGGTGTTTAATAACAGGAAAAAGGCTTGAGCGATGGATTGCATCGCTCAAGCCTTTTTTTATCTGTTCATTACGTCAACATACGGAATCATTGGATTTTGGCACCAACAGCCCGAAGAGAGGCCGGAGGTAAAGAGCCAGGAAAGTTCCCGCCAGTGCCAGAAGCGGCGAAATTGCCTGTTCTCCCTTGCAATTGGGTCCCTGGTATCGTTGATTGGTTGTAAAGCAATCTTTATACGGTACCAAATTTACAGGGATTTAAGAGCGGGTGCCTGCAGCCAGTGTTCCATCGCTTCATAGGCATGCTGGGCGTCTGAATAACCCTGGTTGTGCATCAGCTCAAGCTTGTGCGGATCCCGTTCAGCGCGTCTGACAGTGATCAAATTGGAAGGCCGGATGACAAATACTTTGCCGTCCCGTTCCAGCCGTTCTATTTCTTCCATCGTTTCATTGTACACTTTCCAGCGCATTTCGAGGGCGTGGGTCAAGCCCATATAATCTTTGTAGAAATAACGCGTCGTTCTTGGAAAGCGGTACGGTTTTATCCGGTAGCCTTTGCCTTTTGTCAGGATGAGAACCGGTTTTTCGACACCGTCAGCCACCGCTTTCCTGATGGGAATAGGATCTGCGACTCCGCCGTCCATCAGCAGGTGGCCCGTATGGGAAACCGCCTTCGACATAAAGGGCAGGGAGCTGGACGCCCGAATGATTGACAGGATGTCATTCGGATAGTCATTTTTTTCGAAATAGACCGGACTTCCGGTCAGGCAGTCCGTCGTGCCGATGACAAAGCGTTCTTCCGCAGCATGGAATGCTTGGAAGTCGAAAGGCAGAAGCTCGTTCGGAATCTGATCGAAAATCAGATCCATGCCAAAGAGCTCCCTTTTTTGTATCAGGTTGCGCAGCGAGATGTAATCGGGATGGTTGAGATAGTCGATCATCACCGATCTGTTGCGTCCCGGCTGTCTGGAAAGGTACGAAGCTGCATTGCAGGCCCCCGCAGATACCCCGATGACATAAGGAAAATAACGGTCTTTTTCCATGAAATATTCCAGGACGCCGGCAGTATAAATTCCTTTCATACCGCCGCCTTCCAGGATCAACCCATTCTGATACATTTCAATCCCTCCAGTCTCCCGGTTTTCAGGTTTTCCTTTCCGCATTATTATTCGATGTCTATCAATTCCCCTGTTTCTTCATCGTAGAATCGCAATAAGTCTTTGATAATCATTTTATCAGAATATTCCAATTTTGCAACAGCCTCATCAATATAAGGTTCGCAGAAACTTTGGTCTATGAGGTCTCCTGTGCCATTTTCATAGCAGGAATTTCCCGCGTAAACATACTCTTTCGTGACAAAACGGCCATCGCGGAAAACCACGAATTCCTCTTTTTCCGGAGCAAACAAATCATTGCCGAATTGCACATCTGATTCTGTATCCACTCCGAGCAGATTCAAGAGTGTCGGCCGCATATCGATTTGGGCGCCGATTTTTTCATTGACGTGGCCTTCACCGGATCCTGGGATGTGGATGAAGAAAGGTACGCGCTGCAGCTGGGCGGATTCATACGGGGTTATTTCTTTCCCCAGGTATTGTGCCATCGCCGCATTGTGATTTTCAGAAATCCCGTAATGGTCCCCGTACAGCATGATGACAGAGTTTTCATACAAACCTTGTGCTTTCAGTTCGTCGAATAATTCCTTAACAGCTTCATCCAAATAACGGGTGGTCTGGAAAAAGCGGTTGAGTGTACCGGAGTTGGAATCAAATTCATCAATCATTTTGTCTTCCTCATCCAATGTGAAAGGGTAATGATTGGTCAACGTAATCAGGCGGCTGTAAAAAGGCTGCGGCATTTCCTTCATATGCGCAACGGATTGTTCAAAGAAAGGAATGTCTTTCATGCCCCAGTTGACGGCCTGCCCTTCTCCGATTTCATAGCTTTGAATGTCGAGAAATTCGTCGATGTTCATGGAATCGTACATCATATCGCGATTCCAGAAACTTTTTGTGTTGGCGTGCTGGACATTTGTTGAATATCCCTGGTTGCCGAGCTTTTCAGCCATCGAATTATAGGTGTTGCCAGCGTGCGTGAAAAATACAGCACTGCCGCCTAAAGGATAAAGGGAGTTTTCCAGCAGGAATTCTGAATCCGAAGTTTTTCCGAGACCGGTCTGGTGGTAGAAGTTCGGGAAATAAATCGTGTCTTCATCTTCCGTCAGCCCGTTCAGGAAAGGGGTGACGGTCTCGCCGTTCATCTCCGCATTGATCGTGAAGGTCTGCATCGATTCCAGCGTAACGATGATCAGATTTTTGCCTTCAGCAATGCCGGTCATATCCGGTGATGGATCAACGTGGTGAGTCCGCACATAGTTGTTTACTTCCACGAGCTCCGAGCTGTCGGCCAATGCGCGCTGCGCCTGTGATTTGGACTGGATGTAGACATCGTAAAGATGGTAATTGTACATGCCGATATTTTTCACCAGCATCTCACGGTCGAAGCTTCGTGTCAGAAGCTGTGGACGTTCCGCTTCCGCCAATCCAAGGTTAAGGAACAGCACTGCTCCCGATAAGATGAAGTAAGCTCTTCGGCCACTTACGGATGCCACTTCTTCTTTTGCCACCGGAATGAATTTGATGGCGATCAGCACAAGGATGACATCTGAAAAGTAAAAGATGTCCGTGAGGAAAATGCTGGCGGCGGCACTGGAACCGAGATCTCCGAAATTATCGGTCTGGAAAAGGACCGGCAATGTGATGAAATCCGAAAAGAACCGGTAAAACGCAATATTCGCGTAAAGGATAATGGACGTCACTAATGTCATTGCCACAAGATAACGATTCCTGTTGGCCGGCTTTTTCATGAAGAGGGCTGCGCCGTACAGAAATAATAATAGGCTCAAGGGACTGAGAAACAGGATGAATTCCTGCATAAAGTTATCGATTGTGATGGAAAATCCCGTCTTATAGACAATGTAGGTTTTTAACCAGGTGGCCAGTACAGCTATTGCCAAAATGCTATGGGTCGGCCATTTCTTGCTGTTCATGTAAAAACTCCTTTTTTGGATGGTGCATTATGGATGGGGAATGAGATAGACGTCTTGGTCGTTTAAAACAGTTCTTTATACAATGTAATATATCTCAATTTCAGCACCTTTGATAGTATTTCTATTCTATCACAAATCAAATATTTTTCCCATAATGGTTACGTTTCGGGAAAAACGGTGCTACACTGTTCACATTGCAATATCAGCTGGCTCCATTAAACGATGCCATACGAAATAAAACATAGAAGGAGAAAGACATGTTAGTAAAACTTAAGAAAGAATGGTTTTTTAATATTAAAGGAGATGCGCTTGCCGGTTTGGTCGTGGCTCTTGCTTTGATACCGGAAGCCATTGCCTTTTCCATTATTGCAGGCGTTGACCCGATGGTCGGCCTGTATGCTTCGTTTCTCATTGCCGTCATTATTGCGTTTGTGGGAGGGCGCCCAGGGATGATTTCCGGCGCGACTGGTGCCATGGCGTTATTGATGGTGCCGCTGGTGCAGGACCACGGTGTGGAATACTTGCTGGCTGCCACCATACTGACCGGGGTTATCCAAGTTTTGTTCGGCGTCTTCAAAGTGGCGAAGGTCATGAAATTTATACCGCGTGCAGTTATGATCGGCTTTGTTAACGCTTTGGCCATTCTGATTTTTATGGCACAGGTGCCGCATTTCCTCGGTATCAATAATATAACCTATATCTTCGTGGCGATTACGCTAATCATTGTTTACCTCGTTCCAAGATTCTTTAAATCAATACCGGCTCCACTGATTGCTCTGGTGTTTCTGACAGGAGCCGCGATTTTTGGCGGGTTTGAACTCCGGACAGTCGGAGATTTGGGAACCATCACCCAATCATTGCCGTCTTTCCTGATTCCGAATGTACCGTTTACAATTGAAACATTTATGATCGTCCTGCCGTTTTCATTGGCACTCGCCATCGTCGGTTTGTTGGAGTCTTTGCTGACGGCCAATATCGTCGATGATATGACAGGAACTGGAAGTGATAAAAACAAGGAATCGCGTGGCCAGGGGATTGCCAATTTCGTCACCGGTTTCTTCGGCGGAATGGCGGGCTGCGCCATGATCGGACAGGCCATCATCAACGTTAAATCCGGCGGCCGAGGCCGTTTGTCTTCTTTACTCGCCGGTGTCTACTTGATGTTCCTGATCATCGTGCTCGGTGAATGGGTCGTTCAGATCCCGATGCCGGTTCTGGTCGGCATCATGATTATGGTAGCCATCGGAACATTCGACTGGTCATCATTCAATTACTTGAAAAAAGCACCGCTCAGCGACTCCGTCGTTATGGTTGCAGTGGTTGCGATTGTCGTTTATACGCACGATTTATCACAGGGCGTCATTGCAGGAGTAGTCTTGAGTGCCATTTTCTTTGTCGCCAAAATTTCGAAAATCAAAGTGGAGAAAAAACTGCTCGAATCCACCCAATATCTGGTGCAGGGACAATTATTCTTTGCTTCTGTCGATGATTTTCTGGACAAATTCGATTTTGAAGTGGAAGATAAAGATATCGTAATCGATTTCACTGACGCCCATATCTGGGATGATTCCGGTGTCGGGGCTGTAGACAGGGTTGTCCTGAAGTTCAGGGAAAACCGCAATAAAGTCGAAGTAGTCGGCCTGGATACCGGCAGTGAAAAGCTGGTCAACCAGCTGGCGATTTTCAACAGTGATAATGCGAAATTGCCGACTCATTAAAAGAGAAAAGGGAGTGTCGACAGATGTATAACAAAATATTATTGGCTGTGGATGGTTCAGATCATTCCGTCCGCGCAGCAAAAGAAGCAGTGAAAGTTGCAGAGGCTAACCGCGAGGCACAAATTACCATCGTTTATGTTGCCGATCACGCCAATGCGAAGAACGATGTATTGCACAGCGGCAGTTCTGCAGAATTGGATTTGCAGCGCCGAAAGAAAGTTCAGCCGGTTGAAGAGGCAATAGCCAATGCCAATATCAAATACCGCGTTGAAATTCTGCACGGAACTCCGGGTCCGGCGATTGTGGAATATGCCAATGAGGAACATTTCGATATTCTTGTCATCGGCAGCCGCGGATTGAACAGCTTGCAGGAAATGGTACTTGGCAGCGTCAGCCATAAAGTGGTAAAACGTGCCAACTGTCCAGTGCTTATTGTAAAATAAAACAACATGCGAATAAAACAAGGGGGTTCCGCATGGGACCCTCTTGTTATTTCGTTGATGTGAAAAACATCAGAAAGGAGAGCTCAGATTGAACAGCACACCACCTTTACATACAAAATATTATTATGGTTGGGTAATCGTGGCGATTGCAGCGCTTTCCTATTTCTTTTCTGGACCGGGCCAGACTTTTTCCAACGCAATTTTTATTGATTATTACATAGAAGAATTTGGCTGGAGCCGTTCAATGGTGTCGGGTATTTACTCAGCGGCCACTTTGCTCGCCGGCTTTCTCCTTTTTGTCGTTGGCAGGCTGATCGACAGCCAGGGAGCAAGAAAGATGTCTGTGATCATATCTGTCTTATTGGCGATTGCCTGTATTTTTAATGGACTCGTCATCAACATATTCATGCTCTTCATCGGTTTCTTTTTTATCCGTTTGCTGGGCCAGGGGTCAATGTCTCTTGTTGCCAAGTCTCTTGTTCCGCAATGGTTCATCAAAAAAAGGGGGCGGGCCCTGAGTCTTGCGGCACTGGGGGCAATGGTCGGATCCGCGGTATTCCCATTATTGAATGTCTGGCTGATTGAGATGGTCGGCTGGCGCATGGCCTGGACAATACTCGGTTTGTCAGTGCTGGTGATTTTTACGCCATTGGCAATTTTGCTGATCCGCAATAAACCGGAAGATATCGGTCTCAGGCCTGACGGAGAAAACTTGCTGACAGAAGAAGAACATCAAAAATCTCTGTCTGCGGACATCAGTTGGACAGTGAAAGAAGCCCGAAAAACAAGGAGTTTCTGGCTATTGTTATTTTGTGTCGCGATACCGGCATTGGTCAACACCGGCATGACATTCCACCTTGTCTCCATCTTTTCGGAAAAAACGCTGGCACCTGAAACAGCCGCACTTGTCCTGAGCCTGATGGCAGTCATCGGATTTCCCGTGACATTCCTGGCAGGCTACTTGTTGGATAAAATTGCGGTCCGATGGATGCTGGTTCTGCTGTTTATCGGTGAAATTGGATTTATCCTGCTGTTGTTGCAGGCGGACGTAATTTCCATGGCGATCCTCTTTGGCGTGGTATGGGGAATTATCTCCGGTATCGAGCGGGTGACGCTGAGTATCGTTTGGCCCAACTATTACGGCAGACAATACATCGGCAGCATCAATGGGATCGCGATGGCGGTCATGGTCATCGGTTCAGCACTTGGCCCGCTGCCGTTCGGTTTGTTCTTTGACGGATTTGGCGGCTATGATGAAGTGTTATGGCTGTTGATGCTGCTGCCGGCTCTTGGCGTGGTCGCCGCTGCAATGGCCGTTCCGCCGGTGAAAGAGCTCAGTGAATAAACTGGCAAAGAAAAAAGAGCGCCTCGGCGCTCTTTTTGTTTGGTCCAATAATTGGATATTAATTCTCCAGATAGCGGTACAGCGTTGATTTGCTGATGCCGGTTTCTTCTTTGATCTCTGCCAGGTTGTACTTTTTGCTTTCGTACATCTCGATGGCTTTTTTCACATTGGCATCCGGTTTTCTCGGCCGTCCGGCATGCATGCCTTTTTCTTTCGCCATCGTGAGCCCGGCCTTTGTTTTTGCACTGATCGAATCACTCTGGAAATCAGCGAGGCATTGAACGATTTTTTGAAAAGCGAACAATTTGTCGGGTGCCGTATCGATCTGTTCACTGGCAGAGTAAAGTGTGATGCCTTTCTGATTCAGTACTTTGAGCAGCTCGACCAGGTGGCGGGTGGTATCTGCCAGCACATGGAGGTTCTGGATGATGATGCGATCTCCATTCTCCAGCTGCTCCAACAGTAGTTTCAGTTCGTCTCTTTTTTTCGGGGAAGAATGAGTTTCGATGAAAATTTCTTCACAGCCCAATTCTTCAAGTACCGCTTGCTGTTTCTCGCAAGTTAAATCCCCATCTATGGGCCTCGCATAGCCAATGTTCACATTAAAAACCCCTCACCTTACAAGTTCCTTCTATTATATCATATTTATTTTTTCTGAAAGGACCAAAAAGGTTCCGTTTATGGAGTTTCGGTGATACACTATTCACATTGTGAAAAAATCATGGCTTTCAGGCCAGCCGAAAGGCGTTTAAAAATAAACAATAAGAGGAGAAAGATATTGTGGTTGAAACTATTAAAAAAGAGTGGTTCGGAAATGTACGCGGGGATGTCCTTGCGGGGATTGTGGTTGCCCTTGCCCTGATACCGGAGGCCATTGCCTTCTCAATTATTGCGGGTGTCGATCCGATGGTCGGCTTGTATGCTTCATTCAGCATTGCCGTCATTATCGCATTTGTCGGCGGGCGTCCCGGAATGATTTCCGCTGCTACCGGCGCGATGGCGCTGTTGATGGTGCCGCTGGTGCGCGATCATGGTGTGGAATATTTGCTCGCTGCAACTGTTCTGACAGGAGTCATCCAGATTCTGTTCGGTGTGTTTAAAGTGGCGAAAGTCATGAAGTTCATCCCGCGTGCGGTAATGATCGGTTTCGTGAATGCCCTAGCAATCCTGATTTTCATGGCGCAGGTGCCGCATTTTCTGGGCATCAATAACATAACGTATGTGTTTGTGGCCATTACCTTGGCAATCGTCTATATTGTCCCGAGATTCTTCAAGGCAATACCGGCGCCATTAATTGCATTGGTTGTCCTGACAGCTGTTGCCATCTATTCCGGGTTTGAATTGCGGACAGTAGGAGACCTTGGAACAATCAGCCAGACGCTGCCGTCCTTCCTGTTGCCGGATGTGCCGTTCAATCTGGAAACCTTTATGATCATCCTGCCATTTTCATTGGCACTTGCGATTGTCGGACTTTTGGAATCCATGCTGACAGCCAATATCGTCGATGATATGACAGGAACGTCGAGTGATAAAAACAAAGAATCACGCGGGCAGGGAATTGCCAACTTCATCACTGGATTTTTCGGCGGAATGGCGGGCTGTGCCATGATTGGACAGTCCATCATCAATGTGAAGTCCGGGGGTAGAGGACGGCTGTCAGCTCTTGTTGCAGGTGCTTTCCTGATGTTCCTGATCATTGTTTTGGGCAACGTCGTAATCCAGATTCCGATGCCGGTTTTGGTCGGCATCATGATTATGGTATCCATCGGTACGTTTGACTGGTCGTCGTTCAATTACTTGAAAAAGGCACCAAAATCGGACTCGATCGTTATGGTCGCGACGGTCGCCATCGTTGTGTACACGCATGACCTTTCCATCGGAGTCCTTGCCGGAGTCTTGTTGAGTGCGATTTTCTTCGTATCCAAGATTTCGAAGATCAAAGTGCAGAAGCGATTGCTTGATGCCACACATTATAATGTGGAAGGCCAGCTGTTCTTCGCATCGGTTGAGGATTTCCTGGAGAAATTCGATTACGATATTGAAGATGAAAAAGTGGTCATCGATTTCACGGATGCTCATATCTGGGATGATTCCGGTGTTGGAGCGGTGGACCGGGTCGTTCTGAAGTTCAGGGAGAAAGCCAATGAAGTCGAAATCGTCGGCCTCGATGCAGGCAGCCAGAAGCTGATTAACCAGCTGGCAATCTTCAAGAGCGATAACGCGAAACTGCCGACGCATTAATTGGCTGTGAAATGATTTTGTGAAATATTCCAGTACTACGGGACAGCCCTTCTTTCGAGAAGGGCTGTCTTTTTCTGCTGGGAGACAATTAAACGGCCGAATGTCTTCCAAGAGGAATTGCCGGACTTTGACTATGTAAGCCAGCTTACAGTTTGTTGGCGGGGGAACATGGATAATGACTGTGGCAGCTGCCTGAAGACTGCCTCCTGAAAAAAAGCGAGGGCAAGTCCGAGTGCGGCAACTGATTTAGGGTATAGCAGAAAAGGAACCGCTCGAGTCCTGGTTCCAGCGGGATGCTCCGCAGCAAGCCGGGTGCAGTTTCGATCATTGAAGGAGGGGGCAGGATGAGTTCTACTGTCAAAGCGTATATTTTCGATGTTTATGGAACCTTGTTTGATGTTATTGGGATAAAGGAAGAGTGTGAAACCTTGTTTCCTGGTCACGGCGAAGAAATCAGCCAGCGATGGAGAACCAAGCAGGTGGAGTATTTTTTGCTGCGGCAGATGATGGGGAATTATGCCACTCTCCATACCATCACCCGGCAGGCTTTAAGATATGCTCTGAATGAACTGGGAAAAGAGTCTGACGAAAAGGCAGAGCGGCAACTGCTGGAAGCCTACCGCCGTCTGCCCCTGTACCCTGAAGCAGAAGGAGTTCTGAAGCAATTGGAAGGCAAGGACCTGATCGTTTTTTCCAACGGTTCGCACGACATGCTCGATCCGCTGATTGAACATGCCGGATTGGCAAATGTTTTTGCCCGTATAATCAGTATGGACGAAATCAAACAATTCAAACCGGCGCCATCTTCTTACCAATACGCTTTGGAAGTTTTGGGGGTGGAGAAGCAGGAAGTGCTGTTCATGTCTTCAAATGGCTGGGATATTTCCGGAGCTAAAAATTTCGGTTTTCGCACGGCGTGGATCAATCGGAAGAATTTGCCCGTGGAGGAACTCGGCTTGCCGCCGGATTACATTTTTTCAGATTTAATAGGACTGCTGGAATTGGACTGAAGGAGTGAAGCATGCCCCCTCTGTCCAGTTGCCCACATCCCTTCTTTCTTCACTTTGCGCCTGGAAAGGGAAGCGGGCAACCTGCAACCGCAGAAGGAGTGGGAAAAAAGAAAAATGAACGAAGGAGGAATAATTTATGAAACATCTGCAATTGGGACAACCCGCACCGTTATTTGAACTGCCGCTTGCTGAAGGAGGTACTTATTCACTCGAAAAAGATTTAACAGAACGCCCGGGCTGGAGGTATATCGTTTTTTTCAGAGGCGCATGGTGTGGCGTCTGTAATCAGGACTTGAAAGAACTTGAAGCGAACACTTCCTATTTCGAAGAACGAGGTGTCTATTTCACGGCTCTTTCAATGGATAACAAGGAAGATTCAGCAGCGATGAAACAAGAACACAGCCTGAGCTTCCCGGTTTTGGCCGATGCCTCACGCGACCTGCTTGAGCAGTATGGCGTGCATTATCATCGCGAAGATGCGCCGTATGAGGATCACGGTGCACATGGGGAAACTGCCCATTATTTGCTGGATGAAAAAGGCAATGTTCTGTATCAGCAGCAGCAGACCAGCCCTTACGGACGTCCGAGCGCTGTGGAATTGCGGAAAATCGTCCAGTACATTAAAAAGAAATTAAAATGAAGGGTTTTTGAACCTTCCGGATTTTTCGGTTTGGTCCATCTGCAATTCAGGCTGAAACTCAACAATAGAAGAAAAGCACAAGTGGGCAGCCTTTAGACAACTGCGCACTTGGTTAAAGGGCGGTCCACTTTCTGGACCGCTCTTTTTATATGGAAGAAAAGAAAGGGGCGAAAAAGTCATAAACGACTCTTTTGCTTGCCACCACAGGCTTTTGCCGCTCGCAACTCCGTTCATCCACTCACCGATATTCCGTTTCCCAAATTTTATTTGAAAAAATGTGATCTAAAAAAGATCCGCCTGCGTTATACAGGCAGAACGAAAAAAAAAAACAGGAAAAAGGAGAGATTCAGTATGAAAATGAACAAACTTTTAGTAGCACTTCCACTTAGCTTGGCAATGTTGGTACCAACGGCGGCATTGGCGGACAGCCACGGATCTTCCCATTCAGAATCAGCCCAAACAGCAGAAATGGGTACAGCTACACCAGCTGCTGAACTGCGAATCGCACTTGACACAGTATTAACCGAGCATGCTTTCCTCGCAATCGAAACAATGAGAAAAGGCGCTGACGGAGCAGAAGATTTTGATCAGGCTTCTGCAGCATTGCTTGCAAACTCGGATGACCTGACAGCAGCAGTATCTTCTGTTTACGGTGAAGAAGGCGGAGCGGCATTCCAGGAAATCTGGAACTCGCACATCGGCTATTTCGTTGATTACGTCGTTGCAACAGGCGAAGGCGACCAAGCGGCAAAAGATGCAGCTTTGGCTGAACTTGAAGAGTATAAAGTTGAACAAGCAGAATTCTTTGATACTGCAACTGAAGGAAATCTTCCTGCAGCAGCGGTAAAAGAAGGACTTGATGTTCACGTAAACCAATTGATCACTATTTTTGACCAATATGTAGCGGGTGACTTTGAACCGGCATATGCAGGCGAACGTGAAGCAATCCAACACATGAGCATGTTTGCTGAAAGCTTGTCAATCGCAATCACTACTCAATTCCCGGACAAGTTTGAAGGAACAAACCCTGATACACCAGCAATCGATTTGCGCGCACAATTGAACTACACATTCACTGAGCACGCTGGCTTAGCTGTAATGGCTATGCAGGACGGCGCTGATGGAGCGGAAAGCTTCGACCAGGCAGCTGGCGCATTGCTTGCCAACGCAGACGACCTTTCTGCAGCAGTGGGATCAGTCTACGGTGAAGAAGCAGGCGCACAGTTCGCAGAAATCTGGGGTTCCCACATCGGCTACTTCGTTGATTATGTAAAAGCGACTGACGCCGGTGATGAAGAAGCAAAGGCTCAAGCGAAAGAAGACCTTGACGGGTACATCGTCGAACAGGCGGCTTTGCTTGACGCAGCTACAGAAGGACGCGTTCCGGCTGATGCTTTGGAAGAAGGTTTAACAACTCACGTAAGCCAATTGCTTGGATCGTTCGATGCTTATGCAGCTGGTGATTACGAAACAGCATATTCTGAAATGCGTGCAGCTTACGCACACATGACTATGCCGGCAGCTGGATTGTCAGCGGCTATCACGGATCAATTCCCTGAACAGTTCGGTGGTAAAGAAATGCCGGACAAAATGCCTGCCACTGGTCTTGGCGGAGCTGAAGGTGCCGGAACAATTCCGTACCTATGGATCTTCGCAGGACTGATGCTTGCGGCATTGACTACAACAATGGCATTGAGAGCACGTAAGCAATAAAAGATAAATTGAGCCGGCCGCTTCTTGGCCGGCTTTTTTGTATGTCGTAATTTAAATTTCATTGAGTGCCTGGCGCCAATTGTGCCGGACATTCTTCAATCAAGCCGGGGGGATCTTTTGCTGCTGAGAATCATAAGTTCTTTTTGTTGTTTCCGTTGCTATTCAGAAGAATTGTACGTGTGGACAACACCTTGTTTCTGGTATGATAGAGCTATTGAAAAACTTCAGTGGGCTATCCTTCCGTGGACCTCCTGATTGCAGAGCCTGTCTTGGTGGCAGGATTTTCTTGTGTGCTGTAATTGTGGTTTATTATTGCGGATTTGTTGGTATAACTTTGGTGAAATATTGATATTAGAAAGTAGTTTCCTTAGGGTATCCGGACTGGCTTTGGTAAGATGAATTATCTTGTCAAACTGGAAAACGGGATTACAATGCAAGGAGTGACGAAGCGGATGACGGCAACAAAGAATTTGGCTGCACAAGTGATCAAAAGAAATAACGTCAATATTGCCGGGCAAGGCCAGAAAGTGCTGGTGTTCGCCCACGGTTTTGGCTGCGATCAATATGTATGGGATCAGATAGCGCCTGCTTTTGAAGAAAAATACCGGGTGGTGCTGTTCGATTATGTCGGCTCCGGGAAAAGCGATAAAACCGCTTATAATAGGGAACGCTACCGGACATTGCATGGCTACAAGAAGGACCTTCTGGAATTATGCGATGCGCTGTCGCTGGAAAATATTGTGTTCATCGGACATTCGGTCAGCAGCATGATCGGTGCTTTGGCGGCGGTTGAACGCCCCGAATTGATGAAAAATCTGATCATGATCGGTCCATCACCTTATTTTTTGAGTGAGCCGGGGTATCAGGGCGGATTTGAAAAGGAAGACCTCGAAGGGATGCTCCGGATGATTGAAGGCGATTACAACGAATTTGCGCGTTTTCTGTCTCCGCTTGTTATGCAGAATGCCAGCCGTCCTCATCTGGCGGCTGAATTTGAGCAATTGTTATGCTCCAATGATGCTGAAGTCCTCCGGGATTTTGCGGAAGCGACATTCCTTTCTGATGTCCGCGCCGAGCTGGAGAAAGTGGCAGTGCCGACGCTGATTCTGCAAAGCCAAAATGATGCAGTGGCATCGGAAGCTGTCGGGGAATATGTGCACAGCCGCATTAAAAATAGCGAATACAGGCTGTTGGATGCCGAAGGCCATAGCCCGCATGTCAGCGATGCCGATGAAATCATCAAAAAAATCTGGGCGTACCTGTCAGTTTCCTGAATTTTCCCGAATCCACAAAACACTTTTCCGATTTTGCAAAAAAAGCTGTACACGGACGCGTTCTCTACAGGTATAATAAATTCAACTAATACACTAACTGCAAGCTCATGGAGGTACTGATGAATAGAGACTATGAAGTTTTGGGGCAGCGCGTAATTGAAGATAAATACCTGATAGCTGAACTGATCAACGAAGAGGTTATGGCAAACAAAGGTGAAACAGCAATTGACCGGGATGAAGCATTCCAGAAACAGGTTACCAAGGCAAGAGCCGGTTTCATCGAGCTTCTGGGTGAATCATTGCAGAATTCCTGTGATGAAAAGAAAGTATACGAGGCGATCGAGTCCTGGGGACTTGCCACCGGCCGCTATTTCCTTGAAGCGAATATGATGCTGGATTCCGCACTGGCTGAGTCTTCCATCTACCGCAAACACCTGGCGAAATTGATCAAGACAGAAGGCAAGCTGCAAGGCATCGACATGGAAGTACTTTTTGAAGCAACGGAATTTTTCCATACTTTAATGGACCATGCCATGTATTCCTACAGCAGCGCCTATATTGTCGCTTATCAGCAGAAAATCGATACCGCGCGCCGGGAATTCTTTGAGCTTTCAGCACCGGTTGTCCCCATTGCCAATAATGTGGCCATTCTGCCGCTTGTCGGAGATCTGGAAATTGACCGTGCCCAGTATATTCTGGAAAAAACACTGACGGCGGTTAATAACCTGCGCATTTCCACATTGGTCATCGATCTGTCCGGTGTGGTGAAAGTCGATTCGATGGTCGCTGAACAAATCCTGAAAATCGTCCAGGCACTGAGTATGGTGGGCGTCAAAGCAATTCTGACGGGCATCCGTTCTGAGATTGCCATCACGTTATCCCAGCTCGGTGTCGATACCCGTTCACTGGTGATAGGCGGCAGTTTGAAACAGACGCTGGAGAAGCTTGATTTTTCGAAGTGATTTCCGGATTAAAATTTGTATGAATACGAAAAAACGCTGAAGCATTGCGCTTCAGCGTTTTTTCGGTGTGCCCGGCATGGGCGTAATCTATAGGGTGCGAGTCCCGAACTGTGAAGGCAGAAGTAACAGTTAGCCAAGCGCAAGGGTGTCTACGGCGACGTGGAATCTGAAGGAAGCGGGCGGCAAACCTC
>NZ_VIFV01000001.1 GCF_007004625.1 Planococcus salinarum | reverse complement strand
AGGGCTCAAAAGTCTGGTAGCACGTTATGAAACTTTGCGTTATGCATCTTAATTGAACCGCCGTATACCGAACGGTACGTACGGTGGTGTGAGAGGTCGGGAGTTAATCGCTCCCTCCTACTCGATTGCTCATTTATACAGAAACTTTGATGTTGCCGGCTTCGAGAAGCTGGCGCAGCGTGGCGGTTTCTACTTCGTTCAGCGGAATCATCGGCAGGCGGACTTGGCCTGTCTGGATGCCCATCAATTGCAACGCAGTTTTTACCGGCACCGGGTTTGGCGCCGCAAACAGCGCGTTCATAATCGGCAACAGTTTGCGGTGCTGGGCCGCTGCCTGTTTAATGTTGCCTGCTGTAAAATTGGCCACCATCTCCTGCATTTCATTGCCGATGATATGCGAAGCGACAGAGATGATGCCATCGGCGCCGATTGCCATCAGCGGCAGGGTCAGGCCGTCATCACCGCTGTAGACGGTGAAGTCGGCCGGTGTCTCTTCGATAATCATTGACGCAGCGTCAAGGTTGCCGCTCGCTTCTTTGACAGAGACGATATTGGCGACAGCCGACAGGCGGATGATCGTTTCAGGTGCCATATTAACCGCGCTGCGGCCGGGGATATTGTACAGCATCACCGGCAGGCGGGTTGCTTCGGCAATCGCTTTGAAATGCTGGAACAAGCCTTCCTGTGCGGGCTTATTGTAATAAGGCGTAACGAGCATGATGCCGTCGACACCGGCTTCTTCCGCCTGTTTGGTCAGTGCAATTGAAGTGCGGGTGTCGTTCGAGCCTGTTCCCGCAATGACGGGGATGCGGCCATTGACTTTTTCGGCCGTAAATTTGAACAGCGCCAATTTCTCGGCTGCTGTCAATGTCGGCGATTCACCGGTCGTGCCGGCAACAACGAGGCCGTCGGAGCCGTTGGCAATCAGGTGCTCGATTAATTTTTCCGTTGCAGGAAAATCGATGTCGCGATTTGTATCCAATGGCGTCACCATTGCTGTAATAATTTTTCCGAAGTTCATATGATCCCATCCTTTTCCCATTTTATAAGTTCTTTTTAACAATTAGATACTGGACCATTTCATCCAAGGTGCGGTATTGAGTCAGCGAGGTGCGGTTATCGGCATATGAGGTGCGGTTCCAATCATCCGGGGTGCGGTCAGCACCCAATGAGGTGCGGTCGCAGGATTTCCCGGGAAATAAAGCCGGCTTCGCCAATGAAAAAAGCAGCAGCGGAGGATCCGCTGCTGCTGCAGCAACACAAACCAAGTGTGTCACTGTGCGCCAGATAGCCCTCCATGCGGTAAAACCGCATGACAGTCCAGCATCTCTTAAATGCAGGACCAGCAGCGGGAATCTGGGCTTTCCGCTGCTTCGGCAAGCACCCCTTTCGGCAAAGTTCTGCAGAGCCCATGCTCCTCAATCTGCTTACTGATGGTGATTGCGCCTCTATCCCACTCCTGTGAAAAGGAGTAAGAATTATTGAATTAGCTAGACTTTATCAAAATCTGCTTTTATTTGCAAGTGGCTTAGGGTATTGATAGAGAAGAACAGAAAAATCCTGTCAGCAGATGCGGAGGGAATAATATGGAAGAACGTGAAGGGGACCGCTACTTGAATATCCAAACAGCAGGAACACAATGGATATCTGAAGCTACATTGCATCATAATCGCTACGAACCGACGCCTTATGAACATTTGAAGGAATTGTTCAACCGCCACCCGATGGACGAGGAAGCGGGTGTGGTGGATTTCGGCAGCGGCAAAGGGCGGATGAACTTTTATGTCCATGACCGCTTTGGCTGCCGGACGAGGGGCGTGGAATTGAACACCAGTTTTTACGGAGAGGCGCAGCAAAATCTCGAGGACTATGGCCGCAACGGCAGCCACAGCCTTGCACTGGATCAGATCCGCTTCGATTGCCGGATGGCGCAGGAGTATGAAATTCAGCCGGTTGACACCGTGTTTTATTTTTTCAATCCGTTTTCCGTACAGATTTTTATGAAGGTCGTCGATAACATCCTCCGATCCCAAGAGGTCTATCCCCGGAAAGTGGAAATCATTCTTTACTATCCTTCGATGGAATATATTGAGTTTCTTGAACGCAGTACGGCTTTTGAATTGCGTGAATCGATTGACATGCCGTCGATTGGCAAAGATCCTGCCGAACAGTTCCTGATTTATCAATTTTCACCGCAGCCGATTTAACGGGAACGGAGATGGCGTGTCCGCCAAAGGGATACGTTCAGTGCCGTCGGATTTTAAGAAGCTTTTGTGAAACCTGCCGAAAACAGAGGCGCAGGATTGATATTTTCCCGCCAGTAATCCATTATATAAAATAGACAGTCTTTTCTTATTTATATATGTTGAACTAATAGGCTGGAGAAGCCGGTATTCCGCAAAACAGCTCTGAAGAATTGCCCCCGCAGGCTTCGGTCAACTCTTCGCTGTTTTGCTCCATATCTCTAGAGATTTCTCCAGCGCCGGCGCGCCTCTGGACTGGGCGGAGCAATAAGACAAGTGTTCTTCTTGGCTTATTGCGGGAGCCAAGGTGTGCCATACGAAGATGGCACCTCCTTTGCGACGAGCTTGCGCAGGAGCATAATCTTGGCTCTGTCCTAAGCGCCGAAGCGTCGTTTTATGCTGATGCTTTAATTTAATATATTTAATATGAAAAGAAATAAATTCTATGAAGGAAGTAAATCCATGCAAGAAGAAAATATCACACGCCTGCAATATGGCGATAAAGAATTGATCCTCATCGGCACCGCCCATGTTTCCAGACGCAGTGCAGAACAAGTCAAAGAAGTCATCGATGCTGAACAGCCGGATTCGGTGTGCATCGAATTGGATGCCCAGCGTTACCAGTCGGTAACCGATAACAGCAAATGGAAAGAAACCGATATCTTCAAAGTCATCAAAGAGAAAAAATCGAGTCTGTTGCTGATGAACCTGGCCATTTCGTCGTTCCAGAACCGTTTGGCTGACCAATTCGGCATCAAGCCGGGCCAGGAAATGATCCAGGGCATCAAGTCAGCGGAAGAAAACGGTGCGGAACTGGTGCTCGCCGACCGCAACATCCAGGTGACGTTTTCCCGCATCTGGGGCAACATCGGTTTATGGGGCAAAATGCAATTGCTGTCTTCGGTGTTTTTCAGCATCTTCAGCAAAGAGACAGTTTCAGAGGCGGACCTCGAAAAGATGAAATCCCAGGATACCCTGAGCGCCGTCATGGACGATTTCACGAAAGCTTTTCCCCGCCTGAAAACGCCGTTGATCGATGAGCGGGACCAATACCTCGCGCAGAAGATCAAGGATGCACCTGGTAAAAAAATCGTGGCAGTGCTAGGCGCCGCGCATGTGCCGGGCATAAAGAAGGAAATCCATAACGAACACGACCTTGATAAGCTTTCGGAAGTTCCACCGAAGTCCAAATGGCCAAAAATCATTGGCTGGGCGATTCCCGTTATCATCATCAGCATCATCGCCTATACATTTATCGCCAACCCGGCTGCCGGTCTGGATCAGACCATCAGCTGGGTGCTGTGGAATGGCATATTGGCCGCAATTGGTGCAACCATCGCATTCGGCCATCCACTGGCGATTCTGACCGCTTTCGTGGCGGCACCGATTTCTTCGCTCAATCCGCTCGTGGCGGCAGGCTGGTTTTCGGGACTGACCCAGGCATCGATCCGCAAGCCGAATGTCGGTGATTTCGAAACCTTATCGAAAGACGTTTTCACCTTGAAAGGCTTCTGGGACAATAAAGTCACGCGCGTCCTGCTGGTAGTCGTCCTGACCAATATCGGCAGCTCCCTTGGCACCTTTATCGGCGGTGCAGACGTCATCCGCCTCTTTATTGAAAATATCTGAGTTCGAAACCCCCGCAACAGCTTTGTGCTGGACGGGGGTTTTTTACATTTTTTCAAGCATGCGGATTGGACAAAAGGATTCATAAGATTATACAATACTTATACAAATACAAAAAGCTTATACAACGTGAAAAGGGGTTTTTCTTATGAAGTATTTACTGGATCGCAGCAAGTTGTTTATTTTCCTGGTTTTCATTTTTATGCTCGTGGGTGTCTATACCTTTCTGACTCTGCCGCAGCGTGAAATTCCGGAAACCCCGCCAGGACTCGTTCTCGTATCGACGATTCTGCCAGGAGCCGGACCGGTAGAAGTGGAACGGTCGATTACAACACCGCTGGAAAGAGAGATCCAGAAAGTGGATGGCATATCTTCCATCCAGTCCATCTCTTCCAATTCGGCGTCAATCATCACATTGGAAATTGAAGACGGCGTTGACCCTGGAGGGCTGATCAATTCGATTCAGCAGGAAGCGCAAAGCGCATCTTCAAATTTCCCGGAACAGGCGCAGGAAACGTCTGTCCAGAAGCTTGACCTGACGTTCCCGCTTGTATCGTATATGTTCTACGGTGACCGTGCAGAACTGGATGACTTGGAACGGTCGCTGGCGGAACTGTCAGAGGAAGTGGAAGGGGTTGCAGGCGTGGCCGGCACGACAGTGAAAGGCCTGAACGACCAGCAGGTTCTGATCGAATTGGACGGCGAAGCGCTCGCTGAGAATAACCTGCAGCCATTTGCAGTGCTCGAATCGCTGCAGCAGGCCAATCAGCCGCTGTCACTCGGTACCCACGATAACGGCAACGAACGGCTTGTGTTGACGGTCAGCCAGGAGGAGGGCATCGAAAAGCTGCAGCAATTGCAGGTCGGCCCGTCAGCGGTTCCGTTAAGTGACGTGGCAACGATTGAAACCGTTGACGAGGAAACGTCCGACATTGTCACCTTTGAAGGCGAGGACGCTATTTCCTATACCGTTTTCCTGCAGACCGGACAGGACATTCCGGCTGTTGATGAGCGGGTCACAGAAGTGATCGAAGCATTCAACGAAACCCTGCCGTCCGGTGTCGAGGCGAACAAATACGTGTCGCAGGCGGATAACGTCAATGAAATCTTTGGCGGGCTCTATGTTTCATTGCTGATTGCGGTATTGGCCGTACTCGTTACAACGACAGCGGGTCTGACGCTTTTCGGTGCCTTTGCCGTTGCTTTGACGGTACTTGCTTCGGTCTTGATCGGGCTGATCCCGATTCCGTATTTGGGCGTCGATTTGAATCAGATTTCGGTCATCGGGCTTATCATCGCCATCGGGATTCTGGTTGATGACAGTATTGTCGTCAACGATAATATCCAGCGGCGTTATAAACTCGGGGATTCGCCGCGTGCAGGCGCCATTAACGGTGTGCGTGAAGTCTACCCATCGATCATTTCTTCCAGTTTGGCGATTGTCGTGACGTTTTCCCCTCTTTTGCTGCTGTCCGGCGGCAACGGGGCATTCATCAAGGCCTTGCCAAGCATTCTCATCACGACCATTATTGCATCGACAGTCCTGTCAATTACGCTGGTGCCGATGATGCAATACTTGAAAACGAAACGAAAAGCGAAGCGAATTTCCAAGACGCCTGGATTCCTGGGCAAACCGTTCGAGAAACTGGCGGTGTTCTATTCGGAAAAGGTTTTGCGCGGCGTCCTGAAACACCCATTATGGGTGGGCATTGGCGGTTTGCTCGTTGCAACCGGCCTGCTGTCGCTCGCTTTTTTCACACCGTTTGAATTTTTCCCGGAAGCTGACCGCGAGGAAGTGACGATGAACGTCCGCCTGGCGGAAGGGACTCCGATTGAAGAAACCGATGCTTTTCTGGCGGATGTAACGGAAGAAATTGCGGAAGAAGATGAAAATGTCAATGAACTGGCGATTTTCACCGGCAGCGGCTTGCCGAATTTGTTCGCCTCTTCACTGGAGAATACCGGATCGAATACCGGCCAGGTGGCTATCCGTATCGACCGTGACAATACGTCAGCTTCGGCCTTTATCGACAAATGGGAGCCGGTGCTGCGCGAACGCTATCCGGATGCTGAAATCTTCCTCGACACGATTGTCCAGGGGCCGCCGGTAGGCGCACCGGTGACAGTCACTGTTACGGGAGAAGAGATAGAGGAACTTGAAGCGCTGCGCGATACTCTGAAAGAGCAGATGCTCGACCGCGGAGCGACCATTGTTACCGATAACCTCGGTGAACCGGTTCCCGCCATCGAATATGTTCCGAACCGCGATGCACTGGAAAGCAACAGCATCCCGCTCAGCCTGGTGACAAACCAATTACAGCTTCTGACACAGGGTGTGCCGCTTTACAGTATTTTCGAAAACAATCAATTCTATGATGTGGTCCTGCAGCAGAGCGGCATCGAAGAAGGGGAAGAGATTGACCTTTCCGAATTTGCAGTTCCTGCTGCCGGCGGCCAGGGCGGCCAGCAGGGTCCGCCGCAATTGATCCCGCTGGATGAACTATTGGAGGAAGAACAGACGACGGCGATTGCACAAGTGCCGCATGAAGATGGGGAACGCGCCATCACGCTGCGTGCTTTCGGCGATGCGGATGATTTTGAAGCAGCCATGCTCGAAGTTGTCGATGCCGAAAGGGCTGACCTAACGGAAGGGTATGAGATTTCCACTGGCGGTGAGAACACCGACCAGGAAGCCTTCTTTGCCGAAATCGGCATCCTGTTCCTGGTTGTGCTCCTGCTCGTCTACCTTGTCATCGCTTTCCAGTTCAAGTCGTTCAGTCTGCCATTCCTGGTGCTGATCGCTGTTTACCTTGGTATTTCCGGCGCCATCCTCGGTTTGTTCCTGACACAGACACCGCTCAGCTTCCTTGGTGTCATGGGGATTGTTTCCTTGACGGGGATTGTCGTTCGGAATGCGGTCGTCCTGATCGACTTTGTGGAAACGCGTCGCCTGTCCGGCAACTTTTCAATCAAAGAAGCGATCATGGAATCGGGTTATGCACGCATCAAACCGATTATCCTGACTTCAGTCACGTCGATTGTTGCGCTGATTCCGGTTGCCTTATCGGGCGATCCACTGTTCGAACCGCTTGCGGTGACCATCATCGCCGGTCTGGCATTCTCCAGCTTGTTCACGTTGGTGATGATTCCAGCACTTTACCTGGTGTTTTACCGCATCAGCCATCGGGACAAGAAGTCGAGAACAAAAGCAAAAGCAAAAGCTTGAATTCCAGCAGCACAGCTCTCGTCGGCTGTGCTGTTTTTTATTGGAGTAAAGAGCAATCCAGATTAGTTGAAACCGATGGAGGGAACGAGGATAATAGAACGCAAATTGCGCTTGGAATGCAGACTGATTGGGAATGGGGTGAAGCCAGTGGCGAATAAGCATGATGTGGAAAATAAGAAAGACATAAAAATTGGTCCGCTGCTGGCGGTGCTGATGGCCGGCGTTTTTGTCGCGATTCTGAATCAGACCCTGTTGGCAACGGCGCTGCCGCACATTATGGATGATCTCAACATAACCGCAAATACCGCCCAATGGCTGACTACCGTGTTCATGCTCGTCAATGGCGTGATGATCCCGGTAACTGCTTTTTTAATCGGCAAATTTTCTACACGCGCTCTATTCCTGACGGCGATGGGCCTTTTCACTCTTGGAACGATCATTGCAGCGTTTGCTCCCGGATTTTCGGTATTGATGCTCGGCCGCATCATCCAGGCTTCCGGGGCCGGAATTATGATGCCGCTGACACAAACCATTTTCTTCGTCATCTTTCCCATTGAAAAAAGAGGGCAGGCGATGGGCTTGTTCGGACTGGTCATCTCTTTTGCACCGGCCATCGGACCGACCCTGTCCGGCTGGATTGTCGGTCAATATCCATGGCGGGCATTATTCTACATCGTCATTCCGATCGCGTTGATCGATTTGATCCTTGCTTATTTTTTCCTGAAAAATGTGACGAAACAGAGCTTCCCGAAATTGGATGTCATTTCCGTCATGCTCTCAACGGCCGGTTTTGGCGGAATCCTTTACGGCTTTTCCAGTGCGGGCACGACCGGTTGGGGCAGTTTGCCGGTCCTGCTGTCCATCGCAATCGGTGCCGTATCGCTGGCGTTTTTCATCCAGCGCCAGTCATGGCTGAAAGAGCCGTTGCTTGAATTCCGGGTCTTCCAATACAAAATCTTCACTTTGTCGACGATTCTCAGCGTCATCGTTTTTGTTTCCATGATCGGGAGTGCCACCATCCTGCCAATCTATATGCAGGATATGCACGGCTTCACCGCCTTGGAATCCGGATTGATGCTTCTGCCCGGCGCCATCATCATGGGGCTCATGAATCCAATTACCGGCCGGGTCTTTGATGCGTTCGGCGGCAAATGGCTGGCCATCATCGGCCTGATGATTGTGACGGTCAGCACATTCCAATTTACTGTATTGACCGCCGAAACGTCCTTTACTTATTTGACCATCATGCACGCCATCCGGATGTTCGGCGTTGCGATGGTCATGATGCCGGTAACGACAGCCGGCCTCAATCAGCTGCCGGAACGCTTGATTCCGCACGGTACCGCAATGAGCAATACGATGCGTCAGGTGTCCGGATCGATCGGCACCGCTCTGCTCGTGACCATCATGACGAGCACCGCTCTAGATCCCCAGGAATACGGCGTACAGGGGCTGATCCGCGGAGTCAATATTTCCTTTATGGCCGCGGGCATCCTCAGTCTGATTGGTGTCTTCCTGTCCTTTTTCCTGAAGAAAGCAGACCCGCCGGATGAGGATCAATAAAACCGGAGAGGCCGAACCGATGGGAGAGCTTGAGAGAATTTCTCTTCAATTTTGAATGTTCACCCGATTGGGAATATGGCGGAACGAGTGATTTGTAACACAATGTTCATTTACTTCTTCGCATGCCTTTGATAAGATGTCAGACGACGGATGAGTTAAGCGTTTTATTTGCTAAATTTTCTGAGAAAATACTAATTTATGAGGTGAAGTTGTGAATATATTGTGGGGCATCTTCGGCATTTTCGTCGTTCTGGGACTTGCCTTCCTAATGTCGGACGGAAAAAAATCCATTAAGCCACGGACAATTTTAGGTGGACTGGCTATTCAAATCAGTTTCGCGTTCATCGTACTCGAATGGGAAACCGGGCGTCAGGGACTGCTTTGGTTCTCTGGATTGGTCAATAATGTAATCGGTTACGCGGGTGAGGGAATTCAATTCTTATTCGGCCCTGCAGCTGATACAGAAGGATTCGGTTTCGTCTTCGCGTTCCAGGTGTTGACAATCATCATTTTCTTCTCTTCTTTGATTTCGGTCCTTTATTACTTGAACATTATGCAGCTTGTTATCCGCATTCTCGGCGGCGCGTTATCGAAACTACTGGGAACAAGCAAAGCGGAATCGATTTCTGCATCAGCCAACATCTTTGTCGGCCAGACGGAAGCACCATTAGTCGTGCGCCCGTTCCTGCCGACGATGACGCGATCCGAGTTGTTTGCAGTCATGACCGGGGGACTCGCCTCGGTTGCGGGTTCCACACTCGCGGGTTATGCACTTCTCGGCGTTCCGCTTGAATACTTGCTTGCGGCCAGTTTCATGGCGGCTCCAGCCGGGTTGATCATGGCGAAAATCATGATTCCGGAACGTGAGGAAGTCGAAGAAAAAGAATTCGTAATGGAAAAAGATAAAGAATCGACAAACGTAGTCGACGCTGCTGCACGTGGCGCAGCCGACGGTCTGCAACTAGCGTTGAATGTCGGGGCAATGCTTCTGGCGTTCATCGCATTGATCGCGTTAGTGAACGGCATGCTTGGCGGCATCGGCGGCTGGTTCGGCTATGAAGGCTGGACAATCCAGGGAATTCTTGGATTCATCTTCGCTCCGCTTGCCTTTGCAATCGGCGTGCCTTGGGTCGAAGCAGTCCAAGCGGGCAGTTTCATCGGCCAGAAGCTTGTTCTTAATGAGTTTGTCGCTTATGTATCTTTCACAGATCAAATGGCGGATCTGTCACCGAAAACGATCCTCATTGTCAGTTTTGCGCTTTGCGGCTTCGCGAACTTGAGCTCACTGGCAATCCTGCTGGGCGGCCTCGGATCTCTGGCCCCAAGCCGTCGCCCGCAAATCGCCAAACTCGGCATGCGTGCAGTTGCTGCCGGAGCCCTCGCTTCACTGTTGAGCGCCTCGATTGCAGGAATGTTCTTTTAAACAATAAATTCTGAAGCCACATGCTGTTGCGTGTGGTTTTTTTGATGGTTTGGGTTTGTGGTTTTGTCGCATTTCGCTGCGGCGAAATGCAATCAAATAGGGGTTTTGTTTTTCGCTTCGGGCGTGGCGTGGGGAAATGGATATCGGCATGAAAATAGCGTAAGAAAAAACTGGAGGGCGAGTAATGCCAGCATTTCGCCGGGGCGAAATGCGATAAAGATTGAAAAACTTTGGGGAGAGTAGATTTTGAAGGGTAATGTTGATCGGAAGGGCTGATTTCTTTTGAAAAGGGATGCCAGTGTTGGTGGAGAGGGGCTTTTCGCATGGCGAAAAGCTTCCTTTTGATGTTTTTGGGGGTTGGCGAGAGGTGGACTAGGTCGGGGGAGTGTGTTATGCGCGATTAGAAAAAGATATGCACGATTAGAAGAAAATATGCGCGATTGGGAAAAAATACGCGCGATTAAAAAATGATATGCACGATTAAAAATTTTTACGCGCGTTCCGACAAAATAAGCATAAAAAAGAAGAGAGCAGGATTAAACTCTCTTCTTTAAACTATACTTTCTGGCTTTGGATTCTCCAGAAATCTCAAAATCAAATTGTGTTAATAGTCTGGTCGCTACGGACCTCGACTCAACTCCACACCACTCACGAAACGCCTGATTCGTGATATGCTCATCAATCAGCGAAAAGTATTCACTCAACGCCAACTTATGCGCCTGCCGGTCGCGGTGGCCGCAGTCCGGGCATTGCCAGCTTTTCTTTATTCGCTCCATTCCGTACGCCTGGCAGGCCTGACATTGGACGCTATTTCGGATTTCACTCGCTTCAATATAATACTTACCGCACAAAGGGGTTCTCAGATAGGGGACGTGCCCGCTGATGATCTGCTTCTTAATTTTCAGCAGATTCGGCGGTTCGGCTTCAAGGGGGAAAGCCTTTAGAATTTGAAATAAATATTCGGGCATCTGGTAGACTTTGCAGAGGTGTTTGCCTTTTGGCCTGGCAATAAATTCGCAGCTCTTGGGTGTGAAGACGATGAGGCCGTTGACGGGCAGATGGATCTTTCTTCGCGCGAACCATTTCGACAGGAAGCGAATGTTTTTGTTTAATTGGATGCGGGGGTCGTCAAAAACTTCCTTCACATCATTGCTGTCAAAACGATAGAACTCACTGGTCTTGTCATCGAAATGGAGCCTGCCGCTGATGTTCTTTGAGTCGATGATGATGGCGCCACGGTTGGTCAGCACGATGCCGTCAAATTGCGTTTTCCATGAACCGATCGCCAAACCGACATCCCACAGCGCATGAACATCTTCGTCCGGCTGGAATTCAATGAAACGCTGGCGCATCCGTTCCTCGCCGCGAATCCCGGCAACAGTCCGGTGCAGCTTGCCCACAAGGTAATTTCGCTGTAAGTGGACGGCCGGCAGGCGCCCGATCAACGAGCTGAGTGCTTCTTCCATCGACAATAACTCCATGCTTTCTCTATCCACATAACACCTCATTTCTTCAGATTAATTGAAGTATAGCATTTCCGAAATCGAAAAAATTATTTCCTGGGAAATAATTTTTCGAACAAATCAAAACCTCAAATACCCGGCATTTCGCCGGGGCGAAATGCGAAAAACCCACGCTGAATTTCTCAATAATTCATCCGTTTGAAACGCGAAAAACCCCCACACGATAATCTCCAGCCCTGTCAACCCCCCAACCTTGACGGAACCCCCGTTTTAGATTACAATTCTATCTTGGCTTACCTGGATTTATTCAGGCAGAGCGGGTAGGGAGAGGGCTAATTTAATAGAAGGTTTTGTATATGTATAATTGGATGGATCGTTTTTTCGGTCTTAAAGAAAATGGTACATCGGTGAAACGTGAGCTGTTGGCGGGCTTGATCGGCTTCTTCACGGTGGTTTATATCATCGCGGTCAACTCGTTGATCCTGTCGGAATCCGGCATGCCAATCGAAGCGGCGATCATCGCGACGATTGCGGCATCCGTTTTCGGTGCACTGGTCATGGGTTTCTGGGGCAATGTCCCGATTCTGCTGATTCCGGGCATGGGCATCAACGCACTGTTTTCCTACACGATGGTCCAGTCGATGGGCCTGACGTGGCAGGAAGCTTTGGCGGTCGTCTTCGTTTCCGGCGTCATCTTTGTCGCTGTGGCGTTTACGCGTTTTGCTAAAGTGCTGAGCGCGGCCGTGCCGCATTCGCTGAAAGAGTCGGTAACAGTCGGTTTGGGTTTATTCCTCATGCTGCTGGGTCTTGAAAACGGCGGTATCGTGGTAAGCGGTGCAGGTTCAATCTTGGCGCTGGGCTCGGTCTCGGATCCACAGGTGCTGGCGACAGCATTGACGTTCGTCATCGCCATCGTGCTGTTCATCCGCAACGTGCCGGGGAATTTCCTTATCACGATTGTAGCGGGAACATTGATCGCCTTTTTCTTCGGCATGATTGACCTCAGCGCGCTGAATGAACCGGCGATGAGCGCTACTGAAGCGTTTGCCGGATTTGGTGCCTTGAGCTTCACCAGCTTCCTGACCATGGGATTCTGGGTGGCGGTTTTCTCGCTGACGATGGTGCTGGTGTTTGAGAACATCGGCCTCGTCCACGGACAGGTCAATTTCATTGAACGTCCCGAGAAATACAAGCGCGCATTCCAGGCGACTTCGGTCAGCTCGATGGCTTCCGGCGTGTTCGGCACCAGCCCCACTGTGGCAAGTGTTGAAACGCTCGCGGCTATGGCGGCAGGCGGACGCACCGGGTTAACCGCCATCACAACCGGTTTGCTGTTTCTTGGTGCTGCATTTTTCATTCCCGTCATCAAATTGATCCCGGACAGCGCAATTGCGCCGATCCTGATCATCATTGGCGCGCTGATGCTGCAGAACATCAAGAACCTCGACATGAAAGACATGAGCGAGAGCATTCCGGCGTTTCTGATCATCGTCCTCATTCCGTTTACGTACAGTATTGCTGACGGCATCGCCATCGGCTTTATCATGTATCCGGTATTGAAGGTCGGCCTCGGCAAATGGCGCGAAGTTACGCCGGCGCTTTACGTCATCGCCGCGCTGTTCCTTGCGAATTACGTTTTCCAGGTGTTCGGTTAAGTTGTGTCAATAAAGAGGAAACGCACTTGCCAGACAGCAAGTGCGTTTTTTCATTAAATAGCGCTGCAGGATGATACAATGAAACCAGCAGCAATGGAAAGGAGCGACCGCATTATGAAATACACGAAATCGAAGATGGAACGACTCGTCAGCGAAAACCCGGAGCTGAAAAAGCGCCTGAAAGTGCTGAAAGAGGACATGGATCTTGAAAAAGGCTTTGCCTTGAAGGCTCTTTACCATTCAGAAGTAACAGACAACGGACCATACCAGTCCGCCTATCAGGACCTCGACTTGCTCTAAGGAGCAGGTCTTTTTTTTTATGGACAGATTCAACCGCGCTGCATCTCACTCGAAAATTGCTTTTTCCATCCATAAATTCAGTTGCAGATTCGTCACCGTCACTTCGACTTCATCTGCATCTCCCTCTGGCGCATCCAGATAAAACCCGAACCGGTCCCCGTCATGATAAACGAGGCCACTTTCGCTGGAAGACGTTAAGGGGACAGCTTCTCCGCCATTCGAAACGGCTTCCGCTTCGAGGGATTGCGAGAGTCCATTTCCGGTACGGAAATGGTCAACGCCTGAGACCAGTACCGTGCCGTTTGGGATTTCCGCTCCATGCGAGCGGAAAATCACTTCATAGCCCGATTCTTCCCATGGTACAACTTCCAGCACGGTAATCCGGCTGTCCCCGTCATCGAACAGGATTTTCCCTTCATTGCTTTCCAACTCAGCCAAATCGAGCTGGACCGTATATTCACCGTCTACCGGGTCGGTGATTTTGTAATATTCCTCAGTTTGTTCGGCGATATGGGAAATCCCATTCCAATGGAGATGGATCGCATCGATTGCCCGCGGCAGCAGAAAAGCGCTGACGGCAATGATTGCGGCAACGATATACAGAGTGTTCATAGTAGCAAACTTCTTCATAGGCATGCTCCCTTATATGGAAAATTCTGATAACAAAAGTTTATCATAAACTGGGGCCATAACGAGACGCGGAAGAAATTTTCTTTTATACAAAGCAAAAAATCCTCTCCAGACAAATACGTCTGAGGAGGGTTTGATCAGGCTCTCTTTGGCTGGGTGTCGTCAAGCCAGCGCTGCCACTCTTCGTAGGTGGTCCCGAGGTAATGTTCATTGGTTTTATTTTCAACATGGCCAAGGCCGCGTCCACCAATCACAAATTGCAGATCCGGCTTAACTGCATTCAATGTTGAGATATATTTTTCGGCAGCCGGCAACAGCCGTTCGTGGCCGATGGACATGCAGACCAATTTGAAATCCTGTTTTTCCACAAGTTCCGGAAGCCCTTCAAGGGGCGTGTCCGGTCCGATATAGGCTACCGAATAACCATGCTCCCGCAGGAACAGTGTGAACAGCAGCAGGCCAAGCTGATGATGTTCGCCGCTGGGGCAGAATGCCAGTGCTTTCGGTAAATTTTCCGAAGTCGGGAAAATGCGGAAAAACTGCGTGAATCGCTGCAGCACCAAATGGCTGAGCATATGTTCATGCGCAACAGTGATGGTACCGTTTTCCCATTCTTCGCCGATGCGGACCATCAATGGCGCCAAAATCGAGAAGAACACCGTGCGGTAATGGAACATCGAGAAATTCAAATCCAGTAAGTACTGGAAGCGCTCGCTGTCCATTTCGGCGCCGGCGTTATAAAGTTCTTCTATCTGTTTTTTGTAGGGATAGGATCCTTCAGGAGAAGGTGGCAACTCGCTGGCGGGCTTGACGAATTTCTTGCGCGAAGCATGCAAAAGCTTCACCGCTTCGCTGATTTTGATGCCGTTCTCCTGAACCTGGATTTTCAGCCATTGCAGATCCTCCAGATTCTGATCGGAATACAGGCGATGGCCTGACTCTGTACGGGCTGGAGTGATTGCATTATATCGAGTCTCCCACGAGCGGATGGTGACCTTGGGCATATCAAGAATCTTAGCAGCAGCTTTTATATTGTACATGGCAGGACCCACATTTCTATAAGTTAATTGTATATTTATTATACAAGCAGCTATAGAATGCGTAAAGTTTAAGGCTTTCGGTGGCAATGAATGAACCCCAGAGCGGGCGTTCATGCACTGCGACTCGAATTCAAACAAAAAAGCAGAAGGAGCCTCAGCTTCTTCTGCTTTACATATACGAAACAGTAAATTTTCACGCTTCTGCAGTTTTGAGCGCAAGTGAACGCTGCCACACAAGTGTGATGGTGATGGTGATCATCAGCATGATCAGGCCAAGGATGAACGGGAACATGATGTTGACATCATAGAGCAAGCCCGCGGACAGCGGTCCCATGACGTTGCCGATGCTCATATAAGCGTTGTTCATGCCCATCGCAAAGCCGACTTCACCGTTCGCCATTTTGGAGATCAATGTGTTCAGGACCGGCCGTAGAATTGACGTCGCCAGGAAAATGACGAGTGAAACGCCGAAGAACATCGCGTAGCTGCCTGCAAACAATGACAGCAGGAAGCCGAATGCCGCAACGCATAGAAATGCGATGAGGATCGTCACTTCGCCGAAGCGGCGGACAATACGGTCGACGATAAACAGCTGGACGATGACGCTGACGATGCCGGTCGCGGTAATCATGAACGCGATGTCTTTGGCAGTGGAATTGAATTGGTTGTCGAGATACATGCCGACAATGGATTCATAGGCCAATAAGCCGAAACTCATGACGAGCGTGATCACCAACGGAATGAAATACGGCTTGTTCGTGGAAGAAGCGATCTTCGACAACATGGATTCCTTTTGTGTCATGTCCAAAGCAAGTCCGGCATCTGCATTTTCGGCATCGCTGTCTTTTAGCAGGATCAGGGAAAACACCACGGCGCCCAGTGATACAAAAGCCGAGACGAGAAACGGGAGCTTGAGGCTGTAATCAGCGAGGAACCCTCCGATTCCCGGGCCGACGACGATGCCGAGTGACATGGCAGCCGATACAAGGCTGGTGCCTTTAGCGCGCTGGTCGAATGTCGTGATGTCCGCGATATAGGCGAATATGGCCGGGACGAGCATCGCGGCGCCGATTCCCCCGATAATGCGGGAAAAGTAAAGCACCCAGATGAAGTCGGAAGCAAAGAATACGAACATCGACAGGGTCAGGCCGACCAGGCCGTAGATGATCATTCTTCTGCGTCCGTATTGGTCCGCCCATTTGCCGGCGATCGGTGAGAACAGGAATTGAGCACCTGCGAATATGGCGATCATCATGCCGGCGGCCATCCCGCCCTGGCCGATGGATTGAAGGTAGGACGGGAGGATGGGGATGATGATGCCGAAACTGGCAATGGCAATGAACATATTGATCATCAGGATGATGATCTTTTTGCGTTGATCTGGTGACATGGTGCGCCTCTTTTCTGATTGCAGATGGTGCTGCATTTGGAGTTTCTTCTATATTAAATCTCATATTATTTTACACTCAAGTTACCATATTATGCCTGCTCTTTCTTCTTGTCAATCAGCTGAACTCAATTTAAAAAAACTGATCCTTTATGTTAAAGGGTCAGTTTCAGGTGTTTGATTGGCCGAGTCATCAACCATTGATTTTGCATTATTGGTTTTGCGCCAAGCCATGGCAATCGATAAGGTCACGAGCAGCAAGCCGAGGCCAAGAATGAACGGATAGTTGATATTGACATCAAACAGCATACCCGCAGAGATTGGTCCGAGGACATTGCCGAGACTCATGTAGGCGGTTGCCATACCCATCGCGAAGCCGACTTCACCGGCAGCCATTTTCGATACCAGGATATTGAGTACCGGGCGAAGAATGGCCATCGCCATGAAAATCACGAGAGATACGCCGAAAAAGGCGCCATAGCTGCCAGCGGAAAGGGAAATCAGGAACCCGACTGTTGCCAGGCCGAGAAATGCAATTATCGTATTTACTTCGCCAAAACGGCGTACAATGCGATCGACTAAAAAGAATTGGACCGTCACGCCGACAATGCCGGTTGCCGTGATCATCAAGGCGATATCCGATGAGGACGAACCAAACTGCGTCGTCAAATACATGCCGATGACGGATTCGTAAGCGACAAGCCCGAAGCTCATGACGAAAATAATCACCAGCGGGATGAAATAAGGCATCCGGGTGGAGCGGCCGATCTGTTCGAGCATCGACTCGTCTTTTGAAAATTCCTCTGCCTGTTTTTTGCTTTCCGCTGTTGGCTCAATTTCCTTCAACATGATTAGAGAGAAAATCATGGCAATAAATGTAACCAGTGCAGCGATCAAAAACGGCAATTTCAGACTGATGTCGGCAAGAAAGCCGCCGAATCCAGGTCCGATTACAAGGCCGAGTGACATCGCGGCCGTAACCAGTCCGGTTCCTTTTGCACGCTGAGCGGCAGTTGTGATGCCCGCCACATAAGTGAAGACACCGGGAATCAGGAAGGCGTCACCGATACCGCCAACTACACGCGAAGCATAGATGACCCAGATCGAGTCGGTTGAAAAGAACATGAGCATTGAGATGGTAAGCAAAGCGAGACCAAGGATAATCACTTTCCGCGATCCGTACTTATCGGCCCAGTTGCCTCCAAGCGGGGAAAACAGAAGCTGGGCACCGGCGAAAATCGCGATCATCAGACCGGCTGCGGTGCCGCCCTGGCCGATGGACAAAAGATAAGCGGGAAGAATAGGGACAACAATTCCGAAACTTGCTATAGCGATAAACATATTGATCATCAATATGGACATTTTTTTACGTTGGTTGATGGACAATTATATAATCCTCATTTCAATTTATAGTTATTGTACAAACGCGAAACGCTTTGACAACTTTTCATATATTATGATAAGAACCCGTTAATGTCAATGAGATAAACTCGCATTTTTATCATAAAAGCAGGATATAAAGTTATTGTATAAAAAGAATCTTCTCATAATTATACAAAGCCTGCCGTAAAGCCATTTTGAATTATTTCGCCTTACTAAGTTATTGAGAAATATTGAAAAGTTGTTGCGGAATTGTGAATGAGCAGGAAACGCAATAAATATGGGGAAGAGGTAAATGAAACATATACAATGAGGGTATAGATAAACGGAATCGCAGTATTTATTCTGGTGAGGAAAGGTGAGTGGAAAATGGATAATCGTCTCGATCGCATCAAAGCTGAACAATTGAAAGGGCGGGTGGTCACTGCCGAAGAGGCAGCTTCCTGGATACAGGACGGCATGACGCTCGGGCTGAGCGGTTTCACGCATGCCGGGGATGCCAAGGCGGTGCCGCTGGCATTGGCAAAGCGGGCGGAATCGGAACTTTTTAAAGTGAATGTGTTTACCGGGGCCTCTCTCGGATCCAATATCGACACCGTTTTCGCACAATCCGGCATCGTCCATAAACGACTGCCGTTTCAATCGGACCCGGTGATGCGCAGGAAGATCAATGAAGGTGAAATTCTCTATACAGACCACCATTTATCGCATACCGCCGAATTGGTCCGGGACGGAGTGATCGGCCCAGTCGATTTTGCCATCATCGAGGCGATTTCAATCACGAAAGACGGCATGATCATTCCGACGACCTCTGTCGGCAATTCGGCAATTTTCGTCGAGCACGCCAAAAATGTCATTGTGGAAATCAATACGGAGCAGCCGGAGCGGCTTTACCGTTTGCATGATATATACGATACGGGCAAGCATGAAGGACGTCTTCCGATCCCGCTGACCCATGTCGCAGACCGCATCGGCTCAAATGGAATTCCGGTGGATATGGAAAAGGTGCGGGGCATCGTCTTTACGGATCAAATTGATTCACCGTCGAAAATCGTTCCACCGGACAGTGAAACCGAAGCAATTGCTTCCCATCTGTTGGAGCTGCTGCGTTCGGAAATCCGGGCAGGCAGACTGACAGAAAGGTTGGCGCCGATCCAGTCAGGTGTCGGCTCTGTTGCCAACTCAGCGCTGCACGGCCTGATCGATTCGGAATTCCATGATCTCGAAATGTATTCGGAAGTCCTGCAGGATGCTGTTTTCGACTTGATCGATGCGGATAAACTGCGTTTCGCTTCCGGTTCAGCAATCAGCCTGTCGAGAGAAAAGATGGAACAGGTGTATGCGAATTTCGGCAAATACGAAGACAAAATCATTTTGCGTCCGCAGGAAATTACCAATCATCCCGCCCTCATCCGCCGGCTCGGCCTGATTGCCGTCAATACGGCGCTGGAATTCGATATTTACGGCAACGTCAACTCCACCCATATATCGGGCACGAAAATGATGAACGGCATCGGCGGTTCGGGAGATTTTGCCCGCAATGCCAGATTATCGATCTTTGTCACCAAAGCGACAGCCAAAGACGGGAAAATTTCAAGCGTAGTGCCGTTTGTCTCCCATGTTGACCATACCGAACATGATGTCGATGTACTGATTACGGAACATGGCTACGCCGACCTCCGTGGCCTTGCGCCAAGGGAGCGCACTGCCCTCGTTATTGAAAATTGCGCCGATCCAACTTACCGGCCCCAATTGCGCAGCTATTACCAGGAAGCACTGACGCGGGGAGGCCACACTCCACATGTGCTTGAAAAGGCATTTTCCTGGCATCTGCGGCTGGCAGAGAAAGGCAGCATGCTGGAAGAATAGCCATGCCTTTTTCCTGCACCAGTAATTGCCGGAAATGCTTTATAATGAAGCAGTCATATAGAAACAGGGGGAAAAGTATGGAGAAATTCACATTCGGTTCGCTGCTGGACGTCATGGGAGAACTATTCTCCGATGAAATTTCCATCGCGGTGTCGGACACAGAACAATATATTTATTACAGGCCGAGCAAACGCATCGATCTGAAAATAAAACCGGGAGACCCGGTGAAAAAAGGGACCATTGCCCATAAAGCGCTGACGACCAATCAGAAAGCTTCCGAGTTCATCGATCGTGAAGTGTTCGGGGTGCCGTATAACGGGATGGCTGTGCCGTTTGAAGAGAATGGCGAACTGCAGGGCTGTGTGATGGCCATATATCCTGCTTATACAGAAGGCAAATCCGTAGTGACGGTGAAAAGTCCGGATGGCTGGAAGCCGGTGCCATTCGATGACGTCGTCAGCCTTGAAGTGAAAGACCGCAAAACGCATGTGCACGCGGCAAACTTTTCAGGCACGAATAAAAACCCGCTGCAGGAGTTCGAGTTTCTGCTGCCGCGGGAAACGTTCATCCGCTGTCACCGGTCGTTTATCGTCAACGTCCATCATATAGAAGAAATCTATCCGGATACCCATTCGACTTTTGTGCTGGCCATGGACAACGGCAGCCGGATTCCGGTCAGCCAGTCCTATTCGAGCTATTTCAGGAAGCTGCTTGGGTTTTAGGGCATGCTTTCGAATTTGCCTTGACTGATATTCAGAAAGGCAACTGCTCCTGTCTCTGCATCGCTGGCTTCGATACATGAAAAACAGTTGATCCCCTGCTTAAAGCAGGGGATTTTCTGCTTCAGCGGCACAAATGCTTATCGGCGTCCCAATCACTCCATGCGCTCTCTGGATATATTAAAATTATCTAATAATTAACCTCGGAATCTGCCTCCGTTTCCATTCGGATAAATGTAAACGCTTCATTCCATCGGCAGCCGGAGTTTATCCCTTAAAACCTTTGAGAAAGAGAGTGATTGATATGACGAACAGCAGTAACCGGATCAAAGCAGCAGGACTTCAGGAGCGAGTGGTGTCACCGCAGGAAGCCGCTTCCTGGATAGAGGACGGCATGACGCTCGGCCTCAGCGGATTCACGCGGGCAGGAGATGTAAAAGCGGTGCCGTTTGCACTGGTGGAACGTGCGGAAACGGAAAGTTTCAAAGTGAATGTGTTCACGGGCGCCTCCCTCGGTTCAGATATCGACCGATTGTTCGCCGAAGCGGGCATCGTCAATAAGCGGCTGCCGTTCCAGGCGGAACCGGCTATGCGCAACAAGATCAATTCCGGCGAGATGCTATTTGTTGACCACCATTTATCGCACACAGCGGAATGGGTGCGCACCAATGTCACGGAGACGATCGACTTTGCAATCATCGAAGCCCTGTCAATTACAGAAGACGGCATGATCATCCCGACAACGTCTGTCGGCAACTCTCCGGTCTTTGCACAGCATGCCCGCAATATCATCATTGAGATCAATACAGCGCAGCCGGAGCTCTTTGAAGGCCTGCATGATATTTACGATACCGGAAAGCAGGGGGAACGCGCGCCGATTCCACTGACATCTGTCAAAGACCGCATCGGAACGATCGGCATCCCTGTGGACCTGGAGAAAATCCGCGGCATCGTCTTTACGGAGCAGAAGGATTCGCCATCGAACATTGTACCTCCCGACGAGGAAACGAAAATCATGGCGGACCATCTATTGGAATTTTTCCGTTCGGAAATCCGTGACGGCCGGTTGACGGAGGAACTGGCACCCCTCCAGTCCGGCATCGGCTCTGTTGCCAATGCGGTGCTCCACGGCATGATCGATTCGGAATTCAAGAACCTCGAAGTCTATTCGGAAGTACTGCAGGACGCAGTATTCGATTTGATCGACGCAGGGAAAGTCGGTTTTGCCTCGTGCTGTTCGATTACGCTGTCCGAACCGAAGATGGAGCAGGTATTCGGTGAATTTGAAAATTACCGCAATAAAATCATCATGCGCCCGCAGGAAATTTCAAACCACCCGGAAATCATCCGCCGCCTCGGTTTAATTTCCATTAATACGGCGCTGGAATTTGATATTTACGGCAATGTGAACTCCACCCATGTGTCGGGTACGAAAATGATGAACGGCATCGGAGGATCGGGAGATTTTGCCCGCAATGCGCGCCTCGCGATATTTGTCACCAAATCGGTTGCCAAAGGCGGCAATATTTCCAGCGTCGTGCCATTCGTTTCACACATTGACCACACGGAACATGACGTGGATGTGCTTGTCACCGAACAGGGCTATGCAGACCTGCGCGGCCTTGCGCCGCGCCAGCGTGTGGAAGTCATCATCGAAAACTGTGTCCATCCGACTTACCGTGCGCAGATGCGCGAGTATTACGAAGAAGCGCTGACCCGCGGCGGCCAGACGCCGCATGTCCTCGAAAAAGCGTTCTCGTGGCATACCGCACTTGCGGAAAAAGGCACCATGCTGCAGAAAAAAGAGCAATTGGTGTAAGTGGAATAAAGCAAATCAATAGTTATGGAAAAAAACCAGCCCCTTCTGAACAGACAGGGGCTGGTTTTGTTTTTTTCCGTATCCAGATGTCAGCAGCGCCGTTTCGTCGCAAAGGGATGGCCCAAGAAAAATTGGCCACCTCTCACTGTCGCTGTTCTTTTTAAGTATTGCTGTAGACTTCCGCTGTGCTGCGGGTATAGAGTTCGATGATATGGCCGAAAGGATCTTCAGCGTACACAAGATAATGGGGCTTGCCTTTGTTGATGTTCCAGATTTTGCTGCGCTGTTTGCCGCCGTGAAGAACGACTTTTTCAATCGATTCCACAATGTCTTCGACTATCAGGCATATATGGAAGAAGCCGGCATGGGGCGAGGGCTTTTCTTCATTGAAATTAGGATTCTGAAACTCGAACAATTCGAGGCCGACACCGCTGTGTGTCATCAGGTGCACATTTCGCATTTTCTTGACCTCGGAACCTTGCAGGTCCTGGGTCATTGAAAAAAGCTGTTCATTCCTTTCGTCAAATTCGTATGGCCCGGCCAGTATGTAAAAGCCGAAGACTTTGCTGTACCAGTCGATTGCCCTGTCGAGGTCAGGTACTGCCAGGCCGATATGGGTGACTGTTGAAGTCATATTAAAACCTCCTCTATAAATCCTGATACCCGCAGGCAAGGGCTTTTAAGCCTGTGAAAAAGCAGAGTTTTCTGTTTAAACGAAAATAGTTGTTGTCATAGCTTATCTTTAGTATTATAATAATCAATTGTGAAATTCGAAATGAGGGTCCTGAAAATGAAAAATTCTATATATGGATTAACGATAGATCAACTGAAAGAATGGTTTTTGGAAAATGGCCAGAAAAAGTACCGTGCAGAACAAGTATGGGACTGGTTATATATCAAACGCGTGGCACAATTCTCTGAAATGAATAACCTGAGCAAGGAAGTTATTCAATTATTGGAAGAGAATTTTGCAATCCGCACACTGGAAGAATCGGTCAAACAGGAATCCGCTGACGGCACGATCAAATTCCTTTTCCGTCTGCAGGATGGCAACCTGATCGAAACTGTCCTGATGCGTTTTAAATACGGAAACTCCGTCTGTGTTACGACACAGGTCGGCTGCAACATCGGCTGCAGTTTCTGCGCAAGCGGACTTTTGAAAAAGAGCCGCGATTTAACTGCGGGCGAAATCGTTGAACAGATCATGCAGGTCCAGGCGCATTTCGACGCTCAGGAAAAAGGCGATCGCGTAAGCCATATCGTGGTCATGGGTATCGGCGAACCATTCGATAATTACGCAAACATGATGGACTTCCTGCACGTGGTCAACTCACAGAAAGGCCTTGCCATCGGCGCGCGCCACATCACCGTATCGACAAGCGGAATTGTTCCGAAAATCTACGATTACGCGGATGAAGGCCTGCAGGTCAACCTGGCAATTTCGATCCATGCACCGACCAATGAATTGCGGACACGCATCATGAAAATCAACAAAGCTTACCCGGTCGAGAAATTGATGGCGGCCATCGATTATTATCTGGAAAAATCCAACCGCCGCATCACATTCGAATATATCATGCTTCGTGACGTCAACGACCATGTTGAAGAAGCGAATAACCTGGCGAAGTTGCTTGAAAACAAGCGCCATCTATCATATGTCAACCTGATTCCGTACAACTCGGTCAGCGAACACGATCAGTATCAGCAAAGCACACCGGAAGCGATTTCCGCTTTCTACGATGCATTGAAGAAAAAGGGCATCAACTGCGGCGTGCGCCACGAACAAGGAGCGGATATCGACGCTGCCTGTGGCCAATTGCGAAGCAAACAGATCAAAAAAGAGAAAAAACCAGCAACAGTTTAATAATGAAAAGAAACAGCCACCGATTTCTTCGGCGGCTGTTTTTTATTTAAATTTTGTAATTTACACATAGTTCTTTATAATTAGAATATAATGACGCAAAGGGGAGTCGCAGATGGCTGAGATCAGGATCAATAACCTTGGCAAAAGATATGACAAAGGTGCTTTGGCGGTAACCGATTTTAATTTACATATAAAAGATCAGGAATTCATCGTGTTTGTCGGGCCGTCAGGTTGCGGAAAATCAACTACATTGCGGATGATTGCCGGATTGGAAGAGATTACGGAAGGTGAATTTTTCATCGATGGCAAACGGATGAATGACGTGGAACCGAAGGAACGGGATATTGCGATGGTTTTTCAGAACTATGCTTTATATCCCCATATGACGGTCTACGAAAACATGGCTTTCGGGCTGAAGTTACGGAAATTCAAGAAGCCTGAAATCAAAAGGCGGGTCGAAGAAGCCGCCAAAATACTTGGCCTCGAAGATTACCTGGATCGGAAACCCAAGGCGTTGTCAGGTGGACAGCGGCAGCGGGTCGCTCTCGGACGGGCCATTGTACGGGATGCCAAGGTATTCCTGATGGATGAGCCCCTGTCGAATCTGGATGCCAAACTGCGTGTGCAGATGCGGGCGGAAATCGCCAAATTGCATCAACGTCTCAAAACGACGACAATTTATGTGACCCATGACCAGACCGAAGCGATGACGATGGCTACGCGCATTGTCATCATGAAGGACGGCATCATCATGCAAGTCGGCACGCCGAAAGAAGTTTATGACTTTCCGGCAAATCGCTTTGTGGGCGGTTTTATCGGCTCCCCGGCCATGAATTTTTTTGAAGGAAAAATTGCTGACGGCAACTTTCTGGTCGACGGAAAATCCGTAGCGATACCGGCTGAAAAAGCAGCTCTTCTGAGAGATTTGGGTTATGATGGCCGACCGATTGTGCTGGGAATCCGACCTGAACATATACACGTTAACAACGAAGATCTCGCAGATTTGCCGGCCAGCGAATTTGAAGCCGAAATCACCGTAGCTGAATTGACGGGCGCAGAAACCATTCTTTATGCAGTCTATGCGAACCAGGAATTCATCGCCCGTGTCGATGCCGATTCACAGATCGAATCCGGTGATACAGCGACCCTGGCTTTTGATATGTCGCACGCCCATTTCTTCGACCTGGAAACCGGAGAACGGTTGAAAGCATCGGAACGGTCCGTCACTTCGCCTGCCAATTAGTGTGCTCCGTCCCTCTTCTGGAGCGGGAAAGGGGCTCTTTTCCCTTTTGGTATTTATGGAATATTTCAAATTTTTTTAAAAAAATATAAAGAAGTGTTTAAGTTCCTGTAATTAGGGAAAATAAAGTAATAGACATTTTTGGAAAAGGAGTGGTAATCAGATGGTAAAAATCGCAATTGAAGAACCGTTTACATCCGTACAACAAGCCTTGCTTCAAAGAGGGTATAAGGCAGAAATGCTTGAGGATAAATCAGACGCCATGGATTATGACTGTGTTGTAGTTCGCGACAAAGAAGATCTGGTGGATTTCCACATGAATGTTCCGTTAGTGGAAGCGAAAGGCCGCACATTATTTGAAATCATCGAAGAAGTTGAAGAGCGTCTCGTACGCAGCGGCAAAATTATGCCGCCACCACCGATAGAGTCGGACGAAAAAGAAAAATCGGGCGGCGGATTTATCGCCGGCGCAGCAACAGGCGTTCTGCTCGGCGCGGCAGCCGGTTTGATGCTGGCACCGAAAAGCGGCAAGGAATTGCAGCAGACAGTTAAGGATAAAGCTGCAGAAATGAAAGAAAAGAAAGAAGCCAAATCGGATTCCGATGACAATTCAGGCGGCGGCAAACTTGAGCAAGTTAAAAGCAAGGTCGGCCAGGTCAAAGAAAAGACAAATGGTGTGACTGAAAAAGCCAAGGGTAAAGCTGATGAATTGAAAGCGAAACGCGAAGAGATGAAAGAAGAAAAAGAGCTGAAGAAACAGCAAAAAGCAATTGAAAAAGAAGAAAAAGAAGAAGAAAAAGCGAAAAAAGAACACGAGAAAGCCATGAAAGAGGCAGAAAAAGAAGAGAAGAAAGCTGAAAAAGAAGCCAAAAAGGAAAGCGGCGGCATCGAAGTCGTGGAATTCGGCAGCTCGACCGTTGAAAAAACTGACAGTGGTGATGTTAAAGTTCAACCTGACGACGATAAGAAATAAAGTGAAAACCGGCGCTCCCTGATGGGGGCGCCGGTTTTTTGATGGCTAAGATGGACAGCAAATTGTCTTCATTCAGAAATACGATCAACTTTCTATCGAATACGATCAACTTTGAATGAAATACGATCAACTTCCACAGAAATACGATCAACTTCAACAGAAATACGATCAACTAGCTTACAATTGATATTTTGCATCTTTGAAAGTCCCGATTTTATTCAAATTCATCTCTTTTAATAATCGACTAACCAAATGCCGATCACCCACCCCCAAAATCTCCCGCCCCACCTTATTCGTCATCGGCTCGCCGGTCAGCAACAGCCAGTCCCGGATTGTCCGGATATGTGCATTTTTCTCCGAGACGCCGCAGTCTGGGCAAAACCAAACGCCGTAGCGCCGCACCATGCCGATCCGGTTGCACGCCGCACACCAGACGCCGCACCGCATCACCTCGATGGGGTATCTCGGATCGCTGCAGATTGGCTTCGGAACGAAACGAACCAGCGCCGCCACCATCAATTCGGCCAATCCCTTCATTTCATCCGGATTGAAAATGGCTTGCTCAACCGGAAGCGTATGAAGATATCGCGGCAGCTGGTGGGAAAAGATGATGGGCTGCGACGGCGGGACGTTTTCAGCGATTTGCTTGGAATAGGACAGCACCAGCACGGAGCGTACAGGGACCAGAATGTCCCGCTCCCTCAGCCATTCTTCCAGCAGCCATTCATTGTCAGCCATTTGTTCAATAGGCGACCTGCGTCCGATCACCGTGCCGTCTTCCTTCATCTGCAGCATCTGAACAGGATGGCTGTTGAAGAGCAGGCGCCCGTTCATATTTTTCACTTCGAACACGTAGACGCCCCACGGGGTGATCATCACCGAATCCATTTGGAACACGCGGAACGATTTCAGTGTAACGTTGTGCAGCATATAATGCGGAAACGTCACCCGGCTCGCCGCGTAATAATGGTCGAATCGCTTTTCGCCTGCCTGTCCGGCCGTCTCCGCATAATTGTCCCTTTCCACCTGCCCATATAAAGCATGCCGCTTTGGCAATCGCCGCAACAGCACTTCCAGCTCCTCTTTATTTCCCGATACCTCCCGCTCCTTCCAAATCACCGGCATCCCCCGTTTTTGATTTGACTGTAGCATTTAAACCAAGCGATGCCTATACTTTTATTGAAAATAAAAATTTGAATGCCGCATAGACGCCAAAAATGAGATTTGGAATATAAAAAATGCACCTCCCCTTTAAGGGAGGTGCATAATAAAATTGAAATCACGATTCCCCCGCAATTTCATCAACGGGTTCGTGGACGACCGGTTCCGGTACGCGCGACAGCACAATCAGTCCGATGACAAAGAGGATCACGAGACTGAAAACCCCATAACGCGAATCGCCGGTAAGTTGCGCGGTGACTGCCACGAGGACGGGCCCTGTGATGGCGGCAAATTTCCCGAAGACGTTATAGAAACCGAAAAATTCATTGGAGTTTTCTTTCGGCACCAGCTTGCCGAAATACGAGCGGCTAAGGGCCTGGATTCCGCCCTGACTGGAAGCCACAAGCATGGCCAACACCCAGAAATCGCCTATGGTTTCCATAAACACTGCGTAAATGCAGACCACGATATAAACGCATATTCCGACATACAGCATTTTTTTACCGGTAAAGCGGTCCGCGAGCCGGCCATACAAAATGGCGAACGGAGCAGCTACGACCTGGGTCGCGAACAGGACGATAAGAAGGCTGGTCGAAGTGAGCCCTAAATCCGTCCCGTAGGCAGTGGACATTGCGATAATGGTGCCGACACCGTCGATGTAAAAGAAATAAGCGATCAGGAACAGGACGATGGCCCGGTATTGGCGGATTTCCCTCAGCGTTTTGCCGAGGCGCTTAAAGCTGTGCGCCACAGGATTCGGCTCGCTTTTGATGAAATAGCGCTGCTGGACATTTCTGAACAACGGAATCGAGAACCCGATCCACCAAAGTGCCGTGATCAGGAAGGCGGCCCGGCTGGCGTTGGTCACCGACAATGGAATGATTTCATTCTGCGCAAGCAGGATGATGGCAATTGCTATTGCAAAAGGAATCGTTGAGCCGATATAGCCGAGCCCGTAACCAAAAGCGGAAACCCGGTTCATACGTTTTTCGGTGGTGACATCGACGATGAAAGCGTCGTAGAACAGATTGGCTCCGGTGGCTCCAAGTGCAGCGAATACATAACAGATGAGCATCAGCAGCCAATTATCGCTCGGCACGAAGGCAAGCAAGGCTGTTGATACCGTACCGAGCAGGAAGAAAGCGGTGAAAAACTTCTTTTTCATGCCTTCATAGTCGGCGATGGTTCCCAGAATCGGCCCCAGCATCGCCAGGATGAATGTAAAGATTGCGATTGTGTAGCCAAGATAAGCAGTTGAATCGGATAAACTGACGCCAGCGTCCGTGGCTGACGCTTTATAATAGAGGGGAAAGACGGCGGTAGTGATGATTATCGAATAAGCGGAGTTTCCCCAGTCGTAAAATGCCCAGCTTTTTTCTGTCTTCGTGAACTTTTTCATCTCCTGATTCCCCTTAACGAATGATAATTTCATTGTACAAGAAGCAGACGGGAAAAAAACCGATTTTAAGAAATTTACTGAAATTTTACATAATTACAGATTGTTTGGCAATAAAACACAGGTAATTGAGCCGCTGTCCGAAATCCGTTAAACTGGCAAAAGACAGTGAAATGAGGAGAATGGCTTTGAAAATGATTTCATGGAATGTAAACGGCTTGCGGGCTGTGGTGAAGAAAGGGTTTATGGATTTTTTCGAGGCAGCCGATGCGGACATATTCTGCCTGCAGGAAATTAAATTGCAGGAAGGGCAAATTGAGATGGACCTTCCCGGCTATCATCTTTACTGGAATTATGCGGAGAAAAAAGGTTATTCCGGAACCGCCATATTCACCAGGCGCGAGCCGCTTGCCGTGCAGTATGGCATCAATCACGCCAACCATGCGGATGAAGGGCGGGCAGTCACACTGGAGTTCGAAGAGTTTTTTCTGGTGAATGTCTATACGCCGAACTCCCAGCACGGCTTGCTGCGGCTCGATTACCGGTTGGAGTGGGAAGAAGCTGTGCTCGATTATGTCACAGAGCTCGACAGCCGAAAGCCGGTGGTGCTGTGCGGCGACCTGAATGTGGCGCATCAGGAAATCGACTTGAAAAATCCGAAGGCGAACCGGAAAAATTCAGGCTTCACACCGGAAGAACGCGGGAAAATGACGGAATTTCTGGAGCGCGGCTTCACTGATTCGTTCCGCTATTTCCATCCTGACCTGAGCGGGGCCTATACGTGGTGGTCCTACCGCACCGACTGCCGGCCGCGCAATATCGGATGGCGCATCGATTATTTTCTCGTGTCGGACCGCATGGCGCCAACGATGAAAGATGCAAAAATCCACAGATACATCGAAGGCTCCGACCATTGCCCGATCGAACTTGTAACCCAATAGGAAGAGCGCCCGGAGATTTTTCTCCGGGCGCTCTTTTTTTTCGGTGTCCAGTGCTTTCCAAACCCCGTGCTCCTGTCTCTGCATCGCTACGCTAGCTTCGAGACATGAAAAACCGTTGCATCGCTGCGCTGCTTCGTCGCAAAGAGATGGCCCAAATTAAATTTGCGCCATCTCTTCGCCGTCGCTTTTCTTGGTGTCCAGACTCCGGCGGCCCAGCCCCTCGGGTCATAAGCCGGCCCAGCTATGCGGCAAAGACCGCCGCGCCGCTGCTCCGTCTTATGCCTTTCGAGGCTTTACGGGCGCCGTCGCTTTTCTTGGTGTCCAGACTCCAACGGCCAACTCCTCGAGTCGTAAACCCCTCTGGCTGTGCGGCTGAAACCACGCCGCTTCGCCAGAGTGTCTTACGCTTGTCGGAGCTGAACGGCCGTTTCCGCTTTTCTTTATATCCCCATCACACGCTTCGCCAGGCGCTGGCAATTGTTCTGGTCGTAATAATCGATGAAAAGTGGTGCTTTCGGGTACCATTCATTCGTGGTGATATTTTCTTCGACGATTTTCTTCAGATATTGATAAACTTCATCAACAGAATCCGCTTTGTAGCCGTAAAGATCTGTATCGAGGCTCAGGTATGTGCCACGACGGGCCATATACTCCTCTTTATCGAACATATTGAAGATGATCGGTTTATTCAGGTACAGAAAATCCCATGACACGCTTGTGATGTCCGTCAGCAGCATATCATTTTCAACAATGGCCTTTTCAATGGAAGCATGGTTGAAGTCCTGGAATTCAATGCCGCTTTCCGGATGGTCAAGCCCGGTGAAGTGCTTTTCGAATTTCCGCATGAATGGATGGAGTGCGACGCGCATATGCATATCGTTTTCCGAAATTAGTCGGCGTATGCCTTCATGGCTCACAAGCCCGATCGTGTTTTGGAAATAATCGCTTTCGATGAATTCCTCTTCGGTCAGATCAAAAAGCCATTCCCGCCATGTCATCATCATCAGGATCCGCTTCACTTCGGGTGCGGGAGTGTTTGTTTTGAAGCGGTCAAAGCGTGGAAACCCGGTGACTATCAGTTTTTTTTCGGGAATCTTCCATTCATCCAGCTTCAAATCCTTTTCGTATTCCGAGGCACAGTTAAAAAAGTCTGTCCGCTTCAACAAAGGCACGTCCTCTTTTTGGATGAGAATTCTCTTGAAGCCTTCAATTCCATGGCTGACATGGGTGATGATGGTTTTCCGGTTCAGGAATAGGAACTTATCAACGGACGGCGCAATATCATACATCAGAGAATGGCCGTGGAAGGAATAATCAGCCTTGAAGAACAGGCGGTAATTCCGGAAACTGCCGAGTGCTACGGCATTGGCCAGCTGTTTGTCGTGGGCATAGGATTTCTTTGGGTCATACAGCCAAAAAGCTGTTACACGCTCCTGGTGGTTCTCGATGAGGTATTTATGGAAAACGGCTGCATTGTCCTCGTATTTCTCGCCAAGATTGCCGCCGACCAGCACAATTTTCTTATCGCCTTTTTTGGAGGGAAGTAAAGATAGTAGATAGGCTGCGGAAACTTTTAAAAAAACTATCAGGGGATCAAGTCTCCCTCTTTCCTTTAAATCGATACTCATCATTAGCCCTGCTTTCCTAAGTTGTTCTTTTTCTAATTTTTTCATATAGAAGCGACTTTGTCCATCTGCAAGAAATAATCAGTTTTCATGAACCGAAGCCAGCGCAGTGAGGGAGAGACAGAAGCATGTTTCTTCGGCATACATTACGTATAGGCAACTTGTTTTGGCCCTTTTATAAAGTTTTTTTAATTTTCTTCAAACACTTTGTCCCTTTCATCCGTTATCTTAATGAGACAGGCAATAAAGCAGAAAGCGGGGGATGGAATGGATACCGAAACGATGTATGAAAATCTGCAAAATGATCTGATCCGCTTCGCCGGTTCCATTGCCCGCCACAATCAGGAGGCGGAAGACCTGGTGCAGGACGCCCTCGAAAAATCATTGAAAGAAGAAGAACTATTGGACCTGCCGATCTACAAGCAGCGGGCATGGTTTTTCCGGGTGATGAAGAATCGCCTGATTGATGATCGGCGGAGGGACAAGCGGCTTTCCGGCTGGGAAGAAGAACTGGACTTTCCGGAACAGCCCCTGGCAATCAACCGCCTGGAAATGACGGAGTTGCTGTCGCATCTCACACCCGAAATGGGAGATCTGATATTCAAGCGTTATTGGCTGGGGATGACCAGCAAGGAAATAGGGGACCAGCTTCAGGTTCCGGCAGCGACCATCCGGTACAAGCTGCACTTCGCGATTAAAAAATTGAGAGACATCCTGGAGGAGGAATAATGATGAAACAATCAATAGGCAACGTAGGGGTACTGAATTTATTGAATGCAACAGAACAAAGTGTGCAGGCTTACGAAAAGATTGGAAATGTCGGCCTGGTACTCTACAGAAGCGGGCAATCGCATCTGCTGGCGGCATTGAAAATCGGCAATATCGGTAAAACAGTGGAAGTACCGGACCACTACAGCTATTACAATGGCACATTGGAAATTGACAGTGATTATCTCGATTCGATTGACGAGCCTGTGAAGATGGTGCTGAACGGCATGCTCATCTTTGCCCACGATGTCCGGCCGGAACAATTGAGTAAAGGGCTGCTGGAAATCATCGTGAATGGTGAAATCTATGCGCCGGCAAAACTTGCAGGCCAGGTGAGCCAGCAATTTCCGGAAGGCAGCCGTGAGGTCAAAGTATACGAAGGCGCACCGCCGAGACTCGAAAACGGCAGCATCACCTTAAGCAATGCGTTTTTGGAAGCGGCTGAAGAGCCGGTGCATCTCGTAGTCAACGGCATGCTGACGATTCCGAAAGACATCGACGCTGCATTGTTCAATGAAAAGATTAAAAAAATAGCCATCAACGGCATGGTCTCTGTTCACGAAGAGCAGGAAACCCTGCTGCACCGTAAGATGGATTCCGCTCCAAACGGCGTCATTGAAGTGATTCCAGCGGGATACAGAGTTTTAAAAGGAGCGCTGCGCATCAATTCAAGGTCGATCAAAAGCTTCCGGAACGAAAAGTTGATGACCAAAAAGCCGATCATATTCGAAGCGGATGTCCCAAGGGAAGCGCTGGAGAACTCGATCAGCCGAATCGATTCAAAGTCGTTCATAGTCTGCAGCGATGAAATTGAAGACCTGATCTACGAGAAACTGGAGCGCCTGGAAACGGAAGTGCTGTCCTATACGAACCGCTTTATCCTGATCGAAGGGGAAGAACATTGGTCAAACAGCCAGTTTGCCTCTTTGCAGGAACCGGCCAGCCTGATTGTGGACGGCACGCTTCGAATCGATGAAGATGTTACGGATGAAACGATCATGAACAAAGTGGAGACACTCGACATATTCGGCGAGGTCCAGGTGGCGTCAGCGGACATCAAAGGGGCATTGCAGCGCAAAATCCGCGCCAATGCAGGCCAGATTGTGCTGACGGAAGAAAAAGAAGCGGAAGGCAAGCCGCAGGAATCCAATAATATCGGAGAACTTGCACTGTAGGAGAAAATTCTGAGTGGACAATTGAATGAGGTGGCGGCAGAAGAATGGCTATCCAACTGGACTTAAGTTCCCGGACCCGAAAGAATCATCCAGGATTACGCTGCCGGCGATTCCGGTGATCCATGACCGGATCCAACTCCCGAACAGTGCTGCGAATCCATAAAAATGAGGAGGAAAAGGAATGTTTCACACAGATGAAATGGCAGTTAAGCAAAGAATGGAAGACATTCGCTCAGACGTGGAAGCAAGCCGTGTGAACAGCCGCCGCAAAACAGGAGAACCGCAGCGCAGCAATCCCATATGGACCGTTCTGTTCACCTTATTTCACAAATAGAAAAAGGAGTGCCGCGAATAATCAGCGGCACTCCTTTTTGTGTTGATCACTTCAAATTCAACGAAGAATGATTGACGCCGAAAACATTTTCTACATCAATGAGAAAGGCGATGCCGCGTCCTGGCGCATTGAGGTCGACGGCCTGTTCAATACTGCTGACGACTTTGTCCGTGTAGCTTGAAGGAACCAATGTCAGAATCATATCTTTTTCGGGATCGATGGTGAAATTCATGAAAGTTTGCTGTTCATTGACGCCGGTACCGCGGCCATTTAAAATTGTACCGCCCTCCGCACCGGCATCAGCTGCTGCTTTAATGACTTTTTGGGCATCACCGGTATTGACGATGGTGACGATCAATTGAAAATCGGGCAATGCGTTTTCCATGATTTTCTCCCCTCTCTTTTTTCTGCGGTCATCTTCACGTTTTGTCAAATGAGGAACACCGAGCAGTTTGCTGAGATGGACGGTAAATCCGAGTCCATAACCGGATTTGCCCAATTTCCCCTCCCGGCTGACCGCTTCAGCGACAGGTGCTTCATTATCGCCATCGATGGCGATGAAAATCACGTCTTTTTCGTGTGTCAGGGGAAGCCCGAGAAAAGTCGGTTTTTCATTTCGGCCGACTCCTTCTCCGTAAATTATTGTGGCTCCGTCGGCACCGGCCTTTTTTGCTTCTGTTATCACCGGGCGTGAATAGCCTCTTTTCACAATCGCAATCATCAATTTATGGTTAAGACTCATCGGGTTTTCCCCCGCCTTTCTTATTAAAGATTAGTCCCAGTACAAGGACAGCAATAATTGGCGTCAATGCCACGAGCGCAATCAGCCCGAAACCGTCTGCCAGAGGATCCCGGCCTTCCGTCACCGACGCCACGCCGACTGCCAGTGAAGAGATGAAAGTGACAGTCATGGGGCCGGTCGCGACTCCGCCGGAATCGAAGGCTATTGCAATGAAAATATCCCGCGACATGAAGATCAATAGAATAACGATGGCGTAGCCGGGAATTAAGAAATACCAGAGTGAAATTCCCGTCAGGATTCGCAGCATCGACAACGCAATTGAAAGGCCGACGCCAATTGACATCGTATAGAGCATCAAATTTGCAGAAATGTAACCGCCGGTGACTTCGTCGACTTCATCATTCATGATGCTGACTGCCGGCTCTGCAAAAGTGGCCGCAAATCCGAGAGCAAATCCGATCGGGATAAGAAGCCAGGTGGCCCTGCCTTCTCCGAGGGTTCGTCCCATCATTTCGCCGACCGGCATAAATCCGACGTGCACACCCTGCAGAAAAAATGACAGGCCCAGAAAGGTCAATACAAAACCGATGCCCACCTGACCGAGCCTTTTGAAAGGCAGTTTGAGCAGGAAGACCTGAAAGATTGCAAAGAAGACGAGCAAAGGCACAAGGGCATATGCCACTTCCTGCAAAACTCCGGCAAACCCCTGGAAAACGTGAATCTCCATCAGAAAATCACCCCCAGGATCATGACCGCAAGAATCGGGCCGATTGACGCAAGGCCGATCAGGCCGAAGCCTTCAGTGCCATCTTCGGCGTCGCGGGAGCGAAGAGAGGACGCCACACCTACGCCGAGAGCCAGGATAAAAGGGACAGCCATCGGTCCGGTTGTGACTCCGCCGGCATCGAAAGAAATAGGTACAAATGCATCGGGAACAAAGAAAGATAACCCGAAGACGGCGGTGTAGCCGGCAATCAGAACCCATTGGAGCGGGATGTTAAAAAGGGTTCTGATCATTGCCAGCGCAACGAATATGGCCAATCCCAAAGAAACTGAAAGGATGAGTACGGCCGAACTGATCTCCCCTTCAGAAACCTGATCGATTTGTTTGGCCAGGACACGCAAGTCGGGTTCAGCAATGGTTACCACGACCCCCAGTAAAAAACCGGTGCCGATAATGAGTCCGATATTTTTTGTTTTCGGCAGGCGTTTGCCGATCATTTCGCCGATGGGAAGAAGTCCGGCATTTACCCCTAAAAGAAACAGGAAAAAACCGATGCTTACAAAGAAAACACCGACGAGGAATTGAAGCAGAGCCTCCATTGGCAGGCGTATAATTGCAATCTGCAGTAAGATAACTACAATGGTAACAGGCATGATGGCAGCAACAACTTCTTTGAAGGTGCTTTTTACATTGTCCATCCTGTCTCTCCTTTTTCGCTTTTTCCTGCTATTCCCTATCGAAATTTACTGTAAACTTAACAAATATCAGATAAAAATACAAAAGGATTAAAGTGAAAAGAGAAGCTGAAAGGGGGCAAATTCAGATGAGCAAAACAAAAAGGTCGGAACCCAAAGTGCCGGCAGAATTAGAAATCAGTCGTTTTGAAGAGGCGCTGGACGATCATTACATAACAAATTGCCGGATTCAGCAGGAAACCATTGAATTTGAAGCAGCGCGGGCACTGCATATCGACACGGTGATATTCGAGAATGTGAATTTTATCGATATTGCCTGGCCGCGCAGTGAATTTGTGGATGTCATCTTTATCAATTGTGATTTGTCGAACGCCGACTTTACCCGCTGTGTGTTTCATCGGACGGAATTCCGGAATTCCAAGCTGGTGGGGACCAATTTTGCAGAAGCGGGAGTCCGGCACTCGCTGTTTGTGGATTGTGTTTTGAATTATGCCACATTCGGCTTTTCACTGTGCACTTTCACGGAGTTCGTGAATTGTTCGATGCGGCAGGCGGATTTCTATGAAATGGAGTTAAAAGAAACGGCGTTTACCACATGTGATATGGAAGATATCAATTTCGCCGAAACCAATCTGGGAAGTGTGGACCTCAGCACAAACCGATTTGAAAGAATCCAGGTGACTGTCGAAAAATTGGCGGGTTGCACCGTATCTCCGAACCAGGCCCTGGCATTCGCACGGCAGATGGGGATGCGCATCAGTGGTGAAGAATAAATCAGCGAAAGCGGTGGCAAAAGCCACTGCTCTTTTTTATTTTCGAAACTGTATATATTAAACATTTATTAACATGATTCACTCTATATCATTTATATGCTATTTTTTATCGATATAATTTTTACTTGAACAAGATTAACTATGAATTTTAGAGAGGGTGAATCCATAGGCGTAGTTATTAGGCTTTATGAAATCATACGCAATACCGAAAGTTCACACAATATTCAAATATATTTATAAATATTATTCAAAAATATTGTAATAATCTAAAAAGTACAGTATATTTTAAATAGTTAGAATTTTAATTCAAGAAGGAGCATTAGCTAAATGGAGCATTTAAGCAAAAAGATAAAGCAGTTACGGGAAGAACAAGGGGTTTCTCCGGAAAAACTTGCGGAAGAAGTCGGATTCGCCAAAAGTACAGTATGGGCTTACGAGAGCGGCAAAAAGCAGGTTTCAGTAAGTCATTTGATGCGCTTGGCAGATTACTTTGGAGTCTCGATAGATAATATGCTCGACAGGGAAGAACGGTCAATTGATTTGGATCTCCAAAGCCTGAAGGATTTCAATGATTACAATCTGCTGCTGGACGATAAGCCGCTGAACCGGGATGAGATAGCGGAAGCGGCATCCTACATTAAAGTGAAACGGCGCATGGGAAATTTTGGGGCGGCAACTTCATAACAGTCGAGATTTAGGTCAGGCTCTGCTCATTCCGGTTTTGGGAATGGGCTTTTTTAATGCCCCGATGCCATTTACGGGTATTTCCCTTTCAGGGAAACCGGGCTTTATGATAAAGTCAGGTTACGGATATAAGCATTGGAAGCGGGCTGCTTGCTGTTGCATATGCTTAGAGAAATCAGCTAATTTTTCGAAAAGCAGGCGATGGATCCATGGAACGTTACAATTTATACGAAACCTACCGGCTCGGTATTCTAATCGATCACCTTAAAACAAAAGACCTGATAGAAGAAATCGACGAATTCATCAATAATATCCCCACCGAAGATATCCCTCACGTCTTTTATGTTCTGTCTCTTGCCAGTGACAGGCGCACAATGCTCCAGCTGCTGACAGATCTTGCCCAGGGAGTTGATGAAGAGATTCCTGCCAGCATCGTTGTGGGATTGCTGCACCGGGACCAGGAGAAATATACAATAGAAGAACTCTACCGGAAAACGTCCTTGCTTGCTTCGTTGTTGAAAGATCCTGATGGGGATGTGGCATGGGAATTCCGTACGTTAAATGAAGCCTATGAAGAAGCTCAGTTGGCCTATGGCCTGCGCTTTAAGCGGAAAAAGGCAAGAGAACGGATGCTGGCAAAAAACGAGAAGGCCTTAAGGGATGCTTTGGCGAAATACGCCAAATATGCTGCGGAATTTGACAATAAAAACTGGGGGCTATGATCCGGTTTTCAGGAATCCACTGGGATGCTTCCGGTGGATTTTTTGTTTAGCCGGTTTTCTGAAGGGAAGACATCCAATAGGAAAAAAAACGGGAGGGATTCAAAATGTCAAAAACAATCTTTATTACCGGCGCAGGGAGCGGCCTTGCCGAAGGTACAGCCATCGGTCTGGCGAAAAAGGGCCATCGCGTCATTGCGCCGGTGGAAAACGCCCCGCAGGTGACTTCTTTGATGGAAGCCGCAGAAGCTGAAAACGTAAAACTGGAAATCTTCAAGATGGACATAAAAAATCCGCAGGATCTGGCGCAGATGCACGAGTATGATTTTGATATTTTTGTAGCGAATGCAGCAGTCAATGAAGGCGGTCCACTCGGGGAAGTGCCGATGATGAATTTCCGCGAACTGTTTGAAGTGAATGTCTTCAGCACGTTGGAAACCGCGCAGATTGCCGCGCAGAAATTTGTGGAAAAAGGGAAAGGCAAGATCATTTTCCTGTCTTCGATGGCCGGCATCATGTCGACGCCGTATGTGGGCCCGTATACCGCTACCAAACATACCATTGAAGCGATTGCCAAAACGATGAGAAAAGAATTGGAAGGCTTCGGTGTCCAGGTCGCGACAATCAACCCCGGCGCATTTGCGACAGGCTTCAACGACCGCAGCGCGGAAGCAAAATGGAAATGGTATGATGAGAAAATTCATTTCACCAAGAAAGAAGATATGGAAGAAGCGGATTCGGCACTCGAAGATCAATTCGATCCTGCAGACATGATTGCGAAGATGGTGGAAGTGATTCCACAGGACCACCATAAATTCCGCACCGTGTATCCGCCTGAAACGGAAAAACAGATGAAAGAGGAAGAAGAGAAACATTGGAATCTTGACATCTGAATGACGGATTTTACCAGCGCCGAAAGCTTTTGCCTTCGGCGTTTTTTGATGCTTGGAAAAAGAAAAAGCCGATGAAATATGGTAAGCTATGCAGTACGAATCGAGTTATAGGAGTGTTTACTATTGTTGGAAAAAGCAAGAGAATTACTGCAGACCTATTTTGGCTATGAAACATTCCGGACCGGGCAGGAACAGGCGATATCACAAGTTTTTGAAGGGGCGAATTCGATTTGTGTCATGCCGACAGGCGGCGGAAAATCGATGTGCTACCAGATTCCGGCCATGGTCATGGAAGGGACGACGATTGTTGTTTCACCATTGATATCTTTGATGAAAGACCAAGTGGATTCACTTCTTGCAGCCGGCATTCCAGCGGCCTTTATAAACAGCTCAATGGATTTCGAGGAAGTCCGTGAAACGCTTTATGATGTCCAGCGGGGCGCCATAAAATTATTGTATATTGCGCCGGAACGCCTGGACAATGAAATGTTCCTGAACGAACTGCAGGGCGTGCACGTGCCCCTCATCGCTGTCGACGAAGCGCATTGCATTTCGCAATGGGGCCATGATTTTCGTCCAAGCTATCGCCTCATCAGCCGCATGATGGACTTGTTTCCGAACAATCCGACAGTACTTGCCTTAACGGCAACTGCGACGCCTCAAGTGCGGGAAGACATTTGCCGCATTCTGAATATAGAAGAACGCCACACCATCATGACCGGTTTTGAACGCGCAAATCTGACGTTTTCCGTCATCCGCGGCCAGGATCGCGAACGTTTCCTGAAGGAATATGTCCAGAAAAACGATAAAGAAGCGGGAATCATTTATGCCGCCACGCGCAAGACTGTGGATTCGGTCTATGAGATGCTGCAGAAAAAAGGCATCAAAGCTGCGAAATACCATGCGGGGATTCCTGATGCCGAGAGAAGAGCGGGCCAGGAGCAATTCCTCAATGACGAGGTAACGGTGATGGTGGCGACCAATGCATTTGGAATGGGCATTGATAAAAGCAATATCCGCTATGTAATCCATTACCAGCTGCCGAAAAACATGGAAAGTTATTACCAGGAAGCGGGCCGTGCCGGCCGCGACGGATTGCCGAGTGAGTGCATCGTCCTTTATGCGCCACAGGATGTTCAAACGCAGCGCTTTCTGATCGATCAGGCGCAGGACCCGAGCCGCATTCCCGGTGAACTCGTCAAATTGCAGGGCATGGTCGATTACTGCCATACCGAAAACTGTCTGCAGCAATTCATCATTCATTATTTTGGAGATACTGCAGCCGGACACTGCGGCCATTGCGGAAATTGCATCGATGACCGTGAAAGCCTCGATGTGACGAAAGACGTTCAGATGGTGCTGTCCTGCGTCATCCGCATGGGCCAGAAGTTCGGCAAACTGATGACGGCTCAGGTGCTGACAGGTTCGCGCAATAAAAAAATACTCGATTTCAGGTTTGATAAGTTATCAACTTACGGAATTTTGAAGCATCAAAGCGCTAAAGAAGTGTCGAATCTGATTGAATTTATGATTTCCCAGGAATTGCTGGCAGTTGAGCAGGGTTCTTTCCCCACGATTTATGTACCCGATGGCGGCAGAGCAGTGCTGCTCGGCGAACGCCAGGTTCTACGCAAAGGGGCAGTTGTCACCAAACAGATTGCTGAAAACGATCCGCTCTTCGAAGAGCTGCGGAAAATCCGGAAAGAGTTGGCAGACCAGGGCGGCGTGCCGCCATTTGTCATCTTCTCCGATAAGACGTTGCAGGATATGTGCGCCAGAAAGCCGAAAACCGCTGAAGAATTTCTTGAAGTCAACGGTGTCGGCGCCAATAAACTCGAGAAATACGGCGATGCCTTCCTGTCCGCAATCCAGGCATTTGAACCCGTAAATACGTAAAAGCTCCTGTCTTCGGACAGGGGTTTTTAAGTTTCTGAAATAATAACTGAAAAGCTCTTTAAACTGACTATAAAATGAAAGCGCTTGCAGTAATAATTGACTATTTAAATTAATCTTAATTTTAAATTAATTCTGTTTTTTATGATATACTATCCTAATATTATGACACTTCACTGTGTTAAAGGGGGAAACAGCATGACAAAAAGAGAGTATCCAAAAGCACAAGGCTTATACAGTCCGGAGCAGGAACATGAAGCCTGTGGCATTGGAATGATTGCAAATATAAATGGTGAAAAATCACACTCGATCGTCCAGAATGCGGTCAATATCCTGTGTAATCTCGAGCACCGGGGAGGGCAGTCTTCTGACACGAGCACCGGGGACGGAGCCGGTATCCTGACGCAGATTCCGCACCGCTTTTTCCAGAAGCAATGTGAAAAAGAAGGGATCTTCCTGCCGGCGGAAGGAAGGTACGGCATCGGCATGATTTTTATGCCCCAGGATTATGATATCCGGATGAAATCCAAAGAAATCATACAACGCATTATTGAAGAAGAAGGGCAGCAATGCCTCGGCTGGCGGCCGGTTCCGGTAAATGATTCTTTTGTCGGCAAAGTGGCCACGAAAACCAAACCGGTTGTCCGCCAGGTATTTATCGAAGCGGCTGCCGATCTCGAAGGGCGTATGGATCTCGAAAGAAGGCTGTATATAATCCGCAAAAGAATCGAACAGGAAATGGGTGCAGACCCGGAATTCAAGGATGTTTATTTCAGCAGCCTATCAGCGGGCACCATTGTCTATAAAGGGATGCTTATTCCCGAGCAATTGGATTCGTTCTACATCGACCTCAACCATCCCGAATTCAAATCGGCGTTGGCATTAGTCCACTCGCGTTTCAGCACCAATACATTTCCAAGCTGGCAAAGATCGCACCCGAACCGCTATTCCATACATAATGGTGAATTTAATACCTTACGCGGAAATGTTAACTGGATGCGGGCGCGCCAGGCCCTGTGCACCTCTCCACATTTCAACGAGGAAGATCTGAAAAAATTAATGCCGGTCATCGATGAAAGCGGAAGTGATTCGTCGATGTTCGATAATTGCTTTGAGTTTCTTCATTTATCAGGACGCTCACTGGCTCATACAGCGATGATGATGGTGCCGGAACCATGGGTCAATGATCCGACGATCAAGAAAGAGAAGAAGGATTTTTATGAATACCACAGTACGCTGATGGAACCGTGGGATGGCCCGGCGGCACTGGTCTTTACTGACGGCAACCAGATTGCGGCCTGCCTTGACCGAAACGGGCTTCGACCGGCGCGTTATTACGTAACAAAGAGCGGCATGATTGTTTTGGGTTCGGAAGTCGGCGCCTTGGATATCTTTGCGGATGACATCATTTACAAAGACCGCCTGCGTCCCGGCAAAATGCTGCTGGTTGATCTGTTGGAAGGAAAAATTGTTCCGGACGAAGAGATCAAATTGCAGATTGCAGGGGAATTGCCTTATAAAGACTGGGTGGAACAGAATATGCTGGACCTGGAAGATTTGCCGGATCCGGAGCAGCCTGCAAACTATGAGGGTGCAGAATCCCTGGTGAAACAGCAACTGGCATTCGGCTACACGATGGAGGAAGTCCAAAAGATCATCAAACCATTGGCGACCGAAGGCAAGGATCCTGTCGGTTCTATGGGCTATGATTCCCCTTTGGCCGTCTTATCGAAAAAACCGCAGCTGCTGTACAATTACTTCAAACAATTATTTGCGCAAGTAACAAATCCACCGATTGACGCAATCCGGGAACAGATTATTACAGCTGCGCGGACAACAATCGGAGCAGAAGGCAACCTGGTGCAGCCGACCCCGGCAAGCAGCCGCCATATCCGTTTGGAAACACCGGTTCTTACCAACGGGCAGCTGGAAAAATTGCGCCATAACCCGTTGGGTGAATTCAAGGCAGTGACTTTGCCGATCCTATTCCCGGTTTCAGACGGAACCGAAGCGATGGAGAAACGGCTTGAAGAGCTGTTTGCTGAGGCTGATGCAGCCTGCAAAGATGGCGCTACGCTCCTGATTCTTTCAGATAGAGGAATCAATAAAGAGCTGGCGGCAATTCCGGCTTTACTGGCCGTTTCCGGCTTGCACCATCACCTGATCCGCGAGGGCATCCGCACAAAAATCAGCATTTTGCTGGAATCTGCTGAGCCCCGGGAAGTGCACCATTTTGCAGTTCTTCTTGGATATGGTGCGGAAGGGATCAATCCGTATTTGGCCATGGATACGATCGACAACCTGATTGAGGCCGGGGATATTGAAGGCCCCGATTACGAACAGGCTGAAAATACCTACATCAAGGCGGTCACCGACGGCATCATCAAAGTGCTGTCGAAAATGGGCATTTCAACAATTCAAAGTTACCGCGGTGCACAGATTTTCGAAGCCGTGGGAATCCGAATGGATGTAATCGACGAATATTTCACCCGGACTTCTTCAAGGCTGGAAGGAATCGGCCTCGATACAATCGGCACAGAGGTGCTGATGCGCCATGCCAAAGCATATCCGGAACGAGAAGGCAGCGACTGGGAACTGGAATCCGGGGACGAATTCCAATACCGCGAAAATGGGGAAGACCATCAATACAATCCCAAAACCATCCATACGCTGCAGCAGGCGTGCCGGACAAATGATTTTAATGTCTTCCGGAAATATTCCGCTCTGCTGACGGATGAGAAAGCGAACCTGCAGTCATTGCGTGGTTTGCTGAAGTTTAAGGACCGGACGTCTGTGCCATTGGAAGAAGTGGAAAGCGTCGAGGAAATTTGTGCGCGATTCAAAACGGGTGCCATGTCCTACGGGTCAATCAGCAAAGAAGCGCATGAAGCGCTTGCAGTCGCCATGAACAAAATCGGCGGCCGCAGCAACTCGGGTGAAGGTGGCGAGGAAATCTCCCGCTTTATCCCGGATGAAGACGGCACAAACCGCAGAAGCGCAATCAAGCAGGTGGCCTCGGGCCGTTTTGGTGTTACGAGCCATTACCTGGTGAATGCCGACGAAATCCAGATCAAAGTGGCACAGGGGGCGAAGCCGGGAGAAGGCGGCCATCTGCCGGGGAAAAAAGTTTATCCCTGGATTGCAGAAGTTCGCGGCTCAACGACCGGCGTGGAATTGATTTCACCGCCGCCGCATCACGATATTTATTCCATCGAAGATTTGGCGGAATTGATCTTTAATCTGAAGAATGCCAATCCTTATGCACGCATCAGTGTAAAACTGGTTTCAGCGGTTGGTGTTGGAACGATAGCGGCTGGAGTTGCAAAAGGCCGGGCGGATCTGGTGCTGATCAGCGGTTACGACGGCGGCACGGGCGCAGCGCCGAAAACAAGTTTGAAGCACACCGGCCTGCCGTGGGAGATCGGTTTGGCTGAAACTCATCAAACCTTATTATTGAATGGGTTGCGCGACCGCATTGTCGTGGAAACCGACGGCAAAATGATGACGGGGCGCGATGTCGTCATGGCGGCACTGCTTGGAGCAGAAGAATATGGATTTTCCACCGCACCTCTGGTTGTGCTCGGCTGTGTCATGATGCGCGTTTGCCATATGGACACCTGTCCGGTGGGCATCGCGACACAAAATCCGGAGCTTCGCAAAAAATACGGCGGAGACCCGGAACATGTCGTAAACTTCATGCGCTTTATCGCACAGGAAGCACGCGAATTGATGGCGGAGCTTGGCTTCCGCACCATCAATGAGATGATCGGCAGAACCGATGTACTTGAAGTGAATGGGGCGATCGATCATTGGAAAGCCAAAGGAATCGATTTATCGGCGCTTCTGTATCAGCCGGATCTTCCGGAAAAAGTCGGACGCTATGCAACCGTCAAGCAGGATCACGGCTTGATGCAAACACTCGACTATCAGGAACTTCTGCCGCGTTGCAGCAATGCGATAAAGACCGGCGAGCCGGTTGAAATGACCACCGCCATCCGCAATATCCACCGCGCGACGGGTACCATTATCGGCAGCGCAATCTCAAGACGTTACGGAGCGGAAGGTTTGCCGGAAGACACGGTGAAACTGAATTTCCAGGGCTCGGCAGGCCAAAGCTTCGGCGCATTCATTCCGCGGGGAATGACGATGAACTTGGTTGGAGATGCCAATGATTTTGTCGGAAAAGGCCTGTCCGGCGGCAAGATTATAGTCAAGCCGGCAGCGGATTCCACATTTATCCCGGAAAAGAATATCATCATCGGCAACGTTTCCTTCTATGGTGCTTCTGCCGGTGAAGCGTATATACACGGCGTGGCCGGAGAGCGGTTCGCGGTTCGCAACAGCGGCGCGAACATCGTTGTGGAAGGTGTCGGAGACCACGGCTGTGAATACATGACAGGCGGACGGGTTGTGATCCTTGGAGACACCGGCAAGAACTTCGCAGCCGGAATGTCCGGGGGAATCGCCTATGTCCTGGATGAAAGCGAAACCTTTGCGCGATATTGCAACACTGACATGGTCTACTTGCAGCCGATGGCGGATCCGCACGAAATAGAAGAGTTGCGCAGTATGATCAAGAGCCACTACAGCTATACCGGCAGTTTAAACGCTCAGCGAATTTTGGAGCATTGGGACATATTCTCAGGGAAATTTGTTCGGGTTATTCCGAAAGCTTATTTGCAGATCAACGAGCGCATCGACAAATTACTGGACAGCGGCATGACAAAATCCGATGCTGAAATGGCGGCATTTGAAGAAAGCAAAATGAGTGAAGGCATAAAATAGAGAATCAGCCTTTTGGCAGAATCGATCAAGGAGGGGTCTGATGGGAAAGAGTACAGGTTTTATGGATTATGGAAGGCAGACGATGAACGAACGCGACCCGGCAGAACGGACGCACGATTGGAACGACTACACGATTCCATTATCCAATGAGGAAGTGGAAAAGCAAGGCGCCCGCTGTATGGACTGCGGTGTGCCGACGTGCCACACGGGAATGGAATTGGAAGGGGTGACAACTGGCTGCCCGGTTAACCACCTGATTCCTGAATGGAATGATCTTGTTTACAGAGGACAATGGAAAGAAGCGCTGCGCCGGGAACATTTGAAGAACAATTTCCCGGAATTTACAGGAACGGCCTGTCCGGCGCCTTGTGAAGGTTCCTGTGTTTTGGGCATCAACGAACCGCCTGTCGCAATCCGGACGGTGGAGCGCTCCATTATTGAACGGGGTTTTGAGGAAGGGTGGGTTGTACCCGAGCCGCCGAAAACACGCACCGGCAAGCACGTGGCGGTAATCGGCTCCGGCCCCGCCGGCCTTGCCGCTGCAGCGCAATTAAACAAAGCGGGACATTGGGTCACTGTTTTTGAACGGAACGACCGGGTGGGCGGATTGCTGACGTACGGCATACCGGAGATGAAACTGCCTTATGACATGGTCCTCCGCCGTGTGGACATTCTGAAACAGGAAGGCATCACTTTCCAAACAAATACTGAAATCGGCAGAAATTATGCCGCTGAAAAACTGAAAGAGGATTTTGATTCGGTCATCATGTGCACCGGTTCCACGGTGCACCGCAACCTTCAGGTGGAAGGGCGCGAGCTCGCCGGCATCCATTATGCGATGGATTTTCTGCATGCCAGCACAAAGAGTCTGCTGGATTCAGATTTCGAAGACGGCAATTATATTTCGGCCAAAGGCAAAAATGTAATTGTCATCGGGGGCGGAGACACCGGAACAGATTGCCTGGCAACAGCTGTCCGGCATGATTGCAGAAGCCTTGTCCAATTCGATGTCTATGATAAAAAAGGGGCGATACGCGACGAGCAGGGCAACCCCTGGCCGCAATATCCGAAAGTGCACCGCGTTGAATACGGCCACAAAGAAGCAGCCGCCACTTTCGGCGAAGACCCAAGAGCCTATGCTGTCATGACGAAAAAGTTCGTCGGGAACGAAAAGGGCGAAATCAAGGAAGTCCATACGGTAAACGTGAAATTAAAAATTGATGAAGCAGGCAATCGCATCCGTGAAGAAATACCGGGCACGGAAAAAGTATGGAAAGCAGACCTTGTGCTGATTGCCATCGGATTCAGCGGACCGGAACAGGGGCTGATCCAGCAGATGGAAGTGGCGACTGAGCCCAACTCTTGTGTGAAAGCCGATTACGGGAAGTATGCCACCAGTTTGGTTGGGGTCTTTGCGGCAGGCGATGTACGCCGGGGCCAAAGCCTGATTGTCTGGGCTATTAACGAGGGGCGCGAAGCGGCACGCGAATGTGACCGCTATTTGATGGGAGCTACTGTGCTGCCTTAAAACGAATAATCGAAAGCAGGCACAGGAATATCTGCACGGTTCCTGTGCCTCTTTAATGCCGGCCAAAAGACACACCTTGTTGTAAATCGATGTTGTTCTTTGTGCCTACTTCATTTATACTTGTTGATGAAGCGGTTGCAGCAGAATGTGCTGGCTTTTGTTAGGAACTATCATATTTGATTTACAAAACATTATCAGAGAAAAAGGGGAGGAAACAGAATGTTTAAGAAATATTCGATTACTGTACTTTTTTCATTGCTCTTAATCTTTACTGCATTTACGGGCGGAGGATTTGCTGAAACGGCAGAACAGCCTATGAGCCCGGAAACAGCGGAGGCTTTGGCAGATGTGTATGAAGTCAATGCAGAAATCTACAAAGAAATCGCTAAAGTGCAAGTGAAGGCTGAAAAGATGTATGCGGATTATTTAGCGGAAGTTGCAAAAACAGAAGATGCCTCAAAACAGGCTGAAGCCTGGGAGAAATATGATCTGAAAGTTGATTCGATGATTGCTGATTTGAAGTTGAAAACAGAAGCGATGACTTTAAAAGGCATGGAGAAAGCTGAAGAAGCGGGCCTTACTGTGGAAATGGAATGGGTTACTGTCCGATTTGCGGATCGTGAAGCAGATATCGATCCTATTAAAGTGATCGACTGGTAACACCTATTGTCATAAAAGCATCCTTTAGAGTACTATGAATGTATGGCACGTGCATACATTCATAGTGCTTTTTTAGAAGGGATGTGTATTAGTGAAAGGCTTGGACATTTTTAGAAATGAATATCTTGAAACAGTCACCAATAATTCCAATACCCTGAGTTTGCTCGGGCGCGGTGGCGGAATTGAATTTATGAAGCAGACTGTTCAAAAAGACAAGCTGATGATCCTTTTTCCGGGTGAAAATGCGGATGTCCAGGAGTTCTTCTATATATTGAATGGTGAAATGGAGCTTAAAATAAACGGTGAAATTTCCCGACTTATTGCAGACGACGTAATTTCAGTCAAAGACTTGGAAGAAGTCATACAAATAACGGCTATAACGGATGTAACTTTTCTTTCGGTTTCTAATGCGATGGTATTTCATTCTCTCAGTGAGGGTATTAAAGAATTGCGCAGCATTGGTGAAATTGTGGAGAAAAAAGATAGATACACTTATCGGCACAGCACCCGAGTTTCGAAATATGCAGTTAAAACCGCTTCCAAAATGAAATTGGATCGTCAAAGGATTGATGATCTGTTCATAGCTTCCATCCTTCACGATATCGGAAAAATTAATATTCCTGAAGAAGTGCTCAATAAACCGGGGAAATTGACGGACATAGAATTTGACCTGATTAAAAAGCATCCGGGGGACGGAGCCGAAATGCTCCGCAAAACAGCCTATAAGAAACTTGCAGATATCGTAGAGCAACACCACGAACGAATCAATGGAAAAGGTTACCCTTTCGGCCTGAAAGCGGAAGAAATTCTGCTGGAAGCCAAAATCATCGGCGTGTGCGACAGCTTCGATGCAATGACTGAAGACAGATCCTACCGCAAAGCCTTTACGGCGGAATATGCCATGAGGGAAATCCGGCGCCTGTCAGGAGACCAATATGATCCTGAAGTCGTAGATGCTTTTGAAAAAGTACTGCAGCAGGAAGGCAAAATTTAATAGGATGAATCTCACCGCCCAAAGACACCTGACAAACGAGAAAGGTGTCTTTTTTACCGGGTAAAATGTTTAGGATGTCCGGAAATAGTAAATAATAAGGATAAAGTGTATTCCATTACTGAAAAGGGGAGATTCCAATGGCAAAACGTTCAGGCGGGTTATTTGGCAAATTAGTATTATTAGGTATAGGTGCGGCAATAGGGTCCGCCATGGCACAGAAAAAAGTGGATTCTAACGGCACTTCTGCAGGCGCGACCGGCGATTCACAGTCGGGGAATATGAAAGAGAACGTCAAAAAGGGCCTCGACCGCTTTAATGAACAGTCGGGCGGCATGGTAGATAAAGCGAAGCCTTATGTCTCTAAAGCGGTAGAACAAGTCAAGACTGCAATCGATAAGCAGCAGAAGATGATGGACCAGGAGAAAGACATGCTGGATAAAGCGGATAAAACGGTTCAGGATGAAGTCGGTGGAAAATCGGAGAGCAGCTCTGGAACTTCAACTGGCTCAACCGGCTCAAATGCCTCGAAGGAAAGCGGTACCGACAAAACGGGCAGTCCGTCCGATGAATCGAAACCGAGCGCCGGCGCTTTCGGAGGCAGCACAGAGTATAGCGATTCCCTGAAAAAAGGAATTGACGAAGAAACGTCGAAAAAGGATTAAGAGCTATTAAAACCTGCTGCAAGGTAAGAATGGAACAACATGAAGCTGCCACTCGCAGATAGTGAGTGGCAGTTTTTTTACACAAAATTAACCGAATATTTAGAACAAAAAAGGAGGGGAATTATGTTTCAATCATATCTCGTAAAGCCGTTTTTTGATGAAATGTTCGAAGAGAACAAACAGCCAAAACCCCATTACCAAAACTTCTTTCAATTGCTCCAGCATTTCAGTGAGGAGGAATTGCGCGAAAAACACGAGACAGCCCAATTATCTTTCCTCAGACAAGGCATCACATTTACGGTTTACGATAATAATGTGGGTACTGAACGGACGATGCCCTTCGATTTTATACCGATCATCATACCCCCTGAAGAATGGGAAGTCGTAGAGAAAGGAATGGTTCAACGTGCAGAAGCGCTGAATCGATTCCTTGAAGATGTCTACGGAGAGCAGCGGATTCTGGATGACGGGATTGTACCGAGAAATCTCGTGGAGGAAAATCCGTATTACTATGATAAGCAAGTCAAAGGGATCGAAATCCCTTTGAACAATCATATTTTTCTGGCCGGCATCGATCTTATACGGGATGAGAACGGGAAATATCATGTGCTTGAAGACAATCTGCGCAATCCTTCGGGAATGTCATATGTCTATCAGAACCGTTATGTGATGAGGCAGGTTTATCCAGAATTTTTCGCCAAGCATTCCATTCAAACGCTTGAGCATCAGATGAGCCATATGCACCAGGCGATACTGGATCATGCCCCGGCTACCCAAAAAGGCAAGCCTTTCGCCGTCCTGCTGACGCCCGGCATGTACAATTCAGCATATTACGACCACCTTTTCCTTGCCCAGCAGATGGGGATCGATCTTGTGGAGGGACGGGATCTGATCGTGAAAAAAAATATCGTATACATGAAATCGATTCGCGGCTTAAAAAGGGTGGATATCATTTACCGCCGGATTGACGATGATTTTTTGGATCCGGAAGCCTTCAATGAAGATTCCGCATTGGGAGTGGCTGGCCTGTTGCAGGCTTACAAATACGGCAACGTCGCTATACTCAATGGCATCGGCAATGGTGTGGCTGATGACAAGGCGATTTATGCCTATGTTCCTGAAATGATCCGCTATTACCTGAAAGAAGAACCTTTGATTGATAACGTGAAAACCTATCTGCTTGAGAACAAAGAAGAACGCGAGTGGGTGCTGGATCACCTCGAAGAGCTGGTCGTGAAAAATGTAGGAGCTTCCGGCGGATACGATATGCTGGTCGGACCGCATGCATCAAAAGAAATGATCGAGATTTTCCGGGAGAAAATCATTGAATCACCGCATCAGTATATTGCACAGCCTACCATCAAATTATCACGGGCCCCGGCCTATCAAGGCGATAAATTCTATCCCTGTCATGTGGACTTGAGAGTATTCGTTATGCGTGGAAAAGAAACCAATGTTCTGCCCGGCGGCTTATCAAGAGTTGCTCTTAAGGAAGGATCGCTGGTTGTCAATTCGTCGCAGGGCGGCGGCGGAAAAGATACATGGGTCTTCAAGAAAAAAGAAGAAGGAGGGGATTCCTGAATGTTGAGTCGAGTTGCAAATTCGTTGTACTGGATGTCGAGAAATGCGGAGCGTGCAGAGAACAACGCACGGATCCTGGATGTACAATTGCTTCAAATGATTGAAGCATCGGACGAAGAGCTGGTGCGTGCAGACGATTGGAAGCTCATATTTGAAATTTGTGCTTCAACGGATATGATGGAATACATCAAATCGCTGCCGGCCTATAATGAAGATCAGCTGGTCTACTATCTGTCTATGGAAGAAGAAAATTTCAATTCCGTGGCAAGCTGTGTGCGATTTATCCGTGAGAACGCACGGGTAAGCCGGGACCATATCACCGATGATTATTGGGAAGTTTGGAACAGATGTTACCTGACATTGCAGGATATGGACACTGAATCGCTGTCGGTCCATGAAATGCGGAGATTTTTGGAGAAAGTCAAAAATACGGCACTAACATCACAGGGAATCGTGGAATCCTCGATGTCACGCGGCGTGGAATATCAGATGATCAAAATCGGAAAATGGCTGGAGCGTGCTGAAAAGACGGCACGCATTCTGAATATAGTTTGTGAGCGTACGCTCGCACGTGCGGAAGAACAGCAATCAGAAGATTATTATTACTGGCTGGCTGCCCTGCGGATGACGAATGGCTATGATGCCTACCTGAAAGCGAACCCACCGAAGATGGATCCATCCCTGGTGTTGACATTCCTGGTTTCGAATCCCACTTTCCCGAGGTCCATCCGCTATTGCCTGGATCATATGCGGGAAGCGATCGTCAAATTGGAGGACGGAAAAGTCTCCCATTATTCCTGGGAGTTGTTTGCGAAAATCGATCAGCTGACCGCTGATTTTGACAATTTTAATTTTCAGGAGCTTGAACCTGAAGATATGTTGGACTTTTTAAACGATTTTCAGAATGGCTGCAATGAAATCGGCCAACTCTTTTCAAAAACCTATTATCTTAATGATCACGAAACCGAAAACTACACGAGCACCCAAAACCAGACGGCGAGTGCGAAAGGAATAACATCCATGAAATATAAAATCGAGCATACCAATATTTTCGAATACGATACGATCGTCGACCAAAGCATGAATTCCATTCGCTTGAAACCAAGAACTGATGAAGTCCAGCGCCTATTGTCTTACCGGGCGGATATCACGCCTGCTTCATTAACAAAAGAACACATTGATATTTGGGGCAATAATGTGGAAACATTCTTTATCGCAGAACACCATCAGCATCTGGAAGTGAAAACGACTTCCATCGTCAGTATTCAAAAAAGCCCGTTCATCCACCAAATCGATTATTCCCCGGAAATGCGCACCATTTTCCATTCGAAATTATTCGGAGAGCATTACTTGGCTTATTTGAGCAATACCGCCTACACATATCTGAATCCGGAACAAATTACACAAGTGGATCGGGAACTGGGTCAAATTGAGAATCCGGTTCAGTATGCCATCGATGTAATGGTTTATATCCATGACCATTTCACGTATGACGGCGAATCAACGGATGTTTTCACCAAAGGATCTGAATCCTTTGGTCTGCGCAAAGGCGTTTGCCAGGATATTACGCATGTGATGCTCGGAATCCTTCGCAGCAAGAATATTCCTGCCCGTTATGTCAGCGGCTATTTATATGTCGGGGAAAATTCTGCTCTGGTCGGCGACGCCGCCAGCCATGCTTGGGCAGAAGTCATGATTCCGGGAGTCGGCTGGGTGGGGCTTGACCCTACCAATAATGTCGAAGCGCTGGAAAACCATATACGTGTAGGGGTGGGGCGTGATTACAACGATGTCAGCCCGGTGCAGGGCATTTACCGAGGCGGCAGCCAATCCCTGGATGTTAAAGTCGCCGTAAGCCTTCTGGATCAATGAAACCTTCAGTTCCATTAAACTTAATAATCCTTTAATGGAGATTGCATAAAATCCATGCAATAATGGAACTAAGGGAAGTTTGGACGAGAAGGAGATTTAATATATGAACAGCAAGCAATTCAAAGATTTTAAAATCAGTGAACCCGTTTTGCGGGCCCTTGAAGGTTTGGGTTATACAGAACCGACTGAAGTTCAGGAAAAAGTGATTCCTGTGGCTTTGCAAAAGATCGATATAGCGGTGAAATCACAAACAGGGAGCGGCAAGACAGCAGCTTTCGGCATCCCGATCTGTGAAATGGTCGAATGGGAAGAAAACAAACCGCAGGCATTGGTGCTGACGCCAACGCGTGAACTCGCCGATCAGGTCAAAGAAGACATTACGAATGTAGGCCGTTTCAAGCGCATCAAAGCGGCTGCGGTTTATGGCAAACAGCCGTTTGCCTATCAGCAGGCCGAACTGAAACAGAAATGCCATGTTGTTGTAGGGACGCCTGGCCGGGTACTCGATCATATCGAACGTGGCACGCTGAAACTCGACCGCATTGAATTTCTGGTATTGGATGAAGCGGACGAAATGCTCAATATGGGCTTTATAGAACAAGTGGAAGCCATCATCACTAAATTGCCGAAACAGCGGATGACCATGCTATTTTCTGCCACTTTGCCGGAAAACGTGGAAAAACTGCAGCAAAAATATATGAACCAGCCCGAACACATAGAAATTGCTTCCACTGAAACGCTGAAAAATCAGATTGAACATCAGCTGATCCGCGTGACGGAGAATCAGAAGTTTTCATTGCTTCGCGATGTTACGATTGTCGAAAATCCGGACAGCTGCATCATCTTTTGCCGGACAAAAGATAATGTCGATTTCGTGTTGGAGCAGCTTGAAAAGCATTATTACACCTGTGATAAATTGCATGGGGGAATGGTTCAGGAAGACCGGTTCACTGTTATGAATGATTTCAAACGGGGAGAATTCCGTTACCTGGTGGCAACGGATGTAGCCGCTCGCGGAATCGATATCGACAGCATCACCCATGTCATCAACTACGACATACCGCATGAAAAGGAGAGCTATGTCCACCGTGCAGGCCGGACAGGACGTGCAGGAAAGACCGGGAAAGCGATCAGTTTTGTGACGCCGCACGAAGGCAAATTCCTGCAGGAAATAGAGGAGTATATCGGCTTCTCCATTCCGGAAAAGACTGCGCCTTCTCCGGGAGAAGTGGCTGCAGCGGAAGAGGCTTTCACCGAAAAACTCGAAAGCCGGCCGCAGCTCAAGCGCAACAAGAATGAGCAAGTGAACAAGGATATTATGAAACTCTATTTCAATGGCGGAAAAAAGAAGAAATTGCGTGCCTTTGATTTTGTCGGAACACTGACAAGCATTCCGGGTGTCACCGCTGAAGACATCGGCATCATCAAAATTCAGGATACCGTTACCTACATCGATATCCTCAACGGCAAAGGGCCGATGGTGTTGAAGGCGATGAAAGACAAAACCATCAAAGGCAAAATACTGAAAGTCCACAAAGCGAAAAAATAGTGAATACGTAAAAAACCGCCTTGAAATGAGGCGGTTTTTTCAGCTTGTTGAGAAAGAAACATTAAAATCGATATTCCGCAAAACAGCTTCGCTTGCCAAAACCCGTGCTCCTGCATCGCTGCGCTAGCTTCGTCGCAAAGAGCCGGCCTTGCAGGCTACGGCCAACTCTTGGCTCGCGCTGAGCTAACTCGGTCTCGTTTCACTTCGTCCGAGTGGATCTCAGCACTTCGTCGGCATCCGCCTGCTCCCCTGGGCGTCTTCGCTGTTTTGCTCCATATCTCAGAATGCCTTCTATATGAGGATTATCCTTATAAGTTTATATAAGAAAGAGACAATCCGATTCTAAACATAACTAGAATGGAGCGTCAGACGGTGAAGGGCAAAGAGGTGCTCCTGCATCGCTGCGCTGCTTCGTCGCAAAGACTTGGCCTCGCTGGCTTCGGCCAATGTCTTTCCTGCGGGAACCAGAGCGAGTCCTGAGACTCCGCAGGGAAGGTTTGACCGAACACCATTCGGTCGAACCTTTGCGACGAAGCGCAGAGCGCTGCAGGAGCATCGGTTTTCGAAGCGGACGAGGAGGCTTAGGCCGCTCCCCGCGGAAAGTATCCGTCTAAAGCGTAATGATTGGAAAAGTTGCCAGTTTCTCGACAGCCTGAAAAAACTGCCTCGAAATGAGGCGGTTTTTTATTTGTCGAAAAGAAGAGTCAGGCGCAGAAAAGTTCTTCAACAGACGAACGTGGGAAACCTTCGTATGGAGTTACTTGTTCCGGGACATAGGGTATGATGAAAGTAATAGCTCTCCTGAAATGAGATAGGCAGGAAAGTGCAGGATCGACAAATTTACATTAGAAAGTGCCATGCTCCAGAAAGGCTTAATAATAGTTTTATTAAATTAGATAATGTATAATTTTTATATATATATTATATAACTAAAGAATTACAAAATGGGGTAATTATATGGCAAAGAGAATCATAATCATAGGCGCTGGGCCCGGTGGACTGGCTGCCGGCATGCTGATGGCGGCAAAAGGCTATCAGGTGGATATTTACGAGAAAAATGAACGGGTCGGAGGGCGCAATGCGGCATTGAAGCTCGGAGATTTCACTTTTGATACGGGTCCGACTTTTTTAGGCATGCTGCATATAGTGGAAGAATTGTTTGGTGTTGCAGGCCGGAACCTGGCTGATTATATGGAACCCGTGGAATTGGATCCGATGTATGAATTGATTTTCGAAGATCAGAAGTTGATCATGACGCGCAATGCCGAAGAAATGGTGGCGAAAATCGATAAAGATTTCAAGGGGGATGGTGAAGGCTATGTGCGTTTCATGAAAGAAACGGGCAAAAAGCTGGAAGCCCTGTCACCGATTCTCCAAACCCGCATGGATAAATTTTCACATATGCTCCAGCCTAAAGTATTAAAAGCATTGCCGGAACTGGAAGTTAACAAGAGCCTCTACGACGTGCTTTCACGCTACTTTAAGGACGAAAGGCTGAAACTTGCATTCGCTTTCCAATCCAAATATCTTGGGATGTCGCCGTGGGAATGTCCCGGCGCATTTACTATCCTGTCTTATATGGAACATGCCTACGGTATTTATCATCCGATTGGCGGAGTCAACCAGCTTTCCGAATCCATGGCGAAAGTGATCCGGGAACTGGGAGGGACGATTCATACAGGAAAAGGCGTGAAAAAATTATGGCTGGAAGGCCGTGCAGTCAAAGGCGTCGATCTCGAAGACGGCAGCCGGGAAGCGGCGGATGAAGTGATCATCAATGGAGATTTTGCGCACGTCATGACGAACCTGGTAGAACCTGGCGTCCTAAAAAAATACACGCCTGAAAAACTGGAGAAGAAAAAGTATTCCTGTTCAACGTTCATGATTTATCTCGGGCTTGATAAAAAATATGATCTTTCCCATCATACAATCGTTTTTTCCAAAGATTATAAAAAAAATGTGGAAGAAATTACAGAAACCCGGCTGCTTTCTGCAGATCCGTCAATTTATATCCAGAACGCAAGTGTCACGGATCCGACTCTGGCCCCCGAAGGGAAATCGGCACTTTACATACTGGCGCCGGTCCCGAATAATTTCAGTGACATCGGCTGGGACAATGAACAGCAGGAATTCCGGGAGCTCGTGTTGAATATCATTGAGGAGAAAACAGAGTTTAAAAATCTGCGGGATCATATCGAAGTGGAGAAAGTATTAACGCCGTTCGGCTGGGAACACGATTATTCGGTTTATAAGGGAGCCACCTTTAATCTTGGCCACCAATTAACGCAAATGATGGTATTTCGACCCCACAATGATTTTGAAGAACTGCGGCATTGCTGGCTTGTTGGCGGGGGAACGCATCCCGGAAGCGGTTTGCCGACGATCTTGGAATCAGCGCGCATCACTGCCAACGGCATTTTGAAAAAGGATGGAAACGAAGGCATCCCCATCCTTCCATTGCCGGCATTGGAGGGCTTTGCATGAAGATTGCAATGATCGGCGGCGGAATCGGCGGTCTTATGGGCGCTTTGTATTTAAGCGGCAGTGGACATGAAGTGACTATTATCGAGAAAGAAAATCGGCTGGGCGGACGCATGAATTTTGTGGAACGTGACGGCTTTAAGATTGATGAGGGGCCGACAATCGTCCTGCTGCCGGAAATGTTTAAGGATTTACTGGCACAGGCAGGGATTGGACAAGAGCAGTATGAATTATTGCTCTGTGACCCGCTCTATACAATCCGATTCAATGATGGAAAAGTTTACACAAAATACCCTGACAGCAAGCGGCAGGAAGAAGAAGTTGCGAGAGTGTTTCCGGGCCAGGAAGAAGGCTTCCGGCGGTTCATGGCTGAAGGGCGTGAGCGTTTTGCAATCGGCAAGACCGCTTTCCTCGAGCATTCTTTCGTCAGAAGGAGTGAATTCTGGACGCCGGGAAACGTCAGAAACCTGGTGGCTCTGAAGCCCCAGCTTTCCGTGAAAAAGCTTATGGTGCGCTATTTTACAGATGAACGGCTTCAATTGGCTTATACGTTACAGACTTTGTATATAGGTGGAGATCCGTTCAGCGCACCCGGGATGTATTCGCTGGTTCCTTTCAGTGAACACGAACACGGTGTGCATTATCTGAAAGGCGGTTATGCAAGCATCGTGCCGTTGCTTGAAGAAAACTTGCGTGCCCGATCAAATGTCATAATCCGTAAAGGGGAGATGGTGAAAAGGATCATTATCGAAAATGGCACGGCCAAGGGACTGGAACTGGAAACTGGCAGGGAAGATTTTGATGCTATCGTCTACAATGGTGATTTCCCTACTGTTTCCCGCTTATTGCCGGAACGGAAGAGCAAAAAGTTTGTTCCGTCTTCCGCTTGCCTCCTGCTGTATTTCGGCCTTGACCGCATTTATGACGATGTAAACGTTCACCAGTTCTTTATTGGAAATGATTATGCAAAGCATATGAAAGACGTGTTTACGGCCAGACAGAAACCGGAAGATCCGGCATTCTACACATTCCATCCATCCAAAATCGATGACTCACTTGCTCCCGAAGGCAAGAGTGTCCTGTATACGCTGATTCCGGTTCCGGCAGGTTCGGATATAAACTGGGAGAACGAAGATGAATGGATCAGCAAGGTTGTCGACAGAATGGAAGAGCTGTCTTTTCCTGGCCTGAAAGATGCCATCGAATGGATGGAAGTAAGGACGCCGACTGATGCCGAGGCGTTCGGTTTGTTCCGTGGCGGAAGTTTCGGAATCGGTCCGACACTGCTTCAATCGGGCGTTTTCCGGCCTCAAGTCAAACCTTTTGAGGTGGAAGGGCTTTATGCAGTGGGTGCTTCCGTCCATCCGGGTGGGGGCATACCAATTGTCATGCAGGGCGCAAAATTGCTGGCCGAACAAATTGAACGTGATTCCTTACGTGAGAGGAGAGGTTCTTGATGGAATTGAATAAGGCATACCGTTTTTGTGAAGAGATCATTGCCGCCAATTCTAAGAGTTTCTACAAAAGCTTTTCCATGCTGCCAAAGGAAAAAAGAAAAGCAGTTTGGGCTATTTATGCATTCTGCCGGACAGTGGATGACATTGTGGATGAAGGCTCGGATCCTGCAGGGCAATTATCTCTCTTTAAACAGGAATTCAATAATTTTTTAGCGGGGAATTTTGATGCAATGAACCCGATGTGGCTGGCACTTTCCGATGTCTTCAGTAATTATGAAATGGACGAAGAAGCATACCGGAGCATGATCGCCGGCCAGGAAATGGATTTGCAGCCGACCCATTATCGGACAGTGGAGGAAGTGCTGGGTTACAGCTATCATGTAGCCAGTTCGGTCGGCCTGATGCTGCTGCCGGTGCTGGCCCCGGGAAAAATGACAATCCTGAAAGAAGGAGCCATTTCACTTGGCTATGCGATGCAGATCACGAATATACTGCGGGACATTGATGAAGATCTGGAAATGGGCCGCATTTATCTTCCTTCAGAACTGTTGGATAAATATAATTTCGGGATAGAGGATCTTCGCCGGAGAACGGTGACACCGGCTTTTGTGTCGGTCTGGGAAGAAATGGCCAAAGAAGCTGAACATCATTATCAGAAGGCTTTTGAAACGATAAACGAATATCCGGTAAGTTCCCGGATCCCTGTAAAAGGGGCGGGCTTGGTCTACCGCGAAATTCTGACGACCATAAGAAAGAAAGAATACAATGTATTTGGCCAGAAGCATTTTGTATCGGATCAATCAAAACAACAAATCCTCGCCTATTTATAGGAGACAAGAATAGAACAAAAAAAGGATATGTCCGCGGACATATCCTTTTTCAGTCAGCCGAAGAATTTCCGGCTGATTTTTGTGTTTCAGGCAAGGGTGAAATCCAGGGTCAAGACGGCGGGAAGCCGTATTTTTTCAGGATGCGCTTTGCCACATTTTGGCCGCTCATGGTCACCATGGGTGAACCTCCGCCTGGATGGGTACTGCCGCCGACAAAATAGAGGTTTTTAATATCCGGACTGGCATTGGCAGGACGCAGAAATGCGTCCTTTTTTTTATGCGAGGACGGCCCGTACAGGGAACCCCGGTAAGCATTGAAGTGGTCAGCGATGAATGAAGACGTAAAGACTTTTTCTTCAACCAAATGGCTGCGGATATCAAGGCCGTACGTTTCCAGGAAATCATAGATGCGGTTTTTATAGGCTTCCGCATCAATCTGTAATTTCCCGTCGGCCGTCAAAGCGGGTGCATTTACTAGAATGAACAGGTTGTCTCCGTCCGGTGAGACGGACGGATCAGTAAAGGAAGAGTTGCTGATATAAACGGTCGGTTGCTCGGAATAGCACTTCTCATCGAAGAGATTGTCGAATTCGCGCCGGTAGTCTTCTGAAAAGTAGACGTTATGGTGCTTCAGACCGGACAATCGGGTGTTCAAGCCCGCCAAAATGACGAAAGCGGAAATGGATGGCTCAAAAGAAGCGCTCTTTTTATCACTGAACGATGGCCGCTCGCTTTCGGCAGTTAATTGCGGAAAAGCGGATAGTAAATCACCATTCAGAATGACGGCATCCGCTTCGGACATTTTTCCGTCATCCAGCTCAACGCCAACGGCTTTACCATCTTTGAGGATAATCTTCTTAACAGCGGTGCCTGCATGAAGCAGTGCACCGTTTTTTCGGGCTATTGAGGCAAACCCTTCTGCAATGCTGGCGTTGCCGCCTTTGGCGTAATAGACGCCGCCAACGAGTTCCAAATAGGCAATCATCGAAAAAGTGGCGGGCGCCTTATAAGGGGAGGAACCGATATAGGTCGCATACCGTCCAAACGCCTGCAGCAATTGCGGATTCCGGAAATAACGGCGGTAGAAATGGTCCATCGTTTCTGCCGGGCGCACCTGAAGCAAAGCCTTGCCTAGGGAAGGAGATAGATAATCACGCCAGGATTGAAAGGTGGACGGAAAGAAATAGCGCTCGGACAGTGAATAGATCCGGCTGATTTCATCGATGAAATTGCTGTAATTCGCAGCATCCACCGGAGTCAGGCGGTTTATTTCCTCCTGCATCGTTTCGGGCTCAGAGGAAAAGTCGAGATGCTGCCCATCCGGAAAGTGGTTTCGGGTATGGGTGGTTAAAGGAATCAAATTAAAATAATCAGCAGCGGATTCACCGGTCTGTTCGATAATTGAGTTGAAAACTTCCGGCATCGTGATTGTATTTGGTCCAAAATCGAACGAGTGGTTTCCCAGTCGAACGGGCATCAGCTTGCCGCCGAAATGTTCGTTTTTCTCGTACAATTCGACAGCCAGTCCTGCATTTGCAAGGGTCACGGCTGCAGCCAGCCCCCCCAGTCCGCCGCCGATGATGATTATTTTCTTCTTCATGAGTAGTTCCTGCCTTTCCATGAGTAGGCTTGCTTGCTCCATGACTTTTTCATCGCATGCAGAAGCACGGCAATCATCGCTCCGGCTTGAAGAGGCATCAGAAAAGCCAGAAGGGGATTTTGGCGCGTCCGGACCATGACGTACCATTGCTGCAGACAAATCAGGATGTATGGAATAACGAACAGCCATTGAAGGGTGAAGAGGCCGTATGCCGCAAAGAAAAGTGGAGAGATGTAAAAGGCTGTGTAGAACGCGGCAAGCCCGAATGCCAGCAGCGGAGAGCGTCCGACTCCTGTGTAGCTGTTTTTCAGAAAGCCTTCCCACACTTCAGCGTTCGTTTCGTACATCCTGCTGCTTACGGATCTGGTGATATTGGCGAGCAGCATGGGATGTCCCGCTTTTTTTATTTCTCGGGAAATGTGGACATCTTCGACAAGCGAGCTGTGGACGGCCTGGTGTCCGCCGATATCATCATAAGCTTTCCGTTCAAAGAGCATCCACGCTCCGTGCGCGGCAGTAGCCGCCGGGAATGGAATGTAATTTGCCAAAAGAAGCGGCAAGTGGAAAAAGACGACGAAATGCTGCATCGGCACAAGCAGCTTGCTTAAAAAAGGCGCCACTTCGAATGCTGGAAAACCGGACAGCGATTTTGCACCAGTCTTCTGCATCAGCGCAAGCGATTGCTCAAATGCCTGCGGACTGAAATTGATGTCGGCATCCACAAACATCAGATACTCCCCCGAAGCCGCCTTTTGCAGCTGATAACATGCGTGCACTTTGCCGACCCAGCCTGTCGGCAGTTCCGCTCCCTGCAGCAGTGTGAACCGGCTGTCACCGGCAACTTGGGCTTCAAGCAATTGCTGGGTCTGGTCGGTGGACTTGTCATTCAGGATGATAAATTCGCAATTCGGGTATGTGTTCCTTTTCAAAGAAGTGATCAGCGCGGTTACGTTGCGTTCTTCATTGCGCATCGGCACCAGAACAGACAGCAAAGGCTGATCGTAAACGTTTGGTTTTGATGGCAGCGCCGGCATGAAAAAGCTGTTGAAGATTGTCCAAACCAGAAAAGAGGCAAGGCATATTGTCAGGATCCATATGAGCATAGCCTTGCTTCACTCCTTTCTTAACAGGTCTTTGAATGCTGTCGTATCCTCTGCGATGACGTTCTCTCTGAGTCCATCCAATTGATTTGTTAAAACTCGCTGTAATGAAGCGGACTTTTCTTTTCTGGTGATCCCGTTAATCTCTTCTACAGATAAAGAAGGGCCCTGGTGAATCCAGACTTCAGGTTTTTGTTCATGCCGGAATGAATAATAGAATGTTATCGGAATTACCGGAACTTCCGGATGTTTTTCCAGCATGTAGCCGATTCCGCTGTGAAAGTTGAGCGGCCGGATTTCCTGGTGGAATTCATCGCCCTGCGGGAATAACACCACCGATTTCCCGGCCTTCAGCAATTCTTCAGCGTATTGGAGGGAACGGATGATATCCTTCGGGTTTTGTTTATCGATTGAAAAAGCCCCCAGATTGCGGAAAAATTTATATTTGTTCAAGTTCTTTTCGTGCATCATCATATGAATGTCGTGTTTCCAGACTGTACGGTTTAAAAAGAAGAACAGCAACCCATCCCACCAGGAACTGTGGTTTGCGATAAAGATCGCCGGCTGCTGCGGAATTTTCCGGATATTGTATCCGAGAAAATGCGCAAAGGAGCGACGCATCAAAGGAAACAGATAGAGGGCAAAGCCCCTTTCAAACAGACGGCTCTTTTTGGCTTCGATCATAGGGGCCTCCTTTTCCATGCCACGGCAACCAGCAGCAAAGCGGGGATGATACTGGCCGCTACAGCGAGCCATAGACCGCCCAGGGCGCCCAGCATGGCGAACATGCTGATCATCAGCAAATACAGCAGCACCAGCCTTCTTTCGGGTGTTTCATCGGTAATGGTCATCGATTTGCGCCGCATTATCCAGTCGATCAGCAGATGCAGCACAAACGATACCGCAAACCATCCGAAAAAATTGGTCCAGGGAATGCCGTAGTACCAGCCGGTGTCTTCCCAGATCCAATAGGATTTTAACTGATAGGCGACTGGATCGATGATCAAATCCATGATGACCGCCCCAATTCCCCCGGTTGCGGCATAAGCGAATGTGCCCGTTGGAAATATCCAGCGCGCCAAAACATGCGATGTGGAAATGACCATCAGCCAGGCAAAGCCGATGGCAATCGGCACTCCGAATAAATTCGGAGCGAAGCGATCGGTGTAATCATAGGACCCGAAGAGGAATCCTGAACTTGCTCCGGCCCACTCGATGACAAAGGTCGCCAAAAAAATGGTCGAACCGATCATAATGCCGGCAGGTTTTCCAAAGCGACGCAGGAAGTACATGAACCCCAAAGTGCCGGCCAGTATAAGAAATACGGCGTTGGCCCATTCCAGCCAGGGCGGCAGCAAGTCAAATGCCAACAGGATGATTCCGATGGCATACCATAGTAAGAAAAGGCGATAAATTCTTTGTTCCCATTTCAAAGACAACACTCCATTTTAAGGTTATACAAATAGTATACTAGAAAACTTCAGGAATTGAGGCAATTAAGAAAAGCGGTGTCGGTTGTAAATTTACTGGGAGTTTGGAAGGGGAAGGAATAGGGAAAAAGAAGTGCAAATATTCCTCCTTATACTTGCTTTTAAAAAGAATATTCAATTTATTATTGAAGGAAATCCTGCAGTATTGTATAATAAGTAGTAAGACTTTACCTTGTTCTTACATTGGGGGTTCCAAAATATGCAGGATTTACTGCGGAATGTTTCAAATTCTTATAAAGATTTCAGTTCCGGCCAAAAGAAGATAGGAGATTTGTTTTTTAAGGAACCTATCTTCCTGGCGTTCTCTTCTGCGCTGGAAGTGGGGAAGAGAGTGAACGTCAGTGAGTCGACGGTGATCCGTTGGTCGCAAAAGCTGGGGTACCGGGGCTATGCTGAATTTCAGCATGTTCTCCAGAGGAAACTCGCTGAAGAGCGCTTTGAACAGGTTGAGGAAACGGATCCACAGCCGGCAGTTGAGCAATCCTTCCTGGGGAATTTATTGGATGCGGATATTGCCAGTATCACTCAGTTGAAGAAAACGATGGATGAAGATCAGTTGCTGCAGGCGGTGGATTCCATCGGACGGGCAAAGGCTATTTATGTCACAAGCAATTTTTTTGATTATGGACTTGCTCATTTTATGACTTCCTGGTTGAATCTGACATTGGACCATGCTGAATTGCTGATGCATGGCGATGGCCAATATTACCGCCAGTTATCGGATTTGACCGCTGAGGATACGGTCATCGCCTTTGTTTTCCCGCGTTATACGAAATCCGTTATTGATACGCTTGCGACAGCAAAAAAACAAGGCGCCAAAATTGTACTGATTACGGATTCTGCGGATTCCCCCGCTGCTGCTTTTGCAGATATTTCTCTGGAAGTTTCCGTAAACTCGAATCTGAACATCGATTCCTATACTGCCGTGCATGCGCTGATCGCTTCAATCATGCGTTTCGTCTATGTAAAGGAACACGCGAAAGTGAAAAGCAATTTGGCGAAAGTGGAAGCGATTTACATGAAGAAAGAGATTTTCATCTGATGTATACCCAATGTAAAGCAGGCCCCGAAGCGCCCAGGCGTTTCGGTCAACTATAAAACGAAAAGGGGATATTAATTATGAATAAAAAATTACCATTTTTAGGGATTGTTTTATCAGCAGGTATGATTATCGCTGCATGCGGTGACGAAGACACATCAAACGGCTCGGAAGGATCGGATTCAGAAGGAGCAGGAAGCGATTTGGATCTGGTGGAGCCAGGTGAATTCACGACAGCATCAAGTGGTCTGTACAAACCTTTTAACTTTACTGAAGGTGGAGATTTGACAGGCTTCGATATTGATATCAGCAACGCGCTTGCAGAAGAGATGGGCCTTGAACCAAATCCGATCACGACTCCTTGGGAAACGATTATCCAAGGGCTGACAACTAACCGTTTTGATGCCATCATCGGATCGATGGCAATTACTGAAGAGCGTGAAGAGCAGGTTTCATTTTCTGATCCTTATTACTACTCCGGCGGTGTAATTTTTGTACGTGAAGGAAATACGGAAATCACTTCGGAAGAGGATCTTGAAGGCGCGAAAATCGGCGTTGTCGGCCAGAGCACATATGATACAGCGGCACAGCAATATACAGATGATATCCAGTATTACAACAGTGACGTTGTCGCATTGCAGGATTTGGCGATTGAAGGACGTCTGGACGCAGTTATTACTGCAGACGTCGTAGGATTTGAAGCACAGAACGCAGGACTTGAAATCGAAATGGTCGGCGACCCGCTATGGATTGAGCAAGCGGCTGTTGCAGTAAACAAAGAAGACGAAGCACTGCTTGAAGCAGTAAATGAAGCACTTGATGCAATCATTGAAAACGGCACATATGATGAGATTTCTGAAAAATGGTTCGGCCGTAACCTCCTTGATGTAGATCTTGAAGGAGTCGAGATCCTCAAATAATCATTTGGGATAGGGAGGAATGGTGTCTATGTTAGAATTATTTTCGACAGTATATGAAGTATTTATGCGGACCTATCCCGGATTTCTGAGAGCTACGGTTGTCACGCTGCAATTGACTGCAATCGGCGTCGTCCTGGGTACAGTCATCGGGTTGGTATTTGCCCTGATGAAAATTTCAGGCTCAAAAATTCTGCAGGGAATCGCCAACATCTACATTACGGTCATCCGGGGAACCCCGCTGATTGTACAAATCATGTTCCTGTATTTTGGGATTGTGGAAATTTATACAATGGATAACTTCTGGGCAGGTGCCATCGCCCTGGGTGTCCATAATGGTGCCTACATCGCAGAGATATTCCGTGGTGCCATCCAGGGCGTGGACCCTGGGCAGCGCGAAGCGAGTATGTCGCTTGGCATGAACCGGAAACAGACGATGCAGCGCATTGTTTTTCCGCAAGCCTTGCGCCGCTCGATTCCACCACTTGGCAACCAGTTCATCATTACATTGAAAGATTCATCCCTGGTCTATATCATCGGGGTAGGGGAAATTTTCTCGCTGGCAAACCGCGAAGCGGCACAGTCTTTCCAGCCATTCGAATCTTTCCTGGTAGTTGCGCTGTATTATCTTGTGCTCGTAATGATCTTTACGTACCTGTTGCGCTGGTATGAAAATAAACTCGATGTGGACAAAGCCTAAGGAGGTTTAAACATGATAATTGGAGAAAATATACACAAATCCTTTGGTGATCTCGAGGTGCTGAAAGGCGTTGACTTGCATGTGAAGCCCCAAGAGGTGGTTGTTCTCGTCGGGGTCAGTGGATCCGGAAAAAGTACGCTTCTTAGATGTTTCAACTTTTTGGAAATGATCAATAGCGGAAAGATAACGATAGACGGGCATACGATCGATCCAAAAAAAGAGAACTTGTCCAAAATCAGAGCAGAAGTTGGAATGGTTTTCCAGCATTTCAACCTCTTTCCGCATAAGACGGTGTTGGAAAATGTAATTGAAGCACCGATCACAGTCAAAAAGATGAAAAAAGAAGAAGCGAAAAAACTGGGGATGAACCTTCTGCGGAAAGTCGGCCTTGAAGATAAGGCAGACGTTTATCCAAGTAAACTTTCCGGGGGCCAGAAGCAGCGGGTCGCCATTGCAAGATCACTTGCAATGGAACCGAAAGTCATGCTCTTTGACGAGCCGACTTCGGCTCTCGATCCGGAACTGGTCGGTGAAGTGCTTCAGGTTATGAAGCAGCTGGCTGAAGAAGGGATGACGATGGTGGTGGTTACCCATGAAATGAAGTTCGCGAAAGAAGTAGCGGACCGGGTCATCATGATCGATCAGGGAACAATTATCGAATCGGCGGATCCGAAAACTTTCTTTGAAAACCCTCAAAGTGAACGTACAAAGCAATTTATCCAATTGGTTGAATAAGACAGATGGCGGTTCCGTTTCAAAGCGGAATCGCCTTTTTCATGGGTGAAAAGGTTTCGATGGCTTCAAATCGGATAAACAAGGAATATGAATAAATAATAAGGAGGAATTTCCAGTGAAAATAGCAGACATTATGACCAGCGAAGTAGACACGTGCACACCGCAGACGTCTCTGCAGGAAGCGGCATCAAAAATGAAGGAAATCAATGTGGGATCCATTCCCGTAATCGATAACGACAAGCTGATCGGCATCGTAACAGACCGCGACATTGTGGTTCGGGGCATTGCAGACAATCTGTCACTGGACTCAGCGGTTTCGGAAATCCTTTCGGAAAGTATTGTGACGGGAAGCCGGGATATGTCAGTGGAAGAAGCTGCTGAATTGATGGCTGACCACCAGATCCGCCGTTTGCCGATCGTGGAAAAAGACAAAGTGGTGGGCATCGTTTCACTCGGAGATATTGCTGTAAAAGATAAATCATACGGCAATGCAGACATTGCGCTCGATGAAGTGTCAGAACCGGCTGAGCCGGATAAATAATCACTGAAAATATGGAAATGAAAAACCGGCCACGTGATGGCCGGTTTTTCTATGTTTGGACACTGTAAGTTTTTTATTCCACAGTGATCACTGAAGCGGATATCAAAGGCATATCTTCTTCCGCATTGCCGTCATATATCCCTTCGACTTGAATGCTGTCCCCAACCTCGGCGGCGGTTTCCGACATATTGCGGATAAATACCTGCTGATCGCCATTGCTCAAAATAAATGAAGGAAATGCCACACTGTCGGCCAACTCTTCAACCGTGCCGGAAATCTTTACGGGCGCACCCTCTTCTATATTGCCTTCCACCAATTCAGCTATTTCGACTGTTTCGGCGTCTTCCACTTCCACTGGATCTGTGGGATCCAGATCATCGCCTTCCGGGGCGGAAACTTCTGTCTCGCCTTCTTCTTCCAATTCCGGATTTTCTTCAGTGTTGCAAGCTGCTAATAATACAGTCAAAGTGATTGGCAGCATCCATTTCTTCATCAACTTTCCCTCCTGGTAAAAGAATTTATTTGTATAAAAGAATGTACCCGTTCTCTTGGGTTCTTAAAAGGGAAAGTGGTGAACGGGAGAGGGATATTTAACCTGACACTGGCAGCTGCGGCAGAAGAAGCAGAAGTCAGCAAAGGTGGGTAATTATACGATATTTCTCCGAAAGAAGCCTTGGTTGAAGGGGTGGTAATACATTTGGCAGGCAATTATCGGGAAAAGATTGCAAAAGGTGCAAAGGAAATGGAGAAGGAAAAAGGCAGGTGGACAAAGTCATACGTTGAGGTGACATACAATAATCCTTACGGCACTAAAGAAATGAATGGTGGTTTGTTAGCGGCGAAAGCTGTCAATGCGGACCTGTTGAATAAGCCGGGACCCTCCTTTTAAACGGATGGTCCCGGTGTTTTTCTGCCATAACACCCAGAAAATGCGTATTTCGGAATCATCTAAGTGAAAAGAAAAAGCCTTTGCTTCCAGGGAATCCTGGACAGCAAAGCCTTTTATGGCTGAAAGACGCAGCCGAAGCTCAGCTTTTTCGATTTTACCACTCGATTTCTTCCGGATATTCCGCCGATATGTTGATTTCGTGGATCCGCTTTTTGCCGGTCGCCGCAGTCATTACCTGCTGGCGGAATGCCTGATAATCTTTATCCTGTACAGCGAGTTTTAAAGCGATGGTGGAAAGGTTTTTTTCGCGCTGCTGCTTTGTCATCCCGATATACTTCAGGTTCATCAGGTCGACGTATTGGATTGCATAATCGTCCACGGTAGCCAGCTGGTCGAAACCTTTTATAATTGTTTTGTATTCTGCGTCCGGTATATGCCCCTGAAGACAGTCAAGGACAAGAGCCTGAAAACGGTAGATGACGGGAAGGTGAATATCCCATACAGATTTCGAAGCCTGTTTCTGGTAGAGGCTGACGAAATCCTTCATGGCAATTGCTGCATAGATCAGCTCCGGCCAAAGTACTTCAACCGAATAATAAATATTTTTATCCGGTGCGATAAATCCATGTTGCTTCATCGTATGGTCATGGAGACCATTAAAAACAAATTCGACATTGCGGTCACCCTGGGCAGCGTGACGGAGTTCATAGGAAATTCCGAGCAGGCGCCTCCGTGATCCTTCATAACCGTGATATTGCTCTTCTTTGCCGATCACTTTATAAATGGCCTGATTTAAATCATCGAGATCAAAATAATCACCGCTTATTTTAACACCGGTATAATTCGGTGTGTTCGTCATTGTCAGCATGCAGCATCCTCCTCATCGTTTGGGTGTATAGCCAAGACGCCTGAATAATTCACTGCGTTCATCGTCCGTCAAGTCGCGCCATTCTCCGACCGGCAGATCGCCGAGATGGATATTCATAATCCGAATCCGCTGCAGGCTCCGTACTTCATAGCCAAGTGCGGTGCACATCCGGCGTATTTGGCGATTCAAGCCCTGTTTAAGCGTCAGTTTAAAAATATACTTTGTCAGTTTTTCCGCTTTTGCCGGAAGCGTGACGGTATCGAGAATCTCGACGCCGCTTTCCATTTTATCCAGAAAAGAATCGGTGATCGGCATATCGACCCTGACGATGTATTCTTTTTCGTGTTCATTTTCATGCCGCAGGATTTCATTGACGATGTCGCCGTCATTTGTCAGCAGAATGAGGCCTTCTGAGTCTTTATCGAGGCGGCCGACGTGGAAGATGCGTTCAGGATGATTGACGAAATCGACAATGTTCCCTTTGATGTGGCGTTCGGTCGTGCTGGTGATGCCGACAGGTTTATTCAACGCGAGATAAATATACTCCTGCTGCGGTTGTTCGATTAATTTGCCGTCGACGTGCACTTCATCTCCCGGCTGAACCTTGCTGCCGAGTTCCGCTGGTGCACCGTTGATGGTGACGCGGCCGGCATCGATGAATTTGTCCGCTCCGCGGCGTGAGGTAATTCCGGTTTCACTTAAAAATTTATTGATTCGCATAATAAAATCCCTTCGATTTATAGAATTTGCTGTGTGTCTCCATTATACCCCCCAAAAGGGGCAGAACAAAACGAAGCGTTAATTGAGGGCCGAAGAAAAAAGAAGAGTATAATCTATTGCAATTTTCTAAGTTGTTTGACAATATAAGAGGTAAGCTGTTTCATTATGTGCAAACAAATCAACAGTATAATGAAAGCGCATACATAACGGCAATTGAATTAAAGGGAGGAAACAGAATGGTAATGGAATATGCAGTGCCGAATACAAGTGGGGCTAAGAGTTCATTTAAGGAAAGGTATGAAAACTATATTAATGGTGAATGGAGAGCACCGGCAAAAGGACAGTATTTCGATAATGTTTCTCCTGTTAACGGCAAGAAATTCACAGAAATTGCACGTTCGACTGCGGAAGATGTGGAAGCCGCGATAGATGCAGCCCATGCAGCGAAGGATGCCTGGGGCAAAACATCAGTTACGGAACGCGCCAATATTCTTTTGAAGATTGCTGATCGGATGGAACAAAATCTGGAAATGCTTGCAGTTGCAGAAACCTGGGACAACGGTAAAGCGGTGCGGGAAACCTTGAATGCTGATATTCCTTTGGCAATCGACCATTACCGGTATTTTGCAGGAGTTATCCGTGCACAGGAAGGATCGCTCAGCCAAATTGATGATGACACAGTTGCATATCATTTCCATGAGCCGCTGGGGGTGGTTGCACAAATCATTCCGTGGAACTTCCCGCTGCTGATGGCAACCTGGAAACTGGCGCCAGCACTCGCTGCAGGAAACTGTGTCGTATTGAAACCGGCAGAGCAGACCCCTGCAAGCATCCTGGTATGGGCTGAACTGGTCGGCGATTTACTGCCGCCGGGAGTGTTGAATATTGTTAACGGTTTCGGGCTTGAAGCAGGGAAACCGCTGGCATCCAGTCCACGCGTTGCCAAAGTCGCTTTCACAGGGGAAACAACAACGGGCCGGATGATTATGCAATATGCGTCACAAAACTTGATCCCGGTCACGCTGGAGCTGGGCGGCAAATCACCGAACATCTTCTTCAAGGACATCATGGATCAGGATGATGCCTTCCTTGATAAAGCGATTGAAGGTTTTGTCATGTTCGCGCTGAATCAGGGCGAGGTTTGTACTTGTCCGTCCCGTGTACTGATTCAGGAAGATATTTACGAAGAATTCATGGAACGGGCGTTGAAGCGTGTTGAAGCAATTAAAATCGGCAACCCGCTTGATCCGGAAACGATGATGGGGGCACAGGCTTCCCAGGAGCAGATGGAGAAAATCATGTCCTATCTGGATATCGGCAAGCAGGAAGGCGCGGAAGTCCTTGCGGGCGGCGATCGAAATGTGCTTGAAGGCGATTTGGCGGAAGGATTCTATATCAAGCCGACTGTATTTAAAGGAAACAACAAAATGCGCGTGTTCCAGGAAGAGATTTTTGGACCGGTTGTTTCCGTAACGACTTTCAAAACAAAAGAAGAAGCGATGGAAATTGCAAATGATACATTATATGGACTGGGAGCCGGCATCTGGACACGCGATACGCATACAGCTTACCGTTTCGGCCGCGGCATCCAAGCGGGCCGCGTCTGGACAAACTGCTATCACCAGTATCCAGCCCATGCTGCATTCGGTGGATACAAAATGTCAGGCTTTGGCCGTGAAAACCACAAAATGATGCTGGACCATTACCAAAACACGAAAAATATGCTGGTCAGCTACAGTCAGGACAAGCAAGGGTTCTTTTGATTCCGTGGCTTAACGCATGGTCGCATTTCGCTGTCCAGACTCCCGTGGCCCAGCTCTTCGGGTCGTAAGTCAATCCAGCTGCGCGGCAAAAAACGCCACTTCGCTGGCTCGCCTTACGCCTTTCAGAGCTTAACGGGCACGGTCGCATTTCGCTGTCCAGACTCCCGTGGCCCAGCTCTTCGGGTCGTAAGTCAATCCAGCTGCGCGACAAAAAACGCCACTTCGCTGGCTCGCCTTACGCCTTTCAGAGCTTAACGGGCACGGTCGCATTTCTCTGTCCAGACTCCCGTGGCCCAGCTCTTCGGGTCGTAAGTCAATCCAGCTGCGCGGCAAAAAACGCCACTTCGCTGGCTCGCCTTACGCCTTTCAGAGCTTAACGGGCACGGTCGCATTTCTATAGAAAGAAGGGATTGCAATGGTTGAACGCGTAACAGCTACTGATGCCGCCCTAGAATTAATCGAGTTTTTAAAAGAAAAGCATGGCCCTCTGATGTTCCACCAGTCAGGCGGCTGCTGTGACGGCAGCTCCCCTATGTGCTATCCGGAAGGCGATCTGTTTCTCGGAGAACAGGATATGTACATGGGAGAAATCGGCGGCGCTAAATTCTATATGCACAAAAACCAATTTGATTACTGGCGCCATACTCAATTGATTATTGATGTAGTGCCGGGGCGTGGCGGAATGTTTTCACTCGAAGGCGTCGAAGGAAAACGGTTTCTCACAAGATCCCGGGCGTTTACGACGGAAGAAACGAAAGAGTTGCAGGAACAGGCTTAAAGAGAAGGCGGGAATTTTTCCCGTCTTTTTTTGGTGGGCTGAATTTCGGGGTTATAGAATTAATAAGGTCTAAATCTGGCTAAAAGTATATATTTCAATAAAAAACCTCGGAGGAATTTCCAGCTAAATGGATATACTGTCCGGAGCACGCCAAATACTGTCCGGAACACACCAAATACTGTCCGCAGATCGAAAATACTATCCGGAAACGAAAAATACTGTCCGGAAGAAAATCCGATACAAATAGAATATGATTCCATTCACGGAAACATTCTTTTTTACCGTGAAAAAGCAGATGAACAGCATCTGATTATCCGTAAATAATTATTTCTGTAAAGAATTTGCAGTGAAAACGAGCAGGTTTTCATTCCTTTTGAAATCCGGAAAAATACGCTGAATAACAAGCCCGGCCAAAGCGCTCCTATTCTTCCGAATCCGTTGCTGGAAATGGATTTGAAGCAGGTGGAATGGTATAATGGAAGAATGAAAGGTGGTCATCGATTTGACGAAATTAGTTAACCGGATTTCTTTTGAGCAGGCCGAACATGCCATCTCCTATGCATCCCATTCACTCCATATAGAAGGTTTTGACGTGACGCATGAGGATTGCAATTTTGTCCGGTCGGTTTTGACAGGGGAAAAAACGGAAGCTCAATTCCACAAGGCCATTCGAAACAGATTTGATGTCTAGGTATAAGCATTCTTCCATGTATTGTTATCCCGGCTCGGACGTTCTGATCAATCATTTTTCCATTAAGGATGACAGCACGCTGAAGGAACTGGAAACGGTTTATTCATTATTTCGCCTTTCCGAACTAAAGCTGAAAAAACCGGCTGATCCAGTCGATTTGGCGGCATTTATGGAAATTCATCGAAGTATACTTCAGGATGTCTATCCGTTTGCGGGACAATTGCGGCAGGAAATGATTTCAAAAGGATCTTCATCTTTTGCCCACCCTGATCATATCGAAGGCGAGTTACACCGGATTTTCAATGAATTGGCTGAGGAAAATTACCTGAAAGATCTTCCGCGCGAGGCAATGGTTAAGCGTTTGGCCCATTACCTTGCCGAGCTCAATGCACTGCACCCATTCCGGGAAGGTAACGGACGGACGGTGCGTGAATTTGCGCGCCAGTTAACGGCTGATGCAGGCTATCAGTTGGACTGGGAAAAAATTGCCCGGCCGGCTGAAATCATCAATGCATTCGTGGATTCCTTCAATGCCACCAACGATCGGCTGGAAGAATTGCTTGACGAAATTATAAAACCATAGGATTCCGCATTTGATTAGCGGGAATCCTATGGTTTTATTGTTTAGTAAGAAATTATAACTTTTTTAGTTTTAAATTTTTAAAAAGGGAAGTATCCCTGTCCAGACTCCAGTGCCTAGCTCTTCGGGTCATAAGTCAGCCCAGCTGCGTGGCAAAGAACGCCACTTCGCTGGTCTGCCTTATGCCTTTCAGAGCTGAACAGGCACTTACGCTTTTCCTTGCTGCAGCCATTGGATGCCGAATTCCACCAATGGGCGCATTTCAGTCAGTTTTGCTTCAGCCTGGCCAAGTGTGCCGGTTCTGATGTCACCCGGATAATCGTTGCCGATTTCCGGAAACCGGTCTGAGTCCATATCCACGCAGTCGAACCGTTGCCAAAGTCTTTGGCCATTCACCGTGATCGCAGCTCCCTGCGGGGAAGTCGTGCGATTGTCCTGTGCAAATTCAGCGTAATGCAGTGCTGTGCACGAATCAAAACCGACGCCGATGAAAAGGATCTGAAGTTGGGACTCCATCATTTTCCCGAGCGGCGAACTTTTACCAAAAGAATCTTCGAGTGGATGATCGCGCATCCACTCGTCTGCGCCATTTCCCCAAGCCATAAAGGAGTGGGCAGGGTGCGGGCTCCGGATGGTGAGCGGGTGGCGATGAAAACATTCGGCGATTTTCCCCATGCCGCGCAGATGCGTCAGGTGGGGGTCGTAGGCAGGCAGAGTTTCCCGCAGTTTCTCATGCCAGTTTTCAGGGATGGGCGGCTCCATCCAATAAACGGGATCTGAATTATCGGCGGACTGGGAGGGCATGACGATTGTGCCCTCTTTTGTGACGGTCTCCATGAGAGCCTCGACGACCGCCTGGGCGCCGCCTGCGATCCAGCCCATCGACTTGAGGGAAGAATGGACCATTATCCGGTCTCCTTGCCGGATTCCAAGTTCTTTCAACTGTTTTTTCAGTGTTTCTTTCGATTGAAATTCGGGTGTGTTTAAAATGCTCATCAGTTCTGACATACGGCACCTCCTGTCAATTCAATATACCATACCGCTAAAAGTTGCCGCTGCAGAATTTTATGTATAGCATTACTATTATGGAAAGCGACATGACAATAAAACAAACAGCAAAATTAATTCTTATCAAACAGGAGTGAGAGTATGGAAGGCAAGTTTATGAAAGAATCGAAGACAATCCAAACAAAGTTGGTTCTTCCGCCGGACACGAATCACATGAATTCGATTTTTGGCGGAAAAGTGCTGGCGTATATTGACGAAATCGCTGGCATCACTGCAATGAAACATGCCCGCAGGCAAGTGGTGGTGACAGCTTCCATCGACTCGGTCGATTTCCTGTCCTCCGCACATGTCGGCGATGTCCTGGAACTCGAAGCGAATGTCACGTCAACCGGCCGCACTTCGATGGAGGTCTACGTCAGAGTGAAATCCCAAAACCTGCAGACAGGCGAAGAACGGCTCACTACGGAATCCTTCCTGACAATGGTGGCGATGGGAGACGATGGAAAACCTACTCCGGTCCCACCGGTCATCCCTGAATCGGAAGGTGAAAAGAAGTTTTTCGACACAGCGCCGGCCCGCCGCGAACACCGCAAGCAAAGAGCAAAAACGCCACGATAATAAAAAGGTTCCGGAACCATCCGGAACCTTTTTATATATCTATTTTTGATTTGACATTCGCCAGGGTGTTTCCCGGCTCTCCTTGAATGACCGACATGCTGCCGTCGGTTTCCAGCACTACAGCCTGTACTTCCTCAAGACTTCCTTTGCCCTGGTTGCGGATGGCCTGCAGAATTTCAACTTCGTTGATCCGTTCTTTTTTCATTGTATCTTCCAGGAATGTTCCGTTAAAATACAGTAATCGTGGTTCTGATTTAACGAACTTACTGAAGCCTTTGGAACGCACTGCCAGAAAAGTCATCACGTATTGCATGGCGATTAACAGCGCGAATGCTGTCAGCCCTTCGAGCAGGGTATTATCTTTGCTTAGTAAAACAGTAGCCAGCGTCGAACCGAGCGCCACCGTAACTACCAGATCGAATGCGTTCAATTTGGTCAGCGTCCGCTTGCCGGATATTCGAAGAAAGAAAACGAGTCCCACGTATGCAAGAAAGCCGACTGTGACAATGCGGATAAAACTGCTCAAGGTAATTTCAAACATTCTTTCAACCCCTCCCTGTGGAAAACTGTTCTTGCCGAACTTATCAACATGTTGATAACTTTGCTTAATCGGATTTTGAATCCATAAAAGGGAAATTTACCCCCATTACACACAAAGTTATCCCGTATCCCATCTTTTCCCCATATCTCTGCAAGCAAACGGATTTCATCTTTTCATTTTCTGATATGCAGCGTTTAAAGGGGAATGGGGTATATAAAGTGAAAGGCGGAACATGAAAGAGGGGCGATTGCAATGAGAGTATTCCTGAATATCATCCGTTTTACAGGATTGGTGATTTTCGGTTTGGCCGTCCTGTTGCTGCTGGCAGCCATCCTCAATTATTTTTCATCATTCACGGAAATCATCTGGATGGAGCCGGGCTTCATCAGGCTTTACCTGTTTTTTGCCGTCACAGGAATCCTGGCATATATCCTGGTCACGTTCAGGAGAAGGAAGTAAAAAAAAAGAGCAGCCGAGGCTGCTCTTTTTGCTTAATTATTTACTTTTTGAAAGAAGTTCTTCGAAATACGAACCGAATTCCTTCGAGCGCTTCAATATGGTGCTTGAAGAGACATCGAATTTTTCGCTTAATTGTTTTGGTGCAAGCATTGGTCCCTTGATCAATTCATGATCCTGCAGGAATCTCCAATAACCGGCTACTATAGCTTCCGGTTTTTGAACGCTTGGCTTCTGGCTTATGAGGTAGCTGTTCATGATGCTGGTCACGTTATCAACCGTTTCGGCGTCAAAGTCAGCTTCCTGCACATGCTTTTTCAATTCGTCCATGACGGATTGATGTTCCGGCGAAAGGTCGATGCTTTCGTCAACAGTTCCTGTGGAATATTTGACGATGCTTTCAACCACCGTTAAATAGTTATCACGTACATATTGTTCGCCGTCAGTCGCATTTTCTTTTGCCATATCAGCTTTTAACTGTTCAAAGAATGGAGTGAATTCGCCAACAATGGTCAGATAGCCGTTAAGGAATAATGCGCCTTCTTCTCCAACGCGTGTATCGGGAAGAAGAATTGCAAGCAGTCCCTGGCCATCTTCCATATCCGTCGGAGGCTGGTCAGCCATTGTATAAGTGTCGCCGGTAAAGGCGTCTTTAAACTGAGCGGAACTTTCGTCTCCTTTTACATATTGGCCGACGAAAACTTTCACATCGTTCCAGTCCTTCAGCACTTCCTGAGTGGTGGGGCGCTGGGACAGATCAATCTGCTTGTCCAGATGCTCCCGCCAAAGTTCAGGCTTTTTCATGAACAGAAAATTTTCAATGACAAATGCCTGTGCATCATTTTCTGCCATTGTTTTCATCAGGCGGGGTTGCCATTCCTGCTGCAATTCACGGAAATCCGCAAGCTGTTCCTGATTCGGATTTTCGGAGAAGAACAATTGGCGCACTTTGAACAATTCATCGTTCACCAGGTCATTTATCGAAACTGACTGTTCTCTTCCGTGACATTTTTTGTATTTCTTACCGCTGCCGCATGGGCATGGATCATTTCTTCCTACCATTCCAATCACCTACATTTTTTCTTGAGTGTACCATACATTGCGCCTTCACTCAAAAGTCCGACGATTCTGACGCCGGTTAACCTTCAAAATATCATCATTTTCGGCTGAATAATTTGATATCCAGCGCATCCAGCACATGCTGAGGCACAAAGGAGCGGGCGGTAACCAATGGATCGACCACCTGGCTGATCTGCGCTTCGCCGGCGGCACTCATGAGCATCGTCATTTCGCTGACGCTCAAATCCGTATACGGCAATAAGAGATCAATCATTTCTTCCGTGGCAATTTTGACGGCTTCATCAAGTGTCATGGCCGAAACAAGAAGCGAAATTCCATCGCTGTTGGCCAATAGCGGATATTTCGAATGGAAACCTTTAATGACTTCGAGAGTTACGGTTGCGCGGCCAGGCACTTCTATGCCGGAGACACTGACTTCGCCGTCGCCCATAGCTGCATGAAAATCACCAAGTGCGAACAGGGCGCCTTCCGCGAAGACCGGAAAGTATAAAGTGGCGCCTTGCGTGATGTGCTTCGTATCCATGTTCCCGCCGTGGGCACCTGGTGTGCCGCACGAAACCGGTTCGCCTTCCGGGGCAACCCCGATGACACCGATCATCGGATTCAGCGGCAAATGCACTTTTTCGTTGAAGATGGCTTTGCCGTTTTCGATTGGAATGATTTTGGATTCCATCTTCTCCAGGCGGTGGCCCATTACACCAAGCTCGGGGCCGGTCACCATGACGCCTTGAGTTCCGATTTCCAGCTCATCGATCGTCACTTTGAGCAAATCTCCGGCCACCGCGCCTTCGACGTATACGGGGCCGGTCGCAGGATTGATCCGGTTCCAGTCGATTGCCGAAACTTCCTGGTCCGCAGACTGGATCTGATCAGTAAAACAGTCGAAGGTCTCGATGGCGACAGTATCGCCGGATTGTACATGCAGGACCGGGGGATTCACTCTTGAGAATGAATAGATAACATCACTGGTGGATAGTCTATGCATGGAAATTCACTCCTTTTTTTCATTATTTACATAATTGTAGCAAGTGGCAGTTTGAATAGCAAAACCCGGGATGCGCAGTGTCCGGGGGTATAGTATGATGAAAGAAAATAGAGAGCGGATCTGAGAGGTGCGTTTATTTGCTGGAAGAGCCTGCACACACATTGATTTCCTGGATGAAAGTGATCCTTATAGTGGCGCTTGTTTTATTGGTGGCCCGGCAATTCATCTATGAGCCGGTGGAGGTCCATGGCAAATCAATGATGCCGACTTTTGAAGAGAATGATCGGATCATCCTGATGAAAATCAGTGAAATCGAACCATTTGATATGATCGTCTTCAAAGTGGCTGATGAAAAAAATTACCTGAAACGTGTCATCGGGATTGCGGGTGACACGGTCGAAATTGCCGAGGGGACTCTGCAGATCAACGGAGTTGCGGCAGAAGAGCCTTATCTGAAGAACAACAGGCTTCTGGCCAGCCAAGGGGACTATGGCCAAATGGCAGAAGATTTTCCGGCTATCACGGTGCCTGCCGGATATTATTTCGTATTGGGAGACAATCGGCTGAACAGTGTCGATTCCCGCATGATCGGTTTTATAAAGAAAGAGGATGTCATCGGCGAAGTGATGTTCAGGCTGTCCCCGGCCAAACAGTTTGGCCCGGTGGAATAGTGGCAGAAGAAAGAGGGGGATTTTGTGAAAGTCGTGGTAATCTCGCAAAATGATCTGGAAGCCCAGGGGTTGAAATGGGTGGCGGAAGCGCATATGAACGGGGTGGAAGTGTCTTTCAGCAAAGAAGCAGCAGCGGACTGCCTGGTGGTCGATATGGAACTGTGGAACGAAGAGCTTGAACGGGAATTCACGCAGCGCAATATTCCCTGGATCGGCCTGTCTTCCGACCGGACATTTCTGACGGCCTACCGGGCTTTGAAAGGCAAAGCGGCGGATTTGCTGTTCCGCCCTTTCGATCCCCTGCTGCTTGTAAAACAGCTTCAGCAGATCCGCTTCCAGCTGCGCAATGAAAAAGCGGGAGAAGAAAATGTCAGCCGGACCCTCCTGAGGTATGAAGACTTCTTCAACGCGGAAGTTGTGACGCCGCCCCTCACGCTGGCAGCTTTTGTATTGCCCGATAAAGAGGGCTATCCGTTACTGAGCGAAGGGCTGAAAAAGTATCCATTCCATAAAGGGGTGGAAGTATTCGCGTTTTCCGACTTTGTGCTGGCGGCTTTCCTAACGGAAGATGAGCAGTCCTGCATTGAAGAAAGCCGGATGTTCCATGAGACATGGAAGCGGGAGGCCAAAGAAGATCTGTCGATTTTCGTCAATGCCCACCGCCGGGACAGGCTGAAAGAATATTATCAGGATACCCGGGACATGACTTCGCTGATTTTTTACGAAGGCTACGATATTTCAGTGATTGAAAGGGAGCCCATCGCCTGGCAACCCCTCGATCCATTCCTGACGCCGGTGGAACAGCGGCAATGGATTGAAATGCTCGAAAAGAAAGATACCGATGCCATTCAAGCCTGGATGCAAAATGAATTTCTTTCCTATTCACGGCCGTATCCCGATCCTGAAATGATTCGCGTACGGCTGACAAGTGTCTTGGCCCAGGCGCGCCGCTACATGAAATCAGCCCATCTCCAGGATGAGCAATGGGAACAGAGCTATCATGAAGTATTTGAAATTATCGTCAAAGATCCGGTCGTCTACCGAATCGTCCAGTCAACGCTCAACTTTATCGTGAACGTCGTATCAGCGGCCGCTAAAAATCCCGCAAACGGCGAATCTGCCGCTTCAGAGGAAATCCGGGAGCTGATGGAAGCGAATTATTGGAATCCGGACTGGAACCTTGCCGCATGTGCCGAACAGCTGCGGATGAATAAAAGCACTTTGAGCCGCCGGTTCCAAAAGCAGAACGGCCGGAAATTCAGCGAGCTGCTGATACACATCCGCATTCGTGAAGCGAACCGGCTGATGAAAGAAACGGAGATTCCGCTGGATGAGGTGGCGCGGCTCAGCGGTTTTGGCACCGCTTCTTATTTCAGCGCCGTGTACAAAAAATACGAAAAATTGACGCCTTCCCAATACCGGCAAGGCAGAATGCATTTATAGAAAGAAAACGGCCCGAACATCCAGGCCGTTTTTCTTTTTACCAAAATTCGATTCAAAGTTAAAAAACAATGAAATGAATCTATATAAATTAAAAGAAACTGAAAATATTCGAAATATATCGATAGTATTGCAACGATTTATAAGTAATTATCAGAATTATTCATATAAAATAAACATATACACAAAGGAGGAACACGATATGAAAACGGTTTCAGAACAAAAAGTGATCCAATATACAGGTACAAAGCTCAATACGAAAGGCTGGCAGCAGGAAGCGGCCCTGCGCATGCTGATGAATAACCTGAATCCCGATGTGGCAGAGCGGCCGGATGATCTGGTTGTCTACGGCGGCATTGGCAAAGCGGCAAGAAATTGGGGAAGTTTTGACGCCATCGTCCGCTCGCTGAAGGAGCTTGAAAACGATGAAACGCTGATGGTGCAATCGGGAAAGCCGGTCGCCATTTTCAAGACGCACGAAAATGCGCCGCGCGTATTGATTGCCAATTCAAATATTGTCCCGGCTTACGCCAATTGGGAGACGTTCCATGAACTCGATAAGAAAGGCTTGATGATGTACGGCCAGATGACTGCCGGCAGCTGGATTTACATCGGCTCACAAGGAATTGTCCAGGGAACGTATGAAACTTTCACGGAACTGGCCAAGCAGCATTTCGGCGAATCGCTGAAAGGGACGATTACGCTGACGGCAGGACTCGGCGGGATGGGCGGTGCCCAGCCGCTTGCCGTAACAATGGCGGGGGGCGTCTGCATCGCCATCGAAGTGGATGAGTCGAGAATCGACCGCCGCATCGCCACGCGTTACACGGATGTAAAAACCGATTCCATGGATGGAGCGATCCGCTTGGCCGAAGAGGCGAAAAGAGCAGGACGTGCCTTGTCCATCGGATTGCTGGGCAACGCATCGGATGTGCTGCCCGAAATGATTCGAAAAGGCTTTACGCCGGATGTCCTGACTGACCAGACTTCAGCGCACGATCCGTTGAACGGCTATATCCCGTCGGAAATGTCGCTGGTAGATGCAGCTGCACTCCGGGAGTCCGATCCCGCTGGGTATGTGAAGCTTTCAAAAGCATCAATGGCGCAGCATGTGCGGGCAATGTTGGACATGAAAGATAAAGGCGCCATCACCTTCGATTACGGCAATAACATCCGCCAGGTCGCCAAAGATGAAGGCGTTGAAAATGCCTTCGACTTCCCAGGATTCGTGCCGGCGTATATCCGCCCGCAGTTCTGCGAAGGCAAGGGGCCGTTCCGCTGGGTGGCATTGTCCGGCGATCCGGAAGATATCCGCAAGACGGATGAAGTGATCCTCCGCGAGTTCAGTTACAATACGCATCTTTGCAACTGGATCAGGATGGCGCAGGAAAGGATCCAGTTCCAGGGGTTGCCCGCCCGCATTTGCTGGCTCGGCTACGGAGAGCGTGCGCGTTTCGGAAAGATCATCAACGATATGGTGGCAAGCGGCGAGTTGAGCGCTCCGATCGTTATCGGACGCGATCACCTGGATTCGGGTTCCGTGGCATCGCCGAACCGCGAAACGGAATCGATGAAAGACGGTTCGGACGTTGTCGCTGACTGGCCGATCCTAAACGCAATGGTCAACGCAGTTGGTGGTGCAACTTGGGTATCGCTTCACCACGGCGGCGGGGTCGGTATGGGGTACTCCATACACTCCGGTATGGTCATAGTTGCGGATGGCACAAAAGATGCTGAAGCCCGTTTGGAGCGGGTATTGACGACAGATCCGGGAATGGGCGTGGCGCGACACGTTGATGCGGGCTATGAAATTGCCGAGAAAACAGCGCATGAAAAAGGCGTCAACATCCCGATGATGAAAGGTGGAAACGAGAAAAATGGCTAAAACAGTTTGGATTAAACACGCATTGCTTGCGACCATCAAAGGGCAGCAGGGGCCAAGATCAAAAAAGGCGATGAGTGAACTCGGATTAATCGAAGACGGCAGTGTCTGGCTGGAAGACGGAAAAATTGCGGCGGTCGGCACTACAGATGAACTGGAACAGAAATACGCGGACCGATCGGCAGAAGCGGATATCATCGAGGCTCAAGGCCAACTGGTGACGCCCGGCCTTGTCGACCCGCATACGCATGTCGCGTATGGAGGCAGCCGTGAAGGCGAATTCGAAAAACGGCTGCAGGGCACTTCTTATATGGACATCATGAATGCGGGGGGCGGCATCCACGCGACAATGCGCATGACCCGCGAAGCGACAGAAGAGGAATTGGTGGAAGGGACAACGAAACGGCTGAACTCGTTCCTCGAACACGGCGTCACGACGGTGGAAGGAAAGAGCGGCTACGGCATGAACCTGGAGACCGAGCTGAAACAATTGAAAGTCATGAAACGATTGAACGCGGAGCATCCAATCGACCTGGTACCGACGTTCATGGGTGCGCATGCAGTGCCGGCCGAATACAAAGGGAAAGAAGAGGATTTCGTTGATTACCTGATCGACACGATGCTGCCGGAAGTGGCGGACCTGGCCGAGTTCAATGACGTGTTCTGCGAAAAGAACGTCTACACACCGGAACAGTCCGAACGCATCCTGGAAGCGGGCAAGAAATACGGCCTGACACCGAAAATCCACGCGGATGAAATTGTTTCCTACGGCGGAGCGGAACTGGCTGCGAAAGTCGGTGCCATTTCTGCAGAACATCTATTGAAAGCTTCCGATGAAGGCATCAAAGCGATGGCAGAGGCGGGCGTCATCGCCTGCCTGTTGCCTGCAACAGCCCTTTATCTCCGGGAAGAAGCGGCACAGGGCCGGAAAATGATCGATTCAGGTGTGGCAGTCGCGATTTCGACGGACTGCAATCCGGGCTCATCGCCGACCGTATCAATGCCGCTGGTCATGAACCTGGCCTGCATCTCGATGCGCCTGACGCCGGCGGAAGCTTTGGTGGCAGCCACCTACAACGCAGCTTGTGCAATCAAACGCGAAGACCGTGCCGGATCGATTGAAGTCGGCAAACAGGCGGATATTGTTTTATGGAAAGTGAAATCGTATCAGGAGCTGCAGTATTTATTCGGCGTTAATCATGTGCAATCGGTTTGGAAAAATGGCGAGAAGGTGGTTGGATGAGTTATTTAGTGAAACCGGAATGGAGCTGGCAGCCGGCGGACCGGGTTACGCATGTGCATCACTGGGTCAAACAGGAGGGAGAGGCCGACGTCATTCTTTTTGGCGCACCACTTTCCCGTTCCTCGATTTCCGCATCGGCGGCTTCGGATTATCCCGAGGCATTCCGCAAGATGTGGAAAGGCTTTGCTGCTTACAACCTGGACGAACGGATCGACCTGACGAAAATTTCAGTGCGTGACGCGGGAGATGTCGCCATGCACACGACGAACATCAAAGAATCGCACCGGCGCATCGAAGAATCGGTGGAAGGTTTGGCGGACAGCAAATTGACCTGCATGATCGGCGGCGACCATTCGACGACGGCTTGCGCTGTCAGAGGCGTGAAGAAAGCCTTTTCCGGTGAACGGATCGGCATTCTGCAGCTCGATACCCATCTGGATGTGCGTGATCCCAAAGAATTGGGTCCGGCAAACGGTACGCCGATCCGCCAATTGATAGACGGGGAGACGGTACGAGGGAAAGACGTCGTCAACATCGGGCTGCACGGCTATTTCAATACGAAAGAGCTGGTTGAATACGCAGATGAAAAAGGCATCCAAATGGTGACGATGCGGGAAGCGCGAAAAGCCGGGCTGACTGAAACAATCCGCAAAGCGGTAAAAGCCCTGGAACACGTGGACCGCATCTACGCTACGATCGACATGGATGTGCTCGACATCAGTGTGGCTCCGGGTGTTCCGGCTTCGACGCCGGGCGGCATGAAGTCAGAAGAACTGTTCGAGGCTTTAATCGAAATCGGCAAAACGGAGAAAGTGAGGCATATCGATTTTGTCTGCCTGGATCCTCAAAAAGATAATCATGTGGCAGCCACAGTCAAAACAGGGGTGTATGCGTGGCTGCAGTTTATGACCGGGGTTGCGATGAGAAGATAGTCAAATTACGATCTCATCCAATCCTTTAACACGGTGATGCGTTACCACTGTATCTTGTTAAAATATGGTAAATAATCCTTGAGGTTTCTATTGCTGAAACCTATACTGAGGGTAACTCAAGATGCGATGGCGGCTGCTGTCGCATCTTTTTTCGAAGGGACGGGATTTAAAATGATTACATTAACGGGGAACGATTTGACGATCGAACAATTGCGTAGAATATTGTTTGAAAACGAGACCATCGAATTGGATGCCGTCGCAATGGACCGTGTCCGCAACAGCAGGGCAGCGGTCGAGCGCATTGTAGCGGAAAAGAAGACGGTTTACGGCATCAATACGGGATTCGGCAAATTCAGTGACGTCAGCATAGCAGAAGAGGATGTGAACCCGCTGCAGCTTCACTTGATCCGCTCACATGCCTGTGGTATCGGAAAACCATTCTCGGAATCGGTTTCCCGGGCAATGGTCGTGCTGCGCTTGAACGCGCTATTGAAAGGCTTTTCCGGAATTCGCCCGATTGTCGCGGAACGGCTGGCGATGATGGTCAATGAAAGGATCCACCCCGTCATTCCACAGCAGGGGTCGCTTGGAGCTTCCGGAGATCTGGCGCCGCTTTCCCACCTGGCACTGGTGCTGATCGGAGAAGGCGAATACTGGAAGGACGGAGAACCGGCAGATGCTTCCTCTGTTTGGCAGCAAAAAGGCCTGTCTCCTGTAGAATTGCAGGCGAAAGAAGGATTGGCGCTGATCAACGGCACACAGACGATGACGGCACAAGGCGCGGTCACGTATATTGAAGCGGAAACACTGGCGCTGCAAAGCGAATGGATTGCGGCAATGACGTTTGAATCCCTGTTCGGCGTCATGGATGCCTTCCATCCGGCAGTCCACGAAGCGCGTGGCTATAAAGAGCAGATAGCAGTAGCAGACCGCATGCGCTGGTGGCTGGAAGACAGCCGGCTCTCGACGGTGCAGGGCGAAAAACGCGTTCAGGACGCCTATTCGCTGCGCTGCATTCCGCAAGTCCATGGAGCCAGCTGGCAGACGCTGGCATATGTAAAAGAAAAACTGGAAATCGAAATGAATGCGGCGACCGATAATCCGCTGATTTTTGAAAATGGCGATGTGGTTATTTCCGGCGGCAATTTCCACGGCCAGCCGGTCGCGTTTGCAATGGATTTCCTGAAAGTCGCAGTGGCCGAACTCGCGAACATCTCAGAGCGCCGCATTGAACGGCTCGTCAATCCGGCGTTGAACGAAGGGTTGCCCGCCTTCCTCAGCCCTGAACCCGGTCTGCAGTCAGGTGCGATGATTCTGCAATATGCGGCAGCGAGCCTGGTGTCAGAAAACAAAACCCTGGCGCATCCGGCATCAGTCGATTCGATTCCGTCTTCCGCTAATCAGGAAGACCACGTCAGCATGGGCACCATCGGCTCGCGCCACGCACGCGACATAACGGATAACGCCCGCCGCGTATTGGCAATCGAAGCGTTCTGTGCCGCTCAGGCAGTCGAATACCGTGGAGCGGACAGGATGTCGCCCAGAACGGCGGAGCGCCTCGGGGCCATCCGCAAAGTTGCAGGGCCGATTGACGAAGACCGCGTGTTCAGTCCGGACATCGAACGGATAGCATCGTTTCTATTGGAAGAAGCTTATCACGGTGTCAAAAAAGGTGTCGTTTCCTGAAATGGAAATCTGCCCTTTCAAATGCATTGGAATGCTGAATTACAAATGAATTATAAAAAAGCGCTGTATGTTGCAGCGCTTTTTTGTATGCAGAAAACAATTCCATTCATTGTAAACTGAGGAAAAGCTAAAAGATTTTTGGGAGTTGTAGGTAATCAGTAATCAATACTATTTTAGGGGGGATTTTTTTGAAGTCCTTGAGACTAGGAGATTTCAGCATCTAAAAAGTATTAATTCTTCGGAGTAGGAATAAGTGCTATTAAACTAAATACATCAAAATATGTTTAGTAATAAAGCTCCAGGGAATGTAATGAATGTAACATAAGTCAATAAAACGTCATGTAAGTTTAAAAATATCTGGAATTAAATTTATTTTTACTGGTTATTTTAAACTATTTTAAAAAATATGGCGAAAATGTGATCTAGATTTACCTTTGATGCGTTTAGTAGTAGAACGATGATTAAAAGCGTCAAAGAAATAAAAACTAGGAGGAATTTTAACATGAATTGGAAAAATGCAAAAAGAACAATAATTACAGTCCCATTGAGCGCGGCACTATTAGCAACAGGAGCTGGAGCAGTAAGTGCATCAGGCGATAAAAGTGCTGATGTCCCAGAAAAGATGGCAGCACCAACCGTTGAAACACCAGCTGCACAGTTAAGAGCGGATCTAAGCCAGCTTTTATCAACTCACTTCATTTATCAGACAGAAGTTGCGTTGGAAGCTTATCATAAAGCTGAAGAAGGCGGACCAACCGGTGATGGACTTGAGCAAGCACAAGAGCAACTAGAGGTGAATGGTGAACAACTTACTGCAGCTATCAAATCCGTATACGGCCAAGAAGCTGCCGATGCATTCGATAAAATTTTCGATACGCAATATGAAGACAGCGCCGGATACGGTACTGCAATTGCAAATGGTAACCAGGAAGAAATCGATCAAGTCAAAAAAGACTTGCTGACGGTATTCCCGACGGATCTTGGTACTCTATTGAGCCAGGCAACGGGCGGAAACTTACCTAAAGATACAGCGATTTCCGTTCTACAGGAACACGAAAAAGATGTTATGCAATTCCTTGACCATTCAGTTGCCGGAAACTTCGATGAAGCATATGCTGAGTTTAGCGAAGGCTATGAGCGGATGTTCACAGTTGGCACAGCATTATCAAGTGCAATTGTGACACAAATGCCTGAGAAGTTTAATAATACGAAAGCTGTTACTCCAGCTTCTGATCTAAGAGCCACTTTCAGCCAATTGCTTGGAGAACACTTCTATTATCAGACAGCTACTTCGATAGAAGCATATGATGCAGCCAAAGGCGAAGGCGGAGAAGCGTTTGAAGCGGTGGGCGAGAAGCAGGAAGAGAACGCTGAAAAAATGACAGCGGCTGTTAAATCACTTTACGGACAGGAAGCTGCCGATGCATTTGGCGAAATCTTCAATACACAATATGAAGACAGTGAAGCACTTGGTGAAGCTATTGCCAACGGTGACACAGAAAAAGTGAATGAAATTACGGATGAATTGTTGAATACTTTCGCAGTTGATCTTGGAACGTTGCTTAGTGAAGCAACAGGCGGGGCACTTCCAAAAGAAACAGCAATCAGTGTTCTTCAGCAGCACGAACAAAGCACAATTGATATCACGAACAGCTATGCAGCAGGCGACTATGCAGCAGTTTACAACAAATTTACAGAAGGACATGCGTTGATGTTTACGATTGGCACAGCACTTTCCGGTGCAATCGTGCAACAAAATCCTGAACAGTTCGCTGCAGCACCAGGAATGCCGGAAACAGGCATGGGCGGTACGGCTGATTCAGGATCAATGAATTGGATGCTGTATACATTCCCATTATTGGCACTGGCAGGAGCTTTAGTATTCACTAGAAGAAAAGAGTTGCAAGAATAAAGACAAAATAAAAGGGGGGATTTTTCTCCTCTTTATTTTTTTATAAAGGAGCGATTGCAACAATGAACTCATTTATTAAAAAAACTTCCCTCATATATATCCTATTTCTTTTTACAACCTTCAGCGGAAGCCCGATTCAGGCGACCGATTCTTCGCAACTGGTAAGCAGCCAAGAATTTCAGCAGATAACACAACGGTTCTCCCAAGAAGTTGTTCAGCAGGATGATACACTTGAAGAAGAGATTATGAAAAAAGTTTCTTCCATCAGTTCGTCTCCCCCTACAGAGGAAAGAATTACAGAAGAAAAACCGTTTGGCGTGACGCCTGCTTTGATTGAAATACCGGCAATCGATGCACGGGCAAAAGTGATTCCGGTTGGACAAACGGCAGATGGTAACATGGAAGCGCCTGAAAGCATTTATGAAGTGGGCTGGTATGAGCCGGGAACAAAACCTGGCGAAAGTGGTAATGCCGTTTTGGCGGGGCATGTAGACGGTCTTTCCCAGCCGGGAATTTTTTATGACCTGAACAAATTAGAACCTGGTGATGAAATTCATATTACTGGAACAGACGGAACGGAGCTTCTATTTGTAGTACGTGCCAAGAAATCCTATCCGCCTGAAGACGCCCCAATCCAAGAGATTTTCGGCCATAGTTCAGCATCGCAGTTAAATTTAATAACGTGTACAGGTGTTTTTGATGAAAGTACAGGCGATTACGAAGAACGGCTCGTCATTTATACAGATTTGATCGAAAAATAAAAGTATACAGCGTTCGGTATAGCGAAATGACGAGCTTCGTTAAAAGTTTCTTCTTGAATGGTTAATGCCTAAAAAAGCTAAGGCACAATTGATACTTCAATAGGTTAGTATCGGTGATCATACAATTAAAAAACCAGCAACCTTGCAGTAGCAGGATTGCTGGTTTTTTAATTTATAAGCATTGCATTATAACGCAAAGAACAATATTTGAATGGCACATCTTATTTTGAATTAAAACAGATCCAGTTTTTCAATTCTGCGGATGGCTTCAATAATGCGCTCCTCGTCAACCAGCAGCCCGACACGGACAAAGCCTTCTCCACTTTCGCCAAAGCCGCTGCCCGCAGCCACAGAAATGTCTGTGTGCTTCAGCAGATGATTGACGAATTCCATACTTGTGAATCCTTCCGGCACAGGCAGCCAGGCAAAAAAGGAACCTTTTGGCGCTTTGATGTTCCAACCGATTCTGGCGCATTCATCGATCAGCACCTGGCGCCGTTTTTCGTAGGTTTCAACGAGATCCGCAACGCATGACTGATCACCTGAGAGGGCTTCAGCGGCCGCAAGCTGCAAAGCAGGGGAAAGACCGGCGAATAAATGATCCTGGATGAGGTTCAGCGCTTCAATCATTTTGGAATTGCCAACTGCAAAGCCGATTCTCCAGCCGGCCATGTTATAGGTCTTGGATAGGGTGTACATTTCGATTCCGATATCTTTGGCCCCTTCCGATTGAAGGAAGCTTGGCGGTTTTACGCCATCATAGCCGATGGCGCCATATGCGAAATCGTGGACCACCGCTAAGTTGTTCGCTCTTGCAAACTCGACAGTTTCATCAAAGAACTCTTTGGTGGCGACCGCACCGGTGGGGTTGTTGGGGTAATTCAAATACATCATCCCAGCCCGATCCCGGACACTTTGCTCCAATTTGCTGTAATCCGGAAGATAGTTGTTGTCCGCCTTTAATTCCATCAAATCCATATCGATTCCGGCCAGCGGAGCCCCGGACATGTAATCCGGATAGCCCGGATCCGGCAGCAGCAACGATTGACCAGGATTCAAAAAGGCCAGCGGCAATTCAACAAGACCGACTTTTGTACCTGCAAGCAAGGCGACTTCAAGGTCGGGATCAATCTCAACGCCATATTCACGTTGGTAGAAGTCGACTGCGGCCTGCCGCATTTCCGGGATTCCGCGAAACGGCGAATACTTATGGTTTTTCGGGTCAGCTACGGCTTCCTGCATGGCTTTGACGATATGGGGGGCGGTCGGCTGGTCCGGGTTCCCCTGTCCGAGGTTGATGACATCACGCCCTTCAGCCAGGGCTCTTGCGGTTTGTGCTGCCAACGAAGAAAAGAACTGCTCCGGCAATTGCTGTAAACGATTTGAAAATTCCATAATAGACTCCCTCATTTTCTAAATTATTGCGCATCTAATCCAAATCTTATACAGGTTGAGCGCATATGTCTACAATGGGAAGCACTGGAATCGTTGCACATTCAGGCAATAAATGCCAAAATTAATGAATGATTTTATTTACTGGAGGAGATATTATGGCAATACACAGTTTTCATTTAAAAGCCGACTGGCCAGGCCTGCGAAATGATGTCGGCACCATCGAAACCGGCAATCTCAAGACAGAGATATCCATCCCGCCGGAAATGGATGGTCCTGGTACTGGGACAAATCCGGATGAAATGCTGCTGGGCGCAGCGGCAACGTGCTATATCATCACCCTCGCAGCGATGCTGGAACGCGCCGATATCGGGAAAGAAGCGCTAACGATGGAATCGGAAGGGCTCGTGGATATCACGAACGGTGTCATCACTTATAAAAAAATCATTCACCGGCCGAAGCTGGTGTTGAAGAAAGGGGCTTCCGAAAAGGATTTTTCGCGGGCACAAAAGCTTGCGGAGAAAGCGGAAAGCTCCTGCATGATCACACGCGCCATCAAGGGCAACGTGGAAGTTGAACTGGAAACGGACATTTCTGCGGCACAATAAAGAATGGGAGCCATCAGCTGATAACGAAGCTGGTGGCTCCTTTTATCTGGGGAAAAATCTGCATGTGACGATCGGTTATGGACTTTGCTGGTGGAAGGGAAGGAAAATGGACTTAGATTATGATAGGTAATATTTATTACATTAATTTTAATTGATGGAACAATTTACCTCATTTTAAAAATAAGAAAGGAATTCCCAAAAGACTTAGTGAATCTATTTAGGGTAGCGAAACGCTTTAGGGGGAAGGGGGAACTCAAAAGCAAGAAAAAGGTAATGTTGCTGGGAATATGGAAAAATATCAAACACAAAAAGGAGCCGATCATTTTATGAAAAAGATGGGATTAAAGAAAAGCATGTTGAGTCTTTCTGTTGCAGGCGCTTTGGTTTTCAGTGCTTCACCACTGGCTTTGCCGACAGCTCTTGCGGTGGGTGAAGGTCCTGGTTACGGCGGCAACGAAACGATTAATACTTCGATTTTGACCACTTATGACGAAATGGCAGATTTCCTTGCAAAACAGGAAGCGAAACAAGCGAATATGGAATTGGAAGTCATTGGCCAAAGTGTGAAAGGCCGGGACCTCTTTTTAGTTAAATACATGACGAATCCGGAAAATCCGACAATCCTGTTTTTGACGCAGCAGCACGGCAATGAGCAGCTGACGACAGAGGGTGCCCTCGAATTCATCAAGCATATGGGAACAGGCAAGATGAAAGGTGTTGCTGACGGCGTGAACGTTCTGATTGTGCCGATGTTGAACGCGGATGGCGCAATGGGGGATGTAAACTTTTCGCTCGAGGATTATGTGGCGAGCGGCGACCGCAATCTGACGCGTTATAATGCCAATGAGGTGGATCTTAACCGCGATCATATCACCAAAATCCAGCCTGAAACTCAGGCGCTTCACTTCAATGTCATGCAGAAATACGATATCGATTATATGATCGACTTGCATCACCAGGGAACACAAAGTGAGCGGGATGGTGAACTGGTATCCGGTTCAATCCTTTATCCGACGACCCCAAATGTCGATGAGGATGTTCTGCTGAAATCCAAACAGCTTGGGGCAGTTGTCTTTGACGCAGTGGATTCCACAGGTTGGGGCCACCTCGGAAAGTATAATGGAGGAAATGCGGAAACAATCAGCCGCAACGGAATTGCTGTAGAATACGGCATTTCAACATTACTGTTTGAGATGCGTGGAATGTCTGACCATGAATACGAGCCATACGTCCTCGGACAAAAGAGCAACGGGTATCTGATCAAGCAGACGGTAACGACGCTTGATGCTGCTGTGCGGGCAATAGCAGATGGTTCCATCGAAGAAGCGGACATCTCGTTCTGGGATACGCTGGCATTCCAAACGACACGGCGGACCGAATAGATTTATGCTTAGAATTTGAATACAGAGAAAAGCGGCGCCAATCGGCACCGCTTTTTTTAATGGAAAGATATGTTACAGAGTTGCGGACAAGCCCATTTCTGCAATCTCGTCGGAAAGATAGACTGCGACCCCTACGCTTTCGCTTTGAGCAGCCACACACATTGCCCGCGCAACTTGTTCGGCCTGGATCGGCTTGTACTTTTGCATGCTTCCGCGCAGCAGCGGGCTGAAAATCGTTGCCAGAAGGCTCGCTGCTTTTTCACCGGCACGGAATTCCTGGCGGTCGCCGAGCAGCAGGGAAGGCCGGAAAATGTGAAGGGCCGGAATATCCAGTTTTTTCAGGCGGTCTTCCATCTGCCCCTTCACACGGTTATAGAAAATATTTGAACGGGAGTCGGCGCCCATCGCTGAAATGACGAGGAACTTTTGTACGCCGGCAGATTTTGCAAGAACACCAAGCGCTGCTGGAAATTCGTAATCCACCCGCCGGAAAGCTTTTTGGGATCCGGCTTTTTTGATGGTCGTTCCCAGGCAGCAGAAAACCTCATCGACTTCAAAAAACTCCTTATAATCATCCAATCTGTTAAAATCGACTCTTACCTGTTCAAGTTTCGGATGTTCGATGTCCAGAGGACGGCGGACAAGAATGCGGATTTTATCATATGCAGGGTGGTCCAACAGGACTTTCACCAGTTCTTTGCCGGTCAAGCCGGTGGCGCCTGCGATCAATGCGGATTTTTCGGACATGGGAAAGCCTCCTCTTTTCACATTATTATACAGCTCCTGAGCAGGATATCCACAACGAGCCGATGCCCGATTGCTTTCGTTTATTGACCGGCAGGGTACAATGGAGGAAAAGACAACGCACGAAAGGGAGAAAGAGATGAAACCAGTGATAGTGGCTGAAAAGCCGAGCCAGGCCAAAGCTTATGCAGAAGCGTTCAAGACTGCGAAAAGGGAAGGTTTTTTGGAAATCATGCCGGATGCCATTTTTCCGCAAGGCGCCTACATCACCTGGGGAATCGGCCATCTGGTGGAATTGAAGGAACCGAAAGCGTATGATCCGAAATGGGGCAAATGGTCGCTCGCGGCGCTTCCCATCTTGCCGGTTAACTACCAATTTCAAGTGGCGCGGGGTAAATACAAGCAATTCAATATCATCAAAAAATTAATCAGCCAGACGGATACTGTCATCAATGCCTGTGACGTGGATAGGGAAGGCTCGAATATTTTTTACAGCATCTATAACCATACCGGCATAAAAGGCAAGACGATCAAACGGCTCTGGATCAATTCGCTGGAAGCGGATGAAGTGCGAAAAGGCTTCCAGGAGCTGCGCGACAATAAACATGATTTGCTGCTGTATCAGGAAGCGAGAGCCAGGCAGATCAGCGACTGGCTGGTCGGCATGAACGGCTCGCGCCTGTATTCCCTGCTGCTGCAGGAAAAAGGGATACGCGAGGTGTTTGCAATCGGCAGGGTGCAGACGCCGACAGTCTATTTGATTTACCAGCGGGAAAAGGAAATCGAAGCATTTGTGCCGGAAGCCTTTTATGAAATCGAAGGCGATTTTCAGGCGGAACGAGGGAAATACAAAGGGAAAGCGAAGATAAAGGCAAAACAGCGGCAAGAAGCCGAAGCGTTGCTCGAAAAGCATGCGGTCGGCTCAAAGGAGCAGGGAACGGTGTTACAGGTCAAAACGGCTGAAAAACGCCAGCCCGCTCCGCAGCTGCATTCGCTGTCCACGCTGCAGGCGGCTGCGAACCGGAAATGGAAATACAGTCCTGCAAAAGTGCTTTCCGTTATGCAGACATTATATGAAAAGAAACTGGTGAGTTATCCGAGGACCGATGCCCAGCACATTACAAATGCCGAGTTCAGCTATTTGGCGGGCCAGGTGGAGTCCTACCAGAAACTGATTGGTGAAGAATTTCCGATCGCTTCACGAACACCCAAAAAACGCTTTGTCGACAATGCGAAAGTGCAGGAACATTATGCCATCATTCCGACGAAAAGCATTCCGACCGAACGAAAGCTCAACGGCCTCGCCCCGGATGCGCGAAACTTATACGAAGAAGTGCTGCGCACAACCCTTGCGATGTTCCACAAGGATTATCGCTATGCCGAAACAAAGGTCACCACTGACGTGAAAGGGTTGCATTTCTTCACAACCGGGAAAACAGAAATTGAAAAAGGCTGGAAGGAATTATTCGCACCCGCAAAAGAAAGCAAATCGGAACCATCGTTGCCCGAACTTCGGGAACAGGAAACGGTTGCGGCTAAAGTAGCTGTGAAAGAAGGCATGACGCAGCCGCCCAAACCCTACACGGAAGGGCAATTGATCGCAATGATGAAAACCTGCGGGAAATTTGCGGAAGATGCAGAAGAAAGCGAAATTCTGAAACAAGTCGAAGGTCTTGGCACGGAGGCGACACGAAGTGGTATCATTGAAACCATTAAAAGGCATGAATACATCCATATTAAGAGGAATATCGTGTCAGTCACAGAAAAAGGAAGAATCCTGTGCCAGGCGATTGAAGGGAATTTATTGTCCAGTCCGTCCATGACGGCAAAGTGGGAGAGTTATTTGAAGAAAATCGGCCGCGGGGAAGGGTCTTCGGAAGTTTTTCTTGATACCATTGGGAAGTTCATCGAAAAACTGCTGGCGGATGTTCCAAATCAGCTGCAGGCCAATGGCTTGCCCGAGCGGATGGAAATGGACACCGGAAAAAACGCCATTGCGCTCTGCCCGCGCTGCAAAAAAGGGAGCATCGTTTCGAGCAGGGGATCTTTCACCTGTACCGAAAATGCCAATGGCTGCAAGCAGTCATTTCCGGGAATATTCCTGAAAAAGAAGCTGACCTCAAAAACGATAGAGTATTTATGCACCAAAGGCAAGACGCCAGTGATGAAGGGCTTTGTTTCGAAAAATGGCAAAAAGTTCAGCGCTAAGCTCGTCCTGGAGGACGGCAAGTTGAAAATGGAGTTTTAGTCCTATTGGAAAAGAGGGAATAACGTGAAGAAAAAGCAAATAGTCGTTATCGGATTGGGGCGTTTCGGCAGCAGTGTCTGCCGGGAATTGTATCAACTCGGCCACGAAGTGTTGGCCTTGGATATGGATCCGGAAAAAGTGGAAGATGTAACCGAATTCGCTTCGCAGGCAACGGTTGCAGATGCCACGGATAAATCCCAGCTGAAAGCGCTGGGCGTCAGAAATTTCGACCAGGCAATTATCGCCATCGGGGATGATCTGCAGGCCAGTGTCCTTTGCACGCTGATGCTGAAGGAAATCGGCCTGGAAAAGGTATGGGTAAAAGCGCGCGATATGCAACATAAAAGAATTCTGGAAAAAGTGGGGGCGGACCGTGTCATTCAGCCCGAATACGAGATGGGGATCCGCACGGCCCACCATATCAATTCGGAAAAAGTTGTCGATTATATCGATCTCTCGAAAGACTACAGCATCGTCGAAATGGCAGCTACTGAAAAAGTTACAGGAAAAAGCCTGCTCCAACTCGATATCCGGGTGAAGTTCAATTGCATCATCCTGGCAGTCAAAAGAGGGGAAGATGTCAATATCGCACCGCACCCAACCGACGTTGTCAGAGAGGGCGATATCCTTGTGGTCATGGGCCACCGAAACGACCTGAAGAAGCTGGAAGAAAAGCGGCTCTAGCAGGATGTCAGAAAGAAAGGATGATTGGATGAAAACGATGACAATTTTTGTGAAAGAAGCAACTGCAGAAAAGTCGATTCAATCGCTGGAAGAAGTATTGGCAGGAGTCCCGGAAATTGAAAGGGCTTTGGTGGACGTGGAAGATGGTGAAGTCACCATAAATTATGATGAAAATCAGATTTCAGAAGATCAGATCATTCGCAGGGTTCAGTTGGAAGGCTTCCATATTTTGTGAAGAAAGCAGTTAGCTTTACGAAAGAAGAAGACTCTAGTAACATGGGGGTGCTTGGAAAACCAATAGCATTTCCAATCTATTTTTCATTAATTCAGAAACGGGGTCATACCCCTGTTTAATATAGGATATACAAAAAGCCCTTGGTAAAATGTTTCAGACAATAGCGCTGAAAACAAAGCTGAGAAGATCCCTCTCCAGAGAGGGGTCTTTTCGGCTTTTTCTATTTTGCAAAAAAAAGGGGGTGCCACTTATCATGTATTTTGTAGATCATAAAAACAAGAAAATCCATCATCAGCAGTATGCGGGAGATAAATGCGGATTTCTGGAAACCCCAATAAGCGAACGTGAATTTACGGCTTCGGACGAGTATGTGAAATCTCTCGAAGGAACCGGGCAATTCAGTTTCTGTAAAGAATGCGAGACTCCGCAACTGGTCATGTAAGCAGTAAAAATGATCGTAAATTGTTAAAAATCAGTTTGAAAAAAAGGGGAAAGGGTATATTATCCTATAAATAGACCGTTTTGGTAAATGGACGCCCGGATTTAGCAATTAGCCGTGCAGATGCTGAAATTCTTCGGAGGAGGATTAGATGGCAGCCAATGCAAAAAAAACAGTTTCCTATGGGAATTTGAAGAATCGGGCTGTTTTTGCTGCCCGGAATTTTTGGTCAGGCCTTCTATTCGGAGTTGGAACTATGGCATTCGCAACTGGGACAGTATTCCATCAAATATTGCAATGGCATCATTTTTACGATCTGTCCACCGAAAGAACCGGCGTATTTTCAGATGGTATATTGAATCTGTTTTCCTGGGTTGTAACTGTTACCGGGCTGTTTCTTCTGTCAAATCTTCAAAAACGCAAAGGGCTTTGGCCAAAAAGGTGGATCGGCTCGGCGTTGATGGGATCCGGAATCTACATTCTGTTCGACGGAATCATCATTCATAAATTATTGGGACTCCATCAAATCCGCTACGGTTACGACCTTTTTCCTTATGATGTTTCCTGGATTGCCGGAGGAGTTATTTTTTCGCTGACCGGATTGGTTATGGTGCTGCAGACGAAAAAGGAAAATTTTCGAAAATAACGCAAATGCACCACTAAAAAGCTGCGCTCCCCTTCCATTGGCAAAAGGGTTGAGCGCGGCCTTTCTATTTTCGGCGACCCAGCTCCTTCGGTCATAAGCCAGCCCAATGTCTAGTCTCCAGTGCCTAGCTCTTCGGGATATAAGTCGCCCCAGTTACGTGGCAAAGGACGCCACTACACTGGTTCGCCTTATACCTGTCAGAGCTGAACAGGCCCTTCCGCTTTTCGGGACTGCGCGGCGGGTGCCACTTCGCTGGTCCGTCTTATGCCTTTCGGAGCTTAACGGGTGCCGTCGCTTTTCTACTGTCCAGACTCCAACGGCCAACTCCTCGGACTTAAGCTGTCCTTCCTGTGCGACAAAGAACGCCGCTTCGGAAGTTCATCTTAAGTCTGTCAGAGCTGAACGGCCGTTTCCGCTTTTCTGCTGTCCAGACTCCGGCGACCCAGCTCCTCGGTTCATAAGCCAGCCCAATGTCTAGTCTCCAGTGCCTAGCTCTTCGGGAAATAAGTCGCCCCAGTTACGTGGCAAAGGACGGCACTACACTGGTTCGCCTTATACCTGTCAGAGCTGAACAGGCCCTTCCGCTTTTCGGGACTGCGCGGCGGGACGCCACTCCGCTGGTCCGGCTTATGCCTTTCGGAGCTTAACGGGTGCCGTCGCTTTTCTTTGTCATTCGTATTTTCCTTTCAGCGGCACAAACCGTACTTCGGTCAGTAGCGTGGAATGGAGCTTGCCGTTTTCATCTTTCTCAACAAGCCGGAGTTCCTGACTGAAGGAAGAGCCGACTGGAATGATCATTTTGCCGCCGTCAGCCAATTGGCTGATCAATTCTTTCGGCATTTCTGACGCTGCAGCTGTGACCATGATTCTGTCATAAGGGGCATTTTCCGCCCATCCTGAACTGCCGTCATCAAGTTTGAACGATATATTGTCATAGCCCAATTCACCGAGTCTTTCTTTGGCACGGATATGCAGTTCTTTGATGCGTTCGACGGTATAGACCTGTCCGGAAAATTCAGCCAGTAACGCGGTTTGAAATCCGGAACCTGTGCCGATCTCCAGTACCTTCGAATCGGGTTCAAGATCGAGTGCCAGCGTCATTTCCAGCACAAGGGAAGGCTGGGAAATCGTCTGTTCGTATCCGATGGGCACCGCTTCATCTGCAAACGCCATCTCTTTGAAATTATCCATAAAAAAACTTCTGTCCATGTTGCGGAAATACGCTCTGATTGCCTGGTCTTTTTTCTTCACCATCAGCACCTGCTTTCCTTGGAGAAAGGATTTTGTGGAGATTTTCATTTTTCATTCGATATTCTTATTCGAGAAACAAACTGTTTTTCCTGCCTTGGATCCCTTTTTTCTGAGCCGCTGGACTTCCAGGCACCATTCGGGCGCATAAATCGCGGAAGTTGGGGAATAAACTGAACGAGGAGTGATTTATATGTTTCAAGGTTATCAAACTGTCGAAGATATGATCGGTAAATTCAATCCGAAAGCCGAAACGGTGGAGACCACAACCTTTGGCATGGGCTGCTTTTGGGGGCCCGAGGCGATGTTTGGAAGTCTGCCGGGCGTATTGAGGACGCGGGTGGGGTTTGCCGGTGGAACTTCTCCGAATCCGACTTACCGGCATATGGGGGATCATACAGAGACGGTGGAAATTGATTATGATCCGGCTGTCATCAGTTATGAAGAAATTTTAAGGGAGTTTTGGCTGAACCATTATCCGAATCGGGGAAATTACAAGGGCCGCCAATACATTTCGCTGCTGAGGTACCGTGGAGACGGCCAGAAGGAAGCCATCGATGGAGTGAAAAGTGAAATGGCTGAGAAACTGGGCGAGCCCATCGAAACAGACATTGCGGCCTTTGAGAATTTCACTCCGGCAGATGAAAGGCATCAGAAATATTACCTGAAGCGTTATCCGAATACACTTGCACAATTGCAGGATCTCTATCCGAAACCTGAGCATATGATTGACTCAACGTTTGCTGCGAGGCTGAATGGCTTTGTCAAAGGGTATGGGAAACTGCAAGGATTGAAAAGCGAAATCGCTTCGTGGAATATTGATGAAGAAAACAAGGAAATTTTGCTCAATAAACTCGAAACCATCAAATGGTGATACCAAACGAAAAGCCCGCCGGCAAGGTGAGGCTTTTTTGTATTCTCCGGTTATGCAGGAAATGAGACGGCAGAAAGGGAATACCTCTTATATAGGAAAAGTTTGTAAAAAGGACTCCGTTCTACATTAAAACAAGCAGGCACTAACGAATCGTGGAAACAGAGGGAATCCTGGTTTCTGGACGGAAAAGGAGTGAAGGTAATGGAAGAGCCTAGGTTGATATTGTTGCTGTTGCCTGTGTTTTTAATTCAATTGGGACTGATGATTTTTGCATTGGTGGATCTGATCAAAACCCCTTACACAAATGGGCCAAAATGGATGTGGGCAGTGATAATCATTGTGGTTAATATTATCGGCCCGATTTTATACTTTGTCATGGGGAGGAGGAATTATTGAGCGTACTGGAAGTCAAAGGACTGACGAAATCATATAATGGGCTGCTGGCGGCAGACCACATTTTCTTCACACTGGAAGAAGGGACGGCTACGGCTTTGATCGGGCCGAACGGTTCGGGCAAGACGACGACCCTGTCCATGATCGCTGGGCTATTAAAGGAGACAGAGGGAACGATAAAGAGGGATTTCAAATCGGGAGTCGGCTTTTTGCCGCAATATCCTCACTTTTTTCCTTGGCTGACTGCACTGGAGTTTACCGAAATGGCAGCGAAAATCAGTGGAGTTGACGGGAAAAAGGCGCGTCAGCAATCGGTGAGAGCACTCGAGTTTGTGGGCCTCGGATCCACGGTCAATAAGAAGACCGGTGCATTTTCCGGGGGGATGAAGCAGCGTCTTGGTCTGGCACAGGCAATTGTACATCAGCCGAAATTGCTGTTGCTGGATGAACCGGTATCATCCCTGGATCCGACTGGCCGGCGGGAGATTATGAACCTGCTGAAATCTCTGCAGAAAGATACAACGATTCTTTACTCCACCCATATCCTGAATGATGCAGAAGAGATGACGGATCAATTGTTATTCCTGAAACAAGGGAAATTGGTGGAGCAGGGTTCTCTTGCTGAGGTCAAGAGCCGCTATGCAGAACCGAAGATCCGGTTGCGTTTTGAAACCGAAGCAGCTGCAGCTGCATTTGAAGAACGCATGCTTTGGCAGATGCGCAGACAAAGGAATGTCATCGATCTTCCTTTGTCGGAAAATGGCCCAACAATGCAGCAGGTGCTCGAAGCATTGGCACATAACGGCAATGGCATTTCGGGAGTAGACCGCCAAACCGCTTCGCTGGAAGAAATTTTCCATAAGGTGGTGGGAGCAAAATGAACCAATTTGGGGTTTTGCTGAAAAAGGAATGGCGGGAAAATGTTAGGAACTACAAATTATTCTGGATTCCCACCGTATTTATTTTGCTCGGCATATTGGAGCCTGTCACCAACTACTTTCTGCCGCAAATTTTGGACTCGGTAGGGAATTTGCCGGAAGGGGCGGTATTTAAATTTCCAATCCCTATGCCTGAACAGATTATTGCAGCAATCATGGGGCAATATCAATTTGTTGGGCTCCTGATTATTGCGCTGGCTTACATGGGCACAATCGCCGGCGAACGGAGGAGCGGAACGGCCACCCTGCTGTATGCGCGTCCACTATCTTTTTCAGCTTATTTCATAAGCAAATGGATCATAGCCTCGGTTATCGCATTGCTGAGTGTTTGGCTCGGCTTCCTGGCAGGTTATTATTATACATACCTGCTGTTCGGAAGTGTTGATTTGATGGGATTGGTCCAATTTATGGCCAGCTACAGTCTATGGATTCTATTGGTAGTCTCGATTGTGATGGTCTCCAGTGCAATGATGCCGAATGCCGGCCTTGCCGCAGCGGTTTCGCTGGGAGTCATTTTCATCAGCCAGCTGGTTGACAGCTTGCTCGGCGCTTATTGGCCGGTTTCGCCCATGAAGCTTCCTGCATATGCTGCAGCCTGGCTGGAGACAGCACCGGATCTCGGGGATTTCTGGTGGTCTGTGGGCGTTACAATCGTTTTGATCGCCTTGCTGATTGTTCTTGGTATCTTCCTTTCCAGGAAAAGGGCTGCCACAACGAAAGTATAAAATACTTTGCTGCAGCTTTGCATTCGGAGCTGCAGCATTTTTTTGTTCGGGAGAATGTAAAGAGGGAAGGGGTGAGAAAATGCTTCATCATCTTGAATTGAATGTTTCCAATTTGAAAGCTTCCAGGAAATTTTATGATATGCTGCTTCCGTTGCTCGGCTATTCCCTGTATCAGGAATGGCCGGCAGGCTTCAGTTACAGGCATCACCACACGTATATCGTCTTTGTCCAAACAGAGGCCGAATTTCTTGAGCACGGGTATCACAGAAAAGCCGCAGGGCTGAATCACCTCGCTTTTCATGCATCGTCAACGCTCGAAGTGGACGAAATTACAGAAAAAATGCGACAATCAGATGTAAACATCCTCTATCAGGACCGCCATCCATATGCGGGAGGCAATGATACATATGCCGTTTTCATGGAAGATCCTGATCGTTTGAAAATTGAAATCACAGCATCGGAAAGCGGGGGCTTTTATGGATAAGCGGAATTCCGAACGGTTCTTGATTGCATTCAATAAAATCGAAAAGATAATGAAAGGCATGATCGACAGAAAAGACCATGTCAGTTTTTTCACAGCGATAGACCTTTCCAAAAAAGAACATGCGGCAATCCGAAAATACGAAGATGATTTGCGCGAATTCGGTGATTTGCGAAACGCCATTATCCATCACCGGACAGAACCGGAATATGTAATTGCCGAACCCCATACAGAAATTGTGGAAATGATTGAGCATATCGAAAGCCTCCTGTCCCAACCGGTGACAGTGGGGACAAGTTTTGCCAGAAAAGTCCACGTGTTCAGCTCGGATGACACATTGAGTAATGTACTGCGTATGGTGAGGGATAAGAAATTCAAGCATATTCCGGTTTACCGGAACGGTGAGTTTTCAGGGTTGCTTACAGCCAGCGGAATTTTGAGGTGGCTTGCGGCGACCGTGGAAGAGGAAAGCATTTCCCGGGAAATAACGACGATGGATGACATTCTGAAATTCGAAAAAAATGGGAACACTTATCGGTTTATCGCGTCAAATACTCCAGTGTATGAGGCGGAGGAAATTTTCAAGAACTCGGTGTTATCCGGGCATATGCTTGAAGCATTGCTGATTACACGAAATGGCAAGAGAGACGAGACGCTGACAGGAATCATTACGCCGATCGATCTGATTCAGACAGAATAGAAGGTTGATAGAATGAAAAAATTGATTGTTTTTCTGGTTTTCGCAGCATTGATCTGGCTTTTTGTGTGGGCAAACAACAACTGGATTCAGACTACGGAATATACGATTTCCTCAGAAGGATTGCCAGCTGCTTTCGATGGCAAGAAAATTGTACAGGTTTCCGATCTGCATAATGCCACCTTCGGGAAGAATCAGGAAAGACTGATTCAAAAAGTCAAAGACACGCAGCCGGATGCGATTTTTATCACCGGCGATTTGATAGACAGCAACCGGTACGACCTTGATGCTGCGCTCGTGCTGGTGGATGCATTGGTTGAAATGAGTGACGTGTATTTTGTAACGGGCAACCACGAAGTTGCAGTCAATAAAATAGACGAAATCAAAGAGGCGCTCGTGGAACGTGGAGTGATTTTTCTTGAAAATGAAAAGGTCCAGTGGGAACTTGAAGGCGAATCGCTGCAGATAGCGGGAATAAATGATCCATTGATGGATCAATATTACCGTGATGAGCAGTATACAAGGGATGCGATTGAAACTGCAGCGTTGACGGACAACTTCACCTTGCTTCTTGCGCATCGTCCCGAACAGCTCGCCGTCTATGCGGAAAATGAAATTGACGTTGTTTTCTCCGGCCACGCACACGGGGGGCAAGTGCGGATTCCAGGCATTGGCGGGATTTTTGCTCCAGGGCAGGGCTGGTTTCCCCGAATGACGGAAGGCGTTTTCGAGAAGGAAGAGACCCGGCTTGTGTTAAGCCGGGGCCTCGGAAACAGCGGATTTCCAGTGCGTATCTTTAATCTGCCGGAAGTGGTGTCTGTCACCTTGGAAAAAGAATAGAACACTGCCTGGAGATATGCAATGCGTTTAGGGAGGGGAGTAAGCATGATCAGGAAAGAAGAAGTTTCCCTTAGTTTGTACAATCCGAAAATAACGGTGGGATATGAGCTGCCTTCCGAACAGCTGGAATTTTCGGGAATGCCGCAGGATATCATTGACCGCGACAAAGACAACCCGTTAAAGCATTTCGTCATCATCCATGCCAGAAATGAATCGGCGGGCTTTCTCGAACTTGATGAATCGGATGATCGCAGGAAGTACTCCAACAATCCCAATTCTCTGTTGCTGAGAGGATTTTCCGTCAATCCGAAATTTCAGGGGCGTGGCATTGCTACCGGTTCGATCTACGCATTGCCGGATTTCATCCGCAGGGAATTTCCGGCGATCGATGAAGTCGTTCTCGGTGTGAACGCCAGGAACAAGCCGGCAAAGAGGCTTTTTGAAAAAGCGGGGTTCGAAGATACCGGAAGGCGTTTTATGCGCACGAGCGGGGAACAGATAGTCATGTGCATGAGAATTGAAAAGGAGCAGCCGGCGTAATTGCCGGCTGCTCTTTTTATATGCAGCTATTCATGCAAAATATAGATGTTTGTGGAGGCTGCAGCCGGGATTGAAAGCTGCCGAGCAGGAAGGGCATGCAGAAGCGCATTGCAGGTACTCCTCCACTGAAAGTTCATAGCCGCATGAGCCGCAGAGCACTGCCTTTTCACTGAACTTCTCTTTCGGCCAAACCTGATGGTTTCCGCAGCCGATGGCCTCGTGGCATTCAAAGCAGGGAAAATATTCTCCACAGCAATAAAATTTTATGGCAATGCGGTCGATTTCTGAATGGTAATGCCTGCACCGGGTTTCCGGATCAACGTCCAATCCTTTCACTGTCAGGGTATGAGCCAATGAAATCCTCCTCCGTCCAAGAACATCAAAAGATGCTTTCTTCTTTTCTCCTATGCTACTATGTAATAGACAAATAATCGATTGAATTCTTCGGGGCGGGGTGAAATTCCCCACCGGCGGTGAGCAGCGCCCTGCTGCAAGTCCGTGACCCGATAAAGAAAAGCATGAATGGCGTTCTCGCTATTCTTGATGTCTAGACTCCGGCAATCAGACCCTCGGTTCATAAGCCAATCCGGCTGTGCGGCACAAGAACGCCGCTTCGCCGTTTTGTCTTATGACTTTCGGGTCTTGCTCGATTACCTTCGCTTTTCTTCTTCGGTGGAGCTGGTGAAACTCCGGCACCGACAGTTACAGTCTGGATGGGAGAAGAATTCAAGTCAATTTGTTATGTGCCACTTCTTTTCGATAACCGAATCGAAAGGAGCGATCTTTATGGAATATACCACCAAGCAGAAGCGTTTTTTCATTTCTGACTGCCGAAATACAACAGAACCGTCTCAACCTTTTATTAAAGAGGGCTTTTTGGGCATGTCTGTATTCTGTCTGTCCATATTTCGCGAAAAGAAGATTGGCACATCGGTAACAGCAAGGTTATCTCCAATTTACTCTGCATCCCTTTCCCCACCACCCATTCGCCCCATGGTGGAAGATTACCCGAATTTTGAAATGCCAGTGATCAAAAATCAAGAGCAAAACTTGATAGAGGAGTGTGCCTGAATGTTCACAGGAATTGTGGAAGAAATGGGACATGTCACAGCGCTTCGTTCAAAACCGCAGGCTATGGAATTGACGATTGCCTGCTCCCTTATTATGGACGATATCAAAAGAGGCGACAGCATATCCATCAATGGTGTCTGCTTGACCGTCTCTGCCCATGATCAAAAATCCTTTACAGTCGATGTTATTCCGGAAACCGTCAATTCTTCGACCATGTCCAGCCTGCGCACAGGCTCCCGCGTCAATCTTGAACGCGCCATGCCTGCTACAGGACGTTTCGGCGGCCACTTTGTCAGTGGGCATGTCGATGGAGTCGGTGTTATCCGTGCGGTAAAAAAAGAATCGAATGCCGTGACGAAAACAATTGAACTGGACCCTTCCCTCATGAAGTACATGATGAAAAAAGGATCCATTTCCGTAGATGGTACGTCTCTTACGGTTTTTTCGGTTGGAAACAATACAGTCACGATTTCCCTGATTCCCACCACCCGGGAAGATTCATTGCTGGGCCAAAAAGGAATAGGAGAACGCGTCAATATCGAATGTGATCTTTTGGCAAAATATACAGAACGGATCCAACAGGCCGATAAACCGGAAATGTCAAGAAGCTGGTTGGCTGAACAAGGGTTCTAGAGGGAGGCATACTTTTGTTTTATACAGTAGATGAAGCACTGGAAGATTTAAAAAAAGGCAAGGCAGTCATCGTCATCGATGACGAGGATCGTGAAAACGAAGGTGATTTTATCGCTTTGGCTGAATATGCCACACCTCAAATCATCAATTTGATGGCGTCCGAAGGGCGGGGGTTGATTTGTGTCCCCATCACTGAGGGGATTGCCCGGAAACTGAGTGTCGGTTTGATGACCGATGATAATACCGATGAATACGGCACTGCCTTTACAATCAGCATCGACCATAAAGATACCACGACAGGAATCAGTGCGTTTGAACGTTCACATACGATTCTGAGCCTGATCAAAGAAGATGCAAAGCCCTCTGATTTCAAGCGTCCAGGCCATATTTTCCCGTTAATCGCCAAAGACGGTGGCGTCCTTGAACGTTCGGGGCATACAGAAGCGGCTGTCGACCTCGCAAAGCTTGCCGGATCGGCACCTGCGGGTGTAATCTGTGAAATCATGAATGTCGATGGCACGATGGCCCGGGTTCCGGATTTGATCACGGTTGCCGAAAGGTTGGAACTTGGAATCTTAACAATAAAAGATCTTATTGCTTATCAGGAAAAACATCAGGCTGCGGTTTCAGATCCCAGCGAAGGAGGAGAATGACAATGACTGTACATTATGAAGGTTACTTAAATGGAGAAGGGTTACGTATCGGCATAGTTGTCGGCCGATTCAATGAATTCATTACAGGAAAATTATTGAGCGGAGCTGAAGATGCCTTGAAACGCCATGGCGTCAATAACGAAGACGTTTCGATTGCGTGGGTTCCCGGAGCATTTGAAATTCCGTTGGTTGCTAAAAAAATGGCTGTCAGTGGGAAATATGACGCCGTCATTACGTTAGGCACAGTAATCCGCGGAGCGACTCCGCATTTCGATTACGTTTGCAGTGAAGTGGCAAAAGGTGTTTCACGTGCCAGCGATCAATCCGAAATCCCGGTGATTTTCGGCGTGCTGACAACGGATTCTATCGAACAGGCCATTGAACGTGCCGGAACCAAGGCGGGCAATAAAGGCTGGGAATCTGCAGCCGGCGCAATTGAAATGGCGAATCTGATGAAAAAAATCTAAGTGGTTTGTACAAGTTAATTAACCCGAGGAGGTGAGCCCATGAAAAAAACATTTTATTTGATCAGGCATTGCAAGGCGGAAGGGCAGGCGCCGGATGCAGAGCTGACAGCTGAAGGCAGCGGACAGGCTCGGGCATTGGCCGATTTTTTTGAAGACTTCGAAGTCGATCATATCATCAGCAGCCCGTTCACCCGCGCCATCCAATCGATTGAACCGTTGGCGGCAGCGAGAAATTTGCCGATTCAAATTGATGACAGGCTTGCCGAACGGGTATTGAGCACGAGTGACATGCCTGACTGGATGGAAAAGCTGGAACAATCGTTTGTAGATCTCGATTTGAAATTCGAAGGCGGAGAATCGGCTAAAGAAGCTGCAGAACGAGGGGCAGAAGTCATGGCCGAAGCCCCGGATAACGCCCTGTTGGTAACCCATGGAAATATGATGGGCCTGCTGTTGAAGAAATTCGAAGAAGCTTATGGCTTTGAAGAGTGGAAAGCGTTGTCGAACCCGGATGTGTATATTCTTACCATCGAAGGAGAAAACACTTCCGCTAAAAGAGTATGGGAATGAAAAAAAGCCAGGAACCCACGTTCCTGGCTTTTTCCTATTCCAAAGTATTGCCTTCGGCGGGAATCGGGTTGTTTTTCAGTATCCCTGCGAAGTGGTAGGTATTGTAAGCGAGACGTTCTATAGTGGATTTGGTGAAGTCATTGTCCTTGCCGGCATCCATATAGGAAGCTCCCGGACCTGCTTCGCCGACCCAATAGGCATCAGCGTTCGGTGGAATGGTGAAGCCGATATGGGAAAGGCCATAGAGAATCGAAGCTGAGGAATGCTTTGCTCCGTCTTCATTGCCGGTTACGATAGCTCCCCCGACCTTATTGTAGAAAACAGCCTGCCCTTTATCATTTGTCACGGCGCTGCTGCCGTATAGGCGCTCGATCGCCTGTGTGCAAAGCGAGCTTTTTTCTCCGAGCCAGATCGGTGTGCCGATGATCAGGATATCGGCGGCCATCACTTTCTGCAAAACTTGGGGCCATTCATCGCCGTCTCCCATATCTTCCTGGACACCATAGGCGATATTATAATCCGCCAACCTGACAATTTCCGATTCCACTCCGAGCTGGTTGAAATGCACTTTTACATCTTCCATAAAGCCTTCCGTATGGGAAGGGTCTTTGCTGCTTTTTAAAGAGGTATTGAGAAATAAAGCTTTTAAGTTCTGCATTTGAACACTCCTTTTGGGTTGATAGTACATGTTATTCCCTATGCAGCATTTTTTATTCATGGCGTTAAAATAGTTTGAAATGGATAGAACGATTATAATGAGGGTAGATATTCTTTAAGGGGGCGACTGGTTTTGGTGAAAAAGTTTGAAGATGAAGTGATGCAGACAATGAATAAGATGTTCGAAGATGAGATGAAGAAAGTCAACGATACGCTGGAACAGGATTTGCTGATCTCTCTGATCGGCGAAGTCAATGCCGGAAAATCCTCCACGGTGAATAAAATCATCGGTGAAGACATTGCCAGCACGAACCCCATGCCGGGTGAAACGGTCAGTGTCGACCCATACAATATGCGCGGTCTCGAAAATATAAAGTTTATGGATACTCCGGGCCTGAACGACCCGAATGACGAGAATCCGAAAAAGACACTCGAGTTCGTTCAGAAGTCGGATGTGGTGCTGTTTTTCCTCAACGCTGCAGGAACGGTTTTCTCAGACAGCGAAAAAGAAAAATTCACGTCCATTGAAAAGAACAATAAGGATATTCTCATTGTGCTGAACAAAATTGATGCAGCTGAAAATATCCCTTCGCTTATTCAATTCGTGAAAAACCATACGAACAATAAATACAAAGTGATTCCGATTTCCTCGAAAACCGGCGAAAACCTTGAAGGGTTGAAACGGGAAGTTCTGGTGATACTTGAAAAAAAAGGTAAGGACCTGCTTTTCGCAAAAAGCATGAAAGAAAAATCAACCGCAGCGACCAGATGGATTGTGGCTGCAGGGGTTTCTGCCGGAATTATCGGTGCATCACCGATTCCGGGATCGGATGTCGTGCCGCTGACTTCCCTTCAAGTGGGTCTTATTATCAAGCTGTCAAAATTATACGACAAACCTTTATCGAAAAAAGCGGCAAGAGATATGATTGTCATCACGGCTACCCAGACAGTCGGCCACACGATATACCGGCAGGCGCTGAAATTCATTCCCGGCGCGGGATCGGTCATCGGCGGTACAGTGGCTACAGCCATGACTGTAGCACTCGGCTATGGGGTGAAATATTCATATGAAAACAATATTGCCATCGACTATGACCTGATCGGTGATTTGTTTGATAAATATAAGCAGAAAGCAAAAAAAGCCTGAAAACGGAGCCACTCGCATGCGAGTGGCTTTTTTACGCTTGCGTAACTGAGGACAGTGTTTTACCTTTAATACAAAGAGTCAGAGGAGGTCCGGGATGCATATTTTAGTCGTTGAAGATAACCCAAGTGTCAGTACGATGCTGGAATTATTCTTTTCAAAGGAAGGAATCACCGGTGATTTCGCTTCTGATGGAATTGAAGGATTCAAAAAATATAAGCAGAATGACTACGACCTGCTAATTCTGGACTGGATGCTGCCGGGAATGGACGGCATTGCGGTCTGCAGAAAGATTCGGGAGCAGGGCGATCAGGTTCCGATTATTATGCTTACGGCAAAAGACAGCGAATCGGATCAGGTGATCGGTTTTGAAATGGGGGCGGACGATTACGTGACGAAACCTTTCAGCCCATTGACGCTGATGGCGCGGATAAAAGCCGTCACGCGAAGGTCGCAAACACCGGAAACTGCGGATGACAGGATCCAAACGAGACATTTCCGGATAGATAAGACGACGCGGGAAGTGCAATTGGATGGGGCCGTAGTAACCGACCTAACCCCGAAGGAATACGACCTGCTGGTATTTCTGCTGCAGCACCCGAAACAGGTTTTCAGCCGGGAACAACTGCTGGAGCGGGTATGGGGCTACCAGTTTTATGGGGACGAACGGACAGTTGATGTGCACATCAAACGGATCCGGAAAAAAATAACCGGCGGTGACAGGTATTTCCACACCGTTTGGGGAGTTGGCTATAAATTTGAAGAACAGGCGGATTAATTATTTTTATCAATTGATGGGCAGCCATCTCAGTATTTTGTTGGTATCTTTTCTTATTCTGAGTCTCTTATTTGTGCGGTTTGTCGAAGAGTTCGCTTATCAGGACAAGGCGGAGGAACTTGAATCCTATGGCCAGCAAATCTTACGGGAATTGGAAGGTCCGCAGCCCGCGGCAAATCTTGAACAATATGTTTCTATACTGCAGGCACAAAACATCAATTTCATTGTCTTTGATCAGCAAAGCCGCATACTGTACCCGATATCGGAAGCCTTTCCTCCGGTGGAATTGACACCAGAGGAATGGAATCTGATCGAGCGAGGGGAAACCCTGGTGGTCAACCGGGACGTGCGGCGGTTTGAGAATACGGTCACCTTTGTGGCTCTGCCATATGTGGAAGGCAGCCAGCTGGCAGGCGGAGTGCTGCTGGCTTCGCCGATAAGCGGCACAAGCGAAATGATTTATGAGCTTAACCGGACCTTATTGACGGCGATGCTGGCAGCATTGGCCATTGCGCTGTTGCTGAGCTACCTGCTGTCAAAGCTGCATGTCAGCCGTTTGCAGCGAATGCGCAAAGCGACAGCAATGGTCAGCGAAGGAAATTACAATGTGGAATTGCCGGAATCCGGTTACGATGAATTCGGGGATCTGGCAAGAGATTTCAATGGGATGACTGCAAAGCTCCAACAATCCAATGAAGAAATCGATCGGCTCGAAAATCGCCGCCGTCAATTTATGGCGGACGTTTCCCATGAGATGAGAACCCCGTTGACAACGATTGCCGGTGTCATCGAAGGGCTGCGCAGCAATATGATTGAAGAGGACCAGAAAGAAAAAGGGATGAATCTTGTCAGCGAGGAAACAAAAAGGCTGATGCGCCTGGTCAATGAAAATCTGGATTACGAAAAGATCCGTTCCAATCAGGTGACCTTGCTGAAAGAGAGGGTGGAAACCCGGGAGCTGCTGGAAATCATTAAAGAACAAATGGAATTCCAGGCTGCAGAAAAGGGCAATTCGATTGAGATTGATGCTCCGGAAGGACAGCAGGTCTATGTGGATATGGATCGCATCATACAAGTTCTCACTAATATCGTGAAAAACAGCATCCAGTTCACTGAAAATGGTGAAATTCGACTGGCTTCCTTTTCAGAACCGGAATACACCGTAATTGAAGTGGAGGACACAGGTGCCGGCATCGACGTGGAAGAAATCGGCTTAATCTGGCGTCGCTTCTTCAAATCCGATGTTTCACGGGGCAGCGGCCAGTTTGGACTCGGGCTGTCAATCGTCAAACAACTGGTGGAATTGCACGGAGGCGATATCCGGGTGGAAAGTGAAAAGGGCAAGGGCACAAAATTCGTTATCCGCCTGCCGGATGCAAAATGACGCAAAAGCGATTTTCGCTTTTGCGTTTTTGTTTGGATTCCCGTGAAAAGCTTCTATAAACTTTAATGCTTCGGTCATAGTTTATTCATATTTGCCTGATAATCTTTAGTCAATGGCAAAAAGAAAGGGAGCGGATACCACAAGCGGGCCTTCAACTGATGCCGGATCTAAGCATTTGGAAGAAAACTTAGAAATCAGGAGGCAATAAAATGGGATACTATAACTCTTTAGAACCAAAGAAAAAGAATAGAAGCAATTTCGTTTCAGGATTCACAGGGATTTTGGCCGGGGCAGTCCTCGCGGGTGTCGTATTGCCGGGATATACAGACATTGAGCAGGGGTTCGGCGAAGAAACGCAGCAAACGGAAAATGTAAGTGGCCTTGAAAATGTATCGTCAGTCATCACTTCAGACGTGACGGAAGTGGTCGATGCGACTTCGGCATCAGTGGTCGGCGTGACAAATTTACAGAGTGGACAGCAAAGTCCGTTTAGCCAAAGCAGCGGCAGTGAACCGCAGGAAGCGGGTGCCGGGTCAGGCGTCATTTATAAAAAAGAAGGTGACTCTGCCTTCATCGTTACGAATAACCATGTTGTTGAAGGCGCGGAGCAAGTAACTGTCACTTTATCCGATGGCACGGAAATCGATGCCGAAGTTCTTGGCACAGACATCTGGACCGATTTGGCGGTTCTGAAAACAGCTGCGGACGAAATTGAGGCAGTTGCTGAATTCGGTGATTCATCGGTATTGAAAGCCGGCGAACCGGTTATCGCCATCGGAAATCCGCTGGGTCTGCAATTTTCAGGGTCGGTCACAACCGGAGTGATTTCGGGTACTGAACGTTCAATTCCGATTGATATCAACAAAGATGGAACAGAAGACTGGCAGGCGGAGGTTCTGCAGACAGATGCAGCAATCAACCCGGGGAATAGTGGAGGGGCGCTGATCAACAGCCAGGGCCAGTTGATCGGCATCAACTCGATGAAGATTGCCCGGGATGCTGTTGAAGGAATTGGATTGGCAATTCCGATCAACTCAGCTATTCCAGTCATTGAGGATTTGGAAGCAAAAGGGGAAGTTGAAAGGCCAGCCCTTGGTGTATCCATTTTGGATCTGCAAAGCGTCCCGGCTCCGATTCGCCAAAATGAATTGAACCTGCCGGCTGAAGTCGAAGAAGGTGTGGTTGTGGAAACTGTAGCTGAAGGGTCAGGTGCAGAAATTGCCGGTCTGCGTCAATCGGATGTCATCGTGGAAATGGGCGGAGAAGAAATTCCCACAGTTCTGGAACTTCGCCAGTATTTGTATACAAAAGCGGAAGTCGGGGACACATTGAACATCAAATTCTACCGCGGGGCGGAATTGATGGAAGCAGAAGTTGAATTGACAGAAGGCATGTAAACGGATAGCACAAAAAGGCTCTCCCCATGTGGGAGAGCCTTTTGTCTGCTTGTTGAAATATTCAGTTGCAAACGTGGTCAGTCCATCAGCCCGAACAGGTCAAAGCTGATTCCGAGCACAAGAATAATCAATACAATCACAACAAAAATGACTACCCCGATTTTAATCTTGTTCATTTCTTTGACTTTCGGTTCTTCCAGCCCTTCTTTTCTTTCAGGAGGACGGTCCAAATTATCCGTACTTTCTCTCATATACTCTTCACGTTCATGCGGTTCGTTCTTATTTTTATCACTCACGATTTATGCCTCCCTCTTCGATAGTATTTAGTCTTTATATACCCGTAACAAAGAGTGCTCAATCAAAATACTTCTCCTCACGCTTTTCTTCTCGGCGTGACAGCGCTTTGGCCAATTCCTGGCCAAACAGCTCTGATGATCGGGGATCGCGTCCTGTCAGTATCTGGTCATTCGCCCAAACGGCGTATTGATCCTGGTCTTCCGCTTTGGAATATTTCGCAATTCGGCTCAGTTCATCTTCCAGGCTGAAAGGCAGCAAATCAATCACTTCCTCCGGCTCCTTGTCATTTGGATAACCGGTTACTTCCAGCCCGTCCAACAGTCCGCGTCCGTCCCTGGTTTTTGTGTAAATGAGGGGAGCGGGACCATGGCAGACAGCGGAAACGATGCCTCCAAGTTCATAAACGATATTAATCAGATTGTGAAGTTCTTCACTGTGGGCCAAATCGAACATGGCCCCATGCCCGCCGACGATGAAAATGGCATCATAATCACTCGCTTTGACATCTACCAGCGGGGTCGTTTTATCCGCAATACCGGATTCATATAATTTCTTGTATTTTCCTTCCGGATCGAAATCCTTTGAAATGCTGATTGGATCGACTATCGGTTTACCGCCCAGCAGTGAAGCAATCCCGACTGTATGACCTTCCTTTTCCAACTCCATAGCGGGTGCAAATAATTCTTCTGCCCACCATCCGGTAACGTAATTGTTTTCTTCGTCTGTATATCCGCCCGAAAGAACGGCTAAAACTTTTGCCATGCTGTTGTCCTCCTTGCCAATTGGATTATCTACTTCTTCTTTTACCCTCCACTGTAAGACTGAAACACTGCTTTAACGAGTCACCTTATGCAAGTGTGATGGAGGGTGTATTAGTTAATTCTTACAACCGCATTTTTATATCTTATTATCAGATAATTATGTTTTGTTTGGTCTTGTCGGGGTAATCAAACAATGTATGTAAAAATTTTGAAGGAGGAGGTCATGATGACTGACAAGCAGAACAAGCGAAATCTCGATCCGGAAAGAATGGATCAGCACGATGAAAAAGAATCTACTGATAAGGATTTTAATGCAGGAGGAAATGCATCCGATTATGATGGTGGCCATCCGAAAGACAGTGACCCGAAAAGCGGGGGGCGCATTAATAATGGTGAAGAGTATGCCCGGCGCCAGCATGGAAAAGATGAAATCGAAGAAAGATCTTTTAATGCAGGAGGAAATGCGTCCGATTACGATGGCGGCCATCCGGAAGACAGTTCAAGTGACAGTGAAGGACATATCGATTCCGATAAAAACAAAAACTGATGGGAGAGTGCTAACATGTTTTTACACAAAAAAGAACTGCAGTACAATGCTAAACCGGATGCTCCAGATGCGGTATTCGCGAAACAGCTCCAGGAAGTATTAGGTGGACAATACGGTGAAATGACGATTTTCCTGCAATATTTATTCCAGGGATGGAATATCAGAGGCAACGAAAAGTATAAAGACCTTCTCCTTGATATTGGTACGGAAGAAATCGGACATGTAGAAATGCTTGCTACCATGATTGCCCGGCTGCTTGAAGGCGCTCCAGTATATGAACAGGAAAAAGCAGCAAAAGATCCGGCAATTGGTGCAATACTTGGCGGTATGAATCCTCAGCATGCAATTGTTACAGGTCTTGGAGCGGCCCCGAAAGACAGCGTTGGTGTTCCATGGGTTGGCAGCTATACCATTGCGAGCGGAAATTTACTCGCTGACTTTCGGGCGAACTTGAATGCTGAATCTCAAGGCCGTTTGCAAGTTGCCCGACTTTATAGCCTGACGGATGATAAAGGTGTCAAAGATATGTTGTCCTTCCTGATTGCCCGCGACACTATGCACCAGAACCAGTGGATTGCTTCCATTAAAGATTTGGAATCCAAAGAAGGGGTAATTGTTCCTTCAACTGTGCCACCTGAATGGGAAGCTACGGAATTTTCACATACGCTGTTCAATAATTCTGAAGGCGAAGAAAGTTCGCAATTGCCATGGGTGGGAGAAACAGCACCGGATGGCCATCAATTCAAGTATGAGCAGCCGAAAGCATTTGGTGAACGGCCGATTCTAAAACCGGCACCGCCCCAGGCCCATAATTCTTTGCCGGGAGAAGATATGAAATAAATGACGAAGCCTCTTTTGTGGAAGAGGCTTCTTTTAATGGAGCGTGAAATGCATGTCGAGAAAAAGGTGGATGATGACGCAAACATGGCGTGAGCTTTTGTTTCTTCACTGGCCGGTTGAACCATCGGAAATCCAAAGACAGATTCCGGATGAACTGGAACTGGATCTTTATGACAACCGGGCCTGGGTTGGTATTGTCCTTTTTAAGGCCCGGGGTACCCGGCCGAGGTTCATGCCGCCTATACCCGGTTCCGCAAACTTCCTTGAAGTGAATGTCAGAACTTATGTTAAATATAACAATAAGAGCGGTGTCTATTTTTTCAGTTTGGATGCAAACAGCAAACTGGCGGTCGAAATTGCTTCTTTTGGGGGATTTCTTCCTTATCGAATGGCCGAGATGGCATTTGAAAAAAACAAAGGTCAGATACTCTACAAAAGTGAAGCGAGGGGAACAGCTACTCCTAAGGAGAAAATCGCATTGCGATACCGAATTTCATCGCAGCCGGCTGTTTCTACGGAATTGGAAAAGTGGCTGACTGAGCGTTATTGTCTATGGACAAAACCGGAGCGCCACTTACTGTGGCTGGACATAGTTCACAAACCATGGAAACTAAAATATGTCCAAGGAGACATAACAGTCAATACGATGGCCCCTTATCTCAGCAATAATTTCAAAAATGAAAAGCCGATGGCGCATTACTCCAAAGTAAAAAAAGTCCGGTTTTTCCCGCCAGTAATTGAAACGATAAAACCCCCGAAACCATGAAGTTTCGGCGGTTTTATCTGGTGCGTCGCTTTTCGATGTGTCCAGACTCCAGCTCTTTGGATCCCGAGTTAAAATAATAACTAAGTCTTCAACGGCCCACTCCTCGGACTTAAGCTGTCCTTCCTGTATGGGAAAGAACACCGCTCCGCTATTTTGTCTTAAGCCTTTCAGAGTTTAACAGGTGCTGTCGCATTTCTTATAACTGTCTTGGTTCATCATGTTCTGTAGTATGTGAAGTTTCTTTTTGCTCCCAAACACGTTTTGTCAGGTATATATGGAAGAACCATTCACCTGCCGCAACAAGTAAAGCAGAGTAAAGAGCAGCCATAATCAATGAGAAATCAGGATTTTCAATCAGCCATAACCCCAATAGCCATACCGCAAGAAAGACGATGACAAAATCGCCGCCAGTAGCTAGCTTATTCGATGTTTTCGGATAGATGATCAAATCTCCGACAAATCCGACTGCTGTGATAATAAGACTTAAGATGAATAGTTCAATAAGTTCTACCCCATAAACCAGTCCGAGAATGATAAAGAGAGCCGCAAAAATCATGGCGAACTTGATAAGCAGAGCCTCCACATATTTCATCGCACTTACCTCCTGGAATATTTTTGTAGTTACCCGCTGTATACCCGATTTTTCCCCGAGAAATCGCCTATAGTCAGAAAATATCGAAAAAAACCCTCGAATGAGGGTTTTTGCTGTTACGAGTTGATAAAGTCGCCGCCGTTGACGTGGATCGTCTCTCCGGTAACGTAGCTGGAGTCTTTAGATGCCAGGTAGACATAAGCCGGCGCCAATTCGGCAGGTTGGCCGCGGCGTTCCATCGGTGTATCGCCCCCGTGCTCGCCGACTTTTTCGGCATCGAAAGTGGCCGGAATCAATGGTGTCCAAATCGGTCCCGGAGCCACGGCGTTGACACGGATGCCTTTATCGATAAGATTAGCCGACAGGGATCGCGTGAAAGCTGTTATGGCACCCTTGGTCGCAGAGTAATCAACCAGTGCGGGAGAACCCCGGTAGGCGGTGACCGAAGAGGTGTTGATGATCGAATCGCCTTTTTGCAGATGAGGAATTGCCGCTTGCGTGAGATAGAACATCGAAAAGATATTCGTCTCGAAAGTTTCGCGTAACTGGTCCTGTGAAATGTTCAGGAAGTCCTCCTGTGGAAATTGCTTTCCGGCATTGTTTACAAGTACATTCAATTGGCCGAATTCGCCGATGACATCAACGACCAGCTGATTGCAGTTTTCCACTTGGCTGACGTCCGTCGCAAGTTTCATGCATTTGCCGCCATATGACTCGACAGCTTTTACTGTTTCTTCGGCGTCATCATGTTCATCGAGATAGGCAATCGCGACATTCGCACCTTCTTTAGCGAAAGCGACAGCTACTGCCCGGCCGATTCCGCTGTCCCCGCCAGTGATTAAAGCGGTTTTGCCTTTCAATTTATCGGCGCCTTTATAATCCTTATCATCAAAGATGGGCTCTGGATCCATCTTTTCCTCAACTCCCGGCTGCCGTTTCTGCTCCTGGGGGTCGATTGCTTCGTCAATTTTTTCGTATTTATCCTTAGCCATTTCATCTCCTCCTCAAAAGTTGATTCCATGACTTTCCTATTCCCGCTGCTCCTTCAGCTAAACGCTTTGAAGCTTTTCGGTTTCAGGCCGATTTTCTTCTGAATATCCAAAAAATCGCAAAGAAGAATGAGACCATACTCAGTATCAATGACGGAACGAAAAAAGGAGGGCGGTAAGTAAAGACGATACGATTTTTACCCTCTTTAATCGGAACGCCCACAAAAGCGTAATTGGCTTTCAATACATCAGTCTCAACGCCGTTCACTTTAGCGCTCCACCCAATTTCATAGGGGATGACAGCGGATAGATAATCGTCATTCGCAGTATTGTCGTACAGAATTTCAACACGGCTGCCGTCGATTTCCAACTTCTGAATACCGGAAGGCTCAGCCGCTTCATTCTCCAATGTCTCATAATCTTCCTCAAATAATTGGATTTCTGTCAAAAAGTATCTGCCCTCAGGCACACGGATGCGCACCCGCTCCTGTGAAGGCACACGGATTGTCAGGTCATCCACATAAGTTTTATAGACGGATTGGTTTGATTTGCGGGAAGTGACGTAGTCATTGACGCTGAGATTGAAGCCTTCGTCTTCTGCAGTATTCACCAGGTTGAATGAAACATAGAGATCGCCCGGGCCGTCTGTCGGATCTTCCCACACCAGGTCGATGCCCCCGGTTTCACCAGTGACTTCCAAAATGCCATCGTCATAACTGGCCATTTTTTCTTCGATGGTGAATTTTGAAGTGATATCGCCGGTCACCTGGATGGGGCTGCCTTCTTCTTCCGTATTCAAAACGATGCCGTTAAGCATTGCATGTTCGCGGACCAAAGGAGGATGCATCGACAGTTTATCTTCCTGATAAAATTCTTTTGCGCCTCGTGCGAAGGGCAGAACATTTTCATTTTCATATACCTTATAATTTTCTGATGCAAGAATCTCCTTGAAACCATATGGAATATTGTTGTCATCAGTTGGACGGATGATGTATTTTCCGCGCGCCAGGCTGAAGAGGTTCGCGCGATTGCCGAGTGTTGCATAACGGCTGACACTTTCGCGCTGCATATCTATTTCCATATCATACAGATAAAAATACAGAAGGTTTTTATTTAATATGCTTGAATATGCACTTAATCCCTGAAAATCCTGGACAATGGGCGTGTTGTTGCGGACACCCTGCATCCACTCAATCCGGTACATCTCATCATTGTCGCGGCTGTGGATCTGCTCGAGCAGGCCCCGAATTTCGGGATTGTCATAATCCTCGCTTGTAATCAGTTCTTTACTGACCTGCGCTACATCTCCCATCTCCAGGATTTTTTCCGATTGGTAGAAATTTGCGAAGGCAATCAGCCATATCAACAAAATCGTGCCAACCACGTTTATCGCACTGGTTTTCCTGAATTGAACTGCACCCCAAACAGCGGCAATTGTCAGGAGCAGCCCCCCCAGGACAAGGCCGGTTTCCATCCAGTCGTATTCCAGCGCAGGATCCAATAATGCATAGATTCCATAGATGACACCAGTCAGTCCGGCCGCCAGAAAGAAACTGCGGCGAGAAATTTTAGTCAGCATCCCGATTCCGCTCGCAATCGCTCCGGCAGCGGCGAAGGAAATAAAATATTCCCAGCGGTATTGCGGGGCGGAAAAGCCGTTGAAAGCACTGCTGACAAGGGGGCTCAGATGCAGCAGTATGCCGGTTATTCCGATCAGAGCAAAAAGACGGAAAGTTCGGTTGCGGTAAAAGCGGAAAATGAACAGAAACAGGACAAATAAAGCCGGTAAAATGATGTAGCGGCTCGTGTAAATAATATTATCAAAAGGATCGAGAATGGGGATTTCCTGCTGAAAAGAAGGACGGTGATTGTTCAGATAAGCGTATACTGCCGGTATAAAGGCGGCAGCACCAATGCCGAAACCGATGATTCCGGTTGTCAGGAAGGTAAGAAGTCGTTTTTTCCTGCTTTGTGCTACATCGTCCAGCGGAATGAACAGCCGGAACAGGATGTAGATGCCCGTGAGCAGGAAGTTGATATAGGCAAAATAGAAGTTGTCAAAAAATGAAATGGATATCGCGACCAGGAACCAGCCGGGTTTTTGTTCCCTGAAAATCTTCTCGATGCCCAGAACGAGCAAAGGAAGCCACAGAAATGCATCAGCAAAAAATTCCCAATACACGACATGGCGGAAATACATTCCCGACAGGGCGTAAACAGAAGCTCCGAGCAGGGAGGGCCAATAAGGGATTTTCATGTATATGAACACACGTGCAGTGATGAACAGCACGAAGCTCATGCGTATTATGCTTATAAAAACAGCGGCATTTGCCCAAAACAGAACATCCGGTTTATCGATGAATCCGCTGACTTCCATTAACCAGACAAAAGGGATGGTCAAAAGAAACACAATGGAAGTTGAAAAATAATACGCCAGCTCACTGAACGTACCGGCGCCCAATCCGAAATCAAACGAATAGAAAAATTCCCCATTCGTATATTGTTCATATAAAAGATGCTTGAACGGCATCATCTGTGAAAGGCCGTCATTGATGCCTGTCATATATTGGCCTTGAGTCCATTGATAGAGAAAGACGCCATGTGCCAGGATGGCGAGTGCAAAGCTGACCAACAGCAGCCGCCAAAATGGATGTTTCTTTAACATAATTTCACCGACTTTTAACTTATTTCTGCCGTACGGGATCTTTCATGATTTTGCTTGACACAATGAATGTGATTGGCACTGTGAAAATCACTGCCGCAAAGGGTGCGATATTGCTGTTCAACTTGAGGTATTCAACAAATATGAAAATAAGAACGGTCGAAACCGACATATTGACCACTTGGGTCAATGGGAAAAAAAGATATTTTTTTAGTGTGGGCTTTACTTTGTACGTTACGTAAGTGTTCAGGAAAAAGGATATATTCAGGCTGATAAGAAAACCGATGATGTGCGCCAGCATATACGGCAATGAAAACAGATTGTGAAGAATCAGGTAAATCGAGTAATAACTCAGGGTATTGACGACACCGACAAAAAGGAAACGTGTAAATTCGGTATTTAAGGATTTAGGACTCATCGTATTCATCCACATTGCTGATATCCACCAGGTAATTCGGTCGCCGTTTTGTTTCATTATAAATGCGGCCGATGTATTCACCGATAACGCCAAGGCTGATCAGTTGGATGCCCCCAAGCACCAGGATGGCCGTGATGGTAGTGAAATAACCGGGAGCGGTGACGCCTCTCTGAGAAATGCCGTAAAAGGTGTAAGCAATATAGGCCAGCGACAGGAACAGCACGATAAAGCCGGTATAGAAGCAGATGCGCAGGGGTTTCGTGTTAAAGGACATGATGCCATCGATGCCATAATTGATGAGACTGGCGAATGACCATTTCGAAGAGCCTTCTTCTCGCAGGACATTTTCGTAGCAGATAATCTTTTTGCTCAGACCGATCCAGGAAAAGAGACCTTTGGAAAAACGGTTGTTTTCGCTGAGCAGCAGGAGGGAGTCAATGGCTTTTCGGCTCAATAAGCGGAAATCCCCCTCACCATCAGCCAGATTGACATCCGTAATTGAATTGATCAGCTTATAATATAAGCCGGAAAGAAATGTGCGGACTTTGGGGTCACCTGTCCGTGTACGTTTGGCGACAACCTGGTGGAAGCCTTCTTCGTAGCCCTTCAGCATTTCTGAAATGAGCGTCGGGGGATGCTGCAAGTCGCTGTCCATTAAGATGGCCGCATCGCCTTTTATTCTTTTCATCCCGGCAAGAATGGCGGCCTCCTTGCCGAAATTTCTCGTGAAGGATATATACTTTACGCTATTGTACTGTTCAGCGAGTTTCAGAATTTCTTTCAGGGTGCCGTCGTGGCTGCCGTCATTGATGAAAAGTATTTCATATCTATAAGGAAGCGCTTGAAATTCCTGAGTTAATATTTCATGGATTGAAGAGATATTGTCTTCTTCGTTGTACGCTGGAATCACAATTGAGATCAGCTTCATGTTTGAACTCTCCTCTTGATTAATGATTGATTATAAGCTCCTTGCGAAGTATACCCTTAAAAGATAGAAAATATGTGCAAAAGAAGCCTGTTGTTTGAAGAGGTAACGTCTTTTGAACTATGAAATATGAAACTTTTTCGAAAGTCATACGTATTATTAAGAAAGAATGCGGAAAAAGGGAATTGCTGCTGGTCTTTTCAGAAAATTCGGCTTAAACCGATTGACACATAAATAGGGAGATGCTAGGTTTAAGCTTGGATACAGTATGTTCTTTATTATATGCCCCAACCCTTAGAATTGAAATTTTCCGCATATACAAATAGTATTAACAATAGAATACACAAAGATGAATGGAGAGTGTTAAGAGTGGGTATCAATTTAGTAAAAGGTCAGAAGATCGATTTGACAAAAGGACGTTCATCACTTTCAAGCATTATGGTCGGACTTGGCTGGGATCCTGTTGAGACGAAGAAAAGCGGAGGGTTTTTAAGTTCCCTTCTCGGCGGAGGCGGAGGCGGCTCTGATATCGACTGTGACGCGTCTGTCATCATGCTTGATGAAAACGGAAAGCTGACAGGCAAAGAGAACCTGATCTATTTCGGCAACAAACAAAGCCGCGACGGAAGTGTCGTGCATTCCGGTGACAATCTTACCGGTGAAGGGGAAGGCGATGATGAAACGATCAACATCGACCTGAAGCGCATATCACCATCAATTCACCGATTGATTTTTGTTGTAAACATCTACAACGCGAAACAGAAAAAACAGGATTTCGGCATGATTGAAAACGCCTTTATCCGTTTGGTCGATAATCAGTCGAAAGAAGAATTGCTCCATTATAACCTGACAGAAAATTACTCGGGCAAGACGTCGCTTATTCCGGGTGAACTATACCGTCAGGGCAGCGAGTGGAAATTCTCTGCAGTAGGAGAAAGCACGACAGATTCTGACATTGGCTCAATCGCCAATAAATATGCATAAGGAGTGAGTGTAAATGGCAATTAATTTATCAAAAGGCCAAAAGGTTGATTTAACGAAAAGCAATCCGGGCTTGTCCAAAGTGATCGTGGGACTTGGCTGGGATACGAATAAATATGATGGCGGACAGGATTTTGACCTTGATTCATCGGTATTCCTTCTGGATGCAAACGGCAAAGCCGCTTCAGAAGCCGATTTTATCTTCTATAACAACACAAAAGGTGCCGGTGGAGCTGTGGAGCACACTGGCGATAACCGTACAGGCGAAGGGGAGGGCGACGACGAGCAAGTGAAAGTCGATCTTTCAGCCATTCCTTCTTCCATCGAAAAAGTCAGTTTTGCCATTACGATCCACGACGGGGAAACAAGAGCTCAGAATTTTGGGCAAGTCAATAATTCCTACGTGCGCATCATTAATGAAAATACCAACGAGGAATTGATCCGCTACGATTTAGGCGAAGACTTCTCCATCGAAACCGCTATCGTGGTCGGTGAACTATATCGCCACGGCGCTGAATGGAAATTCAATGCAATAGGCAGCGGCTATCAGGGTGGCCTTGGATCACTGGTCAAGGATTTCGGACTCGACAGCTGATCTGGTAAGTTGAAAAAGCAAGGGGCTGGGCTCCTTGCTTTTTTCTCCATTTAGATGGAAATATTTATACATGTTTTACTCAACGTGATATAGGTTGAACTAAACAATTATAATTTCTATGCCGCTTCGGCGCTTTGGACTAAGCTCCCACAATAAGCCGAGAAGACCACTCGTCTTATTGTTCCGCCCCGTCCTGAGCCGCGCCGGCGCTTAGAGAGTGGCTTTTGCTGAGTCAGTCTTTAAGATATGAAGCAAAACAGCGAAGACGCCCAGGGGACCAAGCGAAGTGCTGAGATCCACTCGGGCGAAGTGAAACGAGACCGAGTTAGCTCAGCGCAAGCCCCCAGGCAAGCGAAGCTGTTTTGCGGAATATCGTTTTTATAATATTACTCAACCTAGAAGCTTTAATTTAATTGTGCCGGGAGGGATTCATATTGAGACATTTCAACGTATTGGATGATTCTGAGTTAAAAACGTTTTTTAAATATTCCCCGGCAGAATTTAATCGTGATACGGAACGGGAAATGCTGGGATTGGCTTTGGGGGCAGCCCTTTATACACCCGGTTCAAGACCTGATTTCGCAGCCAAGATTATAGCCGGCAGTTATCGGCGGAACACATTTTCCGGTTTGGCAACATTGATGATTTGTCTCGAAGACGCAGTAGCCGACAGCGAACTGGAGTCCGCAGAAGCAAATGTGGTTTCGCAATTGGAAAAATTGGAACGGGCTTCAGCCTCAAATGTAAAGGAGAGCCCGCTGCTGTTCCTGCGTATCCGGAATTCCAGCCAATTGGATAAACTTACGCATTTGGCGGGCAGTTCGCTTGGTGCTCTGACAGGTATCGTACTGCCCAAAGTGCAGACTGAAGACTTGAACCCTTTTTTTGCATCTCTTGACCGCGCCAGTGAAGCCGCGGGCAGGATGCTTTACGCATTGCCGCTACTGGAAACAGAAGAAGTGCTGTTTGCTGAAACACGGGAACAAACGTTATTGGAAATTTACGGTATTTTGCGGCGTGAAAAAGACCGGATTCTGACAATCCGCGTAGGAGCCACCGATTTTTCCAGCCTGTATGGTCTGAGACGGCCGGTGGAGCGGACAATTTATGAAGTTCACCTGATCAGGGATTGCCTGATTTCAATACTCAATAAATTTACAAAAGCGGAAGACGGTTTTGTTGTGTCCGGACCGGTCTATGAGTATTTCTCATCCGAAGCTGATGAGTGGCTGGCTTCGAAACCGGAGAAAACACTATGGGAAGAAGTGCAATTGGATGTTTTGAATGGATTTAAAGGCAAAACCTGCATCCATCCTTCCCAAATAGCAATTGTTAATGCAGGACATATCATTTCTCATGAAACGTATGAAGATGCAATGCTCATATTGTCGAAAAGCGATACTTTCAACGGTATCCTGCAAAGTCCGCAACGCAATAAGATGAATGAAGTAAAACCGCACCTGAGCTGGGCGAAGAAAGTTGCTGCTCAAGCGGAAATATATGGGGTGCTGAATGAATATTATAAACCAATCGACGTCCTCAATCATATGCGGGCCAAACAGCTCGCAAACCAGATATAAATATTGGGATAAAATGGATATTGAAGTTTTTGCAGGTGAAACCTATGGAGAGCTGCCAATGGACTCTTTATTTTCCATAGCGCTCAGAGTGAATAAAAAAAGGCAATTTCTGTTTGTCAGCAAATTGATTGCGAAACACCTGGCAGTCCATCCGGCATTGGCGCTTGGGACCGGCAGTCTGCTTGCTTCGTTGTTGATGGAAAAGTCCGGCCTTTCGCCGATTCCACAGAATCAGCAAATCGTCGAGATGATCCAATCAGGCGAAACCTGTCTGGAAACAAGCCGGCAATCCCTTGAAGTCAGAGCAACATTGCCGGATCAAACTGTTTTCATCGGAATGGCGGAAACCGCGACAGGACTGGGCCATGCGGTTTTTCATCATTTTGATGGAGCGGCCTATATCCATACGACACGTGAAGAGATAATCAGGGAGACTCCGGCATTCGTATTTGAGGAAGAGCATTCCCATGCTACTTCCCATAAAGTTTACGCCCCGGCGAAAATGCTGGAAGACGCAAAAACGATTGTCCTGATCGATGACGAAATTTCTACAGGCAATACGTTATTGAATCTGATTACAGCCCTGGATGCGCAATTTCCGGGAAAAAAATACATATCACTCTCCATATTGGATTGGCGCAGCGAAAGCCAGCAACGGAACCTAGATAAGCTGGCGGAAGCACGAAATCTGGAAATTGAAGTTTTGTCCCTGCAAAGGGGTGAATTCGAATTGCACCATAGCGAATCGCCGGAAGAAGATGAGATTCAGCTGTTGCAAGGTGACGGAAAAAGATTGCCGAACCGTTCCAGGCAATGCGAACCAGTCGCCGACTTTCATTCTGCGACCAGGCAGCGCTACCTTCCGTTTACCGGTCGGTTCGGGTTGACGAGCAGCGGCCATAGGGCAATTGATGAATGGGCTGAAAACACAGCCACTGCTATGCCAGTGAGTGATAAACCCCTGGTGATCGGCATTGGTGAAAATATGTATTTGCCTCTGCGTTTTGCCCTTGCGCTGGGTGGCGATGCATTGGTGCAGACTACTACGAGAAGTCCGATTTTTGCTGCTGAGGAAAAAGGTTATCCAATCAAAGAAAAAGTCCGTTTTAAGCTGCCGGATGCAAAGGATGTCGATCAATTCCTATATAATATAAGTGAATTGAACATCGATAGGATTTACCTTTTGGCCGAATCGGTCATTGATGAAGATACATGGCAGCCGTTGATTGCGTATCTGGAGAAAAAAGCGCCGGTCGAATGGCTCGCGCTGGCAGAAAAATTGTAAAAGGGGTGACCTGATGATTACTGCTGGATTAGTGAAAACAAGCTATCCGGATGAAGACATCACATTTCTATTAAAGGATGTCACCGATGAATTTGAGGAAAGTTCCCTTGAAGAACGCGAAAAAGCGGTGCAGACAGGCGGTCATTACGCTGAACGTCTGCCGGTCGAATACCGCCCCTCTGAAGAATATACAAAGCTTTACCATGAATCGGTAAAACAGATGAAAAAACAGTTGAGCTTTCTTGTTGGAGTCGTGGCAAGAAGGATCCAATTGAATGCCGGAACGGAAGAGATCGTGCTCGTTTCGCTGGCTCGCGCCGGCAGCCCCATTGGCATCTTGATCAAGCGCTATGCCGAGCGGATGCTGGACATGAAATGGCCGCATTACAGCGTATCGATTTTGCGTGATAAAGGTATCGACGAAAAAGCGATCCATACTATTCAAGATCGCCATCCCGGGAGCCGCATCCAATTTGTAGACGGCTGGACCGGAAAAGGAGCGATTCAAAAGGAACTGACGAAATCGCTCGAGCATTTCAACAGCAAGTATGGGACAGCTCTCAAGGATGATATGGCGGTTCTGGCCGATCCTGGCGCATGTGCTGTTCTGTTCGGTACGCGGGAAGATTTCCTGATTCCCAGTGCTTGCCTGAATTCCACCGTTTCGGGTCTGGTAAGCCGCACGATTCTGAACGACCGGGTTATCGGAGCGGATGATTACCACGGCGCTAAGTTCTATGGTGATTTGCTGGAAGAAGATCTTTCGAATGATTTTGTGGATCAGGTGACGGGCTGCTTTGAAGAAACGAGCAAAGCTGCGGAAGAAGAAGCTTTCAGCACACCAATTACTGCCGAGCGGACGTGGGAGGGCATGGAAGAAGTCGAAGGGATCGGCCGCACCATGTACAGCGAAACGGATTATCACCTGGTAAAACCGGGAGTCGGCGAAACGACACGCGTATTGCTTCGGAGAAATCCCTGGAAAGTGCTGGTGAGAGATGCGGGGCATCCGGACGTTAAACATATCCTCATTTTGGCCGAAGAAAAAGGCATACCGGTTGAAGTGGTACCGGATTTGTTCTATCGGTCGATCGGACTCATCAAATCGGGGAAAGAAACATGACAGTCTTATTTGCCAGCGACCTCGACCAGACACTGATTTATTCACGCAGATCGATGGGCAGCGAAGTAAAGCCGGAAGAATTGATCGAAGTCGAACGCTTCGAAGGGAAACCGCAATCCTTTATGACGGAACAGAGCCAGTCTGCTTTATGGGAATTGGATTCAAACACTGTTTTTGTGCCGGTTACAACAAGAACACGCGAGCAATATGAGCGGGTGACGGGCATTTACGAAGGCAGCGAACCGCCGCAATTTGCCATTATTTCAAACGGTGCCGTTATTCTGGAAAATGGCGAGCCCATCAAGGAGTGGTCCACTGATATCCGCCACCAATGTGTCAGCAGAAAGACGGTTATCGAAGAGCTATTGCCGGTAATCCAGCAGCATTTTGATGAAGAATGGGTATTGCGCGTAAGACAGGCAGAAGACTGGTTTGTTTACCTGATTGTGGACCGGGCCCTTTTTCCTGAAGAAAAAATCGGCTTCTATACGGAAATTTTCCGCAGTATCGGCTGGGGACTTTCACTTCAGGGAAGAAAGCTTTATTTCATGCCGGAAAGTATAACAAAAGCGGCAGCGATGGAATATGTAAGAGACCGTATCCAGGCGGATTACGTGATTGCGGCAGGGGATTCTTTGCTGGACCTCGACCTGCTGGAAAGCGCAGATGCCGGATTTCTTGCCGCTCACGGCGAAGCTGTCAGAGCGGATGCGGAAATATCGGAACATATAATCGTGACAGAAGAACTGGGAATCAAAGCTGGCGAGGAAATATTGGCGAAGGTCGCTGATCTTTCCGTGCAAAGCAAATAGCAAGGGGGAACACCCATGGTTCAATTGCATCCGGTCCCTGTAAGAACATGGGATCCGGAAAAATTTGGTGAGTGGCTGAAACAACCGCTCGTCAATCACACAGAAACCAAAGTGGAAGATGGAGCCATCACCTATCCACAGCTGCTCGGTGAATTTACCGGCATGCCGTTGGATGCGGATGATTATTTTGCTTCCATATATGAATCAATGGAACAAGCTGAAGACCGGCTGATCCGTCTGTCGGGCAGGATGAACAAACATATTGAACAGGATCGATTGAAAGCGCTTCAGGATCTTTTTGAAATGAACAAAAAAGAAAATGGCTTGTCGGCCAGCCGGATCGTCGCTTTTTTGGATGGCAAAGGACTATTGCCGCGCCTGAAAGATGCTGATTTGAACCGCCGAATCCGCGTTGTCATGATTGATGTGCTGAAGGCGTTTCAAAAACAGTCTGGCGGCAGCACGGTACAGTCCTCCTTCCGAAGAGTGGCGACGGATCTCGTGAAATGGACTTTCAATCATATCGAACCGGAGCTCGTGAAATTGAATTTGGAAAAAGGCCTGCCTGGATTCCTGTGGTACGGCGACTCTTCAGAAAGTGAAAAATGGTTTCTGAAGCTGGCTGCTGCCTTTGGCTTCCATATCATCGTCTATGATCCAACCGGCGAAAAATGGTTCGGAAAATTGGCGGGTGAAGAAAGCCTTCACAGCCACAGTTTTCAGGTGAATGCTGAAACGCCGCCGCCTTTTCCCGAAGAAAAACCGAAACGTGTCGGAACCGTGGCATACCGGGCCACCCAGGAAGTGGACCGGCTGTTGCATCATGACGATTCGGGCCTCTACAAGCCGTTTCAGTTTAAATCCTACGTGACACATTCGATCCGTTTAAAGACGACGATCGATGAAGCCTTCATGCTGGCGAAAGAACGGGCCATGGTCCGGCCGTCATTTTTGGTGGAGCGCGGCGTCGTTCATATTCCAGTCGTTTTTGCCAAAATTATGGGCATTGAAAAAGACCGGAAGCGGTTCTGGGACAATGTCCATAAGCTCACGGAACGGGAAGATACGAAATTGGTGCGCAGTTTTCCTTTTATCGAAGAGAGAAAAGGAAATCAGCAGTTCCATTACCGTTCGGCACTCGACAAAACGGGGAAATTGGATCCCGAAAAGATGAAAGGAGCCAATTGGTGGCGTTACAGCAAGCTGCCGGACGGCGTCCAGACCGCAATTGGCGCAGCCATTGCAAGGCATGTGGAGAAACCGATCCTGTTGCCGCAGACCGGCGAATCGTTCGAAGACCTGCAGCTCTATGCCTTCTCCCAGTCGATGGCGCTTCCGGATCCGGTCATCCAATTGATCCAATTATTTGATTATCCGCAGTTTGTGCCGACTTTATTGTTTTATAATGAAGAGAAGGACGGGGAGCTGAGCCGGGCGGATGCCAATATCATTGCACTTGCCCATATTTTCGGGCTCGATAACATTATCATCAACCCACAGGGGCATCAGGATATCGAACGATGGATCGATACCGAATCCTTCGATGTGCACTGGCTGGACGAGCGCAGTTTCAACGAACCGTTCCAGGAACCGTCAGTTGTTCGGAAATTCCTTGGAAAATGGTTATAATAAAGAAAAGCGACAGCGCCCGTTTAGTTCCGACAAGCGCTGGAGGGCTTGGAAGTAATGGCGCCCTTTGCCATTGCAGCCAAAACCGAAGCGACTCGAGGGAGTGGGCCGCTGGAGTCTGGACAGAGATACACTCTTTTTCCAAGACCATCCAGATTAAGAAAAGTAATATTTTTCAGCCATATAATAAGGAGGGGTAATGATGAATACGATGCCAGACCAGATTGAACAGCAGGAATTGGTCATGAAAGACGAAAATCAATTGAAAGTGCAATTGAAACAAGATCCGCAAGTATTGCAACTGGCTTCAAAGATCGATCCGAAAAACCAGATTGAATTACTGGAGTTCGGTCGTGAGCCGGCAAATGAGATTTCCGCTTTTACAGGGAAGGTCCTGAATTCTGTCCAGGCCAACAGCATGGAAGAATCCAGTGAGCTATTAAAACAGCTCGGCAGAATCATGGATAAATTCGATAAAAAAGATTTTGTGGAGAAAAAAGGTTTTCTGAACAAGATCTTTAATAAAGGCAATAAAATGATTGAGCAGCTTTTCAACAAATACCAGACAATGGGTACGGAAATTGATAAAGTTTACGTCGAAATCACCAAATACGAGTCGGAAATGAAAAAATCCACTACGACTTTGGAAAATCTGTACGACCAGAACTTCCAGTATTTTATGGAGCTGGAGAAATATATTGCGGCAGGGGACATCAAAGTCGAGGAATTGAAAGCGGTGGAACCTGAAGTGAAAAAGAAAGCGGAATCCGGTGACCAGATGGCATTGATGGAATTGAACTCCCTGCAGAATGCCATAGAACTCCTGGAACAGCGGGTCTATGATTTAGAAATGGCAAAACAGGTTTCTTATCAGGCAGCGCCGCAAATCCGTATGCTGCAACGCGGCAACACGAAGCTCATCGGAAAAATCAACTCAGCGTTCGTAACGACCATTCCGATTTTCAAAACAGGTTTGATCAACGCGATTGCAGCCAAGCGCCAGAATCTGGTCGCTGAGTCGATGAGCGAACTTGACCGCCGCACAAACGAGATGCTGTTGAACAATGCCAATGATATTTCGCGGCAGTCGGTGGATATCGCAAGAATGTCAGGCCAGCCGAGCATCAAGATTGAAACGATCGAACAAACATGGGAGACTATTATGCAGGGCATGAATGATACGCGTGCCATTGAAGACGAAAACCGCAAGATGCGGGAAGAAGGCCGACTGCGTATCGAGGAATTGCAGAAGAAATACGAAGATACCCAAAGAAAATAAAATTATCGGAGGAGATCATTAATGTCATCAATCAACCTTTCAAAAGGCCAAAAAATCGACTTAACAAAAACGAATCCGGGACTTACAAAAGTGACAGTAGGCTTGGGCTGGGATACGAACAAATATAGCGGTGGTGGAGATTTCGACCTTGACGCCTCTGTATTTCTTGTAGGCGAAAACGGGAAATCCCGCGGGCCCGAAGACTTTATCTTCTACAACAACCTGGTTGGCGGAAACGGTTCTGTTACCCATACAGGCGACAACCTGACGGGCGAAGGTGAAGGCGACGATGAGCAAGTGATCGTTGACTTACCGAATGTGCCCGCAGACCTGCACAAAGTTGTATTTACAGTGACAATCCATGATGCAGAAACCCGCGGACAAAACTTCGGCCAGGTGTCAAATGCCTTTATCCGTGTGTTAAACGAAAGCAATAACGAAGAAATTCTGCGCTATGACCTTGGAGAAGATTTCTCCATCGAAACGGCCCTCGTAGTCGGCGAATTATACCGCCACGGCAGCGAATGGAAGTTCAATGCAATCGGCAGCGGCTACCAGGGTGGACTTGCTGCACTGGTCGATGATTTCGGATTGGCATAAACAAAGTTACGACCGTCCTTCTTCGGAAGGGCGGTTTTTTTTGTCCCCGTCCGAAAAAATTTTAAAATCTTTGAAGCCAGCAGGGGTAAGAGGTTGAGGAGAATGAAAGCGGTTGCTTCAATGACAGAATAGTAAGACTTTGTTGACAATCATTTTTTGGCTGTATATGATGGATTAAATTCCAATACAGAGAATTATTTTGATGGAGACAAGATGTGGGCAAGGGAATCTTCAGAGAGCTGATGGATGGTGAGAATCAGCGGTTTCCCCCTTATCAGCACTCCTGAATAGATGGGCCGAATCACAGTAGGTTCTTCCGTGTCGTGCGCGTTAAGCATCAGAACCAATGAGACTGTGATTCTGCAGTGAATTAGGGTGGTACCGCGAACGAAGGCTCTTCGCCCCTTGCATTTATATGTGAGGAGGGAAGGGTCTTTTTTTGTTTCCTCAATAGCCGCAAAATTGAAATAGGAAGAAGGAGATTTTTATGTTAGCAGATCAGCAGATTTTACGGATACCGGGTCCCAGCCCGATACCACCAAGTGTCAACCGCGCTATGGCTAAGCCAATGATTGGCCACCGGGGGGAGAGCACTTCCGAAATACTGGCTGATATCCGGCCGAAATTGAAGCGGGTTTTCGGCACAGAGCAGGAAGTGCTGCTTTTAACAGCAAGCGGAACCGCCGGTTTGGAAGCGGCAGTCATCAATACAGTCGCTCCGGGGGAAGAAGTGCTGGTTATAGTCACAGGTGCCTTTGGTGAACGGTTCGCGGATATCTGCAAAACCTATAATATTCTCACCCATATTGTCGAAACGGAATGGGGAAAAGCGGCAAAACCCGCAGATATCGCGGAGATTCTCGAAACCCATAAAGGAATAGCGGCGGTATTCATGACGTATTGTGAAACGTCCACCGGTGTCTTGAATCCGATAAGGGAATTGGCTGCGGAAATTCGGAAGAAATCAGAAGCCCTGGTCATTGTGGATGGTGTTTCCTGCGTGGGAGGAGTAGAAACTGAGATGGATGAGTGGGAATTGGATATCGTGGTGAGCGGCTCACAAAAAGCGTTTATGCTTCCGGCTGGGCTGGCCTTTATCGGAGTGAGCGAACGTGCCTGGTCAAAAATCGAAACGAACCGCCAGCCCCGATTTTATCTGGACTTGATAAAGCACCGGGATGAACTCCAAAAAAATTCTACGCCTTATACGCCGGCTCTCTCCCTGCTATTCGGCTTGCAAAAAGCACTTGAGCTGATTGAGGAAGAAGGTTTGGAAAACGTTTATGCAAGGCATCTGTTGATGATGAAGATGACAAGAGCAGCTTTTAAGGAACTTGGTATCCCCCTTTTGACAGCAGACGAAGATGCTTCCCCTACCGTGACTGCAATCAAGCCCGGCGATTTTGATGCAGAGGAGCTTCGAAAGATACTGAAGCAAGAATTCGCAATGGAAGTGGCAGGCGGCCAAAAGATCCTGGCGAAAAAAATCTTCCGCATTGGACACATGGGCTATTGTTCCCCAGCGGATTTGCTGCAGGCGATAGCGGCTATTGAAATCGGCATTGCGATGACAGGCAAACAGATTCGACTTGGCAGTGGCGTAGGCGCGGCCCAACAAGAATATTTGAACGGGGGACGACATTATGACGGATTATAAAATATTGATCAGCGATCCGCTGAGTGAAGAAGGGATTTTCCCTCTCCGGGAAGCAGAAGGCATTTCGGTGGTGTTTGATACAGAATTGAATCCGCAGGAGCTCGCTGAAAAAATTGCAGGTTTTGATGCATTGCTCGTGCGCAGCCAAACGCAAGTGACAAGGGAGTTGCTCGGAAAGGCGGATAATTTAAAGGTCATTGGGCGTGCAGGTGTCGGGGTGGACAATATCGATTTGGAGGCAACGACTGAAAAAGGGATTATTGTGGTCAATGCCCCGGATGGCAATACGAATTCTGCTGCGGAACATACGATGGCGATGCTGATGGCGATGGCCCGTAAAATTCCACAGGCCGCTGCTGCGCTGCGCAATCGGCAATGGGACCGTAAGTCTTTCACAGGGGTTGAACTGAAAGGGAAGACCCTGGGTGTTGTTGGACTGGGGAGAATCGGAGCAGAAGTGGCAGCTCGTGCCAAAGGGCAGAGAATGAAGGTCATGGCCTACGATCCGTATCTGACCGAGGAGCGGGCGGAAGAACTCGGCATCGGGTTCGGTACGGTGGAAGAAGTGCTGAAAGCGGCAGATTTCATCACAGTCCATACGCCGCTGTTGAAGGAAACGCATCATCTGATAGATGCAGAAGCTTTTAGTCTGATGAAGCCGGGTGTCCAGATCATCAATTGTGCAAGAGGCGGCATTATTGATGAAAACGCCTTATACGATTCCATCAAAGCCGGCAGGGTGGCAGGAGCGGCACTCGATGTATTCGAAAAGGAACCGGTAGTGGACTTCCGGTTGCTCGAGTTGCCGGAAGTCATCGCAACGCCGCATCTCGGTGCCAGCACGTTTGAAGCGCAGGAGAATGTGGCAATCGATGTAAGCCGGGACGTAGTCAGCTACTTCAGTACCGGAACAGTCCGGAATTCCGTTAACCTTCCATCTGTGCCAAAAGAAATCATGAGAAAGATCGAGCCGTATTTTGACCTTTCAGAGCGGCTGGGCGCGTTTTTGACACAGTTGTCACAAGAGGCCGCCACTGTGGTGAATATCGGTTATTCCGGCGAACTGGCTGATTCCGAAGTCGGACCGCTGACACGCAACATCCTAAAGGGGCTCCTGAAACGCCACTTGGGCAACCGCGTAAATGACGTCAACGCCATGTTTCTCGCCCATCAGAAAGGAATTACGGTAAATGAAATCAAGTCCGCTGCGTCGGGGGGCTTCACTAACTTAATATCAGTGGAAGTCCTGACGACCGCCGGCAAGCGGAAAACGGCGGGCACCTTGTTGAACGGGCAGGGCGCACGTATCGTCAAAGTGGATGATTACATTGTCGACGTAATACCGTCGGGCCATCTATTATACGTCCGCCACCATGACCGGCCGGGTGTAATCGGCCGTGTCGGCACCCTGCTCGGGCAAGAAGGCGTGAATATAGCGACGATGCAGGTGGGCCGGTCTGCAGAAGGTGGCGCAGCCATCATGATGCTGTCGATTGATAAGCCGGCTGAAGAGGAAAGCCTTCGGCAATTGGAAGGATTGGAAGAGATCGATAGTGTTATAGCGGTGGACTTATAGGGAAATCTCACTTGTCGGCTCAAAGCTGTTTCATTATCGGAATCAATTCCTGCAGCTGATGGATTTCAAAATCGGGAAAAATGGATGCGTGTGGCGCTTTCTTCTTGCGGTTCAGCCAGACTGACTTTATGCCGGCTCGATTGGCTCCGAGGATATCGGTCATGAGATTATCTCCAACCATCAGGGCTTCGGCTTTTGATATGTCGGTTTTGGACAAAGCAAATTCAAAAATGGAAGCATCCGGCTTGCCGATGCCAAAGGCTCCTGACACGATGATATCGTCGAAATAAGGTGCGATTTCGGGAGACATCTCCAGCTTTGTCTGCTGCAGACCGGGAGAACCATTTGTCAGCAGGATTAGCTGATAACGTCCTTTCAGTTGCTCGAGCACCTGGAAGGTGTCTTCATAAATGAAAGGGTTTTTAGCACGCATCGCGGGGAAGTATTCGCTGAGCTCTATTCCAAGGGCTTCGTCATCAACCCCCACTGTCTGCAAAGCGCGATTCCAGGCTGTCCGCCGGTATTCCGGCATAACAGTTTTCATGGATTGAAATCCTTCGCCTTCGTCATCAAATTCACCCCAGAGACCTTCAAAGGGGTTGATGCCGATTGATCGGGTAAAGTCGTATACGCCGGTTTCGGTGTAGCTGGCAGGTGCCATGGAACGAATCGCCTGTTCCAGTAGAGAAGCGTCCACGCCGCATTTTTCTTCCGCATAGGAACAGGTCATGCGTAAGGAGACAGCGACACTTTTCTGGTCCCACAGCAAGGTGTCATCCAAGTCGAAAATAATTGTTTTTATCATAAGAAGTTAGCTCCCAACAGGCTTTTTTTCAAGTGTACTGCACCTTTCCGGAAAATCATAGAGTAGACACATATGGAACGGATGTTGCATTTTGGAAATGCTATCATGTGGGGAGAAGGAGTGAAGTTCATGAAAATTGCCATGTCCCATCGACCTTTAATCGAAGAAGCGGGTTATTTTATTCAAAACTGCTACGCTGAACTTGGGAAATCCGCAAAAGAAATACAAGATAGAATCAATGGCATCATCGAAGAAATAGAAGACACCGGTACGTATGCACATACCCTGGAAGAACTCGAGCACGGCGCACGAATGGCCTGGCGCAACAACAATCGTTGCATCGGCCGGCTGTTCTGGAATACCTTGACCGTCTTTGACGCAAGACAGGAACAAACAGCGGAAGGTGCATTTGAAGCATTGCTCAACCACATTGATTATGCCACGAACGACGGCAAAATCCGTCCTGCCCTGACCGTTTTTCCGGCTGAAGAAGAAGGCGGAGCCAAGCTGCGTATCTGGAACCACCAGCTTTTGCGTTATGCCGGCTATGAAACCGATGGCGTTATTACAGGTGATTCCTCTTCTGTCGAGTTTACGAAGCACTGCATGGAGCTTGGCTGGCGGGGAAAAGGAACGGCCTTCGATATTCTTCCGATTGTTATTGAAGAGTCCGGTAAAGGCCCGCGCTATTTCGAATTGCCGGAGCAGGCGGTGATGGAGGTGAGACTGAGGCATTCGGACATCGAAGGATTTAAGGCACTGGATGTTAGCTGGTACGCAGTGCCGATCATTGCAGACATGAGGATGGAAATTGGCGGCATCCATTACACGATGGCCCCTTTTAACGGCTGGTATATGGGAACCGAAATCGGTGCGCGCAACCTGGCGGATGAAGACAGATACGATTTGTTGCCGGCTGTGGCAGCGTTGATGGGACTCGATACAACCTCCAATCGTTCCCTGTGGAAGGATAAAGCACTGGTCGAATTGAATATAGCTGTACTGGAGTCTTTCGCAGAAGCCGGTGTCACCATCGTCGACCACCATACGGCAGCGAAGCAATTCAAAAGCTTTGAGAAAAAAGAAGAGGCGGCCGGACGTTCGGTCACCGGCAATTGGGCCTGGCTCATTCCCCCGATGGCCCCGGCAACGACGCATATCTTCCATAAGCCTTATAAAAATGACGTCGTCAAACCAAACTTTTTTTATCAAAAGCAGCCTTATCAATCCTGAGAGGGGTGTTTGCATGAAAGAATTCAAAGTCACCTATTTTTTTGATGAAGAACATTATATCCGAAGATTCATTTTTGAGGAATCTCAGGAAAAAGCAGAAGATCTGGTTCGGAGGGAGCGGGATCAATATATCTCTTTCACCGACAGCAGGGGAATTTATCATGAGCTGCACACGGGAAAAGTGAGAGTCACGCAAATATCCGAATATCACCGGGTGGACAAAACGAAATCTTGAACGGCTCTGCTTGTATCCAGCGGAGCTTTTCTTTTCGCGCTTTTTCTCCGGTATAATTCGAACAAATACGGAGATTTATTATATAATAGAGGGAGTGAACGTTCTTCACATTCAAAGCTGAAAGAAAGTGGGAAACCCTATGGGACGCAAGTGGAACAATATTAAAGAAAAAAAAGCTTCAAAAGATGCCAACACAAGCCGCATCTATGCAAAATTCGGGCGTGAGATTTACGTGGCCGCCAAACAGGGTGAGCCGGATCCTGATTCGAACCAGGCATTGAAAGTGGTGTTGGAACGGGCGAAAACATACAATGTGCCAAAAGCAATCATTGACCGGGCAATCGAAAAGGCCAAGGGCGGCTCCGAAGAAAGCTATGATGAACTGCGTTATGAAGGATTCGGCCCGAACGGCTCGATGGTCATTGTTGATACATTGACGAATAACGTAAACCGGACTGCGTCTGATGTGCGAGCGGCGTTCGGCAAAAACGGCGGCAATATGGGCGTCAGCGGATCTGTTGCCTATATGTTCGATCACATTGCAGTCATCGGAATCGAGGGACAGAAGTCTGCCGATGAAGTGCTTGAAATGATGATGGAAGCGGATATCGATGTCCGCGATGTCGAAGAAGAGGAAGGGGCGGTCATCGTTTATGCCGAACCGGACCAATTCCATCTGGTGCAGGAAGCCTTCAAAGAGGCCGGTATCACCGATTTCACGGTCGCTGAATTCACGATGATGGCGCAGAATGACATCGAACTGCCGGAAGATGCACAGGCGCAATTTGAAAAAATGATTGATGCCCTCGAAGACCTCGAAGACGTCCAGCAGGTTTACCACAATGTCGATTTGGACGAATGAGGACAGGAGTAACAACAACCAACTCTGGTGGTCATAGACCTATGCTTCAAAATCGTTTGCCGCGAAATAAATAAAAAATAACCATGTACTTAAGCTGACAGCCGGCCCGCCACAATGACGGGCCGGCTGTTTTGATGAAGAGGAATTTCAGAATATTTGCTATACTGTCCATAACAAGATGAAATGGAGGAGTTACGATGAAAGATATATGGATAATAGAGCATTCTTCACATCGTATTCGGGTTGAAAGCAAGTGGGATCAAAAAAAACTATGGGTGGACGGTGTTCTTCAGGATGACCAGCCAGGCTTTGCACTCAGCTCCAGATTGTTCGGGAAACTCAGAGGGGAAGAAGGGGAGTATAAGGACATCAAGGTTTCATTGGGACTGGGCTGCCGCCATACCAAATGCAGGATTTTTGTCGACGACAGCCTGATTTATTCCACCGAAATCTCCTGGGGAGGCTGATGGAAGGAGGGGGACAATTGAAAATCATCGATACGCATTGCGATGCCTTATTCAAAATGCAGGTGGCGAAAAGAGATGCACTTTACCACGCGCCACTGTTGGATTTCCGGAATAGTGAAAAGTTGGATGCGAATTTTGAGCGGCTGCAGGAGGGAGACATCGAATTGATGAATTGCAAAAGCATTTTACTGAACCCCAAGTGGAAGGATTTGGGCGCTGGAATTTTTTGGCACACTTGCCGATTTGATACCGGTTTATGCAAAGCAAACACCCCGCTTTTCATGAGCAGCGCATGCTCGTGAAAAGCGGGGTGTTTTACTTTGCGTTATCAATAAACTTTGGCGGGTTCATTTTTTGTGTTTTTTCTTTTGTGAATGATGGCATTGACTTCAGCACCGATCACCAGGATAAGCCCAGTCAGGAAGAACCATAGGATCAGAATGATCAAACCACCCAGACTGCCATAGGTTGCATTAAAGCTGCCGAAATTTGATACGTAGAATGAGAAGGCTAGAGATACCAGCTGCCATAATACTGTAGCAATTACGGCACCAACAATTACTTCTTTGAACGGGAAGTGTTTATTTGGTGCAATTTTGTACATGAATGCCAGAACGATACTCATTACTGCAATGGAGATGACCCAACGAAGCACCTGGAACAGGATTTCCGTCTGTGACGGCAAGTTCATGAACGAACTGATCATATCAATGATGGCTCCACCGAAAATCGGCAGTACAAGAGCGATAATAACTGCAACCAGCATGAACAATGTCAACAGGATGGCCACGCCTTTCTGTTTGATGAACGATCTTGTTTCTTCCACATCGTAAGCCTCATTTGTTGCTTTGATAAATGCGCTGACTGCATTTGAAGCGGACCATAATGTACCCAGAATACCAAAAGTCAGCAGACCACCGGATGGTGTTGTGACAACACTGACGATTTGTTCTTCGAATGTCGATGCGACTTCACCGGGAAGGATTGTGCCCATAAATTCCATGACACGCTGCGGGTCGATTTGCAGATAAGGCAGGATGGCCAGCAGCAGGATCAATAATGGCACAATGGCAAGCAGATAATAGTAAGCCTGTGCTGCTGCAAGTATGGTTGCATTATCTTCTTTAAACTTTTCTCCGAATTCTTTCCCATAGGATTTTACTTTCCCCATATTTTCAACCTCCAATATTAAAATTCCTTATACCCTATATGCCCGCTCGTTGCAGAGGTTAACCCTAAAGAATGGGAATTTGCCTTAAAAAGTTGATGGAATTGGTTGCTCACCTCTCCATTCGGAATTTCAACGGCATCTATTTTTTAATGAAGAGAAAAAACAGGGCAGAAAGAAGCGCTGCTTCTTTCTGCCCTGTTTAATGGATTGGGTATTGCTTAATCGATGAGCATATCAAGAGAAATTTTCAGGATATGGTGATTGTCCATCGCCAGGATGGACCAGCGGGAACCATTCTTTTCAAATGTTTTTCCCGTCTCAGCTTCGATCAGCTGATGCTGGATCCAGCCGGCAATCGTATCGATATCCTCGCTGTCCTCGAACTCAAGCCCGAAACGTTCCTCGAGATCTTTTAAAAGTACCCTGCCATTCAGTAAATAGCGATGTTCATTTTCTTTAATAATATCCGCTTCTTCGTCTTCATCAAATTCATCCCTTATTTCCCCAACGATTTCCTCGAGAATATCTTCCATAGTTATCAAGCCGGAAGTGCCTCCATATTCATCAATCACCAACGCGATATGGGTGCGGTCTTTCTGCATTTTCACCAAAGCCGTCTGCAGCGGGGTGGTCTCATGGAAATACGGCAGGCTGTGGATGAGCTCCGTCATTTCGACCGAACCATTGACCGCGTAATGCGTAAGGATCTCTTTGGCGTTGATGAAGCCGATCAGGTCGTCCTTGTCGCCATCCCTTGCGATCGGGTAACGTGTAAAACGGTGTTCACGTATTTCCTCCAACAACTCTCGGGAATTCAGGGTATCGGAAAAAGCGACCATTTGCGTGCGTGGCACCATGACATCTTTTGCGCTGCGTTCATCAAAGGCGAAGATGTTTTGCATATAAGACAATTCCGCTTGGTTGATTTCACCGCTTTGAAAGCTTTGTGCCATGATGATTTTCAATTCCTCTTCCGAATGCCCCTGTTCGGCCAGGGCCGGCTGTATGCCAAATATGCGCAACAGCACTCGCGAGGCACCGGTCATTATATAGATGAACGGTGCCATGGTTTTTCCGAATACATACAACACCGGAGCAAGAGCCAGCGTCATGCGCTCAGCCGAGTGCAGTGCGAGGGACTTTGGCGTCATTTCACCGATGACCACATGCAGGAACGTCACCAGGGAGAAAGCCAGGACGAAAGAAATCAGGAGCGCTGAAGATGGAGGCAAACCGAAATCCACGAAAAAAGGAAGGATGACCTGTTCGACAGCCGGTTTGCCCAACCAACCCAGGCCGAGAGCAGTCACCGTGATGCCGAGTTGGCAGACGGACAGATAATAATCCAGGTCATCCAGAATTTTTTTGGCGAGGCCGGCTCGCTTGTTTCCCTCTTCGATCAGCTGATCGATGCGGGACATGCGGACTTTGACTACTGCGAACTCCGCTCCGACAAAAATTGCTGTAAATAAAATTAATAAAACGAATAACGCTGAATTCACTAAAAGTATGGGGTCCAATAAATTCCCTTGACTAAGGGATTCACCTCCGGGTTATTTTATGCTCTTATTAATTTACCACAAGGCGATTATGAAATATATGGTGAATGCTTATGGCGTTCGAGCACCTGCAGCGTAATCCCTTTGACATCAATGACACTGTCTTCGTTGATAACATCTTCTAGAAGGATGTTCTTAAAGTAGCCGACACTTGCTTCAAGCGGGATGTTGAGCAATTTAGTCAGCGCGATGCGGTACATCTTGCCGAATTCCGGGTCCGCGTTTCCGCGTTTCATTTCGTTGAAGGACTCATAAAATTGATCGAGCTTATCAGCCAGTTCGAGCAGGCGGCCTTCAATCGTTTCGTCCTTTCCTTCTTTCATGCGATCAAAAAATACCTGTTGGAATTCCTCGGGGATTTCACGGATGATGAATTTTTCCATCATCCCTTCTTCGACCTTGGAAATCATTTCTTTCAATTCAGGAGAAGAATGTTTGACCGGTGTTTTGATGTCGCCGATGAACACCTCTGCGAAATCGTGATTGATGGTTTTTTCATAAAGCGATTTCCAATCGATCTCGCGTCCGGCGCGTTCTTCAATTGTAGCGAAGAACATGGCATATTGGCTGACCTTCCAGGAATGTGCTGCCACATTATGTTCTTCGAATTTAAATCTCCCCGGAGCCCGAATAATGCGCTCCAAATCGTTCAGTGAGTTGAAAAATGTATGAATTCCCATAACGAAAACTCCTTTATTGATATTCTTATACTCCACCATACCCTATTTTCCGTATAATAAAAGAGAGGAGAACAGAAGGAGCATCAGCATGACGGGAAAAACACACATCATTGGCGGTATTGCAGCAGGACTTGCATTTGCACAAATAACGAATTACGATCCGGTTATACTTCTCGGAGCGGGAGCGGTTGGTGCAGTAATACCGGATATCTGCCATGGCGGCAGTAAAATCGGCAGGGCATTTCCGCTCGTTTCGAAAATCATCAATGGCCTATTCGGCCATCGGACATTCACCCACAGCCTGGTCTTTTTGCTGATGGCGGCTTACCTGTTCCATACATTCCTGCCGAACGCAGCGCTTGCAGCCGGTTTGCTGGTGGGGATAGGCAGTCATCTTCTGCTCGATATGGCCACTAAAAACGGCATTAAGTTATTCTTTCCTTTTAAATTCACTGTCCGTTTCCCGGTCACCACCAAAACCGGTGGCTCGGCAGAACACGTGATTTTTGCGCTGTTGTCGTTTCTTGCCGTCTATTTCGGTTTTTCAGCTTTTGATTTCGTTTATTGATCTGAAAAAAGGCAGTGGCAGGCAGAATTACTGGATTCAGCTACTATCGGTGTTTTCTTTGGAGGAATTGGGGAAAAGAACAAGTATGACAATCATCCAGGAGGGATCTCCATGAGTAAAGAGGAATTTTCCGACCGTGAGCAGGAAACCAAGAATACCAGGCGAAAAGGACAGAATCACGGCACTTTCGGGGGGAAGGATTCCGCAAAGCGTGATGGCGAACAGCTCCGGAAAGAAGGGGCCCATGACAATACCGGCGTAGGCGATGAAAAGAATCCTATTCGTAAAAAAGAAGAGGAATGACAAAAAAGCTCCCGGATGGATCCATCCGGGAGCTTTCTTTTACATTTTATTGAAGTACGATAGGATTTGCTTTTTGGATGGTTCCTGTAAACGATAGCGCAATTCTTTGTTCTGGGTGTTGACGATATGATAAGCCGGATTTTCGGCTACAGTAAATTTCCAATGCGGTTTTGTGTTTTTCTTCGTGATTTTCAGCTCAGGAGGCATCATCTTATCAATGAAGCTTTCAAGCTTGGCCATGAGGAAGGTGTCCATATAGCGGACAATCAGGAATCCCTGTTGTTTTTCCGGATCGTATTTCGCCAAAGTAAAATCACTGACGTCAAATCCCTTTTCGTATCGCTGAACAGACGGAGACAATACAAATGTATCCTCATTTGTAAAAACAGCCGAATTGCCCTGTTGCTTCAGCCCGAGTTCTTCTACCAGGAAATCTTTATTGACCAAACTCATTTCTCGTGCAGTAGCCATGTTATTCCTCCTTACGGAAATCATTGTATGTCTATTATAACACTCTTTCCTTAGGAAAGGGTTTAGAACCCTTCGTATTAAAAGGATTCAAGAAATTTTTAATAGGACATTAACAGTTTATGTAAAAAAATCGGATTTTTCATAATGGATTTGTGATTTTATGATAATAATATACTGTAAATTGTAAATCCGGGAATAATATAAAAAGCAATTCCACGTTAAGTTATCCCGTAAAAATGAAGCATTAATTATAAATTATGGTTCTGTTCATATTACAGGGAAAAAGTTACAATTATTGCGAAAGGGTGGTAGGTATGTGCGGCAGATTTGCGTTATATGCAGATTACAACGTTATACTGGAACGCTTTGACATCGAGCAGGCTTCGTTTGACGAAGAAGAGTTTGAACAAAGCTATAATGTGGCACCTTCCCAGCAAGTGGCAGCCGTCATCAGCGATGGCAGTAAAAACCGTCTCGGGAAATTGCGTTGGGGGCTTATTCCACCATGGGCAAAAGAAGCGAAAATAGGCTACAAAATGATCAATGCCCGAGCGGAAACAGCAGCAGAAAAGCCGAGTTACCGCAATGCCTTTAAAAAGAAACGATGCCTTGTGGTGGCGGATGCGTTCTATGAATGGAAAAAAGAAGAAAACGGCAAAACACCGATGCTGATCAAGATGAAATCGGGTGAGCCATTTGCTTTTGCAGCCCTGTGGGAATCCTGGGAATCGCCGGAAGGGGAAACCGTCCACAGTTGCTCCATTCTGACGACCGGACCCAATAAAATAATGGAATCCATCCATGACCGCATGCCGGTCATCTTATCCAAGGAAGCGGAAAAAATCTGGCTGGATCCGAATGTGCAGGATGTCGAATTGTTGAAAAGCTTATTGAAGCCGTTTGAGGAAGGCGAAATGGAAGCATATGAAGTTTCTGATGCAGTCAATTCACCAAAAAACAACAATCCGGACCTGATCCGGAAAACAAGTTAGCTTCGTCGGGAGCATAAGTGGGAGGGAGTGAAGAGGGTGAAAAGTTCCGCGCTCTTCATTCTGTTGGATGAGCTGCTATCTGAAAAGAGGTGAGTGCAGTTGATACAAGAACTTGATCATCGGAGTGAATCTACAGCCAAAGCGATACAAAAGATTCAGCATCCGGCCTACCTGGTGGAAGCGGAAATGATGGGATTTCAGGGCATCCCGCAATTGAAGGAATCCATTCTTGAGCTCCGGAACAGCGATGAAGTATTTCTGGGATACATGGAGAAAGACCGCCTGCTGGGCTTTCTCTCGTATAAAAAAGAAAGCGAGACGATAGATATCCACCGACTTGTGGTTGATCCCGGGCATTTCAGGGAAGGAATCGGCAGCAGGCTTCTGGTTTTTTTATTAACAAAATATCAAGGATTGAATTTTACCGTCAGCACCGGAAAGGCGAATGTACCTGCGAAAAAGCTTTATGAAAGCCATGGTTTTATTGAGATGGAAGATTTTGAAGTGGCGCCGGGCATTTTTTGTACGGCACTTAAAAAAAAGACTCACCATTAGAATCGTATAATAAATTGGAAAGTTGATTTTAGTGAACCATATTGTCAAGGAGCTGTTTGAAGAGGACACGCTATTTTGCACAATGAATAAATAGCCGGATGCAGGGAACTTCTTGCATTCGGCTATTATAATGAAAGCGAAATTGAGGCCGGAAGTCGGATTTCAGCGCATTTACTGTCGGTAGAATATACTGAAAAAGAGTCAAAAGCCACCGGAGACCAGGTTGCTGAAACTGCTACATATGACGGTTGCCGGCAGAAGATGCGGTCGGGGCCGGATCATTTGGTGCACTCACAAAAGCAGTGTATTATCAGATGGAATCGGAACGAAAGCTATGGGGCCAATGGCGGCCTGGTTATAGAAGTTAAAGAAAGGAATGAACTTCCCGCATGAACTTGAATATTGATATTTTCATGGCATTTCTTCGTGTGGGAATGCTCGGGTTCGGAGGCGGCCCATCCGCAATTCCGTTGTTTCAGCAAGAAGTGGTAAAAAATTACAAATGGATGGACGAAGACGAGTTTGGCGATACGCTCGCTTTATCGAATACGATGCCCGGACCGGTCGCGACGAAGATGGCCGGCTATATCGGATACCGTGTCAACGGATGGACAGGCTGTCTGGTCGCTTTGGTGGCAAGTGTCGTGCCGACAGTCATTTTAATGATTGTCGGGTTGGGCGTGATGCAGCAGTATAAAGAGATTGCCTGGGTGGAAGGGATGTCTGAAGCTGTCGTGCCGGTTGTCGGCGTGATGCTCGCCATCCTGACGCTCGACTTTCTGAAAAAATCCCGGGATTCCCTTGGCTGGGGCCGGGCGATTGCCTACACAGTGATTTCAGGGATATTAATGGAATACTTTGGCATACATCCCGCAATCCTGATTTTGGTGATCCTGATCCTTGTATTCCTGCCATTGAAAAGAAGGGGGGAGGCTTAATGATCTACTGGTCTATTTTCCTTGCCTTCTTCATTCCGGGAATACTTGGCTATGGGGGCGGGCCCGCGTCTATCCCGCTTGTCGAAAAAGAAGTGGTCGACCGTTATGGCTGGATGACCACTGAAGAGTTCGGCGAAGTGCTGGCGCTCGGCAATGCCCTGCCAGGTCCGGTAGCGACCAAAATGGCGGGCTATATCGGCTATGTGGAAGGAGGCATACTGGGATCTGTGATTGCCCTGTTTGCATCCGTCGCTCCGTCGCTCGTCCTGATGATCGGATTGATGGTGACCCTGATGAAATACAAGGATTCCCCGAAAGTCAAAAATATCACTAGGCTGGTGCGGCCGGTGATTGCCATCCTTCTCGGTGCAATGGCAGTGCAATTCTTTGTGACTTCCTATGAAGCCTCCGGAACCATCCAGACAATCTTCCTGATTGCGGCCAGTTATTGGCTGCTCGAGGTCCGGAAAATGCATCCGGCGCTTGTCATCCTGCTGGCACTTGTTTATGGAGCGGTCAGCAGCCTGTTTTAAGAAAATGCGGCAGGCCATCCGGAAGGACGGATGGCTTTTTCGTTGTGCCAAAGACCAGGTATCAGGCAAATTTATTTACTTTTACAGGAAGAGGTTTTACTCTTAATAAAGTTAAACTTTGATGTTGGAAATCTGAATGGAGCAAAAGCAAAACCACTGGAATTATCCGGCGGTATGCTTTAGATGAGAGGGAGAAACAATGGGAGATTATTTGATAAAAGCCCTGGCTTTTGATGGCCAGGTTCGCGCATATGCAGCAAAAACTACAGACACAGTCAGTGAAGCGCAGCGGCGCCATTATACATGGCCGACCGCGTCAGCAGCGCTTGGCCGCTCTATGACGGCAAGTGTCATGATGGGTGCCATGATGAAAGGTGAAGAAAAACTGACCATCCGTATCAACGGAGGCGGGCCGATCGGCAATATCCTTGTGGATGCCAATGCCAAAGGCGAAGTAAGGGGCTATGTCTCGAAGCCTCAGACCCATTTCGACTTGAATGAATTTGGAAAACTCGATGTGCGGAGAGCGGTCGGAACGGAAGGCACTTTATCCGTCTCGAAAGATATTGGCCTGCTTCAGCCGTTCAATGGCCAGGTGCCGATCGTATCCGGAGAAATCGGTGAGGATTTTACGCATTACATCGTTACTTCCGAGCAGATCCCTTCTTCGGTTGGAGTTGGGGTAATCGTCAATCCGGATAATACAATTCTGGCTTCCGGCGGCTTTATCATCCAGTTGATGCCGGGCACTCCGGAAGAAATTATTGTGGGGATCGAAGAACGTCTGTCGGCGATTCCGACCATTTCGAAAATGATCAGCGGGGGCATGACCCCGGAAGATATTCTGCACGAAGTTCTGGGCAAAGAGAATGTGAAAATACTGGATGAGATGCCCGTAATGTTCAATTGCCACTGTTCACGGGAACGCATTACCAATGCTATTACCAGCCTCGGCACAGAAGAAATTACGGATATGATCGAAACGGATGGCCAGGCGGAAGCGGAATGCCATTTCTGCAATGAAAAATACCACTTTTCCAAAGAAAATCTCGAAAATTTACTGGAACAGGCTAAATAATTTACGAGGCCACCCGTGTTTAAAAAATGCGGGTGGTTGTTTCTTGCAAACAAATATCTTGAATTCGAGATATGTTTGATTTACGCTTAAGAAAGGAATTGAGTAGAAAGTTAAAAAGCACAGGAGGTTATTGCATGAAACACATTTTCAAAGCTGGAAAGAATCCTGAAAGACCGGTTTTGCTGCTGCTGCATGGTACGGGTGGAACTGAAAATGATCTGTTGACGCTGGCGGCCCATATCGATGCGGAAGCTTCCGTATTGAGCGTCCGCGGAAACGTATCCGAAAACGGCATGCCGAGATTTTTTAAACGTTTGTCCGAAGGTGTATTCGACATGGAAGATCTGAAACTCCGGACGGAAGAATTGCATCAATTTATCGCTGATTCAGCGGAGCAATATGGCTTTGACCGTTCAAACGTTGTCGCGGTCGGCTATTCAAATGGAGCGAACATCGCAGCCAATCTGCTGTTCACATACGGAGGTGCGTTGAAAGCGGCAATTCTCCATCATCCGATGGTGCCTGATCGCGATGCGGCTATACCGGCATTGAACGGCACACCCGTTTTCATTGCGGCTGGGTCAAATGATCCTATCTGCCCTGCCCAGGAATCGGAAGATCTCAAAAAGATGCTGGCGGCTGCAGGAGGCGAAGTGGAACTTCACTGGGAGGCGCAGGGCCATCAGTTGACGATGCCTGAGGTCGAAGCGGCCAAGGTTTGGTACAGTAAAATTTAAAGGCAACTATCCTCCTGCAGCTTGTTGCGGGAGGGTTTTTTGGCATTTCACCGCGATTTGAGGCACAATGGAACCACAACCGAAACTTAAGGAGGGATCGTGTGTTAACGAATCCAAGAATTCAACAGCAGCTCGAGAAATGGATTGAAGAAAACAGGGGGCACGTAATCCTGGGCACAACCGCGCAGTACATACCTGAACTCGGCAAAGCGGATCCGAGCAAATTGGGCATTTGCATGCTTGATGAAGAAGGGAATTATTATTGCGCAGGAGATACGGATATCGAGTTTACTCTCCAGAGTATTTCAAAAGCCTTGACGTTTATCGCCTTGAGTACCCATTACGGTCTGGAATTTGTATTGGAAAGAGTCGATGTAGAACCGACAGGAGAAGCATTCAATTCAATCATCCCCTTTGAAATCCACAGACCAAACAAACCGTTCAATCCGTTCATCAATGCGGGCGCCATAACTATATCCGCATTGCTCCCGGGTCAGAACAGCCAGAAAAAATACGAATTCCTGCTGCATTTCCTCGAAGAACTGGTCGGCCATCCGCTTGAAATGAACCGGGAAGTTTATGATTCGGAATGGAAAGCATCACACCGGAACCGTGCGCTGGCCTATTACTTGAAAGAAGCTAAATTCCTCGAAATCGAAGTTGAAGAAGCATTGGATATTTACATCCGCCAATGCTCGATCAAAGTGTCGACAAAGGATCTGGCATTGATCGGGCTGATCATCGCTTATGATGGTTATAATCCGATCACCAAAGTGAAGCATTTCTCCGATGAAATTGCCCAGGTGGCTAAAGTACTCATGGTTACCTGCGGTATGTACAATTCATCCGGAAACTTCGCAGCCCATGTCGGCATTCCCGCGAAAAGTGGTGTGTCGGGCGGAATTATGGCTGCCGTTCCGCCAAAACTGCATTCGCAGACCTATGAATTCCGTGCAGGCGCAGGAATTGGCGTCTATGGCCCAGCCATTGATGTGCAGGGTAACAGCGCAGCAGGCACTATGATGCTCCGCCAAATATCCAAAGAATGGGATTTAAGCATTTTTTAAGGAAAAGCGGAAACGGCCGTTAAGCTCCGACAGGCTTAAGATGAACTTCCGAAGCGGCGCTCTCTGCCGCACAGGAAGGACAGCTTAAGTCCGAGGAGTTGGCCGTTAGAGTCTGGACAGCAGGAAAAGCGACGGCACCCGCTTAGCTCTGAAAGGCATAAAACAGCTCATAAAAGTGGCGTGTCGTGCCATGCAGCCGAAATGACTTTTAAACTAATCTAATATCGGCAAGAAATACATAGGTTCAAATTGGACCCGTGTATTTTTTTGTATAAAAATACTGATAATTCATACTTCTCTGTTTTCTTGTGCAAAATGAGGGGTAATTTAAGAGTGTTGACAAAACGAAAAAAGGAGAGAAAAAATGAAGAAAAATCCAAAAGTTGATGGAAACTCCAAAAACAGGCAATTGGACGGGTTCAGAACAGAGGATTCTGGTGAGGATTTAACGACTAACCAGGGACTGAAAGTTGCGGATGATGAACACTCATTAAAAGCGGGAGATAGAGGACCGACCTTAATGGAGGATTTTCACTTCCGGGAAAAGATGACTCATTTTGACCATGAGCGAATTCCGGAACGCGTCGTGCATGCGCGTGGATTTGCTGCTCATGGGGAGTTTGAAGCCTATGAATCGCTGGCGCATTTGACCAAGGCCGGTTTCCTGTCAGAAAAAGGGAAAAAGACGCCGGTTTTTGTACGCTTTTCCACAGTCGTCGGGTCCCGGGGATCGGGTGAAACAGTCAGGGATGCAAGAGGCTTTGCGACAAAGTTTTATACGGAAGAAGGAAATTATGATCTGGTCGGAAATAATATGCCGGTCTTCTTCATACAGGATGCCATCAAATTTCCGGATCTTGTGCATGCGCTTAAACCCGAGCCACATAATGAAATGCCGCAGGCTGCGGGAGCGCATGATACATTTTGGGATTTTGTAGCCAATAACCAGGAATCGGCCAATATGGTGATGTGGCTTATGTCAGACCGCGCAATTCCAAGGAGTTTCCGGATGATGGATGGCTTCGGGGTCCATGCCTTCCGCTTCATCAATGAAGCGGGACAAGCCCATTTTGTGAAATTCAATTGGAAATCGACGCTTGGCGTCCATTCCCTGGTTTGGGATGAGGCACAGAAAATTGCGGGCAAAGATCCGGATTTCAACCGCAAAGATTTATATGAAGCGATTGAAAAAGGAGATTTCCCCGAATATGAACTTGGCGTACAAATAATTGCTGAAGAGGATGAGCATAAATTCGATTTTGATATCCTGGATGCGACAAAAATCTGGCCGCAGGAAGAAGTGCCGATTCAGATAGTCGGCAAAATGACGCTTAACCGCAACGTCGATAATTACTTTGCTGAAACGGAACAGGTTGCATTCCATCCGGGGCACGTGGTGCCGGGAATCGACTTTTCAAACGATCCCTTATTGCAGGGACGGTTGTTTTCCTATACGGATACCCAGTTAATCCGATTGGGCGGACCGAACTTCCATGAATTGCCGATCAATCGGCCGGTTTGTCCTTTCCATAACAATCAGCGTGACGGCTCTAACCGGATGACGATCAACAAAGGGCAAGTGGCATATCATAATAATTCTTTGGCGAATAACACACCGGCCCCTGTCAGTGAAGCGGACGGGGGATACAGCCCTTACCAGGAGAAAGTGGAAGGCAGAAAAGTCCGGGCGCGAAGTAAAAGTTTCGACGATCATTTCTCGCAGGCGGCGATGTTCTGGAACAGTATGTCAGATCCGGAACAAAAACACATCGTGAAAGCTTTCAGTTTTGAACTTGGAAAATGCAAAGAAATATCCATCAGGAAACAAGTCGTTGATATGTTCGCTAATGTGGATTTGAAAATGAGCCAGGAAGTCGCAAAAAATATCGGAGTGGAAGCACCGATGAGCGGAGCATCTTTGCCGGAAAAAACTTCGCCGGCTTTGAGCCAGACAAACACAATTACAACACCGATGACTCGCAAAGTGGGGATATTGCTTGCTCCAAATTTCAATGACAAGGATTTGAAGCAGGTGCTGGAAGCATTTAAGGAAAAAGGAGTTCATTATGAAATCATCAGTGAGACGCAAGGGATATTGAAAGGATCGACTGGAACCGAAATGAAAGTGGATGAAACTTTCTCGACGACCGATCCCGTATTGTATGATGCAATTTATGCAGTTGGAGGACCCGTTATCAACAGGAAGTTTGCAAAAGAAGGAGCCCGGTATATCGCCGAGGCATTCGATCATTACAAACCGATAGGTGCCACTCATGAAGGGATGAAATGGCTGCATAATTCGGAAATGAGAAATCAGCCAGGTGTAGTGACAGCAGAAGATATGGAAAATTTTACTGATGCATTCTTAGAAGCGATCAGAGAACACAGGCACTGGAATCGGAAAGTTGATTGATTTTTTAAAATAGGCCAAAAGAATTATTGAAGTCTGGGGAGGTTTCAGGATGAGTGGTGCGGGTAATTCAAACAGTAGACACATCTTAACAGCAGAATCATAAAAATTGGAGGAATATAAAATGGCCAACAATAAATTTATGGGAACATTCAACTCGGAATCCGAGGTTCTGGAAAAGATTGAAGAACTGAAAGCAACAGGTTCGAGAGAAGAAGACATGTATGTAATGGCACGTGATAAAGACCAGATCTCGATGGTGCGGGGACGGACGGATGTCGATTACAAATCGTCGGAAGGCAACTGGATGGATAAATTCATGGGCTTCCTGTCCGGAGACGACTCCACCCGTGAAGCGTTTTCAGGAATGGGCCTTGATAAAGATGAAGCGGACCGTTACTATAACGAAGTCCAAAACGGCAAAATCCTTTTGTTCGTGGACCGTGAATTTGGCGCCAGTTACGAAGGGAAAGCCCCATATGACAATCAGACCTATGGCAGAACAGATACGGCCTCACAGTCAGACGTTACAGATCCTAAATCTCCGGGGTATGTCGAATCAGGCACTGTGGCCCGCGATGGATTGACTGTAGATACGAATGATGAAAATGATGTTGCTTATAATAAAAGAGAGGGAGCACTCGGCGAAGGCGAATCGATGGATCAAAAAATACGAGATGACGAAACTGCCGGCGTGGGCAATGACAGTGGTACAGGGTTCGGCCTTGGATCCCCGACAACAGGAACAAATTATTCAGATACGGATCGGGACTATGACCGTGACCGCACAGACAAGGACACTACTTTAGGCAGAGATCATACTGACGAAGAAAAACTTCGTTTGCATGAAGAGCGTCTGCATGTTGATAAAGAGCAGGTGAAAACCGGCGAAGTGAACGTAGGCAAGCATGTTGTCGAAGAAGAACGTTCAGTGGATGTTCCAGTGGAACGAGAAGAAGTCTATGTGGAACGCCGCGCAGTTGATGAAAACTCAACGGATGGACGTGACAAAGGCTTCAACGAAAACGACAATATCAATATTCCCGTATCAGAGGAACGCGTCAATGTCTCCAAAAATGACGTAGTCAGTGAAGAGGTCGTTGTCGGCAAACGCAAAATCGAAGACACTGAAACAGTCCGCGATACGGTTCGCCGCGAGGAAGCTGATATTGATGAAGATGTTGATATAACGGATGAAGAAAGAGGACGTGACCGTGACAAAGGTGACCGATTCTAATAACTTACAGAAAAAGACGGAGATTCTCCGTCTTTTTCTTGCAGTTTTTAGTTAGTTCCTGCAGTTTCAACAAACTTTACATTATTTCACAAAGTTTGGAGGAATAAAAGATGGCGCATAAAAAGAACCATAATAACGACGCAGAGGAAAAAGGGTTTAATTCGCGCGCTGCTTACGGCGACCCGGCAGACAATATCCAGGAGAAGCAGGAAAAACCAGCTGAAAGAAACAAAAAGGAAAGTCCATTCAGCATGGATTCTGATGGAAACCTGAGCACAGGAGATGGAGATATTGGAAGCGGAATTTATACCGGTCAACAAGCAGATGATTTGGCCGCTCCCAATGATAATCTAACGGATCAGGCAAAAACCGGGCGCAACCGGGGAGACGTCCCGATGATGGACCGGCAAATCGGTGATGTTCCTGCCAACGATCCGAATGCCGCAGATGCAGGACCGGTAAAAACAAATGAGGAAACAGGGGATGTTCGTACAACAGATTCTGTTGTGGACGACCTTTCAAGCATTGATGTTTCTGATAAAGGTCTTCCGGCAAACAACCAGGCGGAATCGGATGTTCCACCAGCAGACCCGGCAATCAATGATGTGCCGGACGCTGACCGGAGTATGTCTGATTCGACAGAACATCTGGCCCAAAACGCTGCAGACCGGACGCGCCGGAAAGATGGCAATAAACAGAAATGAGAAATCAGGAGGCGGGAAATTCCCGCCTTTTTTCATTTGCCCGATTAAGGAGTATGATAGAGAAAAGAAAGGCGTGATTTTTTATGGATGGAAAGAAAAGAAGTGATATTAAGCCGGGTATGGCGGTAAATGTGATATTAAAACAGGACCAGCGAAACGGCAAAAAAACTGCAGGAATCGTTAAAGATCTTTTAACCAACTCTGCGACACATCCACACGGCATAAAAGTCCGGCTGCAAGATGGCCAAGTCGGCCGCGTCTGTGAAATTCTGGATAAGAAATAGCAGCGAGTTTGCAGTGTGCCGGCCATGGGTAAAAAAAGAGTAGCCCGATAGAGTGGAGTGGAAAAGATGAATCGTCATTTCATCGAGAGCTACGAAGACGAGCGGGAGATACTCCGCAAAATCGAAGAGCTGAAGATACTGGGATATGCCCAAACCGATATGTACGTAGTAGCGCGGTCGAGTGAGCAGCTGACGAGGATCCGCACCAGCACCGATGTTGAGTACCATGCAGCGGAAGGTAAAGGCATGGGCCGTTTCGGCATGTTCATCAGAAGCAGACATGTCTTTCCTTATATATTGGAAGCGGAAGAAAACGCGCAGGGAATTACTGAGCTTTACCGGCATCTTTCAGAAGGGGAGCTGTTATTTTTTTATAATGAAACCAATAGAGTTTCCCCGCAAGAACCCTGTCGGATGGAATTCAGGGAAACGCAACAGCCTGCGGATACACTGATAGCAGACAGGCATCCCCTGTTTCCCCGGCATTATATTGACCAAAATGAAATAGAGAAAATAAGCATCGACCGCAAGCATTATGAAACGTTTAAACCGTGGGATGCCCAGCCGCTTAAGGAACAAGCACCCTCGAAAAGAAAACAGAAGAAACATTAGCGGGAATGCGGAACAACCCGATTGGGGGATTCACATTAAACGCTGGATGAATTTTCCTGAAGGCAGATTGAAATCCAGCTTCAAGGAGTGGTGGATTTGGATAAGCACTTTATAGAAACTTATGAAACTGAAGATCAGGCTTTGCAACAGATTAAAAAGTTGAAGCAAGAGGGCTATTCTGAAAGCGATATGTATATAATGGCCAAAAAAGACGGACAGTTATCAATGGTTAAAGGGAAGACGAATATTGACCATTACGCGGAACAAGGTAATTGGATGGACAGCTTCACTTCTTTTCTGACGGATAACAACCAAATGGAATTGGCTTTTGAAAGTATGCACCTCTCTGAACATGAAGCAGAGAAACATCAGAAAGAGTTGGAAGATGGCAAATTGCTGTTGTATGTAAATAAAGACTATGAAAGCCGTTTCAAGGAAGTTGGCGGGGATTCGTTCAAACTGGGTGAAAAAGAAAAAACAGAACTTCAGAACAGACAGAAGCAATCGAAGAATGCAACTCCAGCTGCTACCGAACGGGAAGAAAAGGTGGAGTTGGACAGCCGCCATTATGCAGATGAAAAAGAAGGACACGTGCACCGGAAAAGGGAATCCGATGATAATGGCAGGTGAAATGTTGTTTGAGATACAAAAGAGGATCCGAGATAAGCGGGGTCCTTTTTTTGTGGTAGAATAGCAGTATTGAAAAATTTCGGAGGACACAAAATGACTGATTTTTTTGAACGGAAAAAGCAGCAGCTGGGTGTGGAATTGAATAAGGTGCAGAGAAAAGCAGTGGAGCGAACGGAAGGTCCCTTGCTTCTTCTTGCATGTCCGGGTTCGGGAAAGACCACTACAATGATCATGCGCTCGGGCTACTTGATCGAAGAGAAGGGTGTGGCTCCTCACCGGATCAAGGCAATCACTTTCAGCAAGGCTTCGGCCAATGATATGCGGGAGCGCTTCCGAAGGTTTTTTCCGGCGCTTCCCGAGGTGGATTTCTCAACGATCCACAGTCTGGCTTTTCGGATAACAAGAGAGTATCTGGCAAACTCCAAATACATGATGATTGAAGGAAGCGAAACAAACGGCCTGCATAAGAAGCGATTGCTGAAGGAAATGTACCATACAGAAAATGACGAACCGGCAACCGAAGACCAGCTGGAAGAGCTGATGTCCTTCATCAGCTTTGTCAAAAACAAGATGCTGCCAAGAGAACGCTGGTCCGGGTTGAAAGAACCGTTTACCGGAGCGGCAGAAATTTTGAAGACGTATGAGGCATTCAAGGAAAACCACGATATCCGCCTGGTGGATTTCGATGACATGCTGACACTGGCGAACGAAGCTTTGGAAAAAGACACGGCATTGCTGGCGAAGTATCAGGATAAATGGGATTATGTCATGACCGATGAAAGCCAGGATACCTCACTGGTCCAGCATTCGATTGTGGAAAAGCTGGTGCAGCGCCATCAGAACCTTTGCGTGGTGGCGGACGATGATCAATCGATTTACACCTGGCGAGCGGCTGAACCGACATATTTACTGAAATTCAAAGACGTTTACCCGAACGCCTATATTATGAAAATGGAGCGGAATTACCGTTCGTCCGGAACGATTGTTCATACTGCCAATCGGTTTATCAAAACGAATAAAAAACGGCATGACAAAAACATGTTCACGAAACTGGGCGAGGGACCGCCGATCGTTTTGAAACGCCTGGCATCAGATGATGCGCAATTGAAATACCTGATGAAAGAGCTTGGGCAATTGGATGATTTCGGGGATGTGGCGATTCTGTACCGCAACAATTCGTCTTCGACCCTGCTGATGAGTGAGCTCGACCGTCTTGGCATTCCTTTCTATATGAAAGATGCCGACAACCGCTTTTTTTCCCATTGGATTGTGGAAGACATGTTGAATTTCATGCGATTCAGCCTGAAGCCGGAACGGGTGGATATTTACTCGAAAATCGCCTCCAAGACGAATGCCTATTGGTCGGGAAGCCAGTTGCGCTTCCTGAGCCGCATGAAACCAGGCGGCACAAACGCTTTGGACGAAATTCCCCGCAGCGTCACGATGAAGGACTACCAATTGAAAATCATCGCCGAGCAGAAGAAGTGGTTCGAGGCTATGCGTACGATGAAGCCCCTGAAAGTTATACGGACGATACGGGCGGACCTCGGCTATGACCAGATGCTTGCCAGCCGGGCAGAAAAATTCGGAATGCGTCTCAACTACCTTTCCCAAATCCTTGTGACACTTGAACAGATTGCTGAGCCCCTTTCTTCGATGGTGGAATTTGCAAAAAGGCTGAAGGAACTCGAGGCAGTGACGCAGCAGGCAAAAGCTGAAAAAACGGACGATATGATGACCCTGTCGACATTTCACAGTGCTAAGGGTCTCGAATATGACCGGGTTTATATGATCGATCTGGTGGAAGGCGTCATCCCGACAGAAGAAGATGCCGAAAAGCCGGATACGCTGGAAGAAGCGCGCCGACTTTTCTATGTGGGCATGACTCGTGCAAAAACCCATCTGGAGTTGATCAGCTATGGCAGCGGTTCCCGCTTTCTTGATGAAGTGAACGACATCATTCTTCCGGAAAAGGCGCGACAAACGCCAAAACGCGCAGTTGCCAGCACACCGGTGAAAGTGAAAGTGCCTGATAACCCGGATGCTGTGAACGACCAGGACGCGCTCGTCGAAGGGGCAACAGTACGCCACCGGGTTTTCGGCATCGGAGAAATAATGGAACGGGACCACGAGCGGATTTCAATCCAGTTTGCAAAAGAAAGAAAAGACCTCATGATCGATATTTGTCTCAGCTATAAATTGCTGGAGCTGGTCAACGGATAAAAAAATACATCAGGGCGTAAGAGATTAGAGAACGCGGGGAAATGACAATGAAAATCAAAGATTGGAACAGAAGTTTGAAAGTGCGCCTTGTCGGCGAGTTTTTTATGAACACAAGTTATTGGATGGTCTTTCCATTTCTAGCGATCTATTTCGCGGAGGAATTTGGAAAAGGGATGGCGGGCCTGCTGCTTGTCATCTCTCAAATCTTTTCGGTCGCGGCGAATCTGGTGGGCGGCTATTTAGCCGATCGTTATGGGAGAAGGCGCATGCTGATTATAGCGTCGATCGGACAGGGATTTGCATTCCTGCTCTTTGCTTTGGCAAACTCACCGTGGCTCCAGTCGCCGGAGATCAGTTTTGTCGCGTTTACACTTGCGGGCATGGGCGGCTCGTTATACTGGCCGGCAAGCCAAGCGATGATTGCGGACGTCATACCGGAAAAATACCGCAGCGACGTCTTTGCAATTTTTTATACAACCTTGAATATCGCTGTTGTAGTAGGTCCCTTGATCGGCGCTGTGCTGTTCTTTTCCTACCGCTTCGAGTTATTGCTGGTGGTCGCTGTCATATCACTGCTGCTCGGTTTGGTGCTCCGGTTGTTTACGGACGAAACCCTGTCGCAGAAAATGATGGACAAATGGGCCACAGAAGAAGCGACCGGCTGGGTTGGCGCTGTATCAAAGCAATTTAAGGAGTACGGCATTATTTTCAAAGACCGGGTTTTCCTGCTGTTTGTCGTTGCCGGCATTTTAGGGGCCCAAACCTTCATGCAGCTGGATCTGCTGATTCCAATCTATCTTAAGGAAACAATCGACAGCCAGACAATAGCGTCGTTTTTCGGCAATGAATGGAAAGTCACCGGCGAGACTTCATTTGGTATCCTGCTGGCTGAAAACGGCTTATTGGTTGCGCTGTTTACCGTATTTATTACACGTTGGATGACGAGATATCCTGAAAAATGGGTGTTCTTCACCTCTGCATTATTATACGGAGCTGCCATGCTGCTGTTTCCGGTCACTTCGTTCTTCTGGGTATTTGTCGTTGCAATGGGCATTTTTACGCTCGCAGAATTGATGGTGGTCGGGATTCAGCAGAGCTTTATCTCGAAACTGGCGCCGGAAGATATGCGCGGACAGTATTTTGCCGCTGCCAGCCTGCGTTATACGATCGGGCGGATGATTGCGCCAGTGGCGATACCGATGACTGCCTGGTTCGGTTTCAATTGGACCTTCACGATTCTGGGCATTGTGGCGATTTTCAGCGGCGCTGTTTATCTCCTTATGTTCAGGGCTTTTGAAAAACGCACTGTTGGGTAGCGCTTCGCGAAATAGGAGCCTTGACAGTCGTCTATAATTTTCGGCACAACAAAAGGGCATCGGTGAAAACCGATGCCCTTTTGTATGTCTGGAAATTTTTACGATTCTTTTTGGACCATGCGCAACAGCATATGAGCCAGCATGTGTCTCTCTTCTTTTTCGCCGACTTTCCACAGCTCTTGAAGAAGATGCTCTTCGCGGTTTTTAGGTTCTTCGTTTTTGGCCAGATAGTTTGCAACCTTTTCAGTGATTTGGGCAAGGCGTTCTTCACTTAACCCCATTTTCTCACCAATTTCAACTTTATCGTTTAAATATTGTTTGAAGTGGTTGAAATTCGCCAAAATGTCCTCTTTTTTCTCATCGTCAAAATTTTTCAGCTTGTCATCTACTTTTTTATTAACATTTTCCATTCTTTAACACTCTCCTTTGAATTTTGTAACTAATCTCTGTTTACCACCTGCCTCGAAAAAATAAACTTTTGGAATATTTTAAATTAAAAAAAATGCCAGTTTAAAATCGAAGTGTTGGGGTATTCAGGTAACAAGTAAGGAAATAGGGAGGATGATGAATGCATGACATTATACGATGAAATCCAGGAATTAAAAAATTTCAAGTGTGAAGACCGCTGTGTTTTAAGTGTCTACCTGAATACGAATCCTGCAGATTTAAATGCGCAAAATGGTGCTTGGAGAATTCATCTGAAGAATGGCCTTAAAAGAATGGAAGAGTACCTGGAAGCTTCCAACAACGAAGACGAAATCAAAGCTTACAGGAATTTAAAGAAAAAAGTGGAAAGAGAAATAAACGATAATCAGGACGACCTCCAAAAGGGTGTCGTTATTTTTGCATCTCCGCATAAAGATCTTTGGTCAGTCCATTATGTACAGGTTCCGGTTAAAACCAATTTCCACTGGGAAACCGAGCCGGTCCTGGATCAACTGAGGTATATGTACAAAGCGTATCCATATGCCGGTGTTATTTTACCAAGCCTTAAAGGAATCCGCATTTTGGATACCTCAATGGGAATCATCAACGAAGAAAAATTTTATGAGTTCGACTCCGGCCTCGAAGTCTGGACGGAACAAAAAGGAGTCCGCAGTTCCGGGAAAATCCAGGGACGCGCATCAGGACAAGGAGCGGGTTCAGTCGGAGGCGGCGCTGCCGGGGGCAATAGCCCGGTAATCGGCGGCAGTGGCGGTGGCAGCCCGACAGACGAGCTTGATCATCGCTTGAAAGAAAATCTCGAGCGCTTTTATAAAGACATGGGCAGTAAAATCGAGAAACTGAAAAAAGAACGAAAATGGGAACAAATTCATGTGGTCGGTGATCCTGAACACGCGAAATCTTTTGCGAAATCCCTTCCCAAAAAACCTGAAAGCTGTGTCTATAAAAATCTTATCAACAGCTCACCGGGAAACATCCTGCACGAAGTATTTGAGAAATAAAGAACAGCCCCGGCATGACGCCGGGGCTGTTTCAGGCTGTCGAGAAACCGACAACTTCTCCAATCATTTCGCTCTAGGCGGACGCATTCCGCGGGGAGCGGCCTAAGCCTCCTCGCTCGCTTCGCTCACTGCGGGGTCTCAGGCTCGCTCTGGTTCCCGCAGGAGTCGCCGCCTGACGCTTCATTCTGTTTTGTGCAGAATGGAAGTATCCACTTTCTAGCTTGCAACACACATAAAGTGTATTCCTTTATAGAAAGTGATCTGAGATATGGAGCAAAACAGCGAAGACGCCCAGGGGAGCAGGCGAATGCCGACGAAGTGCTGAGATCCACTCGGACGAAGTGAAACGAGACCGAGTTAGCTCAGCGCGAGCCCCCAGGCAAGCGAAGCTGTTTTGCGGAATATCGATTTTAATGTTTCTTTCTCAACAAGCTGTAACAGTCCCGGCATGACGCCGGGGCTGTTTTTATGTATATGGGCCATTTTGTTGAAAACCGCTGATAACCGGGAATGGCCATCAACAGATCTTTCGCGGTTTAATTTGGAGTCGGGCAAAAGGTACATGTGTCAAAATGCGGAAGCTCTTTATACAGGCAACAGGTTTTCCGCAATGGACCCGAAACGGCTTGCCGGAGTGAGGTGTCTCCCAGCAACCGTGCAAAATGGGATTTGCGCATCGGTGTCCAGTTCGCCGCATCCATCAGCCACTCCAAATCCTCTGCGGCCCGCCTCGGATCACGTTGTTCCAGATTGGCATAAAACCAGATGACCGAACCCAAAATGTTGTCCCACAGAATAATCGGCGATATTTTTACCGAGCTGCGAAATGCTTCGATCAGGGCAGCAGTCTGTTCGTGCAAAATATAGTGGAAAGCTGAAAAGCGTGCGCCGGCTTCGATCTTTTTGAAGCTGGAAGAAGAGACGTGGGTCTCCAATAAATTGAACCCGTAATTATGTACCCGATTGAAGGCCAAATCTTCGGCCGGGCATTCGAAATAGCCGTTTTGATACGTCAGCAATTGAAATTGCGCCGACACGAACAGGGCGTATTGCCGGAAAAAATAAGAGACTGCCACGCCTTCGTTTTCGGCGCCGCTCCAGGCCATCAGTTCTTCTATCCTGGTTTCGACAGCGCGTGCCAGAGGATTCGCCGGGGAACGGTCCACGGCAACAGACTGGAAAGCCAGCATAATTTTTAATTGATCGGGAAATGCCATGAAAAACCGTACTCCTTTTCCTCCTATGCTACTGAAAGGAGGGGAGAATTGCAAAGTGATAAGCAGCGGTTATGAATAATGATAAAAATTCGCTTCTTTCATTTGCCGGGCGCAATGGGTACTCTTAAGAAGAAAGGGGTGGGAAGATGGAATTTTCAATTGACAGGATCGATCATGTTCAAGTAGCTGCACCTCGCGGCAGCGAAGTGGAGGCAATCGGATTTTACAGCGGTATTCTGGGGATGAAGGAAGTCGGAAAGCCGGAGCCGTTGCAGGCAAGAGGCGGTGTGTGGTTCGAATTCGGAAGTTTCCAGCTCCACGTCGGCATCGAAGAACCGTTTGCTCCTGCCAGAAAAGCACATCCGGCTTTCAGAGTCAGCGGTTATGAGGAAATGCAAACGCAGCTGAAAGAAAAAGGGATGGAAGTTAAAGTCGATGACAGTATACCAGGGGTGGAAAGGTTTTTTGTGTTCGATCCGTTCGGCAACCGGCTTGAGTTCCTGAAATAAACGCAAAAAAGCTCCGCGGCTTCGCGGAGCTTTTCATTTTGCCAGGGGGCAATATGGGCATTTATCGCCATCCGGCAATTCTTTAAGCAAACAGCACGTAATCCGTTTGTAATCGTCCTTAGCTTCTTCAAAGCTGCGTTCTTTCAAAAATTGGCGGAAATAGGATCGCTTCATTTCCGGCTGCCACAACTCATCTGCAAGTAGGGTAGCCGCATCTGTTTGCCCCTGTTGGCTGTCCTGCATTCCGTACATCCAGATAATATACCCCCAAAGGTTTTCCCAAAGGATAATTTTCGACAAATGACCCGCTTGCCGAAATGCTTCGACAACCGGATAAGCGTACTGTTTCACTACAAATTCCAAATCGCCATCTCGCCGCTCACGGATAAAACGGGCATCAATGACAAAACCGAGATTGCCTTCCGTATTTTCAATATACACCTCATCCAGCGGGCCATCCCACATTTTGCCGTGGACCAACAAGTAAAGCTGAGCAGTGATGAAAAAACCGAAGCGCCTCATGAAGATAGACGTGGCTACGGCTTCACTTGGTGCTCCGGTTGCATCGGTAATCTCTTTCATGAGATCGGGAAAGCGGTTCGTCATGGCTTCGCTCATACTCATGGAGCTAGCTGCGGCGTTACGGACTTTCACTTGGAAAAGCTCAAGTTCCTCCATATTATGATCCCAGCGCTTCACGGATTTCTGGGACAATACAGCGCCCTCTGCCGAACGGAACGCAATGCGGTGTGCCGAAAAGCGGATCTTTTGAAACCTGACATTCCATTCCGAAAACAGAACGAACCAAGTCGCAATTGATAATACTTTCAGGAGTTCCCTGGCCAAAAACTTCGCCGTCTTTTATGGCAATGATGTTATGGGCATAGCGAGAAGCCAGATTCAGGTCATGCAGCACCATGATAATCGTGCGGCCATGAACTTCATTTAATTCAAACAATAAATCCAAAATCTCGATTTGATGGGTCATATCCAGAAATGTGGTTGGCTCGTCCAGCAGGATGACATCTGTGTCCTGTGCAAGTGTCATGGCAATCCAGGCGCGCTGGCGCTGGCCGCCGGAAAGTTCATCCACCGGCTTGTCACGGAATTCATCAACACGGGTGGCTTTCATCGCAGCTTCCACTTTTTCTGTGTCTTCTTCCGTCCAACGTTTCAGCCACGATTGGTGCGGATAGCGTCCTTGCTTGACCAAATCGTGTACAGTCAATCCTTCCGGTGAAACCGGGGATTGGGGAAGGATCCCCATCTTCTTCGCGACTTCCCGTGAAGACATCTTATGAAATTCTTTGCCTTCAAGCAAAATCGAACCTTCCTGCGGTTTCAGCAGACGGGCAATCGAGCGTAAAAGAGTCGATTTACCGCAACCGTTGCTTCCCACAAAAACAGAAATTTCGCCCCGGGGGATGGAAAGGTTCAGGTTTTCAAAAAGAAGTTTATCATTGTATCCGATTGATAGATTATTGGTTCTGACAGCCATAGTCATCTTTCAATTCCTCCACATCTTTAGCCATAAATCTAACTGATAGTAGTTCTCATTAAATTCACTATATCATAAACGAAAGATAAGTGAGAATGATTTTCATTATTTTTTCATGTTTTGCTTTACAAATGTGACAGAAGGTCCTAAACTAAAAACGAATTGAGAATCGTTATCATATAACTTGGAGGTTACATCATGAAAAAATGGAAATTGTTCTTATTGGCTTCAACGATGCTGTCCTTGGCAGCATGTTCATCAGGAGAAGAAGATACAGCAACTGAAACTGACACCGGGGGAGACCCGGTTACGATACAGGGAACAAACGGGGAAGTCACTTTGGACGAGCCGGCTGAGAAAGTCGTTGTGCTTGAATGGACATATGCTGAAGATTTATTGGCAGTGGGCGTGCAGCCTGCAGGTATGGCAGACATTGAATCATATGGAGATTATGTCAATATCGAACCACAATTGGACGACACAGTAATCGATGTTGGCGGCCGCCAGGAACCGAATCTTGAAGCTATTGCAGAGATTGATCCGGATCTGATTATCGGTGTAGATTTCCGCCATACTGCGATGCTTGAAGAATTGGAACGTATCGCACCGACTGTCATCTTCAATCCGTATCCCGAAGATGAAAGCATCGATCCTTATCAGGAAATGGAAACGACATTCCTTGAAATTGCCAAAGCTGTAGACAAAACAGAAGAGGCTGATGAAGTTCTTGCAGATCTTGAAGAAAAATACGAAGAAAGCGCGGCTGAAATCGAAGCTGCCGATCTTGAAACAAATGACGTTATTTTGACGCTTGCTTATTCAGGTCCTCAGGCGCCGGAAATTCGGGTTTTCACGCCGCATTCAATGGCTTCCGTCATCCTCGAGCGTATCGGTTTGAATAATGTTCATGAGCCGGAAGAATTCCAAGTATTCGGTTCGAGCACATTCAACGTGGAAGGATTGGTTCAGTATGAAGATGCCAATTACCTCTACACTGTTCCGGATGAAGATAATATCTATGAAAATCAGCTTGCTGGCAATGCCGTATGGGAAAATTTGAATTTCGTCGAGGAAGGCCGCACATATGATTTGGGGCCGGACACTTGGTTATACGGCGGTCCTTTATCCGCTGAAACATTGATGGACCAAATTACAGACGTGATGGTGAATAATTAATGCAAGGCAAACTGAAAGCGAAGTCCTTTGTCTCTTTGGCAGGGGGCTTTTTCCTGCTTTTCGCGTTATCTGTTATCCATTTGACTCAAGGGCAGGCGGATTACTCGATTTCCGAGTTGCTGTCCGGAGTCTGGACAGAAGGCAGGATACAGGATATCGTCACCAGTTTAAGATTGCCCCGTCTGACTATCGGCATTCTGGCAGGCGGTGCGCTGGCAGTTTCCGGCGCTGTCCTGCAAACATTGACGAATAATCCGTTGGCGTCTCCGGGCACGCTCGGCATCAATGCTGGCGCATTCTTTTTTGTCGTCATTAGCACCATCTTTTTCCCGGCCCTTGTGGGAGGCTTTCCTTTTGTGACAGCCTTACTGGGAGCCGTTCTCTCGTCATTACTCGTAATCGGACTCGCCGGAAAGCAAATGGATCCCGTCCGCGTCGCTTTGACCGGAATGATCATTGCGTTGCTCTTTTCATCGATGACAGGCACGATGCAATTGCTTTTTGAAAATGAAACCAGCGGGCTTTTCCTATGGGGATCCGGCACGCTGGTGCAACTGAACTGGGGAGGGACACAATTCGCAGCGCCCGTGATTTTCGTCACGTTTGCTGCGGTCCTGTTGTTGGCCAAGCCGATGGATACTCTGTCCCTCGGTGAAGACATTGCTTCTTCTCTGGGGCAAAATGTCCGCATGGTAAAACTGGCGGCGTGGACAACCGCCATTGTTTTGGCGGCTACTACGGTGAGTGTTGTCGGTCCGATCGGTTTTATCGGTTTGATGGCACCGCACATTGTCCGCATGATGGGAATTCGCGGCCACCTGCAAATATTGATTCATTCGTTTCTATGGGGCAGTGTCATGCTGATCGGAGCAGATGTGCTCGGGCGGCTGATCCAGCCTGGCCAGGAAGTCCCGGCAGGCGCAATGACCGCGCTGATCGGCGGCCCGTGGTTATTATACCTGGCGTGGAAAACTGCACGATCAATGAAACGCGGCGAACGTCAAATGGGTGGTACCACCAAACCGGTCCGATTAAAGATGCTTGTGCCTATTTTAGTGGGGTCAATTGTCATCATCACAACGCTGGCATTAAGTTACAATGGCAGCGCCTGGAATTTCAATTGGTTATCGCCGGTTGTCTGGGACTTTCGCGTGCCAAGGGTATTGACGGCATTCATTGTCGGCATAATGCTGGCGATTACCGGCGTCATTCTTCAAGGCGTCCTGAGAAACCCCCTGGCTGATGCCAGTGTGCTCGGTGTAACCTCGATGGGGGGAGCGGGAGCTTTGCTCTTATTGGTCGTATTTCCGGCAATACCTCAGGCGTTCCTGCCGCTTGGTGCAACATTTGGTGCATCGTTGGCACTCGGGATCATCCTCTTGACCGCCTGGAAAAACAATTTCCAGCCGATGCTTGTCGCTTTAATGGGGATTGCCATTTCAGCTTTTGGTTCTGCAGCGACCCAAATTCTGGTTGTCAAAGCAAAACTTGCAGTTGCCAGCGCGCTCGTCTGGTTGTCCGGCAGCACTTACGCCAAAGGATGGGACGATGTGCAGTTTGCGCTGATTCTGTTTGCATTATTTATCTGGCCAGCAGTTTATATCACGCGGAGCCTTGATACATTGACTTTCGGAGACGATGTCGCTGCAGGGTTGGGCCTGAATATCCGCTCGACACGTGTATTTGCGCTTATCGTAGGTGTAGCAATTTCGACGGCGGCCGTATCGATTGTCGGTACCATCGGCTTTATCGGACTGGTCGCTCCCCATATCGCGAGGCGCCTTGTCGGCTTCCGGCATTTGCCGCTGATGCTGTCATCTGGACTGATCGGCGGACTGCTGCTCGTAACAGCAGACTTCATCGGCCGCATCCTGATTGCGCCAAATGATATTCCGAGTGGCCTCGTGGTCGCCTTAATCGGAACACCGTATTTGTTGTATTTGCTGAAGAAGATGAGATAAAACAAAAGGGACTGCCTCGTCGGCAGTCCCTTTTTCTATAATTTTTTAATTTTGCAGTGCGACAGCTGGTCCAAAGAATTCGAAATGGATCTGGTCGTCAGTCATGCCGAGATTGCGAAGTTCGCCGATCATGCTTTCCATGAATGGAACCGGACCGCAGACATAGACTTCACCGGTAACATCGATCATTTCCTCAAGCACTTCACGAGTGATGAACCCTTCCGGCTGGTCAGAGTATAATGTTTTGTATTTTGCATTGTCCATTGCTTCCACGTATTTCTGGATATCCTTATCAAATGCGTGCAGGCTTTCATTGCGTGCCGCGTGAAGGAAAGCGGTCGGACGGTCAGGCGTCGACGTTGCCACCGTTTCGAACATGCTCATCATCGGTGTGATGCCAACGCCTCCGCTGACGAATGCGACAGGGGATTTTTTCGTAGCATCAAGCACGAATTCACCTGCAGGAGCACTTACTTCAATAACATCTCCGACATTTACATTGTCATGGAGGTAGACAGACACCCGGCCGTTCGGATCGTTGTCGGCTTCGCGTTTCACGGAAATGCGGAATTCATCCGGTTTTGCCGCTTGGGACAGGCTGTATTGGCGGTTGAATAAATACTCTTCACCCGGAATCGTCAAACGCACGGAAATGTATTGGCCAGCTTCGTAGGCGGGAACGTTGGAACCATCGGCCGGAGTCAGGTAGAAAGAAGTGATGTTTTCGCTTTCTTTTTCTTTTCTGGCAACCGTAAAGTTCTTAAAGAATTTCCAGCCGTTTTCCTGGCTTTCCATTTTCTCATACATGCCTTGTTCCACTCCGATGAATGCATCAGCGATTACGCCATAGGCTTCAGCCCATGCATTGATGATGTCGTCCGTTGCAGCGTCTCCCAAAACTTCTTTGATCGCTTTCAGTAAATACTCTCCCACAATCGGATAATGTTCAGGTCTGATGCCGAGGCTCACGTGTTTATTTGCAATCTGGACAACTGCCGGAAGAATCGCTTCCAGGTTATCGATATGGACGGCAGCCGCGTAAACGGTATTTGCCAAAGCGGCCTGCTGACGCCCCTGTTTCTGATTGGCATGATTAAATATATTCAATAATTCCGGATGGGCTTCAAACATATTTTTGTAGAAGACCGTTGTAATGGCAGTGCCGTGTTCTTCCAATACTGGGACAGTGGATTTGATGATTGCTTTTGTTTCTGTTGATAACATGATCAATCTCTCCTTTTGTTTTCTATAGTTTGACTATAATACTGTTCCGGCATTAAAGATATATTTAAAATACCACTTTAATATTATAGACACAATTGCAGTCACATAAACGTCACATCGGTAGAGGTTGCTTATGCTGTCCTGATGCCATAGCAACCGATATAATGAAGGGACAGGAAGGTGAAAATTATGAGATTAACGATGTATACGGATTTTTCACTGCGGATTCTGCTGTACCTTGGTTCCAAGGAAGCTGGAACTTTATCGACTGTCCAGGAAATTTCGAGTGCATATAATATATCGAAGAACCATTTGATGAAAGTTACATTTGAACTGGGTAAAGCAGGGTTCATTCGGACTGTCAGGGGAAGAAATGGTGGAATTCAATTGGCGGATGCGCCGGAGAATATCAATATCGGTACTGTCGTCAGGAAGATGGAGGACGACTTTCATCTTGTGGAATGTTTTGACCGAGAACATAACCGCTGTCCCATCGCACCGGTGTGCGGGCTGCGGGGAGTATTGGGGCAGGCGCTCCATGCATATCTGTCCGTGCTGGATGGCTACACGTTGGAAGACTTGCTGGTGAACCGGCAGGGGTTGCGCGAAATATTGAACACATAAAAACGGCCCGATTATAAATCGGACCGTTTTTATTATCCCATTTGAAGTTCTACCGGATCCTGGCCTTTCTTATTCATGAGGCGCACACGGTCCGGGTGTATTCTTAATATCAACAGATTTGGATCATCGGGTCCGCTGAACCAGCCCGTCAAGTGCTCATTCCATACTTTTTCGATGATTTGAGAATCATCATGTGCGGCCATACGGCCTTCGATTTCGAGGTAGGTATCCCCGACGCCTTCGCCTTCATAGCCAAGTAGGATATGGGCATGGGGGTTCGCTTCCAACTCGTCAACTTTCTGCGTTTTTCTGCTGGTGGCGGTATACAGGGTGAAGCCGTCATGGAAAAATGTCATATAACGCGTATGTGGCTTGTTCCCTTTGACTGTGGCAAGGACACCGACTTTGCTGCTGTCGAGAATTTCAAGTGCTGCTTTTTTTGCTTCGTCATGATTCATCCAATCACTCCTTTATTCCTTTTATTCCTTTTTAAGTTGTTGCTAAACCTTCCGGAGACCCAAAATGAAACAAAGCCCCCCAAAACGTCTGTGTTCACCAAAGAACTGTTTGACGGAGTCAAACAGTTCGGGAAGCGGGTATTTTATGAGCCGGGATACTTTTCTTCGCTTGAAGAATCGCTTTTTGTTTCACGTGGATGTTTTTCTTCCCGCTGCTCCTGCTTCAGGTCCTCCAGGGGAATCGAATCTACGTTCATCTGTTCTTCGTGCATATCGGAAAGTGATTCTTTATCAGTTTTGGATTGTTCGGGATTGTCCATTGGAGCACCTTTTCTGTCTTTGCGGTCGTCTTCAGTAAAATGTTTTTTATCTGCCATAATGGAACACCTCTTTCGGTTAGTCTAGTTTGTATATTCCTGTTCTGGATGGATTTAAAACATTGGAGGGTTGTTTTCAAAGCGGAATTACACTATCAAGTTGCAGTGTATCAAATATAGTGCGAGAGACGGTTTATTTATGTGATAAAATGTAATCACAGGAACGAGAGGAGCAATCATATGAATACACAACCTTCCATCAATGTTGGGGGATTAAGTTTTGAATGGGATCTTGAGGCTGGAAAATTCCAGTTTGAAGGACAGGACTCTGTTCTCTTCTGGACTTCTACAGCGATGAAAATGTTTTTTGATTCCATTGAAGAAATTGCGGGCGAAGACGCTGCCGAAGTGGTGATGGAGACAACGGGGTATCGCCAGGGGATGGTAGTCGGCCACTACTTTTCTGAAATGGAAAATGTTGATATAGCAGAAGCGTCAGCATTGATAACCAATACATACGCCTCGGCCGGCTGGGGAGTTGCCGAAATCCATAAATTGGATGTCGATAAAGCAACTTTAGAGGTCCATTTGAAAAACAGCTGGGAGCATAAAATCAATGTTGCCCAACAAAAAAAGACAGGTGGAAGCTTTCTGCCTGCACATTATGCCGGAATTTTCACGAAGCTTTTCGGGAAAAACATCTGGTATGAAGTTGAACATCATCAGATAGACGGTTTTAATGAAAGCATCATCCGTTATTTGCCTTCAGAACAGACCATTGAAGAAAATATTCACCGGTTGGCCCGCACGAATGAAGCGCGGCAGATTCACCGGCTTGAAAAATTAGTGGATGAAAAGACCAGTGAGCTGACAAGGCTCGTCAAGGAGCTGTCATCGCCGATCATTCCTGTTTTGGAAGGAATTGTAGTGGTGCCGCTGCTCGGCACTTATGACGAAGTTCGGGCAGAGGAATTGTTGATCAAAACCCTGCAGAACCTCCCAACATACAAAGCGAAATATTTGGTGCTCGATTTGACGGGTCTGAATAATAATTTCACGCAGCAGGCGGCTGGACTGATCGAAAAGCTCGGTGCAACAGCAGGGCTCATCGGCACAGAAACAATTCTGGTGGGAATTTCTCCGAAAATGAGCATGGTGATAGGTGAAAGTGGCATCGATATTCTGAAGTTCAATTGCTTTCAAACGCTGCAGCACGGAATCCATTACGCCCTGGCGCAAAATGGACGCAGTCTCTTGTAAGTGCAAAATAAAAAGCGCCAGGAAGGCGCTTTTTATTTTGCCGTTTTAACGATTTCAACGATCAGCTGTGCAGCTTTTTCCATGTTTTCAGCAGAGATGAATTCGTATTTTCCGTGGTAATTTTCGCCGCCAGTAAAAATGTTGGGGGTCGGCAAGCCCATATAGGACAGCTGCGAACCATCCGTTCCGCCGCGAACCGGCACAATATGGGGTTTGATGCCGAGTGTCTTCATGGCATTCTCTGCAGCATCGACAATTTCCATCACCGGCTCGATTTTTTCCCGCATATTATAATACTGATCCTCCAATTGGAGTTGGAGAACTTCCGGCCCATATTGTTCCTGGAGCTTGGCGGCTGTCCCTTGCATATGTGCTTTTTTCGCTTCAAATTTTTCTTTATCAAAATCACGGATGATGTAGCTCAGGACAGCCTGTTCCACATCACCTTTGAAGCTGTTCAGATGAATGAACCCTTCATAGCCTGCCGTTTTTTCCGGAACTTCATTTTCAGGCATTTCGTTCTGGAATTTGATGGCGATGGTGGATGCATTGACCATTTTGTCCTTTGCAGATCCCGGATGGACACTTTTTCCCTGGACGGTCAATTTTCCTGCAGCGGCATTGAAACTTTCGTATTGAAGTTCGCCAAGCGGGCCACCATCAATGGTGTAGGCGTATTGTGCCCCGAAACGTTCGACATCAAACTTATGGGGACCGCGTCCAATCTCTTCATCCGGTGTGAATGCGACACGAATCTTGCCATGTTCTATTTCCGGGTGCTGGAGGAGGTATTCCATTGCTGTCATGATTTCAGCGATACCGGCTTTATTGTCGGCGCCGAGAAGGGTTGTGCCGTCAGTGGTGATGAGGGTATGGCCGGTGTAATTCTGCAAATCAGGAAAGTCTTCGACAGCCATCGTAACTGAGCCATTCAACGGAATGTCTTTTCCGTCGTAATTGTCAATGCGCTGTGGATTGACGTTTTTGCCCGTAAAGTCAGTAGCGGTATCAACGTGGGCCAGAAAGCCGATAACTGGTATTTCCCTGTTTGAAGTGGAAGGAAGAGTGCCGAAAAGATAGCCGTGTGCATCCGTTTCGACTTCGTCCAATCCAATTTCCTTCATTTCCTTTTCCAATTCCCGCAGCAAATTCCACTGGCCGGGTGTGGACGGGGTTTCGTGGTTTTCAAAATTGGATTGGGTATCGATTTTTGCATAACGCACCAATCGTTCGATCAAAGTTTCAATCATGGATATAGACCTCCTGATATATGTAATACCCTTATTTTAACACGAATGAAATAAATACAGTAAATCTTCGGCAAAAGTAAAAAACTGCCGATCCCTTAATGCGGATCGGCAGCTTTTTTGCGGAGAATTGAGGATACCGTATTTTCGGAGCCATCCCGGATGCGCCTGATGTTTTCAAGGTGTTTCCATAATGCCATTGTCATTAATGCAAGAGCGGTGACATACGGCCATAGCCCATCCGCCGGCCAAAAAGCGATAAGGAGGAACACTGTATACAAAGCCAGCACCCCGATGACCAGATAGTCAGTGGCAAGAGAGACCGCGATGAGCAACCCCAGCCCAACCAGGCCGAGTTGCCAGTCCAGCGCAATCATAACACCGATGACCGCCGCCGTTCCCTTGCCTCCATTGAATTTCATGTAAAAAGGGAAGTTATGGCCCAGAACCACTCCGGTGGCGACGAAAAAGAGGATGGCCCATACCGTTTCGGGCGGCAGACTGCTGGCGCCAAGCAACATCCGCATCGCCATTACCGCGGCAAAACCTTTGCAGATGTCGAGAAACGCGACCAATGCCCCGTATTTCCATCCAAGAACAATTGCCGCATTGGACGCGCCCGAATTTTTGACGCCGGCAGTTTTGATGTTTGTGCCGGACAGCAGCTGAGCAACAAGGGAGCCATGCAGACAGCCGATGATATAGCCTGAAATGAGTGCGGAAAAAATCCAAAGAATCATAAAATGCTTCCTGCCTTTCTGAATAAGGAACGTTTGAACCGAGAAGAAGTTTCAAAATAATCCGACAACCTCCTTGACAAAATATCGTATCATTATTTATACTTCTCAACAAGATGGAAAACTGAATCTGAATACTCTTATCGAGAGTGGCGGAGGGACTAGGCCCTATGATGCCCGGCAACCACCAAGCAACCCGGCTTGGAAAGGTGCTAATTCCTGCAGACTGGAACGACAGTCTGGAAGATGAGAGGAGGAAACTCCGTGTATAGCGGCCCTCTTCTAATTAGAAGGGGGCCTTTTTCTATTCCCTCATCTCCTTTACGGACCATCTTAATAAGTTGTAAAAATATTTTTAAGAAGTCGATATTCCGCAAAACAGCTGCGCTTGCCGGGGGCTCGCGCTGAACTAACTCGGGCCTATGCCCGAGTGGATTTCAGCACTTCGCTTGGTCCCCAAGGCGTCTTCGCTGTTTTGCTCCATATCTTTAGAGACTTCTCTCAGCGCCGGCGCGCCTCCGGACTGGGCGAAGCAATAAGACGAGTGCGCTTCTCGGCTTATTGCGGGAGCCTTGTCCAAAGCGCCGAAGCGACATATCCATGCTAATTCTTTTTCTCAAATTTAAAAAATATTGGAGGAATAAAAAATGACAAATTTCAAACCCGAGACACTTTTGCTTCACGGCGGCCAGCAGCCGGATCCCGAAACAGGTGCGCGCGCAGTGCCCATCCATAAAACAACGTCGTATGTCTTCCGGGATACAGAACATGCCCAGAACCTGTTCGGTTTAAAGGAAACCGGCAATATCTATTCACGCATCATGAACCCGACAGTGGATGTCTTTGAACAGCGTGTGGCACTTCTGGAAGGGGGAACAGCAGCCGTTGCGCTCTCTTCCGGAATGGCGGCCATTGCATTTTCAATTCTCAACATCGCAGAAGCGGGAGATGAAGTGATTGCGGACAGCAGCCTTTATGGGGGGACCTATAATTTATTCGCCAAAACGCTTCCGCGTTATGGCATTACCGTTAAATTCGTGGACGGCACAGACCCGGAAAATTTCCGCTCCGCCGTTACCGAAAGGACAAAGGCGTTCTTTGGTGAAACCATAGGCAATCCTAGCCTCAACGTTTTTGATGTGGAGCGGGTGGCGGCGATTGCACACGAATACAATATACCGTTATTGATCGACAACACATTCGCTTCCCCTTACGGCAGCAATCCGCTTGCCTTCGGTGCAGATGTTGTCATCCATTCTGCGACGAAATGGATCGGCGGCCACGGTACCGCAATCGGCGGAATCGCAGTGGACGGAGGAAAATTCAACTGGAACCACGAAAGGTTTCCAAATTATACAGAGCCGGATGACAGTTACCACGGCATCCGTTATGGCATTGATGCAGAAGGAGCTTCTTTCGCTACAAAATTGCGCGTCCAGCTGCTGCGCGATTTCGGTCCGACATTAAGCCCCGACAGTGCCCATGCATTTTTACAGGGATTGGAAACTTTGCATTTACGGCTGCCGAGACACAGCAGCAACGCAGGAATCATCGCAGAGTATCTGCGGAGCCACCCACAGGTTGAATGGGTCAATTACATCGGCTTTGAAGACCATCCCTCCCACGGGCTGGCCCGGAAATATTTGAAGGACACGTTCGGTTCCATTGTGAACTTCGGTATCAAAGGCGGCAGGGAAGCGGGCAGACGAGTGATTGACGGCGTCGGACTGTGGTCGCATGTGGCAAATGTAGGAGATGCAAAATCATTGATCATTCATCCCGCATCGACAACGCACCAGCAATTGAGTGCCGAAGGACTGGCACAATCCGGCGTGACAGAAGAATTGATCCGTCTGTCAGTCGGATTGGAAAATCCGGAAGACTTGATTGCAGATTTGGAGCAGACCATCAAAGCCGCTGCGGTGCAGCAAGTATAGGAGGAGAACGACATGCCGACAATAGCAATCGGGAATCTGGCATTGGATGGAGGAAACGTGCTCGAAGGAGTGGGGTTGGCATATGAACGCAGCGGCAATCCGGATGGACCGGTGATTCTAATTTGCCATGCGCTGACGGGCGACCAGTACGCTGTCGGCACGGATGAAGCTCCGGGCTGGTGGAGCAGGCTGGCCGGTCCGGGGAAAGCGGTGGATACCGATAAATTCCAGGTGATTTGCTTTAATGTACTGGGTGGCTGCAACGGCTCGACAGGTCCCCAGTCAATTAACCCGAATACTGGCACACCCTACCGTTCCGATTTCCCTTTGCTGACCATTAGAGACATGGTCCGTGCTGAATACCAGGCATTAAAAATTCTTGGCATTGAGAAAGTGAAGACCGTAATCGGCGGATCGCTCGGGGGCATGAAAGCCCTCGAATGGGGAGCGTTATACCCGGACTTTGCCGAAACCATTGTGCCGCTTGCAGTCAACCCGGCTTTCACCAGCTATGCACTTGCCTTTAATCACATCAGCATCCAGGCCATCGAACATGACCCTGACTTTCAAAAGGGGAATTATGGAGGATCTTCCGATTTCAAAGGATTCCATTTGGCGAGGATGGCAGGGATGATCAGCTACCGGAGCGGCAAATTGTTTAACGACCGTTTCGGACGAACTGCCAATGGAGTGAATTTTGAGGTGGAGTCGTACCTGGATTATCAGGGCGGAAAACTGGCTCGGCGCTTCGATGCCAATAGCTACCTGATCCTGTTGAAAGCGATGAACAGCCATGATGTGGGTGAACGGAAAATAGCATCCCCGATTCTTTCAATCTCATTTACACATGACCTTCTGTATCCGGCTGAAGGAATGGTTACCTGGCTCCAATTTCAGCCAGAAGCATCGTGGGAAGTCATTGAAACCGATTTTGGCCACGACGGCTTTCTGGTCGAGTTTGAGAAATGGGGCGGCTTGATCCGGAAGTTTCTGCAAAAACAGCATCAAGCCAATGCGGCACAGTGAATAGCACAACGAGAAAAAGCATCCTCAGGGGATGCTTTTTCTGTGTTTGCTGTCCAGACTCCAACGGCCCAGCTCTTCGGGTCATAAGTCAACTCAGCTGCGTGGCAAAGACCGCCACTACGCTGATCTTGCTAAAACCTGCTCCTGCATCGCTGCGCTGCTTCGTCGCAAGAGATAGGCCCAAACAAGTTTGGGCTATCTCTCGCTGTCGCTTTTCTTTGTCCAGACTCCAACGGCCCAGCTCTTCGGGTCATAAGCCGGCCCAGCTGCGTGGTCGAGACCACTTCACTGTTCCGTCTTATGCCTTTCAGAGCTTAACGGGCATTGTCGCTTTTCTACTAATCTTCATCTTTAATATCCACATCATCCGGAATTGGTGCCGCTTTCCATTCTTCCAGTTCCTGTTTGGCCTGTTCCAGCTGTTGGAAATGCGTGTCAAATTGAGAGGTGTTGACCATGTATTGTTCTCCATCGTGCACTGCTTTGATACGTCCTTCCAGTATATATCTGTTGACTTGCTCTTGCGGCATGGACAAAAAATTAGCAGTTTCCGGGACTGTCATATACATAAGATCGCCTCCTCTTTTTCTTTTATTATAATAGCTCAGAAGCAGTATCTCAAACGATTGGAATAATGGTATGGTATTTGATATAACTGGAAATCAGAGGTGCAGGATATGAACGGGATACCATATATAATGGTGCTGCTTGCCGCGATGCTTTGGGGCACGACCGGCACAGCACAAAATTACATTTCAGGAGACGCACATCCGCTGACAATCGGCGCATTCCGTTTGATGATCGGCGGATTTTCCCTGCTGCTGTTCACGCTGATGACCAAAAGATTCATTTTTCGAAACGTCCATTGGCCCGCGGTTCTGCTGTCCGCACTCAGCATGGCGCTCTTTCAGCCATTGTTCTTCTCGTCGGTCCAATTGACGGGAATCGCAGTTGGCACCGTCGTTGCAATCGGCAGTGCACCGGTTCTTGCCGGCATGATCGAATGGCTGTTTCTGAAAAGGCGTCCCGACCGGATTTGGGCAACGGCTACACTTTTGGCAATACTCGGTTGTATTTTGCTTTTCGCCAACAGAGGAGCGGCAGATGTCAATTCGCTCGGTGTTGCCATGGCGCTTGGGGCGGGACTATCTTTTGCGCTGTATGCGATTGCCAGCAAATCGGTTCTCCAAACGATGGAAGCTGTGCCGGCGGTGTCCCTTATTTTTTCGATTGCCGCCATTTTTTTGATGCCTTCCTTATTGTTTTTGGATCTTTCTTATATTCTGATTCCTGCCAATGTGGGCATCATCGTGTATCTTGGTTTTGCTGCCACAAGCCTTGCCTATATTTTATTCTCCAGAGGCCTGAAAAGGATTCCTTCTTCTTCAGCTGTTACTTTATCTCTCGCTGAACCCCTTACAGCTTCCATTCTTGGAGTTCTGGTTGTCGGAGAAGTATTGAGCGGGTTGTCGTGGATCGGAGTTGTTTTATTATTGGGCGGCATCCTGGTCCTCACGCTTGGCAAAAAGAAAAAAGTAGAAGAGAGTATGGAAATTTCTTAAGAATTTCTTCATATTTCTCATAGCTTCCGCTTAAGATTTACCCACTATGATAAGTGAAGAGAAGAAAGAAGGCGATGGAATGAATCAGTTTACAGTCCTGGTGACGGACGATGATCAGGATATCCGCGATGGCATTGAAATTTATTTGAAAAATGAAGGTTATCGTGTCCTGAAGGCGGAAAACGGCAAAAGGGCAATCGAATTGCTGGAAGACAATGAAATCCATGTCATCATCCTGGATATCATGATGCCGCTGCTTGACGGAATTTCGGCAACGTTCAAGATTCGGGAACAGCGTAATATCCCAATCATCATGCTCAGCGCCAAAGCCGAAGACTCGGATAAGATTCACGGCCTGTCAGTTGGAGCAGATGATTATGTGACGAAGCCGTTCCATCCGATGGAACTGGTGGCACGGGTCAAATCCCAACTCAGACGTTACGTGAGTCTCGGGACGTATCATGATAAATCCCAGCGTATCGAAATTGACGGCCTGATGATGGACCCGGATGCGAAAGAAGTGCTTCTTCACGGGGAGTCTGTAAAATTGACCCCGATTGAATTCAAGATCACGGAATTATTGATGGCCAATGCGGGGCGGGTCTATTCGATACGCGATATATATGAACGGGTCTGGAACGAACCGGCCTACAACGCTGAAAATATTGTGGCCGTCCATATTCGGAAAATACGGGAAAAAATTGAAACGGATCCGAAAAATCCAAGGTACTTGAAGGTGGTGTGGGGCATTGGCTACAAAATTGAAAAATGATTTCTGGTCTGTGATTGCCGTTACGCTTGCATTATTCACCTTGCTGTATTGTCTGTCATTCTTTTGGGACAGTGTTTTTAACTCACCTGCGGCAGATCTGCTGGCATCATTGAGAACCATGTCCAAAGGGGATTTATAAAGATGAAAAATTGGTTGTGGCTGGCGACGTTGTCAATCGTGCTGATTGGCATTTTCAGTTTAATGGAGTTGGGTCCGAAGTATTTCGGGAAATCCTATCTCGAGACTTATGACTTTAAAGAAGAATACCGCGATTTTATTAATCGGTTGGTGGTGTTGGAATTGGATCCCCCGACAGCGGAAACGGAATTTCCGGTGACGATGGAAGAAATCGAAGAGTACCGGACAAGATACGGTACATTGGCAGAACAGCTTCAAAGCATACAGGATCAATATAATCCCGATATTGATGCTGCAAGGGAAGCCGGAAACGACAGCCTGGCCGAAATCCTGACAGAAGAGCGAGATGGAAAGATCGGAATGATCCGCGATAATTTTGCGGATGATGATACTGTGAGAGGAAAAATCCTGGAAGAAAAACAAATGGCAGCAAAAGTGGCAGTGAAAGGCATACTCAATGAGGAGGGAGACTTTAACTCTCAATATTCCTATTATGTTTATCACTTAACCAATACGGAAACAGGAGAAAATTTCAGAAAAGGTGATTTGGTCAGCAATCCTTTTTTCGAGAAGAAATATTCGAATGCTGTGCCGCTTCAATCAACTAACGATGAGTTATACTACTCAAATTACAATAATACGGAAATGAGGATACCTGGATCTGATTCCGGGTTCAAAGGCATAGTCCAGATTGACCGGTCCCTTCTTGCATCAAGCGACAGGGGTATTAGTCTGATACGGCATCATTACATTCAAAATATGCTTTATATTCTCGGGGCTTTGGCAATTGCCGGAATCGTACTATTGTTTACTAAGCTGCGTTTTGAACGTAATGCATTTCTGAAGATGCCTCTTTATAAAAGGTGGGCGGGATGGTCTCTGGAAATCAAACTTAGTCTCCTTATAATTTCTTTATTAATCGCTATTCCTTACGGTCTTATAAATACTTTGTGGGAAATGGAACAGGTATACTATGACAACCCAAGTAATTTTATCTGGCAGAATTTAAAAAATATAGCATTGACTACAGTGTTTCTGGGATTGCTGATTCTCCAAAGTATTTGGTTCTTCTCCTATTATAAAAGCTCAGAAAAACTGGTCGAAGACTATAGAAACAGTTATTTGGAAAGAATGCTGCAGATGGTGCGTTACGCTTTCCTGAAAAAATCAATGGGCGTTCAGATGTTGCTGTTGCTGATTGTTGTTTTCTTTTGGGGAGTGGGAACATTGCTGGTGTTTATTATGCCGGAAGCGATTCTTATCTGGATTCCGGCTACCCTGTTCATCGGCCTGCCGGTCCTGCTGTCGATGTTGAAACGGTTCGGCTACATGAATGTGTTGATGGACAGCACGCAGGCGATTGCGGATGGCAGTCTGAATGAACAGATTCCTGTGCGGGGCCGTTCGCCGCTTGCGCAGCATGCCGTCCAATTGAACCGGCTGAAGGAAGGGGTCCGCCTGTCGATGTCGGAACAGGCCAAAAGTGAACGGCTGAAGACGGAATTGATTACAAATGTCAGCCATGATCTGCGCACTCCGCTGACTTCCATCATCACCTATACCGATCTGATGAAAACGCCCGAGCTTTCAACAGAAGACCGGTTGGCATATGCCGAAATCCTCGACCGCAAGTCACAGCGGCTGAAAACGCTCATCGAAGATTTGTTCGAAGTCTCCAAGATGGCGAGCGGCAATATGGAACTAAATCGTCAGCGTGTCGATTTCACCCAATTGATGACGCAGGCATTTGCCGAACATGCGGAAGACATTGCTGCTTCCGGTTTGGATTTCCGGATTTCATCGCCGGAGCAGCCGGTTTACATTCTGGCGGACGGTCAGAAGTGGTGGCGTGTATTGGACAATCTGATTTTAAATGCCATCAAATACGCGTTGCCGGGCACCCGGGTTTTTGCGACTCTCAAAGAAACGGACGGCCAGGCCGAGTTTGTGATGAAAAATGTCACCCGCTTTGAATTGGGTGAGAATACCGATGAATTATTTGAACGTTTCAAACGGGGCGATGTGGCGAGACAGACGGAAGGTTCCGGTCTGGGGCTTGCGATAGCCCAGTCGATCGTCGATCTCCACGGAGGAACGATGAAAATCGAAGTGGACGGCGATCTGTTCAAAGTGACTGTTTCATTGCCACGTATATAAAGGAATTCAAACGGCTGTGCCCACTTGGCACAGCCGTTTGAATTTTCTTTCTGCCAAGAACCGGTCAGAATGTTTTGAAAAATAGAGGCAAGGGGATATGAATAGAGACAAAAAAATTTGAATGGAGGTCGAGAAATGGATACTAGCGGTTATTTCAATAATTTCATGAACGCGCTTCCTGAAATTCTCCTGGCGATTCTTGTACTTATTATCGGTTATATTGTAGCCAAGGCGGTTGAGAAAGGAGTTTATAAATTATTGGACAAATCACAGCTTGATGAAAAGGCGGGCATGAAACACCAAAAATACAGCCTGTCGAAAATCATCAGCAAAATCATATTCGTACTGATATTGCTTTTCACTTTTGCACTGTTCTTCAACATTCTGAACCTTGGGGCAATCGGAGGGCCTTTCCTCGGCATCTTCGATAACTTGTCCGCCGCATTCCTGAGCATTTTAAAAGCAGGCCTGATCCTGTTATTGGCCTGGGTTTTGGCGACAGTCGCAAAACGCCTCATTTTAATGGCGGGAAGAAAATTTGATTTCGGCAAAGTTACGAAGAAGACCGGAGCTTCGAAAGATGAAACGGTGAAATGGACGGAAACTGCAGCGAATATCGCTTTCTATCTGATTCTGCTGCTTTTCCTTCCGGCAGTTCTCAGCGCCTTGAATATCGATGGCCTGAGTGAACCTTTCTCGAATATGCTCGCCAGCGTCCTGAATTTCATCCCGAAACTTATTGCAGCGGCAATCATCTTTGGAATAGGCTGGATTGCAGCGACAATCGTCAAGAAAATCCTTTCAAAATTCCTGGAGTCGATCGGAACAGACCGGTTGGCTGCAAAGCTTAAAGTTTCTCAATTCTTCAGCGGTACAAGCGTTTCGAATGTCATCGGCATCATCGCATTTATCCTGATCATGCTGCCGGTGACAATTGCGGCACTTGAAGTACTTGCCCTCCGTGGAATCTCCGGACCGGCAATCGCCATGCTGAACGAGATACTGGCAATGATTCCAAATATTATCGTAGCGATTCTGCTGGTACTCGCAGGGATTATCATAGGCCGTTGGGTCAAAGATGTCGTTATCCAGTTAATGCAGAATCTTGGCGTCGATTCCCTGACAGAAAAAATGGGTGTCAGCAGGACTGCGGATCCGGATGCAGATCCATCTGCCTACTCACTTGCCAAAATCATCGGCGTGGTGGCGCAGGTAGTGATCATCCTATTATTCACAGTCGAAGCGCTTCAATTATTGAACCTTGAATTCATGGTATCATTGGCAACCGGAATTTTTGCCTATCTTCCTGCAGTCATTGCAGCATTGGTTATCCTGGCCGTCGGGTTCTGGTTGGCCAATCTGGCTGAAGACTTTATCGGCAGCGTCTTCAAAAAATCTTCCGGTGGACCGCATGTTCTGCGGTATGTAGCGAAATATGCCATTCTTGCATTCGCATTCTTTATGGCGCTTGATCAACTCGGCATTGCTGCTTCCATCATCAACTCGGCCTTTATCCTGATCCTTGGAGGCGCAGCGCTGGCATTTGGACTTGCCTTCGGTTTGGGTGGCAAGGAACATGCAGCCCGCTATTTGGATACCATGGAGAAAAGCTTGCAGGAAACAGAAGTGGATCAGGAAGAATGGGATACAAAGAAACGGGAGGCAGAAGCTAAAAAAGTTGCGCTGGACAAAGAAGCGAAAGCGGCGATCGACCCGATTGTAGAGAAAACTTCACCGGATGAAAGACATCCATATGATGGAACAAAAGGTACGAAAGATACCACAAACATGGATGACGCGAAATTTACAAAAGATACGAAAGATACCACGAATATAAATGACACAAAATTTACAAAAGATACCACGAACACGAATGACGCGAAATTTACAAAAGACAAAAAAGACACGTCAACTGACTTGCCAAAGAATGACAATCAAGATACGCGTGCTAAAAGGACAGGACGAAACCGTAATTCGAATGACCCGTTCAAAAGAAAATAAGCACAAAAAGAAAAGGCGGCCGCGGCTTGCCTTTTCTTTTTGTGCTTTTCTGGTGTCCAGACTCCAGCGGCCCAGCTCTTCGGGTCATAAGCCGACACAGCTGCCGTGGCAAAGGACGCCACTCTGCTGTTCCGTCTAAACCCTTATTGCTCCTGCATCGCTGCGCTAGCTTCGTCGCAAAGAGATGTCCCAAATTGCATTTGGTCCATCTCTTGCCTTACAGAGCTTAGCGGGCCCTGTCGCTTTTCTTTTATTCCGGAGGAGCCACAAGTTTGTGCTGAAATGCATAAATGACCGCTTGTGTCCGGTCGTGGACTTCCAGTTTGCTCAACAGATTGCTGACATGGGATTTGACTGTTTTCAGAGCTATGAAGAGCTCATCTGCAATTTCCTGGTTCGTATAGCCATGCGCCAACAGAAGAAGAATTTCCATTTCCCGTTCTGTCAGGTCCTCGTGCGGCACCCGTTCATGGCGCATCTGCTTCATCATTTTGCTCATCACTTCGGGTTCGAGAACCGGTGTGCCATTCATCGTCTCGCGGATTGAGTCGGCAATACGTGAAGCTTTCGAGGTTTTCAAAATGTAACTGACAGCGCCTGCCTTCAGCGCAGGATAGACTTTATCGTCATCAAGAAAACTGGTGACGATCATGATTTTCGCATCAGCCCATTCCCGGTTGATCGCTTCGGTTGCTTCGGCACCGTTCATGACCGGCATGACCATGTCCATTAAAATGACATCAGGCCGTAAATCCAGTGTCATTTTCACGGCTTCTTCGCCGTTGGCTGCTTTTCCAGCAACTTCCATATCATCCTGTGCCTGCAAATAAGCGGAGACACCGATGCGCACCATTTCGTGGTCATCAACTAACAGAATTCGTATCATCCGGAATCTTCCTTTCAATAGGTACTTTCACTTCTACAATGGTTCCTTCGGAAGGGACCGAGACAATTTTGCTGGTGGCTCCGATTTCAATGGCGCGTTCTTCGATATGCTTCAAACCGTACGAAGTCGATTTCGACTGTTCACTTTCAAAACCGACGCCGTTGTCCTGAATGCGTAAAATGGCGAAATTATCGCGCTCGATAAATAGGATATGGACTTCGGTGGCTTTGGAATGGCGCAATGTATTCGACAGGGTCTCCTGGGCAATGCGGAACAGATGGTCTTCCGCTCCTTTTTGAAGAGGTACCTCTTCGAGTTTATGCTCAATCGTAAAATAAACTTTTTCTTTCAGCTCAGAGACCAGTTCAAACAGGCCCTGGCGCAAACTTTTATCGTGCAGCGCAGCCGGCCGCAAGTGGAGAAGCAGGGCACGCATCTCGAGCTGAGCCTGCTGCACCATTTTTTCCGTCTGCAATAAGGCGGGAGATGCTTCTTTGCCCTCAGTCATGGAGGACAGCAGCATTGAGGCCGCAAATAATTGCTGGGAGACGGAATCGTGCAACTCCCGTGCCAGCCGCTGGCGTTCCATGACGAGCCGTTCCTGAATAAGCTGGTCCTGGGTTTCGGCTCGTTCGTTGGCAATTCGCGCCAGGCTCTTTCGCTGGGATTCCAATAGTTTTTGAAGCTTCAATATCGATGCCGAAAGTTTCGGGGGCAAAGTTTTCATTTGCGCAGCTTCAATGACGGTCTGGTTGTCGTTACGAAGAAGTGCCTGGAAAATCTCTTCGATCTCCTGCACTTTGGAACGCGATAAAGACTCGGTCCACCAGGAAATTCCGGTTGACAGAGCCACCATCAAAACGAAAAGCCAAATGCCGAAGGGAAGGCCGGCTACAAAATCCTCCCACAGGACAGACCATGTATTTACAGCCGGCAATCCGAGAAGTGCGAGCAAAATACTGAAAATGACTGCAGCGAACAGCGCCATGAAAAATAGACTGCGGGGCAGGATCCCTTTCATCGGCGGATCACCTCGACATCCCCCATCCAGGTATTGACTGTTACAATCAATTCCCTTCTGATCTCTTCCGCCTGTTGATAGCCGTCCTGCGAGTGGACAGAGCCATACCAGATCCGCTGTTTTTCGCCATTGAAAAAGCGGGCATCACCAAAAACAGTAGAGTAGTAAACCCGCACCGGCACTTCGTAGGGCACAATCACCCGAACCCGGCCGAAGCCCTGGCGGATTGAGATCAGTGAGGTTTTTTTCGGCAGTACCGTTTGTGTCGCATCGATCAGCAGATCGCCGACAAAACCCTGGACATGGACATCTTTCCATTCGAAGGATTCGATTGGCGTAGCCTGTGCGGAAAAGAATTTGTTTTGGATCAGCCCTTTATCGACTTGTCCATTTAACGGTATATCCTGCTGCCATTCTTCGCATTTCCACAGACGGACGAGCAGGTAAATGGCTGCTGCCAGAATGAGCAAGCGCAGGCTCCACATCGACAGGATTGAAATGCCGATCAGGATAAAGCCGGTCCAAAAATACGATTTCCGGTATTTGGGGCTTTTTTTATTGCCGTAATATAAGAGTCCAATGCCAAGAAGAACCAAAAACACGCTGCCGTTTCCAAAAAAAGCAGCTTCCACGAAGATTAGCAATAATGCACTCAAGGCAAAAAATGCCTGTCTATTGGTTGAAAAATGATTCATCGCAGTTTTCGCCTCCTTCTTTGCATCAGAAAAGTAAGAGGGACAAGTCTCCCTCTTACTCCAGCTTACACAATTTCTTTGGTTTTTGCGCTGTTTTTTTCCAGCGTTTCAAGACGGCGCTCCATCGTGGAACGTTCGTGTCGTTCTTCGACTTTATTGCCCAGCGACTTGATGTAATTGGCCATATCATCGAACGAACCGATGCGTTCAGCGACCAGTTCAGGGCTCAGGATTTTGTCCATCTGGTAATGCGCGTGTCGCATTTTCCTTGCCCATCAACTGAAGCTGACGGACTTTCATGTCTTTTACTTTGTGCTTCATTTCCTCATAACGCTGCTCGAGTGCAACACTTTCCGCGTCCTGGAGTTCTTTGTCCAGCTTGAGGCTTAGGCTCGTTTGCCGCTCCAGCCATTTGCCGGCAGTTTGTGTTTCTTTCTCGGCTTCCAGAATGTATTTATTCAATAAACTGATCGTATTTTTTTCCTCTTTCTTATCCAGTATTGCATCCATGTCCGTTGCCACTGCGAATTTTAATCGTTGCCATAATGTTGTCATGTAATTTCCTCCTTATTTGTTGAGCTTGGCCCACTGTTTTTCAAAGTTCGTGAACGGATCGTTTTTAGCAGGTGCAGAAACGGGTTCCCCATTCCAATTTTTGTAGATGTACCACAAGACCCCGATTGCCAAAACGCCAATGATGGCCGGCACGTTGGAAACGGCTGACAATGCGCCGACAGCTGCGACAAAACCCCACCAGATTTTTGCGGCTGTGGACACACTTTTCAAGTAGTAGTGGACCCCGATGTAGATGATGACGCCTGATAAGGCGAGGCCGATGATGGACCCAAGATTCGAAATGGCGATGATGCCGGCAATAATGCCGATGACTGACATCCAAAATTTGTTCAAGTTATTTCCTCCTCTCAATTTGTACCTTCAGCTTATCAAGGGGAGCAAAAAGGCAACACGGTCTGCGACTGCATCTTTTACTCAGACCTGAGGCTTAGTTGGCTCCGGGCAGTTAGCTTACAGACGGAGAGGGTATAATGGAAGAAAACCGGAAAGAGGTGAGGCTGGTGAAACAGATAGCTGCAGGGCTGATGGGATTGATGATTTACAGTGCTCTCGCAGGATACATAGGCTGGGCGGTCTTTATCTGGCTCCGAAGTTTTTCTTTTCCCGTCAATGGCTGGCTTTTCACATTTATCTGTATCTTGCTGGCTTTCAGCTATTTGATCGGGATGCTGGGACATAAATGGATGGGCTTTACGATTGTGGGTTCTTATTGGATGGCATTTTTCCAATACGCGCTGCTCGTGGTTCCGGTTGCGCATGGGGTGGTTCTCGTCCTTGAACACCCCAGGGCAGTCCAAATTGCAGGGGTGGCATCTGTTATCCTTCTGCTGCTTATTTATCTCATCGGGACATTCCTGGCTTACAGCCCCGTCATCCGGCAAAAAGAAATTGTCGTAAAGGGCAGTAGCGAAGATGTGAATATCGTGGTTGCCTCCGATTTTCACCTTGGTGTCCTTTCAGGAAAACGCCATTTGGAGCGCTTTGTCACATTGAGCAACAGTCTGGAGCCGGATGTCGTTTTACTGGCGGGCGATCTCGTTGATGATGACCCGATCTGGTACGCCCGCTACGGGATGGCGGAAGTGATGCGGAAGCTCACTTCGAAATACGGCATTTATGGGGTTTTGGGAAATCATGAGTATTATGGCAAAAAAATCCCTTTGCTCGTTCGTGTCATGGAAGAATCGAGCGTGAAAATATTGAGGGACGAAACCATCGACATTGCCGGAAAATTTTATCTGACCGGCAGAGAGGAGCGGACCAACGGCAGAAGGAATCTTCTTCAAAGTTTAAAGCCGGAAGGGAACCTGCCCTGGATTGTCATGGACCACACACCTTCCGATTTGAAGACACCTGTACAACTGGCTGCTGATTTTCATATTTCGGGCCATACCCATAAAGGGCAGATGTGGCCGAACCATCTGATAACCAAACGAGTTTTCGATCTGGATTATGGATATCGGCAGGATGGGAACACCCACTTTCTCGTTTCTTCCGGTTTCGGATTTTGGGGGCCTCCGATTCGGATCGGCAGCCGGTCGGAATTGTGGATGGTACACATAAAGTTTCAAAATATTTGATTGAAAGAGTTGGTGTGAATGGAAGCATGGATTACTGATGTCATGGAAACTTACGGCTATGCCGGAATATTTTTTCTCATTCTGATAGAGAATATCTTTCCGCCCATCCCGTCTGAAATTGTTCTGACAGTGGGCGGTTTCATGACAGCTGCAGCAGGTTTGACTGTATTGGGCGTAATTGCTGCATCAACTGCCGGTTCAGTTACCGGGGCAATAATCCTCTATTACCTGGGCAGATGGCTGAGCGTTGAAAGGATGGAAGGGATTGTGGAAAAGCACGGCAAGTGGCTGCGTGTAAAGAAGCGGGACCTTTATAAAGCAGATGCCTGGTTCGACCGTTATGGCATATGGGCAGTGTTTGTCGGAAGGCTGATTCCAGTAGTGCGAAGCCTCATCTCGATTCCGGCTGGAATGTCCGGCATGAAATTAAAATGGTTCCTCCTGTTTACGACTGCCGGTACGCTGATCTGGAACACGATCCTTGTCACAATAGGCGCGGCAGTTGGTGAAAACCGCGAAGCCATCATGCGGCAGATGGAATTGTATTCGAATGCGGTCTATTTATTATTGATTGTGGGAACAATTGCGGGTGTCTGGTATTTCATTCGGAAAAGAAGGGTAGAGTAGAGTAGGGGAATGCTGAAAAAATTGCTCCTGATTGCTGCGCACCTCGTCGCAAATACATCGGCCTCGCCAGCTTCGGCCGCTGTATTTGCCGCTGTTTTTGTAAATTGTTATAATAATTAGACAATTAGAATGGAGGATGTTTTATGAAGCCGATTGTTTACATTACCCGAAAGTTGCCGGCAGAGGCGATCAAGGGTCTGGAAGATTCCTATGAGGTGCGGATGTGGCAGGAAGAGGAAAAGCCGGTTCCGCGTGAAGTTCTTGTGGAGGAAGCCGGAAATGCAGCCGCTTTATGGACAATGCTTTCCGATCGGATCGACAGGGAATTGATTGAAAAGGCCCCAAATTTAAAAATCATCACCAATCTGGCGGTCGGTTATAACAACATCGATTTGAATGCAGCGAGGGAACGCGGAATTGCTGTGACGAATACACCTGAGGTGCTTACCGAGACTACCGCCGATTTGGCCTTTGCTTTGATGCTGGCCACTGCCAGAAGATTGGTTCAAGCCGAAAAGACTGTACGATCCGGTGAATGGCAATCGTGGACACCCATGGGCATGACGGGCCAGGATGTTTTTGGGGCAACCCTTGGAATCATCGGAATGGGCCGCATCGGTGAAGCGGTCTGCAAACGGGCACAGGGCTTTGATATGAATGTGATCTATCACAATCGCACCCGCCGAAGCCTGGAAGATGTCGAATACGCTGAATTCGATGACTTATTGGCAAAATCCGATTTTGTTATGATTTTTACTCCTTTGACAGACGAAACCAGAGGAATGATCGGCGAACGGGAGCTGGGCTTGATGAAAAATACAGCCTGCCTGATCAATGCCGCCAGAGGAGGGATTGTCGATGAAGAAGCGCTATATGAAGCGTTGAAATCCGGAAGCATCTGGGCAGCGGGCTTGGATGTGTTTGAACAGGAACCGCTAACGCTCGACAGCAAACTTCTGGAACTCGAGAATCTTACGGTGCTGCCGCATATCGGCAGTGCAGGCATCCGGACAAGGCTGGAGATGATGAAGTTGAACAGGGAAGCAATTTCAGCTTGTCTGGAAGGGCAACAGATTAAAAACAGAGTTTGTTGAGAGCATTTTATGGAAGAACGGTTGTCGGGGCTGAACAGGCCCCGTCGCTTTTCGTTAGTTGAACAATCCTGTGATTTATTGTAAAATGATTGAGGTTTTTGAAGTCTGTTTGAGTCAGAAAGCAAATTGAAAGAATAGGGGGTATGATTCATGCAAAATCATACACACAACGTTTTATTGTACTATTTATATTCACCGCTTGAGGAGCCCGAACTTTTCGCAGCTGAGCATTTGGCGGCTTGCAAAGAGATAGGGTTAAAGGGTCGTATCCTTGTTTCCCATGAAGGGATCAATGGTACCTGCTCAGGAACTATTGAACAGACAGAGGCTTATATGGAAATGATGAAAAGTGATGAGCGCTTTTCGGATATCGTCTTTAAAATCGATGAAGCCGAAGGGCACGCTTTCAAAAAGATGCACGTCCGTGCGAAAAAAGAAATCGTTAATCTGGGGCTTGAAGAAGACATCAACCCGAATGAATTGACCGGGACCTATCTGGAACCTGCCGATTTTTACAAACGCATGCAGGATCAGGATACAATCGTGCTCGATGCACGCAATGATTATGAATATGATTTGGGCCATTTCCGCGGCGCTGTCCGCCCGGATATTGAAAACTTCCGTGATTTGCCGGAATGGGTCCAGGAAAACAAAGAAATGTTCGAAGGCAAGAAAATTTTGACGTATTGTACAGGCGGCATCCGCTGTGAAAAATTCTCCGGCTGGCTGAAAAGAGAAGGCTTCGACGACGTTGCCCAATTGCATGGAGGAATTGCCACTTACGGAAAAGACCCGGAAGTGAAAGGCGAACTGTGGGATGGCCAGCTCTACGTTTTCGATGAGCGCATCGCAGTGCCGGTCAACCAGGTGGAACACGTCGTTGTCGGCAAAGACCATTTCACTGGCGAGGCATGTGAGCGCTATGTGAACTGTGCAAACCCACAATGCAATAAGAAAATACTCAGCTCTGAAGAAAACGAGCATAAATATATGCGTTCATGCTCAGATGAATGCCGCGAACATCCGCGCAACCGCTATGCTTTCGAACACGGCCTCACAGGGCCGGAAGTACAGGCAAAGCTTGATGCCTTGAAGGAAACGACAGAAGTTTAATGAAAGCAATAATAAAAAGCTGCCCTAAGTGGGGCAGCTTTTTTTACATTATAAATCTTTCATACCAAAATTCAGTTGTTCACGAAACTTTCTCTTTGCAGTCAAAACAGAAGAGTTCCCCTGCCAGATTGACGCCATCAAGAAAGCCGTCACGGCAATAAATTTTCTTCCCGCAATTCACACATGGACCGACCAGCTCAAGCATCCGCCAGTCCGTCGGCAAATATGTACATCGCTTCCCGCAAATATTTGGATAAACCGGCCCCGTGGCGATCGATGTTCCGGGCAAATCGGCTATCATTGGCGTAAAGATCCCCGAGGCCGCGGAACATCTTCGGTGAACAATTGTAGAACCGGTCCAACAAGTGGTAATAGGCCTTCATTTCGACTTGGACTTCCGGCGCTTCCGGCGGCAGATGCATCAAGTTGGCGACGGCATTGTAAATCCGGTCCCCTTCCCGGTTGATCTCCTCCAAATCCTCTTCTTCTTTTTCAGGTTTTTTGGTTGCAGTAGCAACTGCAGCTTCCGCTTCAACAGCCACCTCTTCTTGCTGTGCCACTGCAGGCTCCGGTTCCGTAAAGTTCACTTCTTCAAGAATTTCCTCCTGTTCGGCAAACGCTTCGCCTGTCGCGCCGGTTTCTGCAGCGGAAACCGGAGAAGGCGCATCCATATACATTTTAATGTTGTCATCTGTCTTTTTAATGCTGAACGCAGAAAAACGCTCTTCATTTGTTAGTTCCTGTCCACCCGCATATTCCAGCTGAGTGAGCTCAGCATTCTCTATTAACTTTTCAATTCTTTCTTTCTTTTTACGCAATAATTCAGCGTGTTGAGTCAGTGCATATGTGGCATCAAAACCTTCTGCCACCAATTCCTGGATTTTTTTCAGTGAAAACCCTAATTCCTTCAGAAATAAGATGTGCTGGAGCAGTTTCAAATCATCGTCATTATAGTAACGGTACCGGTTGGATCCGATGTTTGAAGGTTTCATTAAACCGATGCTGTCGTAATGATGGAGAGTGCGGACACTGACTCCTGCTATTGTTGCTACTTCCTGTACTTTGTACATGTGGATCACCTCTTCCCTTTGATTAGACTATGACGTTCCGTAAGTGTCAATACCTTTTCGGGCTTGTTCAATAAAATGTTACTTTCATCATAGTGCTTTCGAGCGTATTCACCACAGCAAAGAGTAAATATTTATAATAAAGGAAAATTCAAACTATTATCAATTTTATCTGGGTTTTTCGCTGCAAATGTGAAATAATGTATATGTAAGCGCTTTCTTTGCATTAGGACCTGGAAAAGGAGGAGAAAAGAGAAATGAAATTGACGAACTTTGTAAACGGGCAATGGCAGGAAGCAGCAGAAGAAACGAGGTTCACCCCTGTCATCAATCCGGCAAGCGGGAAAGAGCTGGCGCATGTTCAGATGTCATCTGCTGAAGATGTGGACAGGGCAGTGGCAGCTGCAAAAACCGCACAGAAATCATGGGCGAAAGTTCCGGCGCCGAAACGGGCTTCCTATTTATATGAAATCGGTCGGATTATGAAAGAAAGAAAAGAACAACTTGCACAGACTCTGACCAAAGAGATGGGGAAAGTGATAGAAGAGGGACGAGGCGAAGTGCAGGAAGGAATCGATATGGCTTTTTACATGGCGGGCGAAGGCCGTCGTCTTTTTGGTGAAACGACACCTTCTGAGCTGGCCGATAAATTTGCAATGAGTGTGCGCGCACCAATCGGGGTTGTCGGCCTGATCACTCCCTGGAATTTTCCGGTGGCAATCGCCACCTGGAAGTCGTTTCCGGCTATCGTGGCGGGCAATTCATTTATCTGGAAGCCGGCGACAGAAACACCGATGATGGCCTGTGAAATGGGACGGATATTCAAAGAGGCCGGCCTTCCGGATGGGGTAGCCAATATTGTTTTCGGGGCGGGTTCGGAAGTGGGAACCGCAATGATCGAGCATCCGGATATCAAAGTTATATCCTTTACGGGGTCCACGGAAACAGGCCGGAAAGTTGCAGAAGCAGGCGGCCGCAACCTGAAAAAGATTTCACTGGAAATGGGCGGAAAAAATGCTGTGATTGTCATGGAAGATGCAGACCTCGAGCTGGCTGTGGAAGGCATATTGTGGAGCGCTTTCGGAACTGCCGGCCAACGCTGCACCGCCTGCAGCCGTGTCATTGTGCATAAAGACGTCAAAGAAGAACTTCAAAAGAGGCTGCTGACGAAAATGGGAGGCCTGACGATTGGAGATGGTCTTGACGAAAGCGTCAAAATCGGACCTGTCATCAACCAAAAAGCGCTCGAGAAAATACATTCCTATATTGAAATCGGCAAACAGGAAGGAGCTTCGCTATTGGCAGGCGGAGAAATCCTGCGAGGTGGACATTACGACGGCGGGAACTATTACGCGCCGACATTGTTCAGCGATGTGGATGCATCCATGAGGATTGCCCGGGAGGAAATATTCGGTCCGGTTATTTCAATAATCGAAATCGACAGTTTTGAAGCGGCGATTGAAGTGAATAACAGTGTGATTTATGGGCTGTCCAGCTCAATTTACACAAGGGATGTGAACCGGGCCTTTAAGGCGCAGCGGGACTTGGATACGGGCATTATCTATATCAATGCCGGGACGACCGGGGCCGAGATTCATTTGCCGTTTGGAGGAACAAAAGGAACCGGCAATGGCCACAGGGATTCAGGTGTGGCGGCGCTCGATGTCTTTACGGAATGGAAATCCGTCTATGTGGATTTCAGTGGAAAATTGCAGCGCGCACAAATTGACAATGAAATTTGAAATGGAAAGGGGATGAAAGAGATGAAAGTGGCGGTATTGGGCGCAGGCCTGATGGGAAAACAGGCGGCAGGAGATCTTGTTCAGAGCGAACAGGTTGAAAGAGTCTATTTGGCGGATGTGGATACGGAGAAAGCGGAAGCTTTTAAAAAACAAATGAACAGTGGAAAGCTTGAAATTGTTTATCTCGATGCAAACGATGATCAGTCATTAAAATCGGTCATATCCAAAGCGGATGTCGTCATCAACGCCCTTTTTTATACCTTCAATGTAAAAGTGGCTGAAATTGCACTCGAATGCGGCGTCCATGCGGTGGACCTTGGCGGGCATATCGGCGGCGCAACGGATGCAGTGCTGGAACTCCATGAACAGGCACAGAAAAAAGGTGTTACGCTGATTCCGGATCTTGGAGTTGCGCCGGGGATGATTAATATCCTGACAGGCCACGGGGCAGGAAAGCTGGACCGTGTCAGCGACATAAAAATTTTAGTGGGCGGCATCCCTGTCCATCCGGAACCGCCCCTCCAATACAATCATGTTTTTTCATTGGATGGTATTTTTGATCACTATACGGATCCTTCTCATGTGCTGCGGAGCGGCAAGCTGCTCGAAGTGCCTTCATTGTCGGAAATTGAACATGTACAGTTCGAAGACTTCGGTGAACTGGAAGCATTCCATACCTCCGGTGGCACTTCGACGCTGACGGAAACATTCAGGGACATCGATAATTTGGAGTATAAGACCCTCCGCTATAAAGGCCATGCGGAGAAATTTCAGCTGCTTGTCGACCTGGGGTTAACGGACCGGGAAAAAACAGTGACGGTCGAAGGGCAGGCGGTCAAGGTCCGGGATGTGCTGCGGGAAGTGTTGACCCCACTTACTGAGCTGGGAAAAAAGGAAGATGCAGTCGTTCTGAGAATAACTGTTGCAGGCACGAAAAACGATGAAGCAATGACGATTGCCTATAACCTTGTGGTCAGAAAAGATCCGCATTCAGGAGTGACGGCAATGGCGAGGGCGACAGCTTATACAATTTCCGTGGTGGCCCAAATGATCGGAAGCGGTGTAATCGATAAACGGGGGTCGTACCCTCCGGAGCTGATTGTCCCAGGAGATGACTATATCAGGGAAATGGCGAAGCGCGGCGTCGATATCAAGGAGACCGTGGAGCGGACCGTGACCCAATAAGAAAAATGAGGTATCGGGAGGTTTTGGCGATGAATTTCAGCTTTTCAGAAGAGCAGTCGCTGCTGAGGAAAACGGTAAGGCAATTTGTGGACAATGAAATCATCCCCCATATTGCCGAATGGGACACCAAAGGCGGCTTTGACCCCTTAATATGGAGCCGTCTGGCTGACCTCGGACTGATGGGAGTCTGCATTCCGGAGAAATACGGCGGAAGCGGCATGGATTATAATTCGCTGGCAATCGTTTGTGAAGAATTGGAACGGGGGGACACCGCCTTTCGGACGGCGGTATCGGTTCATACCGGTTTGAATTCGATGACTCTTCTGCAATGGGGCAGTGAGGAACAGAAACAGCGGTTCTTATTGCCGCAGGCCAAGGGGGAAAAAATTGGGGCTTTCGGGTTGACGGAACCGGGAGCGGGTTCTGATGTTGCCGCGATTACGAGTACGGCATTGCGCGATGGCGAGGACTATATTTTGAACGGACAAAAAACATGGATTTCTTTATGCGATTCGGCTGATCATTTTATCGTTTTTGCCTATACCGATAAAGCCAAAAAACATCAGGGAATCAGCGCCTTTATCGTTGAACGCGATCGTGACGGTTTTTCTTCCAAAGCGATCAAAGGGAAATATGGGATCCGTGCGGGCAATACGGGAGAATTATTTTTTGAAGATGTGCGCATTCCGGTTGGAAACAGGTTGGGTGAAGAAGGGGAAGGCTTTAAAATCGCAATGGCTTCCCTGGATAACGGCCGCTTCACAGTTGCAGCAGGCGCGTGCGGATTAATCAGCGCATGTCTGGAGGAGAGTGTGCGTTATTGCCATACCCGTTCGACATTTGGCAAATTGATCGGAGAGCATCAACTGGTGCAGCAAATGATCGCCAGAATGGAAGCGGGTTACCAAATGAGCCGCTTACTGGTATACAGGGCCGGTGAATTGAAAAATCAGGGGATTCGGAATACAAGAGAAACTTCCCTGGCAAAATGGCAGGCCTGTGATTTTGCCAATCAGGCAGCCGATGACGCTGTGCAAATCCATGGGGCTTACGGTTATTCAGACGAATATCCTGTGGGCAGATTTTTGCGGAATTCGAAAGCTCCCGTAATTTATGAGGGAACGCGGGAAATCCATACCATCATGCAGGCTGAATATGTACTGGAAATGCGGGAGGACAGGGACTTGAACAAGATGTTGCCGAAATGGCCGTTTGAAGAGTGAAACCTGTGCTTATGCCAGGTAAGCCCGTACACAGTAGAAAAGCCCTGAAGAAAAAATTCTTCAGGGCTTTTTTGCTGTTCGATTATCCTAAAGATTCCACTGGCCTCGGAACAAACATTTTTAATTTTTTTGGAAGGATTTTGATTTCAGCGGGAGTTTTTAAATAAACCTCTCCATCTGTATCGATATTCATCGGGCTCTCCGTCTCGATGTTGATGTGTTTGCCCTGGTAATGCTGGATGTGGTCCAAACTTTCGGTGGGAACGTCAGGTTTGGATAACGAGAACCATTCCAGCATCGCTGCAATCGAAGAAGTCTGGATAATGAAAACATCAAGCAGGCCATCAGAGGGGTCGATCGAATCCATTGGAAAGGCGTGTGTTCCGATCGATTTGCCGTTCATGGCCAGAGCGAGTACGCCGTTTTCTTCATAGTGAACTCCATCAACCGTCAAGTGTATCGGGAAAGGTTCAGTCTGCCGCATCGATTGCAGGCCGCTCATGAAATAACTCAATTTTCCGTAACGCTCCTTCAACTGGAGATCGATGTTTGTTGAGATGTCTGTAATGATGCCAATGCCCGCAAAATTCAGGAAAGAGTGGCCGTTTATATTGGCCGCATCAACATCTTTTATGAAGCCGTCGACAAGGGCTTCAGCGGCCAGTGTCAAGTCCATGGGTATTGAAAGCGTCCTGGCAAAATCATTGCACGTGCCGCTCGGAATGATTCCGAGCGGAGGAGGTGCAGGAACGTCGGACAAGGCCTGAACAGCGTCATGGATCGTACCATCACCTCCTGCGACAAATAATGCCTCAACTTCAGCAGGCAATTCCCTGCAAGCATCCCTCAATTCTTCCGGGCTGTTGGTCTGGATGAGTTCCAATTTTTCTGAAACGGCCGCTATCGCAGGGGCCGTCATTGCAATGACCGAATCCGGCGTGGACGTTCCTGCCTGCGCGTTATACAATAAAACTGAACGTTTAAATTTCGGCATGATAGTACCTCCTTGCTTTTGATCTTATAAGTACAATTCCACTCCATGCTTTCCGGTAAACAAAACGGACTGGTTTGAGTATAACGAAAACGAAATGGGAGGTCACCATATGACAGTCAGAATTTTTTATCAGGATGCAATGGCACAGTCCGTTGAGGCCAATGTTATTGCCACTGGGATCGACGAAAAAGGGCATTACGCTGTGCTCGACCGGAGCTGTTTTTATCCGGAAGGCGGTGGACAGCCGGCAGACAAGGGCGTAATCGGGAAAACGCAAGTGACCGACGTCCAGACCGTCGACGGGGAAATCCGTCATTATACAACAAGTGCGCTGGCGCAGGGCGAATATTCCGCGGCAATCGACTGGGAGCGGCGTTTCGATCATATGCAGCAGCATACAGGCCAGCATTTATTAAGCGCGGTTTTTGAAGACGGATTTGGTATGGCGACAAAAAGTTTTCATCTGGGAACGGATCGGGTATCAATCGACCTTGACGTTCCATCAATCAGCGCTGAACAATTAAAGCAGGTGGAGCAGCAGGCAAACCAATTGATCGCCAGCCATATTCCGATTGAAACGGAATGGGTGACGCAAGAGCAGGCTTCCGGGCTGTCGTTGCGCAAGAAACCCGCGGTGGAGGGAGAGATCCGGCTGGTCAAGATAGCGGATACTGACATCAATGCCTGTGGGGGGACGCATCTCACCAACACGGCACAGCTGGGCGTGATTAAAATTGTCCGGGTGGAAAAAGCGAAATCGGCTACCCGGGTCTACTTCCTGTGCGGCAATCGTGCGCTGAATCATTTCAATCTGCTGCAATCAGTCGCCGACCAGTTGATAAGAAGTTTTAACGTTCCTGCGGCCGAATTGCCGGAAGCGGCAGCCGCGTTATTGAGCGACAGGCAGGACAAAGAAAAAAAGCTGAAAAAACTCACTCTTCAATTGCTTGAGTCCGAAGCGGAAAGCCTCCGTCCTGAAGGCGATGCGCTGATAAGAGACTTCAGCGGCCGGCCGATCAAGGAAGTACAGCGATTGGCAAAGCTGACCGCTGAGAATCATGGCCTTCTTTATTTGCTCTTTATTGTTCAGGAACATTCGCAACTACGTTTCATCTGCGCAAAAGGCAAGAACTCCGGTGGGAATATGAAACAAGTACTCGAAAAGCTGATTGAGGGCAGCGGCGGCAACGTCGGCGGAACCGAAGATCTGGCGCAGGGCAGCGCTCCGGTGGGGCGAAATCCGGAAATGTATACAGCAGCCTTTCAGAACCTGATCAAGGAAATTACATAAATTCTGTAACTTTTCTGTAACGTGACTGTCTAATGAGTAAAAGCAGGCAGAGAGGGTGTGGATGATTTATGAAGAAAAAACGTTTATGGCTTATTGCGGCCGCGATCATTGCCGCTATCGGAATCGGTTTTGCCTTAATGATCGATAAAGTATCAATAAGTGCCTCATCTATTGCGTTGGCGGAGCAGGGGTGGAGAGCCAACTTTTCTTCTGAGCTCCATTCTGATGCCATCGATAAAGGAAATATCTATTTGACGGATACAGAAGATGAACCGGTCGATGTGGAAATGACGTTGCTCGATAATGGCAAGACGCTTGAAATCCCGGAAATTCCAACAGGCGACTACATTCTGCATGTTGAAAAATCGGCAATCAAAAGGAATTTCCTGAAAAGCCTCGCCAATAGTGAAGTGACGTTTTCGGTTCAGGAAGAAATTACTGCACTTTCAAATGAAGAGGAATTAAAATCCTATTTCAGACAGTTACTTGAATTGCAAAAGAGTAATGAGCGTTACGGAGCTTTTGATGAAGGCGGGGGGGAAACCGCCGAGGAATCTGCATCCAGTGATTCTGCGGGAACGGAGGACGGCGGTGACCATTCCTCAACCAATAATCAGGTGGAAGGCGTCGATGAAGCGGATCTTGTCAAAACGGACGGCTCCTACATCTATTCCATCAGCGATTCGAGGGTCCTCATTACAGATGCGCAAAATCCGGATGATTTAACGTCTGCAGCGGAATTATTGCTGGAACCTGAAATGTATGCGCGGCAGCTGTTTCTGTCGGGTAACACTTTGGTGGTGATGGGAAGCCAATACGGCATTGCACCCATGGAAGGAAAAGTGGAGCAGGAAATTGCTCCGCATATATCCATGACGAGCGTCTTCTTTTATGACATCAGTGATCCGACTTCCCCTCAATTTCTCCGGAAACTGGGGACTGAAGGCGGTCTGAATGGTGCCAGGTTAACAGATGGCATTCTCTACTATGTATCGAATGTATACCCGGATATTTGGAGGATGGAAGAAGAAGATGTTGAACTGCGGCCGAGAATCTTTGATTCAAACAAAGGCAAGGGATTTTCCACATTGCCCTACGACCGTATTTCAATACTTCCCGGAACAATGGAAGGAAGCTACAGTATCGTTTCAGCCATCGATCTGAATGATCCTGAAAAAAATGAAATGGAGACGAGAGGATTTCTCGGAGGCAGTGAACAGCTTTACATGACGAAAGAAAGCCTGTATCTTACTGCGCCTGCCTATGTCTCGATGGAAGAGCAGGACAAAGATGGGGAGGCTGCCATGGACATCTGGATTCCGCAACTGGCGAATACGGAAATCTTTAAATTTGCTTTGGATGGAACCGAGGTCAGCTTTTTGGCTTCGAGCGAAGTGAAAGGATCACTGCTCAATCAGTTTTCGATGGATGAATACAATGGCTATTTCCGGATAGTCACTACCGAAGGGGTGGCATGGGATGAAGCTTCTCCATCGAAAAATCACCTTTACGTCCTTGATGGCGGCATGCAGCAAGTGGGTGCAGTCGAAGATTTGGCAAAAGGCGAGAGAATCTATTCAGCCCGTTTCATGGGAGACAAAGCATATATGGTCACTTTCAAGGAAACGGATCCGTTATTTGTCATCGATGTGGCTGAACCTTCTGCGCCCCGAGTGCTGGGAGAACTGAAAATACCTGGTTTTTCCAACTATTTACATCCTCTGGGTGAAGATCTTCTGATCGGTTTCGGTTCCGACACAAAACTCGTCGCTTCCAAAGAAGGAGAAGCTCGTGTTGTAACTGGCGGGATGAAGATATCATTATTTGATGTCAGCGATTTTGAAAATCCGATTGAAAAGGATACGGAAATCATCGGAGGACAAGGAACCAATTCTGCTTTGCAATACGATCACAAGGCGTTGTTTACCCATCAGGAGAAAAATCTATTCGGTTTCCCTGTCTCTCTGTATCAGGAAACCAATGGGGAATACATCGAGTTTGAAGGAGAAGGGGCAATGGTCTATACGATTACGCCGGAAGGCATTGACCAGACGGCAAATCTCATCAGGGAAAGTTCCGCTCAATACGAGGATTGGAACACCAGCGTCCAGCGTCTCATCTATATCGGCGAGACACTGTTCACCATTGCGAATAGCGAAATCAGGAGCTACGACTTGAATACATTTGAAATCAGGGACAGTATCGAATACTGAATACGGGAAAGGGCGTGCCAGGAAAATTATCCTGGCACGTTTTTTTATGGGTCAAAACGGGAAGAAATAGAGTATTCTGAAAATGAACTGGAGGGATATTAGATGAAGGCGGTTACGTTTCAAGGAGCGAAAGATATTCAGGTGAAAAATGTCAAGGATCCGGAAATTGAGAAAAAGGATGATATAATTGTTAAAATCACTTCCACCGCAATTTGCGGATCGGACTTGCACATCTATCAGGGAGCATTGCCGACGCATAAGGATTATGTAATCGGGCACGAGCCGATGGGGATTGTGGAGGAAGTCGGAGCGGATGTGACGAAAGTTAAAAAAGGCGACCGGGTGGTCATTCCTTTTAATGTGAGTTGTGGCCAATGTTTCTTTTGCGACCACGATATGGAAAGCCAATGCGACAATTCCAACGGCAATCCTCATTTTGACACGGGCGGTTATTTCGGATTTACGGAACGCTATGGCAACTATCCGGGGGGCCAGGCAGAGTATTTGCGTGTGCCTTATGCAAATTTCATGCCCTTCATCATTCCTGAGTCTTCCGAACTTGAAGACGAATCAGTCCTGTTCCTTTCGGATGTTCTGCCGACAGCCTATTGGAGTGTCGAGAATGCAGGTGTGAAAGAGGGAGACACCGTTGTGGTACTTGGCTGTGGTCCGATCGGGCTGATGACGCAGAAATTTGCGTGGCAAAAAGGGGCGGCGCGAGTTATTGCCGTTGATGAACTCCCATACCGTATGGAGCGGGCCAAGAAGATGAACAATGTGGAAATTGTCGACTTCAGCAAGCACGACAATACAGGGGCCTTTATCCATGAGCTTACGAAAGGCGGTGCGCGCATTGTCATCGATTGTGTCGGAATGGACGGCAAGAAGTCCGCAGCGGAAGCGGCACAGCAAAAACTCAAACTGCAGGGCGGCACATTGAGTGCCATCAACATAGCGAAAGACGCTGTCAGCAAATTCGGCACCATTCAATTGACCGGGGTTTATGGCCTGACTTACAATATGTTCCCGCTCGGAAATATTTTCGAACGAAACGTCACGATGAAAATGGGACAGGCACCGGTAGTGCATCTGATGCCGAGGATCTTTGAGATGATCAACAGCGGGCAAATTGATCCGCGAGAAATTATTACGCACATAATGCCGATGGAAGAGGCGAGCAACGCCTATCAGATTTTCAATGACCACACTGATGACTGCACAAAAGTTGTACTGAAACCTTAACTCAGGAAATATAAATTTAATTTGAGCGCTCCGCCTATGCGGGGCGTTTTAATTTTGGTTCATGTGCTGTATGATTAGTGGCGAGTGTAAAGCGAAAGAGGGGGAATAGGTGTGACTCAAGCAGGAGAAGTCAGGAGAAACCTGGCACTGGACTGTTTTCTGCTTGCCGGAAAGATCATGATGGAAAGCGGTGCTGAAACTTACAGGATCGAAGACACAATGATCCGAATGGCGGTTTCCCAGAAAATGATGGATTCCCATTGTTTTGTGACGCCATCAGGGATTATGTTCTCTCCGAGCAATGAAATGACAACCAGGTTTGTCCGCATCAAAAGCCGGGGCACGGACTTGGAAAGAGTGGCGTTGGTGAATGCAGTTTCCAGAAGATTAGTGTCAGGTGAATTGACCTTGCAGCAGGCTTATGATGAAATGCAGATCATTGATCAGACTGATTATAGATTTTCGATACAGATTCAAGTTTTGGCGGCCGCCGTGACAAGTGCCTGTTTCCTGATCCTGATGGGTGGGGGATGGGAAGACCTTCCTTTTGCATTTGTTATCGGAGGCACGGGGTTTTATATTGTCGAAACGATCCTTGTACAAACAAGGGTCAAATTTTTCGCTGAATTTACCGGGGCACTGGCAATCGGATCGCTGGCTTCGCTGGTGATTTACGCAGGACTCGGCCAGGATTTGGATACGATTATCATTGGTTCCGTAATGCCGTTGGTTCCAGGCCTGTTAATAACGAACGCGGTAAGGGACCTGATGGCCGGACATTTCGTCCCCGGTTTATCCAAAGGGGCAGAGGCATTCCTGACTGCATTTGCAATCGGTGCAGGAATTGCGCTGGTACTTTCATTTTAAAGGAGGAATTGGATGAATTGGCCATTGGAAGCCTTTTTGAGTTTTTTGGCTGCAGGAGCGTTCGGTGTTATTTTCAACACTCCGCGCAGAACGCTTGTGAGTTGTGGATTGGTTGGGATGAGCGGTTGGCTTATTTACCGATTATTTTTCGAGGTTTTTGGCGATTCCGTTCAGGCAACTTTTGCTGGAGCATTTGCGGTGGCCTTAGTTGCCCACATACTGGCCAAAAAGTTTAAGATGCCCATGATTGTTTTCAGTATCGCTGGCATCATCCCGCTTGTGCCGGGAAGCAGGGCATATAATTCGATGCGCAGTATTGTGGAAAATAATTATTTTGAAGCCATCTCCTTCGCCGCTGACGCCTTGATGATTTCAGGGGCAATTGCGATGGGATTGGTATTTGCGGAAGTTCTGATGCAAATGGTCTTTAAGCAGCAGGCCAAAAAAATGCAAAAGAAAATCGGTATGACACGGAATTAATTCTGTGGCATACCGATTTTTTTATTGTTTATGAACGTTGGAGCCAGGCTTCCAATTCTTTTACGGTCATTGGGTGGCCGGTGATGTATCCCTGGATGCTGTCACATTCCATGGCTTTCAGCAATTCGAGTTGTTCTTCTGTTTCCACACCTTCAGCAACCACTTGGAGTTCAAGGGATTTGCCGAATTGGATCATCCCGTTGACGAGTTTTTGTATCTTTTCCTGCTGGGTGATCGATTGGATAATGTCTTTATCGATCTTTAAGCTGGAAATCGGTAACAGCAGCATATAACGGAACGAAGCATAGCCGGTTCCAAAATCGTCCAGAGAGAATGAAACCCCTTTTTGATGCAACTGCTTCATCTGACGGACAATCGAGTGCTCAGCCTCCGCTTCCAATGCGAATTTCTCAGTGATTTCGATGGTCAGACGATTGGCTTCGCAGCCGTTGATGGTCAGATGTTCCGTGAACAGGCGGGCCATATCTTTATCCCGGAATTCCCGGATGGATGAATTGATGCTGACGTTCATCGGAATGCCGCGCGAACCCCAGTCTTTCAACTGGCGGCAGACGGTTTCGAGCACAAATTTGCCGATTTCGTGAATCATGCCATTTTCCTCGGCAATCGGAATCAACTCATCAGGAGTTACAATTCCGGCTTCCGTGTCCTGCCAGCGGACCAACGCTTCGACGCGCTCGACATCACCGGTTTTCAGGTTGACCTGCGGCTGATAAAGCAGCTCAAGGTTTTTCTTGTCGAGCGCATGGACGAGGCGGCGTTCAATCAGAGCTTTTCGGTTGAGTCGTTCGTGGTCATCCGCTGTCAAGGCCGAAATCGCACTCCCGCCGCGCTCTTTGATCTTTTTGATCGTCGCATGCGAAGCTTTCATGAGATGGACGAAAGTTTGCTGGTCCTCCGGATAACGGGTGACGGCTCCGCTGACGGTCAATGGTATCGCAGTGCCCTGGATATAGATGGGATGCTGCTGCAGATAAGCAAGAAAACCTTCTATGAACCATTGGCTCAAAGGGGTCACCAACGCGAATTCATGCAGGCCGGTTCTCGTAATCAGCGAATCGGAAAAATACATCCGCAGCCTTTTTGTGAATTCAATCAGTAATTCTTTTTCCGTGTCGCTGTTGGACACATCGCGCAATGTATAGAAGCGGTCGATATCAAAAAATACGAACGAAAAATGCTTTTTCTCTTCGATGAATTCATTGACTACCTGTTCCAGGCGATGTCGATTTTCCAAACCGGTCACAGAATCGATAAAAGCGATCTCTTCCAGATGGCGCTGCGTTTCCTTGGCTTCGGTGATATCTTTCTCCAGGAATATGTAATAGGTTTCAGCGCCCGCAAGCACAATCGGGATGGCGGTCAGGTCTACCCAATACAATTCGCCATCTTTCCTCATTTTTTTGGCTTCACCGTTCCATACTTCCCCGGCTTTCAGGGTTGCCATCATTTCCTCGATCAGCTGATGATCCCCCTCGGAATCGCTGAACATTTGCCAGATGGGTTTGCCCAGGATGCGTTTCGGCGTCCATTTGCTCAATTTCAAAAACAACGGATTCGCGTAAGTAATCAAAAATTCTTCGTCAAAATAAAGCATCATGAACGAAGCATCCAGGCCGCTCCGCAGCTTTTCGAGTTCCCGTGACGGAGAGTCGGCAATCTGGGATTCATCCATTTCAAAAATCGTGAGGATAAACTTCTCTTTTTCTGATTGAAAGACCTTTGTTACAACGGTTGTATATGCCAAAGTGCCGTCGCCCAGCTCAACTTCAACTTCTTCGAGGCGGACGGGATCTTTGCTGTTTACTATCTTTTCCCATGAACACTTATATAGAGCAGCTATATCGGGATTCATATAAGGACATTGCTGTCCTTTCACAGATTCCGATCGGATATGAAAAACTCGTTCTGCGTGGCGGCTGCACCAAACGGTTTGGCCGTTTTCATTCATAATGATTATGGGAAAAGGGATATGGTTGAAAACGAGGTTATCAGCCAATAATTCTTGCAATGCACTCATTCCATAACGCTCCTTTTCCAAAGTCTACTCTCATTATAGGGGAGAAATGGATTATCGTCATCCTTTTCAAAACATTCATGTTTTATTTTAGGTGATAAATGCAATTATTGCCTTTAAAAACAGTCGATTCCAAAAAAAACAGCAGCTGTACCGGGAAATCCGGTCAACTGCTGTTTTAGCGGAAACATGCTGTTATTGATTGTTTTCTTTATACTCCAGGGCGCGGTACATGAAAGTGGCAAATTCTGCTCTGGTTACATCTGTTTCCAGATTAAATTCGGTTTTGCTTACGCCCTCAGTAATGCCGGCAGCGTAAAGCGGTCCAATATATTTTGCAGCCCAGTGGTCTTCAGGGACATCGGTAAATGGATGATCGCCAGCCACATCGATATCAAATGCGACTACCAGCACTTTGGCCATTTCAGCTCGAGTCATTTTTCCGTAAGGACGGAATTTGTTCTGGTAGCCTACGAAAATTCCAGCCTGTTGGGCCTCCATGATTTCATCATAATATCTCATGGTTTGTGGTACATCTACGAATGGGGTAGGTGCCACGACTTTGTTCAGATCCATCGCACGAGTGAACATCAAAGCCACATGCTGTCTGTCGATGCTGTTCCCAGGCTTAAATGTGCCGTCTTCATGGCCGGCGATGATTCCCCGTGCAGCCATCGCTTCAATATATTCCAATGCCCAGGCATACGGTGTACCTGCAATATCAGGGAAGGTAGGTTCCACTGGCTCCTCGGGAGCAGGAGAGGCAGCATCATTTGTCGTGAATCGGTAAATTTCTGAAGTTTTCTTTTCATCAGCTGCATTGGTAATGGTCATGTACCAGAAATATTGAGTCAAAGCCTCCAGTTCATTCCATTCGACGGAAGCTTTGGTTCCGGAAGCCAGATTGCTGACAGATCCAATCGTCTCATCCGTATATACATTAACTGCTACATAATCAGTTGAAACCTGGCGAACTGAAGGAACTTCAACAGGTGCAGTTGGTTCAAGTTCATAAACTGTATCGAAATCCTCGTTGTTGTCATAATAGTAATTATAATCATCGTAGTATGGTGAGTAGGTGTCGAAATCCAATATATTTGTTTCGGGATCGAAAGTCATCAAGCGCATGTAGCCTTCCGCATCTTTTCTGCCCTGGTAGTTGGCAAGCAATTCAACAACCGTACGCGTGGAACCGTCTGAGTCCTCAATATATTTTCTGTTTTCTACAGCTCCAGTAAAGTGGCCGCTGAGAACCATTTTGACGTTTTCGCTCGGTACCACAATACGGTCAAAGATAATCTCACCGACTCCGCTTCCATAATTACCGGGATCTACGTATTCATGTAACGCGAGAATAGCGTTTTTCTCAGAATGCTCTTTCAGCACATCATTCGCCCATTGAACGGTATCATCATCATCTGCGGTTCCATGGCTGAGGTAGACAATGATGAATTCATGTCCCCCGAAGGACATCAAGTCAAAATGATTTCTATTATTGTCCATGTTTCCACCATACCAGGACTTGCCTTCAAAACGGTGTGCACCGGCATATGTGTAATAATTTGTGAAATCTCTTATCCCGGTTTCCTGTATGATTATGTCCCGATTTCCTGCAAGAACACCATAAGGAATACCGGCTTCATCCATGCGTGTAAGGTTTTCGTCAACGACAGCCCACTGGTCCAGTTCCGTAGAAAGATTGACCAGATCACCCGTGTTGATAACATATTCTATATTTCCATTATTATATTCATCGATCATATAGTCAGTCATCGAATCCCAGACTTCTGGCTGGTCCTGAGCGTAGAATTGTGTATCCGTGAACCAGGCTAAAGTGAACTTCTCATCACTGGCTCCGGGAGTGGGTGCATTTGCAGGTGCAGCATCGTGCACCATAGCCTGGACTTTACCTGTTTGGAAGAATTTAGGGTCAGTCAACACTTTTGAAAATGTGACGTTGCCGTCGGTGTTAGCTGCTTTCTCCTCTAATACAACCCATTTTTCGGCATTGTAATCCCAAGCTGAGAGAATAAGCTTTCCGCTCGCCAACGTGTTTCCTTGCCAGTGCAACTCAATTTCATTGCCTGCAGCGAGATGATTGGCCACATCAACTTCGAATCGGTGGAAAGGGAAAGTATTGTTGCCATCGGTGACAGCATATTTATTGTCGGGGTAAGCAGCCGCTTGTTCATTTGTATCATCAAATGCCGTTCCTGCGTCAACTCCAGCAGATAAAGGGTCTATAGCGGATGAGCCCTGGAAGCCGGTGATGCCGTTATCGCTTCCAAAGTCATATTTAAAACCTTTCATAAAGTCGACATTTTTTAATGCCAAACCGTTTGGATCCTTAATAACTGCCTCCAGAACAGCATTGCGGTCAACATTTTCGGCAAAATCTGCCGGCGTGACATTTGTTACTTCTCCAGGACCCACATTCGGTGCCGCTAATGAAACGGACGATAGGCTGGATACTGCCAATAAGGTTGCAAGTGAGACTGTTAAAAACTTCTTCATACTCATCCTCCTAATAGTGTGTATTTCTGCTGCCGCTTAAATGAAAAGCGGGTACAAAGAATTAATTCTGAAAAAATCATCACAGGAAAAGAAATGGAAACAAAACTTATTAATCATATTAACACAAGAAATACCAAACAAAAGCATTTTATCTGAATAAATTGAATATTGTGATATATATTTTTATCTTGAACTTTTTTAACATTTACTTAACCTTAGATTGTTTAAATAAGATGTTTCTTTTACTGGGAGACTGAAATTATAGAGTTTCTGCTGAAATTTTTGCCTTCTTTCAAATACAGCAGGTAAAATGACTACCCGTTATCAAAATATTGTGTAATAATAGTCAACATAAAAGGTTCGAGTTTCGAAATGTTCAGGAGGCAATTCTTTTGAAAACAGTATTTTCCTACACCAAACCCTATACATTTTATATAGTTATCGCATTGGTTCTCATGCTGCTGGAATTGTTTGTGGAATTAGTGCAGCCGCTGGTGATAGCGGGCATCATCGATGATGGGATTGTGGCGGGCGACAGAGATACGATCATCCAGCTCGGCCTCCTGCTGATGGGCCTCTCGCTCGTGGCTTTTGCTTCAGGTGTCGCCAACTCCTATTTTGCAGCCCACGTTTCACAGAGTTTCTCGTTTGATCTGCGGAAGGCGGTATATGGACGAATCCAATCGTTTTCGCTGGCTATGTTCAATAAATTCCCGGCTTCGGGCCTGATTACAAGACTGACAAGTGACGTTACGCTCGTCCAGCAGATTTTATTCATGAGTTTGCGCATCATGCTGCGCGCTCCGTTATTGGTTATCGGAAGCATGATCATGGCGTTTGTGGTCAATCCCAAACTCGCAATTTATTTGGTGATCGTGTTCCCTGTTCTTTTGGCTTTCCTCTATATAATGGTGAAAAAAGGAGTCATCTATTTCAGTTTTGTGCAGCAGCGCCTTGATCGCGTCAACCGGATGGTGCAGGAAAATCTGCAGGCAGTCAGGTTGATCAAAGCTTATTTGCGCGGAAAGTATGAAGCCAACCGCTTTTCGGAAGTGGCAGGCTCACTCAAGAATGACACAGTCAAAGCGTTTCGGATCATGGAAATCATCCTGCCGATTCTGCTTTTCGGCATGAACTTGTCGCTGTTGGCAGTTTTGTGGTTCGGTGCTTTTGAAATCCGGAGCGGTGATGCACAAATCGGTGAATTGGTCGCCATCGTCAACTATGCCATGCGGATGACTGGCGCATTCTCGATGTTTTCTTTCATTATCATGGCTTTTGCACGGTCAAAAGCATCGTCTGAACGCATAGAGGAAATTTTGTTGGCAGAAGATGTCCGTGAAAAAGAACCGGCAGGAGAAGCAGGGATTCTGCGCCGCGGGGACATCGTGTTCGACAATGTATCATTCACTTATCCCGGGACATCTGTTCCCGTATTAAAAAACCTGTCGTTTCACATCAAGCCCAATGAAAAATTGGCCATTATGGGGGCAACGGGATCCGGCAAATCTTCGTTGCTGCAGTTAATTCCAAGATTCTATGATGTCAGTGGAGGCAAAGTGATGATTCACGGCAGAGATGTGAGGGAATGGTCGCTGAGTGCATTAAGAAAAACGATCGGTTTGGTGCCGCAGCAATCGCTGCTGTTTACTGGTTCGATTTCGGATAATCTATCCTGGGGCAAAGAACAGGCGCAGCAGGAAGAGCTTTCAGGCGCTGCTGTGAAAGCGCAGATCCATGAAACGGTGGAACGATTCCCGAAAGGCTATTTCACGCGCGTCGGCCAAAAAGGCGTCAACTTGTCGGGAGGGCAAAAACAACGTCTTTCCATTGCCCGTGCACTTGTCCGGAAACCTTCCATTTTAATATTGGATGACAGCACCAGTGCGCTTGATGTAAAAACTGAAGCGGCTCTGTGGCAGGAATTGGAGCGCGAGGAAGCCACAATGCTCGTCGTCACCCAGAAAATCCGAACGGCGATGCGGGCCGATCACATTCTCCTTCTGGAAGAAGGGGAAATTTCGGCATACGGCACTCATGCAGAGCTGCTTGAGCGCTCGGAACTGTATCGAAAGATTGCCCTGTCGCAACAGGAAGAGGAGGTGGATGAATATGTTTGATGCCATCCGTCGCCCATTCGGGTATGAACCACTGATTCGGAAGGAAGATTTGAAAAAAAAACCTGACAAGAAAACGGAACGGGCTCAAAATTGGAAATCCACATTGCACCGGATCTGGAAACTGGTTGATGAACAACGGTTTCTGTTGATTGTGGTGCTGGCTCTTGTATTTGTCAGTTCTGCCTTGGCTCTTCTCGGACCTTATCTGGTCGGGAGAGTGCTGATTGACCAACACATTATTCCGGAGCAATTCGGGGGGATGGGCATCATCATTTTTTGGCTGGTGCTTATTTATCTCGGACATTCAATTTCGCTGTATCTGCAGAACTATTGGATGGTGGGAATCGCCCAGCAGGTTATTTTCCGGATGCGCACAGGGCTGTTCGAGCATTTTCAAAAACTCCCGGTATCATTCTTCGACAAACGCCAGCACGGCGAATTGATGAGCCGCATGACGAATGACGTCGAAAATGTTTCGACAACCCTGAATACGTCGTTCATCCAGGTATTCTCGAGCATCCTCACGCTCACGGGAACCGCTGTGGTCATGTTCCTCCTCAGCCCGTTGTTGACCCTGCTGACGTTTATCATTATTCCGCTGATGTATGTATCTGTGCAATGGATAACGAAAAGGACTGGGCGTTTGTACAAAGAACAGCAGCGTGCGGTCGGTGATTTGAACGGAATGATCGAAGAAACCATTTCCGGCCAAAAAATCGTCAAGGCATTTTCCCAGGAACCGCGGGTCATGGACGAATTTATCGTAAAGAGCGAACGGCTGCGGCGCGCCGGTTTCTGGGCGTGGACCTATGCAGGCTTTATACCAAAAGTGATGAACTTTTTAAACAATGGAAGTTTTGCCATTGTTGCCGGAGTCGGCGGTATCCTGGCATTGAATGGATCGATATCAATCGGGGTTATTGTGATATTCACGGAATACTCCCGCCAGTTCACCCGGCCGCTGAACGATTTGGCGAACCAGTTCAACACCGTCCTTTCGGCGATTGCCGGGGCAGAGCGGGTGTTCGCTATTCTGGACAAAGCGGAAGAAAAAGATGATCTGGTGAAAAATGCCGATAAGGAATTTTCGGGTGAAGTCCAATTCGACAATGTATCTTTTAAATACGAAGACGCTGAAGAAGACTGGACCATTCGCGACGTCAGTTTCTCCGTCGGCATTGGACAGACAGCTGCACTTGTTGGTGCTACAGGTGCCGGCAAAACGACGATCATGCAACTGCTGGCCAGGTTCTATGACGCCAATGAAGGTGAAATCCGGATAGACGGGACTCCGATTTCATCGATGCCGCGAGAAACGCTGCGCAAGCAGATTGCTTTTGTATTACAGGATCCTTTCCTGTTTGAAACCTCCGTTTATGATAATATCCGTTACGGAAAACTGGATGCAACGCAAGAAGAAGTGATTGAAGCTGCGAAAGGAGCCAATGCCCACGACTTCATCCTCAAGCTGCCGAATGGCTATGATACGGTGCTGGAAGGCGACGGCTCCATGATTTCACAGGGACAGAAGCAGTTGCTGTCGATTGCCCGCGCGCTCATTGCGGATCCGGTCATCCTGCTGCTCGATGAAGCGACCAGCAGCATTGATACCGTGACCGAATTGAAAATCCAGGAAGCGCTCGAGCGGCTGATGGCCGGCCGGACGAGTTTCGTCATTGCGCACAGGTTGAATACGGTGCGCCAGGCAGATCTGGTTTTCGTCATGGAGCTGGGGGAACTGGTGGAAGCTGGAACGCAGTATGAGCTGCTGGACAAAGGCGGCTTGTATGCGACGATGCTGGCGGATGCAAAACTATAGCAGAAATCCCGGGGGATGAGTACTCAGCCTCCGGGATTTTTTATTATATAAGGAAGACTACTCTCTTTGCGGATATGATACGATAAATAGAAAAGGACAGGTGGTGCAAAGATGGAAATTTCCCTTTCGATTGCTTCGTTTCCACTGGATTCTGAAACGATAATGGATATGAACGAACTCTTGGAGCACAGTGAACAAGATTACCGCAAACCTTTATATGAATCCAGTTGGCCGCAAGCCGATGCCAAAGGTTTTGCCGTACTCGCCTATACGGAAGAAAACGACTTGCTCGGTTTTGCAGCAGCTATGGATCCGATTGGATTGGATTCCTATGAATGGTCTGCGTTTGTCCATCCGGATTTTCGCCGGTTGACCATCGGCTCAGCTTTGGCGGGCGGAGTGGCTTACGGCCTGGAGCAGCGGCAGGCGGCGGAGGCACTCGCAGCTTTTTTTGAAGAGGAGGGTGCTAAAGCTTTTATGGAAACTCTGGGCTATCAGCCGGATTTCAAGGAAATCGAACTTGCAGCAGAACCGCTGTCAGGATTTACGCTGCCGGAATCGACGGCTGTCAGCCCATATGACGGAGAATTGCATGCGCTTGAAACGCTAATGGCTGCAGCTTTCGGCAATGACGTCATTCCTGTTGTCCACTATAATTTAGAAAACAGCGCGAGAGCTGTTTTCCTGATGAAGCGGGAATCGGAAGTGGTGGCAAGCGCTACGCTGATCGAAGAAGGTGACAGCGATCTCTGGATCACCGCTTTTGCGGTAAACCCGGCTGAACAGGGGAAAGGCTACGGCAGGGCTTTTTTGTTATGGTGCCGGCATTACGCGGCGCAGCAAGGAAAAAAGCGGGTTGTCCTTGAAGTGGAAACTGACAATGATGCAGCAGCAGTCTACAGGAAGGCGGGCTTTACTGCTGTCCATACTATTGCCTACTGGAAAAAGGTGGAGTAAAACGCTGTTTGAAAAAACCATCCAAAGCAAGAGGGGCCACATTCCGTATCGATATATGAGGCTCATCCACATGAGTAACATCTGCTGGATTTCTAAAGGTTAAGGTTAATCAATAAAAGAGGAATAAAATTCAGCCCAGTTTACCCAACAGTTGAGAATAGACAAAGCAGAGCTCAAAGGAGCCATTCCGATGGATAAATACAATAACGGCCAAAATATTGCAGCCGCATCCGAAAAAAATATCAGAACCGACTTTAAGGAAAGCATGACCTACGGAGAATATTTGCATCTGGATCAATTGCTGACTGCCCAGGACGGCGTCAGCGGCCATCACGACGAAACACTTTTCATCGTGATCCATCAGGTGTCCGAACTCTGGATGAAGCTGATTCTTCATGAACTGCGTGCAGCGATCCGCAGCATCGAAGCGGACGATCTGCAGCCGGCATTCAAACAAATGGCGCGTGTTTCCAAAATTCAATCGCAAATCATAAATGGCTGGGACGTGCTGGCAACGATGACGCCGGCAGAGTATATGGAATTCCGGGACGATTTGGGCAATGCCAGCGGCTTTCAATCCTACCAATATCGGATGATCGAATTCGCGTTGGGGTATAAAACCAAGCATGTGCTGAAAATCTATGAAAAAGATCCGGCTCTTCTCGAGGAATTGACAGCAGCATTCAATGCACCCGGACTATACGATGCCGCTATTCAAAAACTGGCACGCAGCGGCTTTGCCATAGATAAAGAAGTTCTTGAACGGGATATTACGACGGTTTACGAACCGAATGACAGTGTCAAAGAAGCGTGGATAGCAGTTTACCGTGATGTGGAAACGCATTGGGAATTGTATCAAATGGCTGAAAAGCTGGTCGATATAGAAGACTGGCTCCAGCAATGGCGCTTCCGGCATATGAAGACGGTGGAACGTATCATCGGGTTCAAGCAGGGGACAGGCGGCTCATCAGGGGTCCATTATTTGAAAAAAGTGCTTGATCAATATTTCTTCCCGGAACTATGGGAGATACGGACTGAGATTTAGGAGGGGTCATATGAGAATTTACGCACACAGGGGATGTTCAGGAACGCATCCAGAGAATACGTTGGCGGCATTCAAAGCCGCTGCGGAGTTGCCTATTACAGGCGTCGAAATTGATGTTCACTTGACAATTGACGGGGAAATCGTGGTGATTCACGATGAAAAAGTCAATCGCACGACAGATGGAAAAGGCTACATTAGAGATATGACCTTAAATGAAGTGCGGAAGCTGGATGCGGGTTCATGGTTTTCCGAGGAATGGGCGGGCGAGAAGATCCCAACGCTGGATGAAGTTTTCGACGTGTTCCAGGATACAAACCACCGCTTGAACATCGAATTGAAAACGGATGTTTTCCCGTATGTGGGCCTGGTGAATAAAGTGTTGGAAAAAGCTGAGAAGCGTGGATTTGCTGACCGGATTCTCATATCTTCCTTCAACCACGAAGATATCCAGGCAGTCTGCCAAAAAAAAACGGTGGAATCCGCGATCCTTACGCTGGACATCTATGTCGATGTCTATGACTACGCAAGAGTGGTCGGTACAAATCGCATTCACATGTCTCTGCCGGGCGCATTCCGCCGGATGGCTACGGATGCATTGCGCAGAGGGGCCATCGTTTATGTCTACACAGTCAATAAAATTGAGTATGCGCAACAATTGCAGCACATCGGCATCCATGGCATCTTCACAGATTTTCCTGAAAAAATGCTGTCCGAGCTGGAAAGTCCGGTAAATCAATAAAACAGGTAAAAGAGACGCCGGCGATATGCCGGCGTCTCTAGGCTGTCGAGAAACTGTCCACTTCTCAAATCATTTCGTTTTAGACGGACGCTTCACTCGTGTTCAATGTAAAATCGGAATGCTTGTTTCTTGAAATTGGTTTGAAAGTATATGCTTTTAGAGAAAGCAATATGAGATATGGAGCAAAACAGCGAAGACGCCCAGGGGACCAAGCGAAGTGCTGAGATCCACTCGGGCGAAGTGAAACGAGACCGAGTTAGCTCAGCGCAAGCCCCCAGGCAAGCGAAGCTGTTTTGCGGAATATTGGTTTTAATGTTTCTTTTTTAACAAGCTTGAGACGCCGGCGATATGCCGGCGTCTCTTTTACCATTTTGCATAATGATCTTCAATTGAACCGAGCAGTTGGGAGATTCTTAACTTTTTCCCATCCTCGTAGCGTACGTATCCATTATAATAGCCGAATAGCTGATGAACTTCTGATTTTACCAACTTGATGTCGCTTTTGGAAATCCGTTCGAAAAAAGGGGTGAATTCCAATTTCACATCATCGGAGAATTTGGTGGAAATAAGCCAGGGCTTAGTGTAATCCTCATTATCATAAAGAAATAGTATGTCTTCATGAATTTTGTTCATTTTGCCGTTGACGAAAAACGCATTTTCAGTCATGCCCGTGCCATCCGTCCATTTGCCGCCGAAATTCAAACCGATTGTGTTGCCAAGCGAGCGTTGGGAAGCCATTGCCCAATTCCAGGAAGATTCCCGCGGCCAGACACCTCTGCCTGTATCAAGAACAGCAAAACTTTCCACAGGATCGAAGCTGTATTGCTGTGTGCCAATCCTGACAGTGCCGGCAGCCGGCAGGCACAGGTGCTTGCCGGTAAATTGAAAGGTCTGGCGGTTCCAGGGAATGACGACATTCAGCGATTCGTGATTTTCAGGATGGCTGATCTCAAGATTTGCGCTCAGCTGTTCACTGTCGAAATCATCGATCTGCACAGAAATTCGGGTAGACTGCTGCTTGTACAGAAATTCGATTTTCATTTCCGGGTGATCGAATTTGCAGGTCTCAAGAGATTCGTTCGACATAATTTTCTTTCTGGGGAACGGCATTATTACAGTTTTTTCAAAGAATCTCTGGCTTTCATAATTCAGAAAATAAACAAAGCAGACTGTGGCGTAATCCAAATGGCTGATGGTAGCGGAAAACATGATTTCTTCTCCAAAAACACACCAATAATTCCACTTCTTTTTGCGCATGAAATTGCCTTTAAGGTTGCTGACGATAAGAGGCTTCCGCGCAAATCCAATGGCTTCGGGATTTAACTGGCCCTTTGCATCACATAGGTCCACAGTTTTATAAATCTCACGTTCGTCGTGCTGCATAACATCCACCTCACCGTAATTCTGCTTCTATTGTAGCAGAAGAAACAGGGGATATCTTGTTTGAACACCGCGGAAACAGAGGATTACTTAGGGTCTTTTCTCCACATCAACGCAAGGGTGCCTTCCCCGGCGTGGACGGCCAGGGACGAACTCAAGTCACCGATAATGATTTGGGCTTCCGGTATGACTTTTAACACTTCCCGTTTCAAAATTTCGGCTTCTTCATGCGTGTTGCCGTGCATAATCTGGAAGGTATCCACGCCGAATTCCTTGTGGTCTTTTACGGCATGGTCTATTAAATACTTCACCGCTTTTTTGTGGGAACGGACTTTGTCGATCGGCTTTAATTCGCCTTCAGGGGTGATCTGGACGATCGGCTTGACCTGAAGCAGACTGCCGATGTAATATTGCGCTCCGCTCATGCGGCCCCCTTTGTACAATTGAGTCAGATTGCCGATTAAAATGTAGTTGCGGAAATTCTCCGTTTCCTTCTCGAGCTTTTGTGCAATCTGTTCGGCATCGAGCCCTTCTTTTTGGAGCTCCAGACCGCGTTCCACAAGACCGGACAAGCCGTATGACAATGCCATGGAGTCGACAGCGTAGACCTTGAATTCCGACATCTCGGCTCCTGCAGTAGAAGAAGCGATGGTGCCGCTCAATTTAGCCGATGCGTGGACGGCGATGGCACATTCATATTCTTCCTTCAACTTGTCATAAAGCTCTGCGAATTTACCGGCGGAAGGCTGGGATGTCTTCGGAAATTCGGAAGCGGCTTTGATGCGTTCATAGAGCTGCGCCTGTGTCAGGTCCACTCCATCGATAAACTCTTCTGAACCAAAATGGATATTAAGCGGAACAATATAAACGTCTGGATGCGCTTTCATTTCTTCTGTGACATAGCCTGTAGTATCCATAACCCATGCAATCGGTTTTTTCATAATTCAACACCCTATCTTTTTAATTTTTTGAATAATAAAACTATAACACGAATAGTTTTATGCGGATAGGAGTAGGCGGCCGAAATTTGCACCCCTGCGTCACCGCTTGCCGAAACGCCTTGCATAGGATTCTTCAATGTCGAAACGGTGCCTGAAGACAATAATAATAATAGCCAAAATCAGTGGCCATACCACAGGCAGGACCTGAAGCACCGCTGCCATGGTGATGAAGGCGGAAAAGGCAGTCAACATGGAAAGCGTGGCGCTTTTAAATAGTGGATAAAAAGCGATGAACATGACGAACATGGCGAGAAAAAGTTCAGGTGTCAGAAAGAAAGTGATGCCGACAAAAACCGAAACGCCTTTTCCACCCTTTCCGCGCAGCCAAAAAGGAAAAAGTTGTCCGATTACCGCCAGCAATCCGGAAACTGCGATGGCCCATAACGGGAAATTGAAGTAAAATCCTGCGAAAACCACCAAGGCGCCCTTGCCGGCATCGCCAAGGAAAGTGAGCAGAAAAGCGCGTTTGCCGATAACGGACCCCGCATTGCGCGCCCCCAAATTGCCGCTGCGCTCCTTGGCCAGGTCGACACCTTTCCATTTGCCAACGAGCCAGGCGGTCATCAGGGTTCCGGTCAGATAGGAAAAAAGAAAATAAATAAGCATTGCATTGCCTCCAAAAAGTGCTTCTATGTGTATTATAAGTAAAGCAGTTTTCGGACTGGAAGGAAACTGTCCAATGAAAAAACCTTCCCGCTGTCAGCAGCAGGAAGATTTTTGGGTTAGATTTCTTTCAATGCAGAAGCTTCGAACAGGTAATCGCAGATGACGAGCAACCCTTTGTCGAAGTTTTCAAGATGGAAATGCTCGTTCGGTGCATGGAAGTTTTCGGATGCCAGACCGAAGCCCATCAGGACGACAGGGCGTTCAAGGATTTCAACGAACTCTGTAACGATTGGAATCGATCCGCCCATGCGGGTGAAGGCTGTCGGTACACCGTAAATCTTCTCGTAGGAACGGCCGGCTGCCTGAATTGCAGGGTGATCGAATGGCGTCAGGAAAGGCTTGCCCTTATCGAATTCTGTAATCTCAACAGAAACGCCCCGTGGCTTATGCGCTTCGACATGTGCTTTCAATTTGGCAATGATGTCATCCGGGTCCTGATTCGGCACGAGGCGGCATGTGATTTTGCTGCTGGCTTCAGCCGGAAGGACGGTCTTGATGCCTTCTCCGGAAAATCCGCCAGTAATGCCGTTGATCTCGAGTGTCGGGCGGATCCATGTACGTTCCACGAACGAATAACCCTTTTCACCAAAGTCTTCCGTGATGCCGAGTTCTTTCTTTTCGTTTTCCAGGTTGAATTCGAGTGCCGCGAATTCCGCGCGTTCCTTGTCGGACACCGGCAGAACATCATCATAAAATCCTTCGACCTGGATGACCCCTTCTTTGTCGCGGAAGGTTTCCAGAATTTCAACGATTGCATGCAACGGATTCTGTACAGCACCGCCGTATAGACCGGAATGGAGGTCTCCTTTCGGTCCTTTTACATCAATCTGGACTCCTGCAAGCCCTCGCAAGCCATAGCATACTGCCGGTCGGCCCGGCCCCTGCATACCTGTATCGGAAATGACGATTAAGTCTGAGGCAAGCGCATCTTTGTTTTTTTCCACATATGCCGGGAGGCTCGGACTGCCGATCTCCTCTTCACCTTCGATAATGAACTTCATATTGACGGGAAGTTCCCCGTCGAGCTGCAATAATGCTTCAGCCGCTTTGATATGCATGAAGGTTTGGCCTTTATCATCGCTTGCTCCGCGCGCATATATTTTATTGTCACGGACCTGGGGCTTGAACGGTGGCGATTCCCAGAGATGGAGCGGGTCGACCGGTTGTACGTCGTAATGGCCATAAACCAATACGGTCGGTTTGCCTTCGGCATGGAGCCAATCAGCATAAACGAGTGGATGTCCACCGGTTTCATCGATTTTGACATTCTCCAGACCTGCCTTCTCAAAAGCCTTTACCAGCCACTCGGCAGCTCTCTGCATATCTTCTTTATGTTCGGATAATGAGCTGACAGACGGGATTCGCAGAAATAATTCCAGTTCTTCCAAATGCTCACTGCGGTGATCCTGGAAATAGAGTTCAAGTTGATGTTCCTTCATGTTAAAACCCCTTTTCATAATTTTCTTATAGTGGGGAAAGTATACCATAAGGAAGAGGTAGTTTTCGACAGATCGAAAAACGCTATGATATAATTGTCCATACGGAAATAGCTCGTAAAATTTTGTGTTTCAGACACTGGAGGAAACAACTTTGTTTATAGCGTTAGGAATATTTTTAATCATGTCGTTCTTCTTATCGGGAAGCGAAACGGCATTGACTGCGGTTAATAGGATGAAGGTCTATCTTCGCGCGGAGCAGGGGGATGTGAAGGCACAGAACCTGCAAAAATTGATTGCGAAGCCGGACCGAATGATCACCACCATATTAATCGGAAATAATATCTCTAATATCATGCTGCCTACTCTGGTGACCATGATTGCCATTGACAGAGGATGGGAAGTCGGACTTGCTACGGCGATTTTGACACTCATATTGATTATATTCGGTGAAGTGCTGCCGAAAACGATCGCTGCAACGTTTGCTGATAAAATCGCTTATATCGTTGCGCCTGTGATCAGAGTGCTCGTTGTTCTTTTCAAGCCGCTTACCTGGCTGTTAGCGCAGTTCACCAATATTTTCATCCGCATAATATCGAAAGGCCACGTCAAAGAGGCTACGATGACCAAGGAAGAATTGAGGACGATGGTGGATATCGCTTCAACTGAAGGTACCTTCGAAGAAGATGAATCGGAACGTATAAAAGGAGTATTGGATTTTCCGAATAAAGACGTTTCAGACGTCATGTCGGCCCATCGGACAGATATTGTTGGCATTCCTTTGGATGCAACTTATGATGAAGTCCGCGATCTGATATTGGATTCCTCTTATACACGATATCCAGTTTACGAAGAAAGCCTTGACAATGTAGTCGGCCTGTTTTATTCGAAAAAATTGATTGAATGGTCAATGAACCCGAATCTGACACTGCAGGAATTGATGGATGACAATCCGCTGTTCGTTGTTCAGTCCGTCAGCGTCGAAAAAGTCTTCAAGATGATGATGGCCAAGAAAAAACACATGGCAGTCATTTTGGACGAATACGGCGGAACGCTCGGGATTGTAACGCACGAAGACATTATCGAAGAAATGATTGGCCAGGATATTGAAGATGAGACAGATGAAGAAGATGATGAATTGGTCTTTGTAATGACCGATACGACATTATCATGCCACGGCCGCCTGGAAATCGAAGACGTCAATGAGATGTTCGAAGTGGAAGTACCCAACGACCACGACACCATCGCCGGATTCGTTATGCAGCAGCTTGGCCATGTGCCGGACGAAGGCGAACAGTTCACATACGAAAACCTGCATGTTGAAGTGAACGAAATGGACCGCAACCGGATCGTCCGATTGACAATCACAAAAAAAGATGAAGAAGTCTTTGCGTAAAACCTGCCTTTGGGCGGGTTTTTTGTTTGAGTTTATATCATGACGTGATGCCTATAAATGACATTAAATGTTTCTCTGTACGTTAAATTAGTAATCCTCAATAACCGATATTCCGCAAAACAGCTGCGCTTGCCTGGGGGCTCGCGCTGAGCTAACTCGGGCTCGTTTCACTTCGCCCGAGTGGATCTCAGCACTTCGCTTGGTCCCCATGGCGTCTTCGCTGTTTTGCTCCATATCTGAATTTCTTTCTCAATCGGAGCTATTCTCTCAGCGCCGGCGCGCCTATGGAGCAGGCGAATGCCGACCGGAGCAATAAGACGAGTGATCTTCTCGGCTTATTGCGGGAGGCAAGGTCGCCAAACGTAGATGGCGCACCTTTGCGACGAGCAGTGCGCAGGAGCATAATCTTTGCCCTTGTCCTAAGCGCCGAAGCGGTATATAGGAAATACCTTGAGCTAATTTCTTCATTACACAACTGTAAGGCAAATGAAAGCGGGAGCGATAGAGTGAAAGGTTCCTTTCCGGCACAATAAGGGCAAGAAGAAAAAAACGGACGGAGGAACTGTTCATGGAAAGTTTATACACAGAATACAACCGCTACATTTATCATCTGTGCCTGAAACTGACACGCAATAAGGTTGAGGCGGAAGATCTTATGCAGGAAGTTTGGCTGAAAGTGGTGCGTTATGAATCGTCAATCCAGCAAGTGGATCATGTTAAGGCCTGGCTGACGACAATCTGTATGAATACTTTCCGTGACCGGTACCGCAAAAATGTCCGGCGCAGCAAACATGTGCAGCAGCAGCCGGAAGGCCTGGATATTTCACTTCTCGACCTGATCCCATCTGACAACGCCGGCGCTCCGGAATTGCTGGAACAGCAGGACGTATCCGTATTGCTGCAGAACAAAATTTCGCAACTGGATTCGATTTACCGGACAACGATCGTCTATTTCTATGTGCACCAGCTGTCTTTGATTGAAATTGCCGAGACGATGAAAGTGTCGATCGGTACAGTGAAGTCACGTCTTTTCCGTGGCAAGCAGAGGCTGAAGGATTTATTGCTTGAAGACGTTCAGACCCGGGAATACGTATTGCCTGCTTAAAAGGACGATCTTTTATAAGAATTAATTGAAAGGGGTACAGGGAACCAATCCTGTACCCCTTTTTTTGATGCCGATTTACAATGGCAGGGTCACCGGTGACTGTTATTTGGAGCCGATACTTCTTTTGATAAAAACTTAAAGATATTTTTGTTTATCTGAAGTACTATTATTAAAGATGAGGGGGACAGCAGAATGAGAAAAAGAGTGCGCGGCTGGAGCAGGCGCAAAAGGATTATTATGGGCAGTTTCGGTGTTCTGGCATTGATGTATATCAGTGTCATTGTCTGGCATACATTTAAACCATTGCCTGCTGGCCTTGAATACGAAGGAGATCTTCACCGGGTGGAAGATGTGGAGATGTTTTATGACCTGTCTTTTGCACAGAATCAAAAAGGGACAAACCAGAAACATGAATTGCGTATATTTGATGAAATTTACGGGATGATCGATGAAGCCGAAGAATTCATCGTCATTGATCTGTTCCTGTTTGATAATTACACAGATCAGGAAATAGCCTTCCCGGCGGTATCAGAAATGTTGACTGAGAAGCTATTGGCGAAAAAAGAGGGAAATCCCGATTTTCCGATTTACTTCATAACCGATCCGCTGAATGTTGGTTATGGTTCGTATGAAAGCCAGCTGCTGGGAACCCTCGAGGATGCAGGAGTTGAAGTGATTATCACGGATCTGGACAAATTACGCGATTCGACGCCGCTGTATTCCGGCCTCTACCGGGTGGTTTTTCAGTGGTTTGATGCAGGCGGAAAAGGTTGGGTACCAAATGCCATGGCGAGCGATGCGCCAGACCTGACCCTGTCCTCTTATCTGAAAATGATGAATATCAAAGCGAATCACCGCAAAGCGGTCATTACAGAAAAAGAGGCGATCATCAGTTCCGCCAACCCGCATAACGCCAGCGGCCTCCACGGCAATATGGCCTTTAAGGTAAGCGGTCCGGTTATAAATGACATTTTGGAGTCGGAAGAGGCGGTATCGCAATTTTCCGGAGGACCGGAATTTCCACGTGCGGATGCTGAAGAACAGCAGGGGGATTATCAGGTTCAATACGTGACAGAAAAGAAAGTCCTTGATTCGATTCTGACGGACATCGAAAAAACGGTGAAAGGTGACAGCATCCATCTGGCAATGTTCTATATAGCGGAAGGGGAGGTCGTCAATGCGCTGACCGAAGCTGCCAACCGGGGCGTAGAAGTCAGAATGGTCCTTGATGCAAATGAAAATGCCTTTGGCAGCGAAAAAACAGGCTTGCCTAACCGGCCGGCTGTCCATGAAATGCTTGAAGATACTGACGATAAAATCGAAGTACGCTGGTATAATGCCGTGGTCGGCCAATTTCATACAAAATCAATCCTGATTAAAACGGCTGAAGAAAGCTATGTGTCCGGCGGATCCACAAATTACACGCAGCGGGCTTTCATGAATTACAATGTGGAAAGCAACATCCGGATCATTGCACCGAACGACAGTGAACTTGTTAACGACATGGAAGCCTATTTTGATCGCTTGTGGAATAACGAAGATGCCTTGTATACATTGGATGTGGATGCTTATCAGGATACCTTCACCTTCTGGCAGCGCGGTATCTATGGCTTCCAGAAAATCTTTAAACTTACGACATATTAAGAAAAGTGACAGCGAGAGAAGGGCCCAAACTTTTTTGGGCTTTTCTCTTTGCAAAGCAAAAAAAGGTCTCTTCCCCGTTTCGGGAAGAGACCTTTTAGCGTTTTATTTAATTTGTGGTTCCTGGCCGGACGTGATCCATTCTTCGACGTCCCATACCTTCGTGGCAAGGCCTTCGTAGAATTCAGGTTCGTGGCTGACGAGTACGATTGTGCCTTTGTAGGCCTGCATCGCGCGCTTCAATTCTGCCTTCGCGTCGATATCCAAGTGGTTCGTCGGTTCATCGAAAATCAACCAATTGCTTTCTTCCATCATTAGCTTGCACAGGCGGACTTTCGCCTGCTCACCACCGGACAATTGGGTCATTGATCGGGAAATGTGCTCGTTTTTCAAGCCGGTACGCGCCAATGCTCCACGCACCTGGCCCTGGTCCATGCTTGGGTAAGCCGCCCATATTTCATCAAGTGGTGTATGGCTCGGCGCTTTGGCTTCCTGTTCAAAATAACTTGGCGTCAAATATTCGCCGCGGATCACTTCTCCGTCGAGCGCTTTAATTTTGCCGAGCATCGTTTTGAGCAACGTCGATTTACCGACACCGTTCATGCCGACGAGTGCAATCTTTTCACCGCGTTCAATCATAAACGACAACGGCGGCAACAGGGGCTTGTCGTAGCCGATCGACAACGCTTCAGCTTCCACTACATAGCGGCTTGGGCTGCGCGTTTCCTTGAATGAGAATTGCGGTTTTGCCGCAACTTCCGGCTTGTCGATGCGGTCCATCCGGTCAAGCTGTTTCTGGCGTGATTTCGCTCGTCCGGTTGTTGAGGCCCGTGCTTTGTTTTTGGCAATGAATGTTTCAGTCTTCTTGATCATGTCCTCTTGTCTTTCATAAGCATCCAGATGCTGTTTCTTGGCAAATTCCGCAAGCTCGACGAACTTCTCGTACGATGCGGTATAGCGGGACAGGCGCGAGAATTCCATGTGGAAGATGACATCTGTCACCGAACTCATAAATTCTGTATCATGCGAAATCAAAAGGAACGCATAGGGATAATTTTTCAGGTAATTGACGAGCCACTGGATATGCTCTTCATCCAGATAGTTTGTCGGCTCATCGAGCAGCAGCACTGTCGGTTTTTCCAAAAGCAGCTTCGCAAGCAGCAATTTCGTCCGCTGGCCGCCGGATAATGCTTCGACCGGACGCTCGAGTCCGATGGCATCAAGGCCAAGGCCGCGTGCAATCTCTTCAATCTTCCCGTCAAGTGTATAAAAGTCCCCGGCATCCAGCGCATCCTGCGCTGCAGCCATCTCTTCCATCAGCGCTTCAAGATCAGCATCAGCATCGCCCATCTTCATGGCGATTTCGTTTAACTCTTCCTCTTTCTTATAAAGCTTCAGAAAAGCATCCTGCAACGTTTCGCGGATTGTCCGCCCCGGCTGCAATTGGGTATGCTGATCCAAATAGCCGTAATGCGTTCTCGGCTGCCATTCCACGCGGCCTTCATCGTGGATCAGTTTGCCTGTCAAAATATTCATCATCGTCGATTTGCCGACACCGTTTGCGCCGACAAGGCCGACGTGTTCGCCTTCAACCAAGCGGAAAGACACGTTGTTGAACAATGTCCGGTCGCCGAATGTATGGCTTAAATTTTCTACTGTCAATAAACTCATGTAAGTTATTCCTCCATTTATAGCTGTAAAGCCCGGTCTTTTAGTGACCGTGTGTAGTGTTCGATACTTTAATTGGCTGTCCGTTTCTGTGGCTGCGGCAATCCTGTCATTAAGGCAAACCAAAGAATAAACTTTTGTTGTCGCATCTGTGCTTCGGGACAGGAGCAGCGGGTTTTCGCGTGCTGTTTTGCGGAATACCTGCTACTATAGATGACTGGTTTAACTTGTATAGTTAACCGGAAAACACTCAAAAAAAAACCGCGGTTACAGAGCCGCGAGTTTTTGGTTTAATTCCGCTAGTTGCAATTCCATTCGTTCGAGACGCTGTTCGGCTTTCTCAACCATCTTGGCATGTCCGGTTGTTTCCAACTTCTCGATATCGCCCTGATGGCGGACGTAATCCATCTTCAATTCGGCAATCTCATTTTCAATTTCCTGTCTGTTCACATAATCACCCGCATTTTTCCTTCATTATAGCACAAATGACGGGAATTTAAATTATTTCGCTTGGCATACCGCTTTTAAATAAGGGAATATAACACGTATAATATTGAAAAAGGAACCTCAAGGAGGCGAACGCTGATCGATACTTTATTATTTGACCTAATGTTAATCATCTTTCTGGGAGTGGTTTCGCAATGGCTGGCCTGGCGTTTCCGCCTTCCTGCAATTGTGCTGATGTCCATTGCCGGGCTGCTTGTCGGGCCGTTTCTGGGAATCATCCATCCGGAAGAAAGTTTTGGGGAATTGTTCAAACCTTTCATCTCACTGGCTGTTGCCATTATCCTGTTTGAGGGAAGTTTAAATTTGAATTTCAAGGAAATTCGGGGATTCAATAAACCCGTCTGGCGTATCGTCACAATCGGTGCATTCATCGCCTGGATCACCGGATCGCTGGCGGCACATTACATAGCTGGCCTGTCGTGGGCAGTAGCGTTTGTAATCGGGGGATTATTCATCGTTACCGGTCCCACTGTCATCCTGCCATTGCTGCGGCAGGCGAAACTGAAAGCCCGTCCGGCGGCAATCCTGAAATGGGAGGGAATCATTGTCGATCCGTTTGGCGCTTTGCTGGCACTGTTCGCATTCCAGTTCGTGCTGTTTGCGATCGGTGATGAAACGGCCGGCGCATTCGGCCTGTTCTTCCTGGCTTCCTTGTTTGCCGTTGCGCTCGGCGCTGGCGTCGGCTGGCTGCTTGGCTGGATGCTTGAAAATGGACAGGTGCCGGAATTTCTTAAAGCGCCGATGGTTTTCGGCGTTGTGCTGCTGACGTTTGTGCTGTCGGATATTGTCATGCACGAAACCGGCTTGCTTGCGGTAACCGCAATGGGGATGGTCATGGCGAATATGCATATCGCTTCCATCAACGATATGCGGCATTTCAAAGAGAACATTTCGGTGCTTCTGATTTCAAGCATCTTTGTTATGCTCACTGCTTCGCTGAGCCTGGAAGTGCTGATTGAAATCTTCAATTGGCGCATCATCGCATTTGTACTGGCCACCCTGTTTGTGGTGAGGCCATTATCCATCTGGCTGTCTACAATCGGCACCGATCTCTCGCTGCAGGAAAAAACACTGATCGGCTGGATTGCACCACGCGGTATTGTGGCGCTGACCGTCTCCGGATATTTTGCCGGCGTCCTGCTTGATGCCGGATTTGAAGATGCCGAGCTGTTGACGGCATTGACGTTTGCGCTCGTCTTTTCCACAGTGGTCGCACATGGCTTTACGATTGGCTGGCTCGGCCGGAAGCTCGGTCTTGCCACCGGTGATGATCCGGGAATCATTATTGTGGGAGTCGGCAGTTTTGTCATCAAACTCGGCGAAGCCCTTTCCGAACACAATAAAAACGTCTTGATCATGGATCCTTCGTGGGGGAGACTGCAACGTGCCCGGCTCGCCGGACTGAAAACGTTCACCGGGGAAATCCTTTCCGAGCATACGGAATATGAGCTGGATCTCACGCCTTATGAAACGATGATCCTGGCCGGGGAAATCGATTCCTACAACGCGCTTGTCGTAAACAATTATGTGCCGGAACTCGGCCGTGAAAATCTTTACCAGACTGCGATCCATCAGGGAGACCCGGCGGATTTCCATTCTTCATTGAAGGGCCGCACCCTGTTCGGCAATGAATGCAACATCCATGAACTGGACCGCAAGACGGAAGAAGGCTACACTATCCGAAAAACACAGATAACAGACCAATACAGTTATCAGGATTACAAGAAAAAATGGAGTGCTGACACCATCCTTCTGTTTATCCAGCGGGAGCAGGGGAAAATCGAATTCTTCACAAGCGATAACTTCCCTGAGCCAAAACTGGGTGACATCATTGTCAGCTTCACCTCACCCGCGCGGCAATCGGATCGCATACAGGAACGCCTGGAAAACAAGCGCGCCAAAAATCTGCCGTCTCAGCCTAAAGAATGAAATCCGGATTCCATAAGGTATTTCGATACGTATCCGCATTCGCTGTTTGTTATGATGGAAGAAAGCGGGGCTGGTGAATTGATTTTGCCGGCCCGGCATAAGAAAACATTGAAAGGCAGCTTGGCTGCCCAGCATACACGGACTCGAGGAGGAACAGTTTTATGAAGATCTTATTAGTGGACGGCACCATTGTGGGCAGGAAAACCGGCGCCGTTTTGGAGCAGGTCAAGACATACATCCAGGATTTCCGTCCTGAAATGGAATTGGAGATATTGAGCCTGGCTGATTACGACCATCAATTTGTCGACGGCCGCCCGCTCGGTGAATACAACGACAGCATGCAGGAAATTGCCCGCCGCTTTAAAGAGGCTGACGGTTACATCATTGCATCACCAATATTCCAGGGCTCCATTCCCGGCGTCCTGAAAAATACGTTCGACCTGCTGCACCCGCATACGATGCGCTACAAACCGGTATCGATCGTCGCAAACGGCGGCACCTATCAGCACCACCTGGTCATCGAAAATCAGCTCAAACCGATTCTCGACTATTTCCGCAGTCTCGTGACACCAAACTATGTTTACACGCACACGAGCCATTTCGATGCCGACAACAACATCATCAATGAAGACGTCCACGACCGCCTTCGCGAGCTGGCACGCGTTTTCGTCCAATACGCGGAAATGAGCACGCATTTATCAAAGGAAGCATTGGATATAGATTAAGATGAAAGAGAAAAAACCTCCCGCGGGAGGTTTTTTTGTTTGGGTAAAGGAGAAAGCATAATGCAAGAGAAAAATTCAAGAAAAAAATGGATGCTTTTCGCTCAAACCCAGGCGAAAAGCGAAAAACCATAAGTGCAGGACCCCAGCGGGCGTTTTCGCATGGCGAAAACGCCCTTTACTTGAGGAAATCTTCGCATTGGCGAAGATTTTTTCAATTCTGGGTTTTGTGTTGGGTTTTGTGTTGCTTCTGCGGATTGGGAAGGGCTGTTTTGGTGATGATTTGGTCGTCTGGATGGGTGTTTTTGGTTGGGAAATGGTTGGTGAAGTTGATTTTAGTGCCAATTGGAGAAAATGAGCGTTAAAAAAGGTCTTTAATTGGAAAATTATATCTGATAAAAATATTTCATTTCCATTTAAAGAGCTTACTGTCCGCAGAACGAGAATACTGTCCGGAACGGACCAAATACTGTCCGCAGATTAAAAATACTGTCCGGAACAGCTCAAATACTGTCCGGAGCATCAAACGAGTCCGGAATCAGATAAACCCGGTCCTTGAAACTTCCCTGGAAAGTCATTTTCGATTCTGTGAGGAGTTTGGAAGCAATAGAAACTGACTCGATGCCGGTAAAATCTCTGAATTCCTTGTTGCTTATAAGCGGTTTAATTAACATACGGTATTGCTCAAGTGTTCGAAGGTGGGCGTGCGGATCAATCACTGAACAATTTGGACACGTCCATTTCTTGTAGCGATATGTCATCTTAGATCCAGGACATTTTGTACAAAGCACCCCCTTCCTCAACTCCCCTGGAACTTCCAACTCCCGCAGCGGACGATCAGAATGCATCTCCAGCAGCCGGCTGGCCAGCTGGCGGGCCTTGCGCGTGGGCAACAAATCTTCTGGATATTTCGCAAGAAGCTGGTCGACCAGATAAGGCAATCCCGACGACTGGATGATGATGCGATTCGCGGGCCGGCTGTTGACGATGGACGACGGATAGGTGAAGACGATGGCGCCGATGACCGGCAGCGAGACTTTATGCGCTGCCAAAAACTGCTGCACCCATTTTTCGTGGCGGCGCAGCTGATCATCCGGATTTCGCATGCCGTCGACGCTGCCGTCCCTATTGGTACGGGAAAATTGCCGAAGCTGCGGATCGAAATTCAATTCGCCCGCAATGCTTTTAATTTCGAGTAAAAGCACGAAACGAGTGGTGACGAGCAAAGTGTCAATTTGATGGGAAGAACTTGCTTTCTGTATGAAAAGGTCATGCAGACAATAATGGGGACACTCAATAGGGATCTCCTGCCAGAGCGCATCGACGCGCTGTTCGCCGTGGAAGCCGGCGGACAATCTGCGGAGTTTTTCCGTCCAGTGGGGAAATAGGGGATGGACGATGGGCACGCGTTGCAGCAAGCTTTCAAGCTGCGGGATTTCGGGCGGTTCGGAACGCTGTTTCAGGATCAATCGGCCAACTCCTTTCTATTTATAAATAAAATATATCCTTCTTCTGAATCGCGGGCAAGAAAATTCTGACAATAATAGCGGTGAAACATTCAATCACTCTACACCACCCGCAAAAAAGAAAATGTTATAATAGCCAAATGAGAAATGAGGGTGAATAGATATGAAATCAATCGTAATAGCGGAAAAACCATCAGTGGCGCGTGACATCGCGCGCGTGCTCGAATGCGGCCAGAAAGGCAACGGCTTTTTCGAAGGCAAGCAGTATATCGTCACGTGGGCGCTGGGCCATTTGGTGACCCATGCGCAGCCGGAGCAATACGACAACGACTTCAAGGAATGGAAGATGGAGAATCTGCCGATTGTTCCGAAGCCGTTCAAACTGGTGCCGATCAAACAATCGATGAAGCAATTCAACGCGGTGAAAGCACAGCTGGGCCGCGGCGACGTCAAAGATGTCATCATCGCAACGGATGCAGGGCGCGAAGGGGAACTGGTTGCGCGCTGGATCCTGGAGAAGACGAATACGAAAAAGCCGATCAAACGCCTGTGGATTTCGTCGGTTACCGACAAGGCGATCAAAGACGGCTTCAACAACCTGAAAGACGGCAAAGCCTATGAAAATCTGTATGAGGCGGCAGTGGCACGCGCCGAGGCTGACTGGGTCGTCGGCATCAACGCGACGCGAGCGTTAACAGTCAAATACAACGCCCAATTGTCGACCGGACGCGTGCAGACGCCGACACTTGCAATGATCGCGGAGCGCGAGCAGCAGATCCGCAATTTCCAGCCGAAGCCGTATTACGGCATGCAGGCGGTTACGGACCAGGCCGCGTTCACGTGGACGGACGGCAATTCGACGCAATCGTTCGATAAAGAGAAGATCGATGCTTTATTCGCGAAGCTCGACAACACGCACGAAGGCACCGTCTCGGACATCAAAATAACACCGAAAAAACAGCCGGCACCGCCTTTATTCGACTTGACCGAACTTCAAAAAGAAGCGTACAAACGCTACAGCTGGTCGGCGAAAGAGACGCTGAACACGCTGCAGAACCTGTATGAGCGCTATAAAATCGTGACCTACCCGCGGACGGATTCGAAACACCTGACGTCCGATATGAAGGACACGCTGAAAGACCGCATCAAAGCGGTGCAGACGGGGCCGTACCGCCCGCTTGCCGCGACAGTTCTGAAATCACCGGTGGCGGCGCAAAAAGGGGTCATCGATGATGCGAAAGTATCCGATCACCACGCGATTATTCCGACGGAGGAGGCTCCGCCGCTCCACGACCTGTCCGATAAGGAACATAAATTATACGACATGATCGTCAAGCGTTTCCTGGCGGTATTCTATCCGCAGTACGAGTACGACCAGACGACCGTCAAACTCGAAGCCGGCGGCGAAACCTTCCAGGCCAAAGGCAACACGGTGCGGAATGAAGGATGGAAACGCATCTACCTCGATGACGGCGACGACAAAGATACGACCTTGCCGCCATTTGAAAATGGTCAAAAATTGAACATCAAAGGCATCTCCCTGACCGAAGGCAAAACCAAACCGCCCGCTTTCTTCAATGAAGGAACGCTGCTCGGTGCGATGGAAAACCCGGCACAGTTCATGGCCGGTGAATCGAAGGAATCCATCCGGACGCTCGGCGAAACGGGCGGGCTCGGCACGGTAGCGACCCGGGCGGACGTCATTGATAAATTGTTCAATACGTTCCTGATCGAGAAAAAAGGCAAGGATCTGACGATCACGTCCAAAGGCCGCCAACTCCTTGAGCTGGTGCCGGAAGATTTGAAATCGCCGAAACTGACCGCTGACTGGGAACAGCAGCTGACGAAAATCGCCACAGGGCAACTGAAGAAGGATGCTTTCATTAAAGAAATGATTTTGTTCGCAGAGAAATCAGTATCCGACATCAAGAAGAGCGACAAGAAATTCAAGCACGATAACATCAGCGGCAAGATGTGTCCCGATTGCGGCAAGCCGCTTCTTGAAGTCAACGGCAAACGCGGCAAGATGAACGTCTGTCAGGACCGCGAATGCGGCTACAAGAAACAAGTGGCGATGCTGACGAATGCCCGCTGCCCGAATTGCCATAAAAAACTGGAAATGCAGGGCGAAGGCGACGGCAAGATTTTTGTCTGCAAATGCGGCCACCGCGAGAAGCTGTCGGCATTTGAGAAACGCAAAAAATCCGGCCAGTCGAAAGCGAACAAAAAGGATGTCAATCAGTACTTGAAGCAGCAGGATGAACCGCCGCAAAATAACGCAATGGCGGAAGCACTGAAGAAAATGCTTGAACAAAAAGACTGACAGGAGCTGGCCCGATGTCAAAAAAAGCTGCAAAGACCAATGCCGCGCGCATTCTGGACCGTGAAAAAATTCCCTATGAGCAACTGCAGTACAGCAGTGACGATGGAAAAACCGACGGCATATCCGTTGCCGCGAAAATTGGATTCCCGGTGGAAGCCGTCTATAAAACGCTGGTGGCCGCAGGGTCCTCCAAAAGCCATTACGTTTTCCTGGTTCCAGCAGCTGCGGAACTGGATTTGAAACTGGCCGCAAAAGCCTGCGGTGAAAAGAAAATCGAAATGGTGCCGGTAAAAGAAATATTACCGCTTACCGGCTATGTGCGCGGCGGCTGCTCGCCGCTCGGCATGAAAAAGCTTTTACCGACATTCGTCGCCAGCGAAGCGGCCGTCCGTGACGAAATCATTGTTTCCGCCGGCAAAATCGGTGCCCAGTTAAAGCTGTCGCCACAGGATCTGCTGCGGGTGACAGAGGGGCAACTGGCGGAGTTGACGGTTCAGCATTGATTGAACGCTTCCTTTTGGCAGTTGGCGAAAAGGCTTGAAAAGAAAGAAGGATGACGGATGAGCGTTTCTATGTATTATCGGTGGCTGTTCTTCCTGGTGGGCATGATGGTGCTCGGACTTGGAATCACAATGACCATCAAAGGCGATCGCCTGGGCATCGGCCCGTGGGATGTGCTGCATGTCGGCCTGTATGAGAATTTCGGCCTGACGATCGGCAGCTGGGCAATCATTGCAGGCTTCGTATTAATCAGCGTCACGTCGCTTGTCCGCCGCAGATGGCCGCAATTCGGCACCTTATTGAATATGGTGTTGATCGGTTTGTTTATCGACCTGTTCAATTATCTTATTCCGGATATCGAGTCCATGACCGGCCAAATCCTCATTTTCACAGCCGGTATTTTTGTGATGGGCTATGGCGTCGGCTTGTATGTGGCACCGAAAATGGGAGCGGGACCGCGGGATGATCTCATGCTCATCCTGGTCCACAAAACGGGATTGAGTGTCAGTGTAATCCGCACCGCCATTGAAGTGACGGTCGCGGTTTTGGGCTGGCTGCTCGGCGGGCCGATCGGCATTGGTACTGTATTGATTGCGTTGTTCCTGGGCCGGATTGTACAAATGTCGCTCCTGCAGTGCGAAGCGCTGCTGAAACGCCTGATCCTGAAGCATCAGGATGAACTCCCGCCAATTTTAAAATTATGATGAAAGAAGGCCCTGCGCATGCCGGGTCTTTTATTATGCAGAAAATTTGGCATGGGGCGAAACCTGTAAGTTGAAAAGGGGCCAAAGCATGTGTTATAAATAAAACCTAGTAAGACTATTGGTATTGTTGTTATTATAACATTGCAGAAAGCAGGAGTTCAAATATGGGAAGAGAATTTGTGGAGATATTTGATAAATGGGTCCATACCTATGACGACTCCGTCAGTGGACACGACCCTGAATACGCAGCAGTCTTTGAAAATTATGAAGGAATATTGGAAGCGGTCGCGAAAAGAGCGGCAAGCCCTGTTGTCGAATTCGGAACGGGCACAGCCAATCTGACAGCTGAACTTCTCAAGCGCGGACATGAAGTCGTCGGCATCGAACCCAATGGGGCAATGCGCAGCGCGGCAAAAGAGAAATTTCCGGAGCTGCTCCTGCTGGACGGCGATTTTCTGGATTTCAACTTGCCGGACTCGCCGAAAAGCTTTGTCAGCAGCTATGCGTTCCATCATTTGACGGATGAGGAAAAAGCAGAGGCGATCCAGCGTTATGCGTCGATCTTGCCCCCGGGCGGGAAAGTCGTGTTTGCGGACACCGTGTTCGAATCGGAGGAAGCGAAACAGGGACGGATTGTTTACGAGGAAGGCGAAGGGCATTTAAACCTTGTGGAGGATTTAAAACGCGAATATTACACAACGGTACCCGTACTGAAAGCAATATTTGAAAAAAATGGATTTGATATAGACTTCACACAGATGAATGATTACGTCATCCTGATGGATGCGACCAAACGATGAGAGGAAGATTACTATGAAAAAAATGAACGTTGAAAGTTTCAACCTTGACCATACAAAAGTGGTGGCACCATACGTGCGCCTTGCCGGTGAAAAAACGGGAGCGAAAGGCGATACAATTCGCAAATACGATATCCGTTTCAAACAGCCGAACAAAGAGCATATGGAAATGCCCGGCCTTCACTCACTGGAGCACATGATGGCGGAACACAGCCGCAACCACTCGGACCAGATCATCGACATCGGGCCGATGGGCTGCCAGACAGGCTATTATCTTTCATTGATCAACCATGATGATTACGAAGATGTATTGCGCATCATCGAACATACATTGGAAGATGTCATCAAAGCGGATGAAGTTCCTGCCTGCAACGAAGTGCAATGCGGCTGGGCGGCGAGCCACAGCCTGGAAGGCGCGAAAGAGCTGGCACGTGAAATGCTGGCCAAAAAAGACGAGTGGCACCAGGTGTTCGCCCAAGAAACTGTTTGAGGAGCAAAGCCATGAAATATGCTACAGGCATCCAGCAATTGATCGGTGATACACCGCTGTTGGAATTGACCCATATGGACATCCCGAACAATTGCCGGATCTTCGCTAAACTTGAATATTTTAATCCGGGCGGCAGCGTCAAGGACCGCCTTGGTGTTTCTTTAATAGAAGATGCCGAACGCCGTGGCGAATTGGCGCCCGGCAGTACCATGATCGAGCCGACTGCGGGGAATACGGGGATCGGCCTCGCGATTGCCGCAATCGGCAAAGGGTATCGGGTGAAATTTGTCGTTCCGGAGAAATTCAGCCAGGAAAAGCAGGGGCTGATGCGCGCACTTGGCGCGGAAGTCATCAATACGCCGACTGACAAAGGGATGAAGGGCGCAATCGAAAAAGCGCAGCAGCTTGCCAAAGACGAGCAGGCGTTTTCACCGTCGCAATTTTCGAATCCCGCGAATCCGGAAACATATGTCCGGACGCTGGGCCCTGAATTATGGCACGCGCTTGACGGCAACATCGATGTATTTGTTGCGGGCGCAGGCTCCGGCGGCACGTTTATGGGCACGTCCCGTTATTTGAAATCCCAGAACGCAAAAATAAAAACGGTCATTGTGGAACCCGAAGGCTCGATTCTGAACGGCGGTGAATCCGGACCGCATTTGACGGAAGGCATCGGCATGGAATTTTTGCCTGATTATATGGACACTACATTATTCGAAGCGATCCACACGATTACCGACCGCGAAGCTTTTGCGGCGTTCAAAGAATTGGCGAAACGGGAAGGTTTATTGGTCGGCAGTTCTTCTGGCGCAGCATTCGTTGCAGCGCTGAGAGAAGCCGAAACCGCTAAACCGGGCAGCCATATCGTCACGGTTTTTGCTGATTCCAGTGAACGGTATATGAGCCAGGGTATTTACAACAGAACCTTCGAGGAGGAAAATTGATGAGAGCCAAAACAAGATTGATCCATGGCGGCATTTTTGGGGACGAAGCGACAGGTGCCGTCTCCACGCCGATTTACCAGGTCAGCACTTATAAACAGGAAGCTGTCGGCAAGTTCAAAGGATATGAATATTCACGTACCGGCAACCCGACGCGCCATGCGCTGGAAGAATTGATCGCGGATGTTGAATTCGGTCATGCGGGCTTTGCTTTCGGCTCCGGTATGGCTGCGATTTCATCGGTCATGATGCTGTTCTCGGCTGGAGATCACGTGATCCTGACAGATGATGTTTACGGCGGAACTTACCGTGTGATGAATAAAGTACTGAACCGCTTCGGTTTGGAATTTACTTTTGTTGATACCGGAAACATGGAAGAAGTCGAAGCAGCAGTCAAAGAAAACACAAAAGCGATTTTCATCGAGACACCGACAAATCCATTATTGAAAGTGACGGACATTGAGGCTGTGGCGAAGTTCGCCAAAACGAAGGGCCTCCTGACGATTGTCGACAACACATTCATGACGCCGTATCTGCAGAGCCCGATCAAGCTTAGCGCGGATATCGTTCTGCACAGCGCCACGAAATACATCGGCGGCCACAGCGACGTTGTGGCGGGACTTGTAGTCGTAAATACAGAAGAATTGGCATCTGAAGTGCATTTCGTTCAGAATTCCGTTGGCGCAATTTTGGGGCCGCAGGATTCCTGGCTGTTGATGCGCGGTTTAAAAACCCTTGGCATCCGCATGGAAGAGACGGGCAGCAACGCACAGAAAATCGCTGAATTCCTGAATGGCCACGAAGCTGTTGGAAACGTTATTTATCCCGGCCTTTCTGACCACCCGGGCCATGAATTGATGAAAAAACAGGCGACCGGTTTCGGCGGCATGATTTCGTTTGACGTGGGCAGCAAAGAAAAAGCAGGGGAACTTCTGGCGAAACTGAAATATTTTACGCTTGCTGAAAGTCTCGGAGCGGTTGAGAGCCTGATTTCTGTGCCGGCGCAGATGACACATGCTTCAATCCCGGTCGACCGCCGCGCAGAACTGGGCATTGTGGAAGGCCTGGTGCGCATCTCCGTTGGCATCGAAGACGTGGAGGATTTAATCGAAGATCTGGAGCAAGCATTAAATTAACAAACCCTCTGCGAATGGAGGGGTAAACCGCCTATATGGCGGTTTTTTTATGTGTGCCAGGCATGGCAACTATCTAGGTGGTGAAAGTCCACTGTGGGGGTACACATCGACCAACCACTAAGGAAGCGCAAGGTGCTTATCGTGAGGTAAGGGCTGGAGGAAGCGTGGAATAAAATCTTGGCTCGACGAACAGAAATCTGATACGAAGGCTCTTCAAAGGGATAAGGCTCCATAACAAGTCGAAGTCCAAAAGATGTGCGTAACTTTGGAGGGTAAATCAGGCGAGTAAAAGAGGAAAGATCGTTGTCTTACCCTGGGAGGTCTTGCGGATGCACTGACGTGCAGTCGGAAAAGGTTAGCCGCAAGAAGTCAGCCGAAGCCATAGTAACGAAGCAATTCGTGAAGGGCTGAACAATTTATAGTGTTTCAACGCCGCGAGTGCATAAGGGACGAACTCCGAATGTGTTACGGGTGAAAGTATGAGCGTATCTCAAAGGACAACCCAAACTGGAGCTATCGCTTACTACGCGAATGGAAAGGAGAAACGAGTGTGGACCTTTTAGAACAGATTCTAAGTAATAAGAACATGAATGAAGCCTACCGGCGCGTCTACCGGAATAAAGGGGCAAGCGGGATCGACGGGATAACGGTCGATGAACTGAAGGAATATTTGAAAGAGCACAAGGATGAATTGCGCCAGCGCATCCGAACGAGAAAATACCAGCCGCAGGCTGCCTTACGAGTGGAGATCCCAAAAGAGAACGGAAAGATGCGCAAACTGGGCATACCAACAGTCGTGGACCGGGTCGTTCAACAGGCAATTCATCAAGTGCTCAGTCCGGTATTCGAAAAACAGTTCAGTGATTTCAGTTACGGTTTCAGACCCAAAAGAAGTTGCGAGATGGCGATTATCCAAAGCCTAGAATTTCTGAATGACGGATACGACTGGGTCGTGGACATTGACCTGGAAAGATTCTTCGATACGGTCAACCATGATAAGCTCATGCGAATCATCGCTAATACCATAGATGATGGAGATGTCATTTCGCTTATCAGAAAATATTTGGTTAGTGGCGTCATGGTAAACGGAAGTTATGAAGAAACTCCCGTTGGGACTCCGCAAGGAGGGAATCTTAGCCCTTTACTAAGCAATATACTGTTAAACGAACTCGATAAAGAACTCGAGAAAAGGGAATTGCGGTTCGTGAGATACGCCGATGACGCCCTCATCTTTGTGAAAAGCGGAAAAGCCGCGGACCGGGTGATGAAAACCATCGTCAGATTTATCGAGGGAAAACTGGGGCTAATCGTCAATGCCGAGAAGAGCCGAATCGCTCGCCCAAAAGACTTGAGATTCCTAGGTTTCGGATATTACTACGATTCTAGACACAAGCGATACCAAGTAAGACCCCATCCTGTGTCCGTGCAGAAATTCCAAAGGAAGCTTCGGCATCTTACGAAGCGAAACTGGAGTATCCCACTGGACTATCGAATCGTGAAACTGAAACAGGTCATCGTCGGCTGGGTCAATTACTTTAGAATCGCAAATATGAAGATAAAAGGGAATTGCGGTTCGTGAGATACGCCGATGACGCCCTCATCTTTGTGAAAAGCGGAAAAGCCGCGGACCGGGTGATGAAAACCATCGTCAGATTTATCGAGGGAAAACTGGGGCTAATCGTCAATGCCGAGAAGAGCCGAATCGCTCGCCCAAAAGACTTGAAATTCCTAGGTTTCGGATATTACTACGATTCTAGACACAAGCGATACCAAGTAAGACCCCATCCTGTGTCCGTGCAGAAATTCCAAAGGAAGCTTCGCGAAACTGGAGTATCCCACTGGACTATCGAATCGTGAAACTGAAACAGGTCATCGTCGGCTGGGTCAATTACTTTAGAATCGCAAATATGAAGAAGGCAATGACCCATATAGATGAGAAATTGCGCTCAAGAGTCCGGGTCATCATCTGGAAACAATGGAAGATACCCCGTAAACAAATCAAATCGCTAATTCAATTAGGGATACCTGAGGAAGAAGCCAAAGGCTTAACTTATTGCAGGAAAGGTTACCGGTTTATTGGGAAATCCAAAGTAGTTCACAGAGCACTTTCAACAAAACGATTAAAGCAGAGGGGAATCCCCTCTGCTTTAGATCGTTATCTAAAAGTACATACTGTAATATAAATTGAAACGCCGTATACGCGAACCGTACGTACGGTGTTGTGAGAGGGGCGAAAATAAGTTAGCTTATTTTCCCTCTACTCGATTTTATTCATAAAACGGTATGTAGGTAATATTTAGGTAACTTTAACAATATTACCTATACTTTTTGCCTAATGCTTCGATTCCCGAAATAATTAGTATATCCTATTCTTCTGAATTATCTGACGTGTTAAGCTTTTAACAAGTAATAAAATTCTGACAATTCTGGAAGGGGAAAAAATAAATGATTAAAAGCAAGTGGATTTCGATACTATCAGCAAGTGCATTAACATTATCCTTGATGGCGCCGGCAGCAACGGCGGCACCAACAGAAAAATTGCCATCACCAACCGATTGGAACGAAGCACGATATGGCGATAGAATCGATATCGACCAAAGCCTGAACGAACTTTCGCAGGATGCTGATTTCCAGAAAGAAGCTGAAGCGAAGATCAAGGCACAGGCAAGCGGATTGAATGACGAACATACTGGAGGCGGAGAAACTGCCGCTGACAGCACGTTTACAGAAGATCATGGAACAAAATTATTCCTTGACCGCAATCTTTCCTTTAAAGAATTCACACTCCGCAGCATTGGCGACAATGTTGAAATCTGGGTAGCGAACGACCTTGCATACGGACCGGACAATCCAAAACCGGCTGATGTGGTTACTCAAGCGCAAGTGGATAAATTGAAAGCTGAATTTGACAGCAATATCTACCCGGTAGCAACGGAATTCTTCGGCACACCGGATTCATTGGATGGTTCACAATCTCCACTCCCTGGTATGGTCGGACTTCCTGAAGGCTATTACGAAGGTTCTGACAAAGTGATCATGCTCGTTGATAACATAGAGGATGAAGGCTGGAACAATCCATCGTATCCATTCTTCGTAGCCGGTTTCTTCTGGCAGACGATTGAAAATTATACAGACCGTAACATTGTCACAATCGATACAAATTCATGGGAAACACGTCTTGAATCTACATTCTTCGGAACGACTATCCATGAATTGCAGCATTTGATCCAAGCGGACAACGACGGTGCTGAAGAAACATGGTTGAACGAAGGAATGTCCACATTCTCTGAATACCTTGGAGGATACGGACACGGTGAAGGTTCGATCAACTTCTACCTTGATCACCCGGAAAACTCGCTTGTAAACTGGGATGAGCACGGAACAGCTGCAACTGGTCCGGAAACAATTGCGGATTACGGCCAGACTTACCTGTTCACTCTTTATATGTACGATAAATTCGGCAAAGAGTTCATCCGTGAACTGGCAACTGACGGCACAAGCCAGGGAATGGCGAGCGTCAATGAAACATTGGAGAGATACGGTTCTGATAAATCATTCACAGAAGTCTATCAGGACTTCATGGCAGCTTTGACGTTGGATAACTCAGACGTAAGCAGCGACTACAACTTCGACAGCATCGACTTGCGTGAACTGTCGGTTGGAGATGGCGTACGCGGCAAAACAGTCGACTTTGAAAAAGCGTTAACATTTGAAAAAGAAGGCGTTCCAGCGTGGGGCGGAGACTTTAAAGAATTCGACTTTGGGACAGATGTGCGCGGCCTTGAATTTGACGGCGTAGACTTCCTTCCATTGCAATGGGCTACCGCTGCAAACCCAGTGGACGCATCTGAGCAGGTCCTGCATGCCAACAATGGCGACGAAGCGGATCAGGCGTTGATCTTTGGTACAACGGTTCCAGCTGACAACCCGACATTAACTTTCGATCATTACTATGACATCGAAGAGCAATGGGATTACGCAGTCGTACAAATTTCAACTGACAACGGCGAAACTTGGACTTCCCTGGAAAATGAAAACACCCGTACTGACGTAGTCGAAGAAGGTTACCCGGCGATCAAAGAAAATGTACCTGGCTTCACTGGCCATAAATTGGACTGGTCAACTGAAACATTCGACCTTTCAGCTTATGCAGGCCAGAATGTATTGGTATCATTCCGCAACATGACGGACTGGGGCTATAACGATGCAGGCTGGTTCATCAAAAACGTGCAATTGGGCGATTTCTCGGCTGATGGAACTTCAACAGAACAATTCCAGTCACTTGGCCAATTGAAAGGTGAGTATGTCGACTTCACTACGACATTCATCCAAACGAAGAAGAACGGCCAACAGCATGTGTTCAATGTTGATCCGTTCAACGTAACAGAAGAAGAAGCTTTGGATCTTCAAAACGTACTTCGTGAAGGCAATGTGAAAATGATCACTTCATACGCAGCGGAAGAAGGCCAGCGTGAGGCGAAAGAATTCACTTATGAAGTTCAGTACAAAGTGGACAACCCGAACAAAGGCAAAAATAACGAAAAAAGCAAGAATAAGAACTGATCCAAAAGCGGACTGCGGTCCGCTTTTTCTTTTGGGCAAAATTGCGTTATGATAGGAAGGTGGAAGAATTACGTATAAGAAAGGAAGATTATATTGTCAAAAAAATTGGATACTTTCTTGAACGAAAACCTAAACGAACTGAAAGAGCAGGGCTTATATAATGAAATCGATCCCGTTGAAGGACCGAACGGACCAATCATCCAGGTGCGCGGAAAACAACTCATTAATTTGTCTTCCAACAACTACCTGGGTCTGGCAACTAACGAAGACCTGAAACAAGTGGCCAAAGATGCAATCGACAAATACGGTGTTGGTGCGGGCGCAGTCCGTACGATTAACGGTACACTGGACCTTCACGTGAAGCTGGAAGAAAAGCTGGCTGAATTTAAAGGAACTGAAGCGGCAATTTCCTATCAGTCAGGATTCAACTGCAATATGGCAGCGATTTCCGGTGTGATGGACAAAAATGATGCGATTCTGTCGGATCAATTGAACCACGCATCCATCATCGACGGCTGCCGCTTGTCCAAAGCGAAAATCATCGCCTATAAACACTCCGATATGGAAGATCTTCGCCAAAAAGCGAAAGAAGCGACAGAATCCGGACTGTACAATAAAGTCATGGTCATCACGGACGGTGTCTTCTCGATGGATGGCGATATTGCAAAACTTCCGGAAATCGTGGAAATTGCAAAAGAATTCGACTTGATCACGTATGTTGATGATGCACACGGTTCCGGCGTTACCGGCAAAGGAAAAGGAACCGTTAAGCATTTCGGACTTGAAAAAGAAGTCGATATGCAGATGGGCACCTTATCGAAAGCAGTCGGAATTGTCGGGGGTTATGTAGCAGGCAAGCAAAATCTTATCGATTGGCTGAAAGTGCGTTCACGGCCGTTCCTGTTCTCTACAGCTGTGACACCTGGAGATGTTGCGGCAACTACGGCTGCAATCCAAATGATCATCGATTCAACCGAATTGCATGACAAGTTGTGGGAAAATGGCGATTACCTGAAAAAAGGCCTGAAAGAACTGGGCTTTGATATCGGCGAATCCGAAACACCGATCACGCCTTGCATCATCGGCGAAGAGAAATTGTCACAGCAATTCTCGAAACGCCTCTTCGAGGAAGGCGTTTACGCTAAATCGATCGTCTTCCCGACAGTACCTAAAGGCGCAGGGCGTGTACGCAACATGCCGACGGCTGCCCATACAAAAGAAATGCTTGATGAGGCAATCGCGACTTATGAAAAAGTTGGAAAAGAGCTTGGCATTATCAATTAATTTAAAATCGCCCCACCGGTTTTCTCCGGTGGGGCGATTTTTTGGTGCGATCAAAGTTTCTTCATTCTGGCAAAGCTTTTTGCCAGGGTGTATTTTTGCACACCCCTTGCAGCTTGCACGCTTTTATCCGCCAACGCATGAAACTGGGCGTCGTTTTCTTCGAACGCGATTAGGGCGGCAATGGAATGGTTCATCCACGGCTCAGTGAGCTGGCTGTTGAGAGCGGCTGCCCGCTCCAGATCGCCGGAAGCCACTGCGGCGTGAGCCAGATAATAACTGCGCAACGGTTCCCGGTCGATTCCCGCTGCATGCTGCACGGCAATCGCGGGTTGTCCGCGGTGAATAGCCAGTATGGTCCGGTACACCGATTGCATTGCCTCTTGTTTATGGACAGCCAGAATTCGTTCAATGGCCGTTTCGATATCCTGATCATTTCCGTAGCCAAGAGCATAAGGGAAAGCGAAAATCGCTTTGTGGCGATTGCGTTTGATGTACCGTTCGATTTGCCGCAAAGAATTGGAAAAATAGACAGTGTAAATACCCGGCAAGACCATCGCGACGAAATAAAAGACAAGCACTGCGAAAAATACCAGCCAATTGGGTGTTCCAATGGACAAAAAGAATGCCGTAATCGCCATACCTATAAGAAATAATGGTATTAATCGAAGGGTTGTCATCATCTTCCTCCTATCAGGATTCGAATACATCATTTCGCAGTCGATGCCAACTTGCGCCATCAGGGCTTTCTAACAGTATATCAAAAACAATCCTGGCCGGGCATCCGGAAAGGTGTTGTGTTTTTAAAGCGAACAACTTATAATGTCGATATAGCAAAGGCTGTTATATCAAAGTTTAAAGAGTTTAAATTGTGTTTTTGAAGAGGACATGTGTTTTATTCGGGAGGAGTTTTTAACATGAAACGAATTATGATTACAGGTGCACTGGGGCAGATCGGTTCTGAATTGACCGGCAAATTGCGGGAGATTTACGGTGCGGAAAATGTGTTGGCCACGGATATCCGGCCATCGGATGATACGAGTGGACCGTTTGAAATTCTGGATGTAACGGATGCGCAGAAAATGCATGACCTGGCGAAGGATTTCGGCGCGGATACAATGATGCATATGGCTGCATTGCTATCGGCGACAGCAGAAGAAAAACCATTGCTTGCCTGGAATTTGAACATGGGCGGTCTTGTCAATGCGCTGGAAGCGTCACGGGAACTCGGCATGCAATTTTTCACGCCAAGTTCAATCGGAGCTTTTGGTCCATCGACACCAAAAACGGATACTCCGCAGGATACGCTGCAGCGGCCGACAACCATGTATGGCGTCAATAAAGTCGCCGGTGAGTTGCTGTGTGATTATTATTACCAGAAATTCGGCGTCGACACACGCGGTGTCCGGTTCCCGGGATTGGTTTCTTATGTAGCGCAGCCAGGAGGCGGCACGACGGATTATGCAGTCGATATTTATTACAAGGCGCTGGAACAGGGAAGCTATACCTCCTATATTGATAAAGGGACCTACATGGATATGATGTATATGCCGGACGCGCTTCAGGCAATCATTGACCTGATGGAAGCGGATCCCGCCAAACTGGTACACCGCAACGCGTTCAACGTGACGGCCATGAGCTTCGAGCCGGAAGAAATTGCAGCTTCGATCCGCAGACACATTCCGGATTTCCAAATGAACTATGATGTGGACCCTGCCCGCCAGGCAATCGCGGACAGCTGGCCGGACAGCATCGATGCATCAGCTGCAAAACAGGAATGGGGCTTCAAAACCGCCTACGACCTGGACGCAATGACTGCCGACATGCTTGAAAAATTAAAAGTGAAACTGCAAAATGCATAAAAAAGAAAAGCGACTGCGAGAAATGGGCCCAAACTTTTTTGGGCCCATTTCTTTGCGACGAAGCAGCGTAGCGATGCAGGAGCAGCGGTCTTAAAAATAGCTATCGCAATAATGTCTTTCCAGCCGCACAGTCGCGAAAAGCGGAAGTGCCTGTTCAGCTCTGGCAGGTATAAGGCGACCCAGAAAAGTGGCGCTCTTTGCCACGTAGCTGGGTCGCCTTATATCCCGAAGAGCTAGGCACTGGAGACTAGACACAGAGTGGCTTACGACCCGAAGAGCTGGACCGCTGGAGTCTGGACAACGAAAAACGCCCTCCGCAACCGCGGAGGGCGTTTTCTCTTATTATTAGAATAGAAGGTGTGCTACTCCGGCAATGATCGGCAAAGCAATCACTGTACGAAGAAGGAAAATTACAACAAGGTCGAAAAAGTTGACCGGAATTTTGGATCCGAGCAATACTCCGCCCACTTCTGACAGGTAAATCAATTGGGTAACTGACAAGGTCGCTACAACGAAACGTGTCAATTCAGATTCAATTCCTGCACCCAGAATAGCTGGCAGGAACATGTCGGCAAAACCGACAACCATCAATTGTGCTGCGTCTGCTGCTTCGGGAATACCGAGCAAATTCAGATATGGAACGAAAGGTGCTCCGAGAATCGCAAAGAGGGAAGTATACTCAGCCAGAATCAATGCAATTGTCCCGAATGCCATTACCACCGGGGCAACGCCAATCCACATGTCCAGGACGTTTTTAAAGCCGTCTTTGAAGAACTTGCTTGCCGAACGGTTGCTGTCGGCTTTTTCGAGTGCTCTTTCCATGCCGTGCGTCGCCACATTGTATCCTTTCGGAACGTCTTCCGTTTGGGAATCCTGCTCAGAACCATCGATGAATGTCGTTGGTTTACGCGTCAATGGATAAATGCGCGGCATGATCAATGCCAGGATGACACCTGTCAGGATTACAGTTCCGTAATATGGCAGGAAGTAACTTGCAAGTCCAATTTCACCGATGACGACAATAGCAAAAGTAATGGATACAACCGAAAAAGTTGTTCCGATAATAGCTGCTTCGCGCTGTGTGTATTTATTGGCCTCATATTGCTTGCTTGTTAATAGAACTCCAATTGTTCCATCACCGACCCAAGATGCAAGGGCATCGATAGATGAACGGCCAGGAAGGCGGAACAACGGACGCATGATTTTCATCATCATGGAGCTGAAAAATTCAAGAAGCCCGAAATTCATTAATAGGGGCAATAGAAGACCCGCGAACAGGAAGATTGTGAACAAAAATGATAATAATCCTTCTTCCCCGTCCAGCAGAAGACCGCCTGTATATTCGCTCCAAACAGCTTCAGGTCCCAGTTGGAATAGGACCATGAAAGCGAGCACTGCCGCTACAACACGTGTAATTGTCCAAAATAAATTGACATTGAAAAGTTTGTCGAAGAACGGTACTTCAATATCTGTATTCGGCTTTCTGGTTATGTACAACAATGATCCTAACGCAGCAATCGATAATACAACGAGCAGGATCCATGGCACGATTGATGCAATAGCATCTCTCATCCAGTTCGCCAATACAGCGACTGTGACCATCCATTCAGTTTCGCCGGTTTCAGCGTTGGTTACGGGAATCGGAGTCAGGAACAACAGGATCCCAAGTAACGATGGAATGAGAAATAAGAGCCATGTTGACGTAGAAAACTTTTTCATTGATTTTCCCCTTTTCTTTGTGTATCTCAACACATTCTGATTACTGATTATACAGCATTCTTCCCTTTGGAGAACGCTTTCAGTAATACTGTTTATTTTATCTGAAAACAATAGAAAAGCGCAAGCGCCCGTTTAGATTCGAAAGGCATAAGACGATTTGGCGAAGTGGCGTGTTTTCAGCCGCACAGCCAAAGTGGCTTATGACCCGAGAATTTGGGCGCTGGAGTCTGGACACAGCTATTCTGCTTGCTAAGATTTATTAAACTTATAAGTCTATACTATTGTAGAAACAAAAGAAAAAACACCCCTAATTTCAATTAAGAAAAGAGAGGTGCAAAATTTTAGAAGGATTTTTCGAAATCATCATCCCAGCGGTAGTTATAAAATCGTTCTTTCGTCAGCCAGTTTTCCGTTTCCGTGTCGCCCTGTGCCAATTTATGTTCCATTTCTTCAAGCATCCAGGCAGTTTGCGAAATATGTGCTTTCATGGAAGCCATTTTCTGGTCACGGACAGGTGTAATGTCATAGACGGTGTCGGGATTGCCGAGAACTTCGAGCGTATTATTGGCAAACGCTACGCAATGAAGCTTCGGCCGTTCCTCCATGCGGCGAACAGCCCTTACTACAGCTCGCGCCGTTGCTTCGTGGTCGGGATGGACGGCAAACTTCGGATAAAAAGTGATGACCAGAGAAGGATTCAATTCTTCAATAAGATCGGTCATCATGCCAACCATTTTTTCGTCATCTTCAAATTCAATTGTTTTATCGCGCAACCCCAGCATTCGAAGATCTGTCAGACCCATTGCTTCTGCGGAAGCCTTTAATTCTTTTTTCCGGATTTCCGGAAGTGACTCCCTGGTGGCAAATGGTGGATTGCCTAAATTCCTGCCCATTTCGCCAAGCGTCAGACAGGCGTATGTAACGGGCGTACCTTGTTTGATGTGTGTAGTTATGGTTCCTGAAACACCGAACGCTTCATCGTCCGGGTGAGGAAACACGACCAGTACATGCTTTTCTTTTGGAATCGTCATATCTTCTCCCCCTTAATAACTGAATGGTGTTTCGCTGATTTGCAGCGCCACCGCAAGTTTCCCGGTTCCGTCATGCCCTGCAAGCAACAGGCGGCCTTGCTCGTCCATTTCGTAATGGGTGATGCCTTGTGCATAAACCCAGCCGTGCGGCAATTTCAAACCGACGCGGTGCGGGCTGTCACCGATAACTTTTCCCAATTCATAATTGATGACGACATTGCGGATAAAAGCTCCGGCATTGAAAAATGCTTCATTAAAATGGCTTGCATAGGATCCATTTGTGGTTTCCAGGTGAAGATAAACATCTTTCCCGGCGAATGCATCCAATTGGACCTGTAATTTCTTCATTTCGACTAGTTCCACGATAAAACCCTCCTCAAACAATCCGTATCCTTTTAGTATATGGAAAAATTCCAGAGATTGCGATTAGTTAGCTCTACGGGTTCCGAAATAATGTTAGTATAATGAATGAGAGAATTTTCCAACAAAGAGGATGGGGCATATGAAATTAATACTGAAGTTTTTTATTGCCATTGCCGGGATTATCCTGGCCAGCAGTTTGCCGGTTCTGATAAGCGGGTGGCTGAAAGGGGAGTGGAAATGGGGAGTTTATTTTGAATCCATCCGAACGACTCTTGAGGAATTATGGCCGATCAATGAAATCGCTTTTTTCAATTACAGGGCGCAGCAGCCGATGCCCTTGTTTCCGAATATCTACGAATACATAATCTATTCGCTCGAAATTTTATTTATAGCTTTGCTGGTGGCGGTTTTCGTTTCGCTTCTGTTGACCGTTATCACGATGCTGCTTTCTGAGAAAGCGCGTGAACGTGTCAAAATGGCGCTTTATTTTTTGGAGTCGGTTCCGGATCTCCTGATTATTATGCTGGCGCAGCTCACAGTCGTCCTTTTCTTCAAACAGACTGGCATTCTGATTTCGAAAATCGCTGCTGTGGGGGATGACCGTATTTATTGGCTGCCGGTGCTGTGCCTGGCGATTCTGCCGACTATCCAGCTGTATCGACTGGCCATGCTGACGTTCCAGGAAGAAGAGCGGCAGATGTATGTGGACCTTGCCCGTGCGCTTGGTTTTTCGAAAGTCTATATCGTTCTGGTCCATATGTTCCGGAACGCCATCATCAGTGTTTTTTTTCAATCCAAAAAAACGATGTGGTTCATGCTGTCGAATCTTTTCGTTTTGGAGCTGATGTTCAATCTGCCGGGAATCATGCTGTTCCTGCGTGATAATATGTATCCCAGCGCTTTTCTGGTAACTGTATTCAGCTTTTTCCTTCCGATGTTTGTGTTGTACAGCTTCGGCGAGTGGTATTTTGTGCGCCGCTTGCGCGGAAAGGGGGCGGTGTAAATGTGGAAGCAGCCTTATTTTGTTACAGGCTTCAGCATTCTCGCCTTTTTCCTGGTCGGGAGTTTTGTCTATGAATGGATTTTGGGGGACGTTCCCCGCCAGATTTTTTACCTGATGGAAAATGGCCGCGCAGTGGAAGGCCCGCCGATTTCACCGAATTGGCAATACCCTCTTGGAACGGACCAATACGGCTACGATCTGCTGGGCAAACTCATGCTTGGCGCCAAATACACGATACTGGCGGCATTGGCCGTAGCGGCTTTGCGGATGCTGATTGCGGTGCCGCTCGGGTATATTCTTGGCACTTATCTGGACAAACACCGCAAATGGATCTCGAGTTTAGCCGATTCGATGCATTATATTCCGCTGACATTGTTTGCAGCGTATGTTCTGAGACCGGTCCTTTGGATGCCGCCGGATGGTTTTACCAGCACGATTTGGGAACGCATCGGCCTGCAGGTCGTCATTATGGCTTTGCTGACCGTTCCGATAGTGGCTATACTGGTCGCCAATGAAGCAGCCCTGCTGCGGGATAAGGAATACATACTTGCCGCGAAAACACTCGGCGCCGGCCGTTTGCGCATCATCCGCAAGCACCTGTATCCGCAGATGCGCGAGAAAATTGCAGTACTATACGGCCAGCAGGTGATGCAGACATTTATTGTTTTCGCTCATCTCGGCTTGCTCTCCCTGTTCCTCGGTGGCACAAAAGTCAGTTATGAGCCGATGTTGGCAGATCCCCCGATGTCGATTTCCTATGAATGGGCTGGATTGTTCGGCTCGACATTCCGTTACCTGCAGGGAGCCCCGTGGCTGCCGCTGGCTCCCGTGCTGTTCATCGGCCTGGCGATTTTTGCGGTTTCCCTGATGATGGAAGGCTATTTGCGCTCCATAAATCCGAAAGTCAAAGTGCGCAAAAAAGAGGCAGCAAAAGATCCGGTTGTGGAATGGAACCGTGAGCAGCTTCGTAAACAAATGATAAGAGTTAAAGGAAATGAACTGCGAAATGAAAATTAAGGATTCAAAAACAAAACCCTCACATAATGTGGGGGTTTTGTTTTCTGCAGGAACCGATGACAGGAACAGCGAATAAATAAATGTACCTTCATATCTAACTCAAAGGGGATATAAAGATGATTGAAATCAAAAGTTTGTCGGAATGTACCGTGGAACAGGCGGTGGTAGCCTGGAACAGAGGTTTTGAAGGGTATCAATTTGACATGGCCACGACCACGGAGGCTTTCTCAAAAAGAATGGAGACGGAAGAGCTGTCGAAAGAGTTGTCAGTGATGGCTTTTGCAGAGGGAGAACCCGTGGGGCTTGTCCTTAATGGAATCCGGCAGTCGGGCAATTGGAAAATCGGCTGGAACGGCGGAACTGGTGTAGCGGTGCCGTGGCGCAAAAAGGGTGTAGGAAAAGAGATGATGGAGAAGACGTTCCAACTCCTGAAAGCTGAAGGGGTCGAAATTGCAACGCTCGAAGCGATTGCAGGAAATGGCAAAGCGATCGAATTATATAAGAAGCTTGGTTACGAAATTGTCGACGATCTGTTTTTCCTGCAATTGGACGGGGCGGTGGATGGGAAAAAGACAGACGGTTCCGAATCGTACTCCATCCGCCCAGCCGAGCCGGAGGAAATTGGAACCTTGCCGTTTTACCGCGGCGATTTTCCATGGCAAACTCATTGGCAGAGCGTTCGTGACGGGGAAGGTAGAATTGTTGCCAATGTCCAAGGGCAAGATATCGGCTATGCCTTCTTCCGGACTTTGAAAGATGAGCAAGGGAACGCTGCCCGCACCATACTATATCAATGCGAAACGGATCCGAAAGCAAGCGAAAGAGAAGAAATCGCTGGTCTGTTGATTGATGAAGTCTTCGGCCACTTCAGGGACTCCATTAATCGAACCGCCGTCAATGTGCCAGTGACAGAAAATGCGGTCACCTATCAAGTTTTGAAGGATAAAGGCTTTGAAAAGAGCATTGCGCAGGTTTTCATGAAAAAGAAGCTGTAAATCAAAAAAGGAGGACGCAGAAAATGCGTCCTCCTTTCTATTGGAGCAAGAAACATACTTACAGTTCCAATACTTCCACTTCCGGTTTCGTAAATTTATTTGCAGCGCCGTGCATGACGGGACCGACGTATTCGTTCAGTTTCCAGCCGTGTTCGATGGCAGTTGAGACGAAAATTTTGGCGTTCAACACAGCATCCTTCACGGATTGGCCGTTTGCAATGTTTGCTGTGATGGCAGCAGCGAATGTACAGCCGGCGCCGTGGTTGTAATCGGTATCCGTTTTCGGTGCTGTCAGCAGGTAATGCTTTTCGCCGTCAAACAGTAAATCAGCGGCTTTTTCATGCTTCAGTTGCTTGCCGCCTTTGACGACGACGAATTGTGCGCCGCTTGCATGGATTTTTTCAGCAGCTGCCTGCATTTCCTCAACAGTGCGGATCCGGCCGAGACGTGACAGTTCGCCGGCTTCGACCAGGTTCGGTGTTACCACTTTGGCGTTCGGCAATAAATACTTGATCATTGCATCGACATTTTCAGGGAACATAACTTCGGCTTCGCCTTTGCAGGCCATAACAGGGTCGATGACGACATCTTTGATGCCGGAAGCGGCAATTGCTTCGCCGGCCGCCTGGATGATTTCAGCTGTCGGCAACATGCCGGTTTTGAGTGCATCAATGCCGGTCGAGAAAGCTGTATCCATTTGTGACTTGAGAGTATCAACCGGAATCGGATGGACCCCGTGGCTCCAATTATTATTCGGATCCATGGTGACGATGACCGTCAAAGCGTTCATTCCGTAAGTGCCATGTTCCTGGAAAGTCTTAAGATCGGCCTGGATGCCGGCGCCGCCGGAAGTATCGGATCCTGCAATTGTTAATGTTTTTTTGAGTGTCATGTATATAACTCCTTTAATAGATAGAATGTTTGCTATGTTTCATTTTAACAAAACGCCCTGCATTTACAATCCATTGGGCTTTTGAGGCCAAAAAAGCAGAATGGAAGTGAGCGCGCCGATCAGTGCGAAGGCTGCTGCAAAACTTCCCATTACCCAATGCCCGCTTCTGAAAAGACCAAATGCGATAAAAGATGTTAAAATGGTGAAAATTGCGATGACGGCAGCAAGACAGCCGACACCGGCAGCTTTGGCGCTTTCGGGTGCAGTTTCGCCTTTTGTTGAAGATACGGTTTTGATCTTTTCAAGCCAGTCAGCCATGGGCATTGCTCCTTTTATCCCGAAAAAATCCGGTTGGATCAACTGACATTCAGTGGGGATGAAGTGAGCCCCCCTGAATGAGGTTTCTCTTTATAAAAATATCGTACCACGACAATCAGCTGAAAAAAATAGAAAGAGGGATGTCAATTGGCAAAGGATCCGAAACTGACAGAAATGGAACGGTTGCTGGAAGAAATGAAAGGCAAAGAAGGAACCGAGGAATCGGGGTTTTGGAAATCGATGAAAGTGATGATGGGCGTTTTCCGCAATTCATTTCTTTTATTGATCGCCGCAGGGTTGCTGTTGTTGATCGCCTTGCCGCTCGGAACCTGGTGGATGATCCAAGGGGGCAGCACAGCGACCGAGAGCAAAAGCGCTTTCCTTGAGAGGATGCAGGATCTCAACGAATTATCGACGGCAGAAGCCTATTCGAAAGTTATCATCAAACAGGAAGACAATAAAGTCTTCGGCAAGAGTATCGGATTGGATCTGCCGGGCACGAAGCGGGAACTGCTGGTCGTGATTCCCGGGTCCGTTCGGGCAGGGATCGACTTCTCGCAAATCACGGAAGATGATATTGAAGTGGATGATGAAGCGAAAACGGCGACTCTCACATTGCCGCACGCCGATTTCCTGGGCGGTCCTGAATTATTCATGGATAAAGTGGAGATTTATTCAAATGAAGGTCTGTTAAGCGGGGGAAGAGAATTTCCCGAAGCCTATGAATTGGCGGAGGAAGCGAAGCAGATGATGCTGGAGGAAACCCGCGGACAGGGCGTGCTTGACCTGGCGGAAAAAAACGCTGCACGTTCGGTTGAAGAAATGTTCCAATTGGTGGACTATGATGTAACGGTAAAGTTTAAAGACTGAGGAGTGAAGGCTGTGAACAAGAAGATTTTGCCCAACGATTGGCAGGAAGTGGTTGGTGAAGAATTCGACAAACCCTATTACTTGAAACTTCGTGAGTTTTTAAAGGAGCAATACGAAACGGCAACGGTCTATCCACCGAAAGACGAAATCTGGTCGGCTTTTGAACATACGGCTTACAAGGACGTTAAAGTCGTCATCCTGGGGCAGGATCCATATCATGGGCCGGGCCAGGCACACGGCTTGAGTTTTTCCGTCAAACCCGGCGTTAAAATTCCGCCGAGCCTGCGCAATATCTTCAAGGAGTTGAACGATGATATCGGCTGCGAACAACCTTCAGACGGCACTTTGACCAAATGGGCGGACCAGGGCGTCATGATGCTCAACACCGTATTGACCGTTCGGCAGGGTGAAGCCCATTCCCATCGCGGGAAAGGCTGGGAAACGTTTACCGACGAAGTGATCCGTACATTATCTGATCGGGAGGAACCGGTGATCTTCGTGTTATGGGGCAAACCGGCGCAAACCAAAAAAGGGTTGATTGATCTGGCGCGCCATGACGTCATTGAAGCGCCGCATCCGAGCCCGTTCAGTGCAAGGCGCGGTTTTTTCGGCAGCAGGCCTTTCTCAAAAGTGAACAGCCTGTTACAGCAGCGCGGAGAACCGCCGATAGATTTCTGTTTGGACTGACGACTGGATTGAAGGCGTGTTAATATAAAGGATGATATATAAAAAGGGGGGTTACTATGGCCGTCGGACATGAACGCGTAATTACAGAAATAGAAAAACATGCACGCCAGGCGCGTGGCGGAGATGCTGCGAAAATGCGGGAATCCCTTGCAGCAATCCGCGCACTTTGCGACCTGTTGCTTGAGGGCGAGGAGCAGCATGCTCCACCAGCGCCAGCGCCTCGCGCGACTCCGCTGTCAGCGCCCCCCGTGCAGCAGCCTGTCCTGTCCCAAAAGAAACTGGTGGAAGAAGGGGCAAATGGCGATTCGCTGTTCGAATTTTAATGGGAATGAGGAATAAAGAATGAAATTTTTCTTGATTGCCGGAGCTGTCAATGCTTTACTGAGCGTGGCATTCGGCGCATTCGGCGCGCACATGCTGGAAGGCCGCGTCGCTGATAAATATTTGGACACATGGCAAACTGCCGTTCAATACCAGATGTTCCATTCAATCGGGCTGATGGTCGTCGCGATATTGATGAGTTCGTCGCTTCTTGGCCCATTGGGGTCCTTGAGCTGGGCAGGTTATCTGATGCTTGCCGGCATCGTCATTTTCTCCGGCAGCCTGTATGTCTTGAGCCTGACCGGCATCAGCATATTAGGCGCAATTACGCCAATCGGCGGCCTGGCATTCATCGCCGGCTGGATCTTGCTGATCATCGCTGCAACCAAAGCGCTATAAAGAAGGAGGAAAAGCTGTCCGCGAGTGAGATGCGGGCAGTTTTTTTGATGTGCCGGGGAATGGCTCGTATTTCGTTCAGTTCAGATGGGAATATGCTGCGGATAGTAAATAGGAGATTCCGGACAGTATTTTTGATTTGCGGACAGTATTTCATCGGTTCCGGACAGTATTTCATTCTCTCCGGACAGTATATCCAGAAAAATGGAAATAGAGGGGATGTGAAAACGTCGGTTGAGTGAAAAATGGCTTCAAAAAGTATAAATTGAGGAGATAAATTAGCCAATAAAATCCAATATATTTTATTGCATAAATCGAGGTGCGGAAATATGCTCCTGAGGTGCGGAAATGGGGTGGAAGGTGCGGAAATCCATCGGCGAGGTGCGGTCACGAAATATCTGTTTAATTTCTCCAAAAAAGTCGCCTCTACCGTCCCCATAAATAAATCCCCATGAAAAAAAACCGCCCAAAAGGCGGCTTTCAATCAATCCATCAACTTAAACTTCCAAAAACTTCACGATTTTTTCTGCATCAAGGCGAGTGCCGACGTAGAACGAACCGAATTCAGCATAACGAGCGCTGACTTCGTCAAAACGCATTTCGTAGATCAGCTTTTTAAACTGGAGAACGTCATCTGCGAACAGCGTTACGCCCCATTCGTAATCGTCAAAGCCGACTGAGCCGGAAATGATTTGTTTCACTTTGCCCGCATAGCTGCGGCCGATTTTTCCGTGGGACAGCATCAAATCTTTGCGCTCGTCCATTGGCAGCATGTACCAGTTGTCGTCGCCGTCGCGGCGCTTGTCCATCGGGTAGAAGCAGATGTACTGCGAACGCTGAAGTTCCGGATACAGACGCGAACGGACATGCGGGTTCTGATATGGATCTTCTTCTGATTTCCCTGCAAGGTAGTTGGAAAGTTCGACTACGGACACGTACGAATACGTCGGAACCGTGTAAGCGACCAAAGTCAGCTTGTTGTATTCCGTTTCAAGTTCCTGTAATTCGTCCATCGTTTCGCGCAATAGCATCAGCATCAAATCTGCCTTTTGGCCAACGATTGAATACAGTGCGTGTGCGCCGGTTTTATTTTCATCGGCTATGTTTACCTTGTCCATAAATGCCTGGTATTCGTTGATCGCGAATTGGCGTTCTTCGTCCTCAAGCATTTTCCATGATACCCAGTCCATCGAACGGAAATCGTGGAGGACGTACCAGCCGTCTAATGTGATTGCTGCTTCATTCATCTGTTAAACACTCCTTATAATGAAAATCTCTCAAAAACAGTTTATCATACCCACGCATCGAGTTGCTTCGAAAGAAGTGCCTGTCACCAATTTGACATGACCATCGTTCCTTTTCACGGAACGCCCCGTAAGGTAAAATAAAACCAAGCGACAGCTTTGAAGAGGAGAAACAATAATGCCGTTATTTACTGAAGAAACTGAATGGCGTTTCTGGGATCAGTCCCTGAGCGCAAAAAATAGATCCGCGCTCGAATCTTTTGCAGCGGACGATTTGCTTTGCGAACTGGTCGGATCCGGCGTGAGCGCACCGACCATCCGGACATGGGTGCACGATGACACCGTGGTGCTCGGAATCCAGGACCACCGCCTGCCGCATATCGATGAGGGACTCAAAGTATTGAAGGAAAATGGCTTCACCCCGATTGTCCGCAATTCGGGCGGCCTGGCCGTCGTCCTGGACGCAGGCGTGCTGAACATTTCAATCGTGTTGTCCGAAGAGGAAAGTGCCATCGATATTCCGGAAGGCTACGACATGATGCTGGAACTGGTTCGCATGCTGTTTCCGGAAGCGGAGATCGAAGCCTATGAAATCGTCGGCTCGTATTGCCCCGGCTCCTACGACCTCAGCATCGGCGGCCGCAAATTTGCCGGTGTCTCGCAGCGCCGCATCCGCAAAGGGATTGCGGTACAGGTTTATCTGTGCATCGAGGGCAGCGGCGCCGAGCGCGCAGAATTGATCCGCGACTTTTATGAAGCGGGATTAAAGGGAGAAGAAACGAAATTCGCTTACCCTTCCATCCAACCTGAAACGATGGCTTCCTTGAGTGAATTGCTCGGCCGTGACATTACGGTGGCGGAAGTGGTGGTCGATTTGTACAATCTTCTCGAAGAGCCAGTGCTGAAACCATTGCAGCCGGAAGAAACCGAGCGCTACGGCTATTACCTGACTCGGGTAGTGGAGCGCAATGCGAAAATGCTGAGCTCATCTTGAACAGGTTGAATGCACTGGTGTAAACTGGTAGGAAACAGAAAAACCTGGAGGTGCGCGTGTGGATTATGCAAATCAGAAGTTAGCAGAAGAAAAAGTATTCAAAGATCCGGTTCACCGGTATATCCACGTACGCGACCAAGTCATCTGGGATTTGATCAATGCCCGCGAATTCCAGCGGCTGCGGCGCATCAAGCAGCTTGGCACGTCCTATCTCGTATTTCATGGTGCGGAGCACAGCCGTTTCAGCCATTCCCTTGGTGTTTATGAGATTGTCAGAAGAATAAACGATGATATCTTCCACGAGCGTCCGGAATGGGATGAAAGCGAACGCCTCGTCGTCCTGTGCGCCGCTCTTTTGCATGATTTGGGCCACGGCCCGTTTTCGCATTCATTTGAAAAAGTTTTCAATGTCGATCACGAGGATTTCACCCGTGAAATTCTGCAGGGCGATACGGAAGTGAACAGCATCCTGAAGAAAGTCTCAGCAGAATTCCCGAAGAAAGTAGCGGAAGTCATCGGCAAAACCTATGCCAATAAACAAGTGGTTTCGCTCATTTCAAGCCAGATTGATGCGGACCGCATGGATTACCTGCAGCGCGATGCCTATTACACCGGCGTTTCCTACGGCCATTTTGATATGGAGCGGATTCTCCGGGTCATGCGCCCGTTCGAGGACCAGGTCGTCATCAAATCCAGCGGGATGCACGCGGTGGAAGATTACATCATGAGCCGCTACCAGATGTATTGGCAGGTGTATTTCCATCCGGTGGCACGCAGTGCGGAAGTTATACTCCGCAAGATTCTTCAGCGCGCCAAATATTTGAGCGGGCACGGCTATAAATTCGAGCAGCCACCGACCCATTTCCTGGCCTTTTTCGATAATTCATTTACCTTAAAGGATTACCTGGCACTGGATGAAGGCGTCCTGATGACTTATTTTCAGTTGTGGCTCACCGAACGCGACCCGATACTTTCGGATCTTTGTGACCGGTTCGTCAACCGGCGCCTGTTCCAATATGTCGATTTCGATCCGGGCAAGGATTACAAAAAGCTTGGGGAACTGACTCAATTATTCGAGAGGGCCGGCATCGATCCGGAATATTACCTGATAGACGATTCAACTTCCGACCTGCCGTACGATTTTTACCGGCCGGGAGAGGAAGAAGAGCGGCTGCCGATCCATCTCCTGATGCCGAATGGCGATATCAAGGAGTTGTCGCGCCTGTCCCAGATTGTCGATGGCATTTCCGGCAAACGCCGGACGGACTATAAACTGTATTTCCCTGCGGAATTATTAATAGATGGACAGAAAAAGGAAATCAAACAGCAAATACTTGAACTGTTAAGAGAAGGAGGGGTTTGATTGCTTCAGGAACACGCAAAAATAGTGGACTTCATTTCCACAGCGGAAGGTGTAACCGGACGCAAAAAATTGCAGAAGATGATATACATACTGAAGAAAATCGGCATGCCGTTCCAGGAAAAATATGAATTTCATATTTACGGCCCGTATTCGGAGGAATTGACTGCCCGCGTGGAGGAACTGTGCGACATGGGCTTTATTCATGAACAGAAAGAGGACAAAAGTTCGTACGTCCAATACCGCTACACGGTAACGGATGAAGGGCTCGAATTCCGCAATGCACTGGGGAAACCGGAGCTTGCCGATGCTGCGCACGCGGTGAAATTGAACGGCAAAAGTGCCAGATTTTTGGAATTGACGGCCACCCTGCTGTTTTTCGATGACCTGGAACAGAGTGAGCAGATTGCAAAACTGCACAGCGTAAAAGGAAAGTTGAATTTTACGCAGGCAGAAATTGCGGAAGCCTTTGCTTTCATAGGAGAATTAAGGCAGTGATTTCAGCAAAATAAAACGGCTTCCGCAATGGAAGCCGCAAAATGTGCCTATGTTATTGTCCAGACTCCTGCGGCCAAGCTCTTGGGGTCATAAGTCAATCTGGCTGTGCGGCTGCTCCTGCATCGCTACGCTGCTTCGTCGCAAAGAGATGGACCCCAAAAAAGTTTGGGCCCATCTCTCGCAATCGCTTTTCTTTATTGATCTGAATAAAGTTTACCGTTAGTGCCGTAACTGTTTTTCTGGATGTCTTCGATGAAAACGACGACTTTCTCGGCTGAGGCACCGGTTGTTTCAGTAACAGCTTCAGTGACTTTTTCGATAAGCGCGCGTTTCTGTTCTTCCGTCCGTCCTTCGAGCATTTTAACCGTAACGTATGGCATAATGGACACAGCTCCTTTTCTTTGGGTTCAACCTTATCATAGCAGAATGGAGGGAATGTACACATGTCCAACAATGAAAAACCAAAACAAAAAGTAGGATTCACCATCATAAAAGATGATCCGACTGGCGGCCACAAAGGCTACGGCATTGGCTCGCTTTCCCTTGAAAATGTTTCGCCCCTGTTCATCGATGTCGAAGAACAGGAAGCCTTCATCGACGTTGGGGCGATGCATGCACGCAGCCAAGTGGAGAAAGGCATCAAATTCACCGTTAACCGCGAAGATTCGGCAGGCGGCAAGGATTATTGGCTGATCTGGATCACCATCGATTTTAATCCTGAAGGGCCTTACTATGCGGGAGTGACCGCCTGCGAAATGGTCGTTAACCGTGAAAAACGTAGGGGCTACAAGATTCTGGCTGACCACGTCAACCGCATGGATAAGTCGATGAAACGCAAAATCATGGTTGATAATATGGACGCACCGTCAAAACGTGTACTCGCCGAATACCTGCGAAGCCACAACCCTGAAATGTGGCAGCGCAGCGAGGAACAGCTCCACCAGGAATTGGACGTATAAGTTTATGGAAGGAAGAGCTTCGGCCGAAATGGCCGAGGTTCTTATTTTTGTCCACTTTTCCAGCTGAGTATAAGATATTTATTTGCTGTGTCCGATATTTTTCTGCCTTTTTTGACCGAAAAATGACATTTCAAAATGGGTATAAGAGGCAGTTGAAGTTACGGAGAAAACGAAGTACACTAGGGATACAGCTTTTTAAAATAGAAAGCTAGGACACCTGTCGGCAAGCAAGTGCCGTGAGCGATTGTGAGTAAACCCAAGCCCAATGCCTCATGTCACTTTCTTCGCTTAACAGGATTAAAAAGGCTTTCTGTGGAGGGAAAATATTCTCTGTACAGAAAGCCTTTTTAACTGGAGAATGAGCACAGCTTTATTAATGTGAAGGTTCTTATAAACCAGTATTGCGATGTCCAGACTTCAGCGCCCATCTACATGGCCGCTTCCGCTTTTCTTATTTTCCTGAATAATATTGCACCAGTCGGGTAAAGAGGACTGTATGAAAAATTGTATTGCACTTTCGCCCAAAACACTTATACTTTTTTAAGTGATTAATATAATGGAAAAAGGAGTTTGATTATAGATGGCAGGATTCTGGTACACAGAAAAGCAGACCGAGAATTTCGGAATTACGATGAAGATCAACAAGACGCTTCATACGGAGCAGACGGATTTTCAATATTTGGAGATGGCTGAAACGGCGGAATGGGGCAATATGCTGTTCCTTGACGGCATGGTCATGACGTCGGAAAAAGACGAGTTCGTCTACCATGAAATGGTTGCACACGTGCCCCTTTTCACTCATCCGAACCCGGAAAATGTGCTTGTTGTCGGCGGCGGTGACGGCGGCGTGATCCGCGAAATCCTGAAGCACCCTTCTGTGAAGAAAGCGACGCTGGTCGATATCGACGGCAAAGTGATCGAGTACTCGAAGAAATTTCTGCCATCGATTGCATCCGGCCTTGAAGATGCGCGCGTGGAAGTGATTGTGGGGGACGGCTTCATGCACATCGCGGAATCGGACAACGAATACGACGTCATCATGGTTGATTCGACTGAACCGGTCGGCCCGGCTGTGAATTTATTCTCCAAAGGATTTTATGCCGGCATTTCGAAAGCGTTGAAAGAAGACGGTATTTTCGTGGCGCAATCGGACAACCCTTGGTTCAAAGGTGATTTGATCAAGCAGGTCCAAAGTGACGTGCGGGAAATTTTCCCGATTACGAAATTGTACCTGGCCAACATTCCAACTTATCCAAGCGGGCTGTGGGCATTCACGATCGGTTCGAAAAAGTACGATCCGTTGAATGTGCCGGCTGAACGTTTCCATGATATCGAAACAAAATACTACACGAAGGAGCTGCACACCGCGGCGTTTGCGCTCCCTAAATTCGTGAAAGATATGGCAGGCGAATAAAATATGAGATTCGACGAAACTTACTCAGGCAAAGTATACATCAAAAGCCATCCGAATTACGATGAGTCAAAAGCGGTATTGTACGGCATGCCCATGGACTGGACAGTCAGCTACCGTCCCGGTTCCCGTTTCGGTCCGAACAAAATCCGTGAAGTGTCAATCGGACTGGAAGAATACAGTCCGTACCTGGACCGCGAACTCGAGGACGTTAAGTTCTTTGATGCGGGCGATATTCCGTTGCCATTCGGCAATCCGGAAAAATCATTGCTTGAAATCGAGACTTACGTTCATACCTTATTGAAAGACGACAAAATTCCGATGGGCATGGGCGGCGAACATTTGGTTTCTCTGCCGGTCATGCGGGCTGTCGCCAGCAAGTACGACGATTTGGCGATCATCCACTTCGACGCGCACACCGACCTGCGTGAAAACTACGAAGGCGAAGAATATTCACATTCGACGCCGATCCGCAAAATCGCGGACCATATCGGACCGCAAAATGTCTATTCATTCGGCATCCGCTCAGGGATGAAAGAAGAATTCGAATGGGCAAAAGAACAAGGCATGCACATCTCGAAGTTCGAAGTTCTTGAGCCGCTGAAAGAAATCCTGCCGACGCTCGACGGACGCAATGTCTACGTGACGATCGACATGGACGTCTTGGATCCGGCGCACGCACCGGGCACAGGAACCGTCGACGCAGGTGGCATCACATCCCGCGAACTGCTGGCATCCATCCACGCCATCGCTGCATCCGGCGTCAACGTTGTTGGATTCGACCTGGTGGAATTGGCACCCGTTTACGACCATTCCGACCAGACAGCGAATACCGCAAGCAAGCTGATGCGTGAAATGATATTGGGTTGGGTTAAATAAAATCGTATGAATGAAGCCGGCCAATAATTTGGTCGGCTTTTTGCGGATTTTATTGGGAATCGACGATAAACGACTTGAAATCGACGATAAACCGGAAAAAACCGACGATAAAAGGGTAGGAATCGACGATAAACCGGAAAAAATCGACGATAAACTGAAAAACCGCTGATAAACAACGGAAAATCGCTGATAAACCCGAAAAAACCGCTGATAAACCGCCGATAAACCGCCGAAAATCGCTGATAAACAATTAATTGATAAACGCGCTTCTCTCGCGCTATAATATAAAGGTTATCAACAAACGGGGAGGCGGCAGAAATGGAAAAATCAGTGGACATCAGACTGACAACGACCATCCGCCAGCCGGATATGGACGATCAAGTGATGACACTGCAGGCGCATGGGACGTTGACGGAAAAAAACAACCGCCAATACCTTCAATACCGTGAGCAGCAGGATGAGCTTGAAATCCGCACCATTGTGAAATTCACTGAAGAAGAAGCGGTGATCATGAGAAGCGGCGGCCTGCAGATGAGGCTACCGTTTTTATTGCATAAAGAGCAGACCGGAAACCTGACGAACGAGCAGGGTTCGTTCATGCTGACGACGACCGCACATGAATTATCGGTGGGCGACAGTCATTTTAAAGTCCGTTATGATCTGGCGCTCGGTGCAGATTTTGCCGGCGAGTATGAAATGGAAATTCAATTTATGGAGGCTACAAAATGAATGCAGTTGAAAAAGTTCAGCAGGCCATTAAATCGGCAATCGCGGAAGCCGTGCAAAAAGCGGAATTGACAACGGATCCGGTGGATGTCCATCTGGAATCGCCGAAAGACAAATCGAACGGGGATTATGCGACCAACATTGCGATGCAATTGACGCGCGTGGCAAGAAAAGCGCCAAAAGTCATTGCAGAAGCGATTGTGGCAAACATCGATAAAGAATCGGCGAACATCGAGAACATTGAAATTGCCGGTCCCGGTTTCATTAACATCACCATCAAAAAAGATTATCTGCTGGATGTTGTGAAAACCGTGCTGGAACAAAAGGAAAATTACGGCCGCTCAGATTCAGGTGCAGGCGAAAAGGTCCAGGTCGAGTTCGTCTCGGCCAACCCGACAGGCGATCTCCACCTTGGCCACGCGCGCGGCTCATCAGTCGGCGATTCGCTGTGCAACGTGCTGGATCTTGCGGGTTATAACGTATCCCGTGAATATTACATCAATGACGCGGGTAACCAGATCAACAACCTGGCGCTTTCCATTGAAGGGCGCTATTTCGAGGAGCTTGGGCGGACAGAAAGCATGCCGGAAGACGGCTACCGCGGACAAGACATTATCGACATCGCAAAAGCACTTGTCGCTGAACACGGTGATAAATTCCTGCACATGAGCCACGAAGAGCGCTATGCGGAATTCCGCAGGCACGGGCTTGAAGTGGAACTCGCGAAACTGCAGAAGGATCTGGCGGATTTCCGCGTCGAATTCGATGTCTGGTTTTCTGAAACCTCATTGTACGAAAAAGGCGAAATTGACGTGGCGTTGCAGAAATTGCGTGATAATGGCCATATCTATGAAGAAGGCGGTGCAACCTGGTTCCGCTCGACAACATTCGGCGATGACAAAGACCGCGTCCTGATTAAAAATGATGGAACTTATACGTACCTGATGCCTGATATCGCTTACCACGAAGACAAACTTGCACGTGGCTTCGATAAGTTGATCAATATTTGGGGAGCGGACCATCACGGCTATATCTCGCGCATGAAAGCTGCAATCGAGGCGCTCGGCTACGACCGCGACACACTCGAAGTGAGCATCATCCAAATGGTGCAATTGTACAAAGACGGCGAAAAGATGAAAATGAGCAAACGTACCGGCAAAGCCGTGACGATGCGCGAACTGGTCGAGCTGGTTGGCCTGGACGCTGTCCGTTATTTCTTCGCTATGCGCTCAGGCGATTCGCATATGGATTTCGATTTGGATCTTGCAGTGTCGCAATCCAATGAAAACCCGGTTTATTATTCGCAATATGCACACGCACGCATTTGTTCGATTTTGCGCCAGGCAGAAGAACAGGGCTTTACTGCTTCGACCGAACACCTGGATCTATTGACGGATGAAAAAGAAATCGATGTCCTGAAAAAAATCGGCGACTTCCCGCAGGTCATTGCGGATGCCGCGAAACAGCGCGCGCCGCATCGTGTGACGGCTTACATCCATGAACTGGCATCCCATTTCCACAGCTTCTATAATGCCAATAAGGTTCTGGATCCTTCGAATGGCGATATGACCCGTGCCCGTTTGGCATTGATCACGTCCGTCAAAACGACACTTGCCAATGCATTAAAAACGGTCGGAGTCGAAGCACCCGATAAAATGTAAGAGACATTCCTGAAAAATTCTGTATAATAAACTATATAAGTTGAACTAAAGATTTATCTTAGATACAACGCTTCGGCGCTCAGGACAAGGCTCCCGCAATAAGCCGAAAAAACCACTCGTCTTATTGCTTCGCCCAGTCCGGAAACGCGCCAGCGCTGAGAGCAGTCTCTAACGAAATGGAGCAAAACAGCGAAGACTCCATGGGGACCAGGCGAAGTGCTGAAATCCACTCGGGCGAATAGCCCGAGTTAGTTCAGCGCGAGCCCCCAGGAACGCGGAGCTGTTTTGCGGAATATCGGTTATTGTATCTGTTTATTTCATCTTAAATAATAAAAACTTCATACCAATCATAAAGGTGCTTATGTCTAAGAACATGAGTTAAAAGGGAAGCCGGTTCGATTCCGGCGCGGTCCCGCCACTGTAAGTGTGAGCTGTCTGCAAATGCCACTGGAACAAAGTTCCGGGAAGGTGCAGTGTGCGATGATCACAAGCCAGGAGACCTGCCTTTATGAATCACCCATTAGCTTGCGAGGACAGGCTGGATGCACATGTCTTTTTATGGCGTCCTTTCAATTCCTCGCATAGCTGCGGGGGATTTTATTTTGGTTCAGCCACGAATCAGCGGCCCCCCTCCGCTGATTCGGTGCTGAACCGCAAAAAAACACATAGGAGGAAACCAATATGAAGAAATTTTGGAAGTTTGGTATGAGCGCAGGATTGGCAGCAGTACTGCTGGCAGGATGCGGCGGAGAAGACGGAACAATTGAAGAACAGGAAATTGAAGAACAGGAAATTGATAGAGATGAGGAAATCGAAGAATCTGAAATCGAAACACCGGCAGAGCCGCCGGAAGAAGTTGCGGAAGTGGAATTTCCTGTGACCCTCGTTGATGCACTCGGTGACGAAGTCGTGATAGAAGAAGAACCGCAGGCAATTGTGTCGATGGTTCCTTCGACAACGGAAATTGCCTATGAATTGGGTCTTGCTGACAAAATGGTCGGCGTGTCCGACTATGATAACTACCCGGAAGAAACGGCAGATGTAGAAAAAATCGGCGGGCAGGAATTCAATGTCGAGAAAGTCATCAGCCTTGAGCCGGATCTAGTCATTTCACACGAATCCGGCATCAGCACATGGGAGACCGGCCTGCAGCAATTGCGCGATGCCGGAATCACGGTGTATGTCGTCAATAACGAAACAAGTTTCGAAGAAGTGTATGATTCCATCACTGTAATCGGACAGGCCACAGGTGCCACCGATGAAGCGAATGCGCTCGTCACGGAAATGCAGGTTCAGGTGGATAGTATTACCGAACAGGCGGAAGCGGTTGAAGATCCGAAAACAGTCTTTGTGGAAGTTGGAAGCGAGCCGGATATCTATACAACAGGCAGCGGAACGTTCATCGATGAAATGCTGTCGATGATCAACGCAGAAAATATGGCGGGCGACCAGGAAGGATGGGTGAGCATGGATCCGGAAGCGATTGTCAGCGGAAATCCGGATGTCATTGTTACCACGGAAGGCGGTTACAATCCGGAAGCAGTTGAACAAATCAAACAACGCGGCGGCTTCTCGGAAATCACTGCGGTGAAGGAAGATGCAGTGTATAATATCGACTCGGATGCGGTCACCCGTTCCGGCCCCCGCTTGACGGTAGGTTTGCTGGAATTGGCAGAGGCAGTCTACCCTGAGGTGTTCAGTGAGTAAAAGCTGGCTGGCCTATGCTGTTTCTTTCCTGTTACTGGGGGGAGCAATACTGCTGGGGCTGACAGTTGGCACGGTGTCTATATCACCGGCGGTTTTATGGAATCCTTCATTGGATGAAACAGCCGCCAATATCTTATGGAATATCCGTATGCCGCGAGTCGTACTTGCGGGTCTTGTGGGAGCGGCGCTGGCGATTGCCGGTGCCGCCTTTCAGGGTCTTTTGAGAAACCCATTGGCAGACCCTTATACACTGGGTGTTTCTTCCGGTGCTTCGGTGGGGGCGGTCATGACTTTGTTTTTCGGAATTTCCATCCCGTTTCTTGGGAGTTTCACGCTGCCGGTCATGAGCATGCTCGGTGCGCTTCTGACGATGCTTGCGGTCATTGGATTTGCAAAGATGGTGGACCGTTCGATGAAGATGGAAACAGTCATTCTGACGGGAATCATCTTCAGTTCGTTTTTGGGTTCAATCATCTCCCTGATGATCGCGTTGACTGGAGAAGAACTTCGCCAAATCATCGGCTGGCTGCTCGGCAGTGTGTCGATGCGCGGTTGGCCCTACGTGCAGATGGCCCTGCCATTTATTGTGATCGGTTCTTTCCTGCTATGGCTGAACCGCCGCGAACTGAACGCCATGCTGTTCGGTGAAGACCGGGCAAGGCATCTGGGTGTCGACGTGAGAAGACGCAAGATGGTCATCCTGATCGGCGGCTCTGTTTTGACTGGGGCCGCAGTGGCGGTATCCGGAACTATCGGCTTTGTCGGTTTGGTGGTCCCGCACATCACCCGGCTGCTGTGGGGATCAGACCACCGCCATCTTCTGCCGCTGTCATTCATTAACGGCGCTGCATTATTGATCGTCTGCGACTTGGTGTCACGGACGATCATTTCTCCGACGGAATTGCCGATCGGGGTCATCACCGCGTTTATCGGGGCCCCCGTATTTGCATTCGTCTTTTTCCGCCAGCGAAAAGGGGTGGCTTAATATGTTGAAAGTGGACCACCTGAGTGGCGGCTATGGTGAAAAGAATATTGTGAACAACGCCACATTCACGGTCAATAAAGGAAAAATGCTCGGAATTTTGGGTCCGAATGGCAGCGGCAAATCGACGCTGATGAAATTGATGAGCGGCATTCTGCAGCCGGCTTCCGGAACGGTGGAGATAGACGGCAAGGAATTATGGCAGTACGCAACAAAAGAGCTAGCAAAAAAAATGGCTGTGCTGCCGCAGCTTCACGCCCACGCTTTCTCCCATACCGTCCGGGAAACCGTCTCCCTCGGCAGGTATCCGCATCAGCGCGGCTGGTTTTCTTCCTGGTCAACAGAAGATGAAGCGGCCGTGGTGGAAGCGATGGAAATGATGGATATCAGCCGCTATGAACATACGGCGATTGACCATATGTCCGGCGGGGAACAGCAGCGCGTTTTCGTTGCCCAGGCACTTGCGCAGAATGCTTCGATCCTGTTGCTCGATGAACCGACGAATCATTTGGATATCAATCATCAAAAGGAACTGCTTGACACCATCAAACGGCAGGCAATCGAAAGGGATCTGACCATCGTATCGATTTTTCATGACATCAACCTGGCATCGATGTATTGCGATCACCTGCTGCTGCTCGACCAGGGCGGAATCGCCGCCATCGGTGAGCCGCATGAAGTGGTGAAGGAAAAAGAAATCAGAGAAGTTTACGGAACAAGAGTCGCGACCCATCCGCATCCGGAACTGCCCAAGCCGCAGATTACATTGATGCCGGGTGTCGACCGGCAGGCAGTCGAGCAGAAGATTACAAAAGAAGATTTTTCCGTTTCTTCGGAAATGGTGCTTTACCGAAGCGCCGCGCCACTGAAAACCGTTTCTTCGGCAGTCATAAATGCCGGATCGGGCTGGTTTACCACGTTCATGAACCGCCGTGTTGATGAAAACTACCGAGTCAGTGATACGGTGGAAGAATTGACTTTCTACATTGAAGGAAAAGGGTTTAAATCCACCGATACCGTTGCGATGATGACGGCTGTGGATGTCGGGCAAGTCGTCCTTGAAAACTGTGAATTCGAAGGCGGTTCAATTGTTGTCGCTGTAACAGCAGGCGCCGGCAATGGGACCGACGTTTCGATGACCCATTTAAAAGAGCGCAGGAAAAAGGTCGGCACCGTCAATACCTGGATATTCGTCAACGGAACACTGGCGGAAGAAGCCTTCCTTCAGGCTATGATGACGGCGACCGAAGCGAAGACGAAAGCTTTTCAGGAAGAGAAAGTGATCGACCCGTTCACCGGCACCATTGCGACCGGTACGCCGACGGACAGTCTGCTCGTTGCTGCAACCCAGCAGGGCGGCAATTTTCAATACGCCGGCCCCATCTCGGAACTCGGCCGCCATATCGGCAAAACCGTTTTCAAAGCAACCACTGAAGCGATTCGAAGATATCGGAACCCGGCACCGCATTGAGCGGTGCTTTTTTTTATGGAAAATAAACTCAGGGGATAACTCCCCCAAAAAAGGGCGATTTTATTCCATGTAAGATTTTTGATCCAAACGCTCGACCTTGGATACTCAATAAGCTGAACTTGCGAGGGAGAACAATCCGAAAACCGTCACAATATCCGAAATATATGTAAACCCTTTCAATAGAACTATTGACTGAATGCTCATTCATATTTTAATATAGAACTAAGCATCGACAATCGATGGGAGTTCACGTAAACTTTGTATAAGGATTTTATGGAATATATTTTAAGGGGGAGTCTCAATGGAGCCATTGCTCATCGCAAACTGGATCTTGTTCCTGGCTGTGACAATATACGCGGTTTATCTATTCGTTTACTTGTTGAAGTCGCGCTATGATTACATTCAGCTTGGCAAGAAAGTGGAATTCGAGGACAATTTCAACGAACGTGTCCGCAAAGTTATGGTCAACGTATTTGGACAGAAAAAATTATTGAAGGATAAGAAAAGTGGTGCAATCCACGTCATGTTCTTCTATGGTTTCCTGTTGGTGCAGGCCAGTGCAATCGATTTTATCATCAAAGGCTTGTCACCAGGATCGCATTTGCCACTGGGGCCGCTCTATCCGGCATTCACGTTTTTCCAGGAAATTGTGACGCTGACAATTCTGGTTGCCGTTGTTTGGGCATTCTATAGAAGATATATTGAAAAACTGGTCCGTTTGAAGCGAGGATGGAAAGCCGGTCTCGTGCTGATCTTTATCGGCGGATTGATGGTTACAGTTCTTGTCGGAAACGGAGCAGGAATGATTTGGCAGGACCACCCGACAGCTTGGACAGAGCCGGTTGCATCTGTATTTGCCATGCTCTTTGCAGGCTTGTCTGCAACTGCTGCTGCAACGATCTTCTATATTATGTGGTGGGCACATTTGTTGTTCCTGTTGACATTCCTTGTCTACGTACCGCAATCGAAGCACGCTCACTTGATCTTCGGACCGGTCAATACCTGGTTCCACCGTACCGATCACGTCGGCCGTTTGAAGCCGATCAATTTTGAAGACATGGAAGAGGACGACGAAGATCCGGACGCTATGCCTTCATTCGGCGTCGGAAAAATCACCGACTTTAACCAGGGGCAGATGATCGATTTCTACGCTTGTGTGGAATGTGGACGATGCACGAATATGTGTCCTGCGACCGGCACAGGCAAAATGCTGTCGCCAATGGACCTGATTACAAAACTTCGTGATAATTTGACGAACACGGGTGCAGTGATGACCCAGAAAAAACCATGGGTGCCGGCAATGGCATTCGGCAACACGCAAGGAAACCAGCTGGCAGTGGCTGCCGGCGCTGAAGGCATCTCAATCGATGACCTATACAGCCCGAGCCTGATCGGCGACGTTATTACTGAAGAAGAAATCTGGGCATGCACGACTTGCCGTAACTGTGAAGACCAATGTCCGGTAATGAACGAGCACGTTGATAAAATTATCGACCTTCGCCGTTACCTGGTTATGACTGAAGGGAAAATGGACAAAGATGCTCAGCGCGCGATGACTAACATCGAGAAGCAGGGTAACCCTTGGGGCCTTAACCGCAAAGATAAAGAAAATTGGAGAGATGCGCGTGAAGACGTTCATATCCCGACTGTCAAAGAAATGAACAAAGCCGGAGAAGAATTTGAATTCCTGTTCTGGGTCGGATCAATGGGCTCATTCGACAGCCGCTCTCAAAAAATTGCGTTGTCATTCGCTCGTCTGATGAACGAAGCGGGAGTGAAATTCGCGATTCTGGGCAATAAAGAAAAGAACTCCGGAGATACACCGCGTCGTCTTGGGAACGAATTCCTGTTCCAGGAGCTTGCGACAGCGAATATCAAAGAGTTCGAAAAAGCGGACATCAAGAAAATCGTTACGATTGATCCGCACGCATACAACATCTTCAAAAACGAATACCCGGATTTCGGCTTCCAGGCTGAAGTTTATCACCATACCGAAATGCTGTTTGAACTCCTGCAGCAAGGCAAGCTGAAACCGCAATACGCAGTCAATGAGATGATTACGTTCCATGATTCCTGTTACCTTGGCCGCTACAACGATGTCTATGACGCACCGCGTGAGATCCTGAAATCGATCGAAGGCGTCGAGCTGGTTGAAATGGTCCGGAACCGCCAGGACGGAATGTGCTGTGGAGCCGGTGGCGGATTGATGTGGATGGAAGAAGATGCCGGACACCGCGTCAATGTTGCGCGTACCGAGCAGGCACTCGAAGTCAGCCCGACAATGATCTCTTCCGGATGCCCGTACTGCCTGACAATGCTGTCAGACGGAACAAAAGCGAAGGAAGTGGAAGAAACGGTTGGCACTTACGATGTTGCCGAACTTCTTGAAATGTCGATCTTCGGCAACGAAACACCAATGCCGGAAGAAACCATCGTCCAATAAAGGGAAACTCCATTCACTGGGAGTCTTACTGACCTTTAAAACGGGATAAGTATTGCTAAAATCACGAAAATTCTATAAGATGAAAGATAAGAGAGGGAGTTTAAAAGCTCCCTTTTTTCATGACTACTTGTCGAGCGAGCGTTCGGTCAACGATATAGGCGAACGTCATTCGCCTATATCGTTTGCCTCGAAGCTAGTGAGGCGTAGCCGAACGATGCAGAGGCAACGTTTACAGTGGAACCATTTATAGAAGATTAGTGATTTATTTGCGACGAAGCTAGCGAGGCGAAGCTGAGCGATGCAACGCACTTTCATGTCTCGAAGCTAGCGCAGCGATGCAGAGACAGGAGCAAAGTTATAAACCGGCACTATTTAATGAAAGTCAATTGAAGTATAATTTAAATTTTTTTCATTCCACTTGAAAACGTTTACAAAACGGGAGGAGAATTTATTATGGCAAAAACAGTTATCATTGATGGTGCACGTACAGCATTCGGAAAATTCGGAGGCAGCCTGAGTTCATTGACAGCCAGTGACCTGGGCGCGGCAGCGATCAAAGAAGCGATGAACCGTGCAAAAGTCCAACCGGAAGATATACAGGAAGTTATCATGGGGAACGTTTTACAGGCGGGCCAGGGCCAGATTCCTTCAAGGCAGGCTGCCTACAAAGCCGGCATTCCATATAATGTTAAATCGGAAACTATCAATAAAGTCTGTGCATCCGGCCTGCGTGCTGTGACCATGGCTGATCAGATCATCCGACTGGGCGACGAAGATTTAATTGTTGCCGGCGGAATGGAGTCCATGTCGAATGCACCTTATTACCTGCCGAAAGCCCGTTGGGGACTTCGCATGGGCGATGCGCAGATGATCGACGGAATGGTCCATGACGGGTTGTCATGTTCGTTCCACCCGGACAAAGTCCATATGGGCACATACGGAAACTCAACAGCAGAAGAACACGGCCTGACACGTGAAAAGCAGGATGAATGGTCTGCCCGTTCCCATGAGCGCGCGATTGGAGCAAGAGGCCATTTTGCTGAAGAAATCACACCGATTGAAGTGAAACAGCGCAAAGGTGACCCGATTCAGGTTGATCAGGACGAAGCACCACGCGAAGGCACCAGGGCAGACGCCCTTGCAAAATTAAAACCGGCCTTCGGCAAAGACGGCACGATTACAGCAGGAAACGCACCCGGCATCAATGACGGTGCAGCTGCGCTTGTATTGATGAGCGAAGAGCGTGCGCAACGGGACGGAAAAACACCTTTGGCTTATGTCCTTTCTCATACGGAAGTAGCAGTGGAACCCCATCGCTTCCCGGAAACGCCGGGTCTCGTCATCAATGAATTGTTGAAAAAGACCGGCAAATCTTTGGATGAAATCGATTTATTCGAAATCAATGAGGCATTTGCAGCAGTCGCGCTCGCGAGCTCGAAAATTGCCGGTTTGGATGCGGAAAAAGTGAACGTCAACGGCGGATCCGTCGCACTCGGCCACCCGATCGGCGCAAGCGGAGCGCGTATCATCCTGACGCTGGCATATGAATTGAAACGCCGTGGCGGCGGAATCGGCATTGCCGCAATCTGCTCAGGCGGTGGACAGGGCGACGCTGTCATGATCGAAGTTCCTAAGGGGGAAAAATAAGAATGGCAATTCAAAACGTAATGGTGATCGGAGCCGGTCAAATGGGCTCCGGCATCGCGCAAGTTTGCGCACAGGCAGGATTTAATGTGAAATTGAACGACATGAAACAGGAAGCGTTTGAGCGTGGAATCGCCACTATAACCAAAAATTTTTCCCGCAACGTGGAAAAAGGCCGTATGACGGAAGAAGAAAAGTCAGCGGCTCTGGGGCGCATCACAGCTTCTTTGGATTTGAAAGATGCACACGACTCCGACCTCGTCATCGAAGCGGCTGTCGAAAATATGGAAATCAAACACACAATCTTTAAGACACTTGATGAAGTGGCGCCCAAACACGCCATTTTGGCGACGAACACGTCTTCACTGCCAATCACGGAAATTGCGGCTGCAACGAACCGTCCTGAGCAAGTGATCGGCATGCACTTCATGAACCCGGTGCCGGTCATGAAGCTCGTCGAAATCATCCGTGGCCTGGCGACAACGGACGAAGTGTATAAAGAAATAGAAGAAATGACGCTGGAATTATCGAAGACTCCGGTGGAATGCAATGACTTTCCCGGCTTCGTTTCCAACCGTATTCTTATGCCGATGATCAATGAAGCGGTATTTACGCTTCAGGACGGCGTCGCGACGAAAGAAGCGATCGACAGCATCATGAAGATGGGCATGAACCATCCGATGGGCCCGCTTGAGCTGGCTGATTTTATTGGACTGGATACCTGCCTGTATATAATGGAAGTTCTGCATGAAGGATTTGGCGACAGCAAATATCGCCCGAGCCCATTATTGCGCCAGTACGTGAAAGCCGGTTGGCTTGGCAAGAAAACAGGACGCGGATTCTACGAATACACTTAATCGAGGAGGAACCCGCTATGGATTTGCATTTTACAGATGAACAAAAAATGATGCGCAATATGGTGCGTGATTTTGCAAAAGAAGAAATTGCACCTTTCATTGATAAGATGGAAGCCGGTGAGTTTCCACACGAAATATTAAAGAAAATGGCCGGTTTGGGCCTGATGGGCATCACAGCGCCGGAGAAATACGGCGGCTCGGAAATGGATTTCACCTGCTATATCACAGCCATCCATGAGTTGTCGAAAGTGAGCGGCGTCATCGGTGTCATCCTTTCGGTCCACACTTCAGTCGGGACAAATCCGATTTTGAATTTTGGCACGGAAGAACAGATTACAAAATACGTCCCGAAACTTGCCAGCGGTGAATACCTGGGTGCGTTCTGCTTGACGGAACCCGCTGCCGGCTCAGACGCCGGAAGCTTGAAAACACGAGCAGTCCGTGACGGTGATGATTTTGTATTGAACGGTTCAAAAGTGTTTATCACAAACGGCGGTGAAGCAGACACGTATATCGTCTTTGCTTCGACCAAACCGGAATCCGGTTCACGCGGCATTTCGGCATTTATTGTCGAAAAGGATTATCCCGGCCTTATCATCGGCAAGGATGAGAAGAAAATGGGGATGCACGGTTCCCGCACGGTGCAGTTGACATTCGACAATATGCGCGTGCCGGCTGGCAATATGCTGGGCCAGGAAAACAAAGGCTTCAGTATCGCCATGGCAAACCTGAACGTCGGCCGTATCGGCATCGCGGCTCAGGCGCTCGGCATCGCCGAAGCTGCCTACGAGTATTCGGTGGCATACGCCAAAGAGCGCGAACAATTCGGCAAGCCGATTGCGCAGCAGCAGGGCATCGCCTTTAAGCTGGCGGATATGGCGACAAAGGTTGAAGCTGCCAAATTATTGGTTTATAACGCGGCCAATCTTTACTCCGAGGGCAAAGACTGCAACAAAGAAGCGTCGATGGCGAAACTTTTCGCTTCGAAAGCTGCGATGGACATCGCGATTGAAGCAATACAGGTTTATGGCGGCTACGGCTATACCGAAGATTATCCGGTGGAGCGATTATTCCGCGACGCGAAAGTGACGGAAATCTATGAAGGCACAAGCGAAATTCAACGAATCGTGATCAGCAAGCAATTACTAAAATAGCAGGGGGAAAATCAAAATGAATTTTAAATTAAGTGAAGAACATGAAATGATCCGTAAAATGGTGCGCGATTTTGCAAACAAAGAAGTGGCACCGACAGCAGAAGAACGCGATGAAGAAGAACGGTTTGACCGCGATATTTTCGATAAGATGGCGGAGCTTGGCCTGACAGGGATTCCTTGGCCGGAAGAATACGGCGGAATCGGTTCCGATTACCTGGCTTACTGCATCGCAGTCGAAGAATTGTCCCGCGTTTGTGCGTCTACAGGCGTAACGCTTTCAGCGCATACTTCACTTGCGGGATGGCCGGTATACACATTCGGAACAGAAGAACAGAAACAGAAATTCCTTCGTCCGATGGCGGAAGGTTCGAAAATCGGTGCTTATGGCCTGACTGAACCTGCTTCCGGTTCTGATGCTGGCGGCATGAAAACGAATGCCAAAGAAGACGGCGACCACTGGATCCTGAACGGTTCGAAAATCTTCATCACAAACGGCGGCATTGCAGACATCTACATCGTCTTTGCAGTCACTGATCCAACTTCTAAACACAAAGGAACAACAGCGTTTATCGTAGAAAGTGACTTCCCTGGCTTTTCTGTCGGCAAAAAAGAGAAGAAACTCGGCATCCGTTCAAGCCCGACTACGGAAATCATTTTCGACAACTGCCGCGTACCGAAAGAAAACATGCTGGGCGAACTTGGCCAGGGCTTTAAAATTGCGATGCAGACGCTTGACGGCGGCCGCAACGGAATCGCTGCACAGGCAGTCGGAATTGCACAAGGCGCAATGGACGCTGCGATTGGTTACGCGAAAGAACGCGAACAATTCGGCAAGCCGATTGCTGCAAACCAGGGCATTTCATTCAAATTGGCGGACATGGCGACTTCGATCGAAGCTTCACGTCTGTTGACTTATCAGGCTGCATGGCTCGAGTCGAATAAATACTCGTACAGCAAAGAATCCGCAATGGCGAAACTGATGGCCGGCGATACAGCGATGAACGTCACTGTTGAAGCGGTTCAGGTATTCGGCGGCTACGGCTATACAAAAGATTATCCGGTCGAACGCTTTATGCGCGATGCGAAAATCACGCAAATCTATGAAGGCACACAGGAAATCCAGCGTCTGGTCATTTCCCGTATGGTCACAAAATAATCGGAGGCAGGCCTATGAATGAAAAGCGTGCAATACAGTCTTCCGTTAAAGATGAAAGCCTGATCGAAAAGCGCCGAGCGCAAATGATCCGCGGCGCTGTCACGCTTTTTAAAGAAAAGGGCTTTCACCGGACTACGACAAGGGAAATCGCCAAAGCGGCCGGATTCAGCATCGGCACCTTGTATGAATACATCCGCACAAAAGAAGACGTCCTCTATTTGGTCTGTGATTCGATCTATGATGAAGTCCATTCCCGCCTTGCCACGATCGATATGGAAAACGGCTCATGGGAAGTGCTGGTGACGGCACTTGAACATTATTACGGCCTGATCGACGACATGCAGGATGAATTTGTGGTGATGTATCAGGAGTCGAAATCGTTGCCGAAGGACGCACTGGGATATGTACTGGAAAAGGAAACAGAAATGGTTGGGCTGTTCGCGCGCCTGTTGACTGAATGCGCGGAGCGGGGACAAGTGGATCTGACACCGAAGGAAATTGTACTGGCGTCCCATCATTTATTCGTCCAGGGCCAGATGTGGGCATTCCGCCGCTGGGCTCTGAACGATTTCACCATAGAAGAATTTATCAAAATGCAAACGAAATTCCTTTTGCAGGGGATGGCAGGGGAAAAAATCTCGATACCAGGGGGCTACTCATAAATGGCTACAATCCAGGAAACAAAAACGTATCAGCCGAAAAATCATATCCGCTTTGTTACGGCATCCGCGCTGTTTGACGGCCACGATGCATCCATCAACATCATGCGCCGCATTCTTCAGGCAAGCGGGGTGGAAGTCATCCATCTTGGACACAATCGCTCAGTTGAAGAAGTGGTCAATGCAGCTATCCAGGAAGATGTCCAGGGCATCGCAATCTCCTCTTACCAGGGCGGCCATGTGGAATACTTCAAGTATATGCATGATTTGCTGCAGGAAAGAGGCGCTCCCCATATCCGCATCTATGGCGGAGGCGGCGGAGTCATTTTGCCGCGCGAAATCAAGGAACTTCAAGAATACGGCATTGCCCGTATCTTTTCACCGGAAGACGGCCGCAAAAAAGGCCTGCAGGGAATGATTACGGAAATCGTGGAAGAATGTGATTTCTCCACGGTCAAAGACAATCTTTCACTGGAAAATCTGTCTCCAGAAAACCCAGTTACAGTGGCAAACCTGATCACTGCCGCAGAAGAAGCCCATACACGCGGCGGCGATACAGCCCAATTGATGGAAACGGTCAGAAAATCGTCAAAAAATACACCGGTCCTTGGTATTACAGGCACAGGCGGAGCGGGGAAAAGCTCCCTGACGGATGAATTGATCCGCCGCTTCCTCACTGAACTGCCCGGCAAGAATATTGCGGTTCTGTCAATTGACCCGACTAAACAAAAAACAGGCGGAGCGCTGCTTGGCGACCGGATCCGCATGAATGCCATTTTCAACAAACGTGTTTTCATGAGAAGTCTTGCAACCCGCGGCTCCCGCACTGAACTGTCCGCAGCTCTCGGTGATGTGACCGATGTAGTCAAAGCTGCCGGCTTCGACCTGATTGTCGTGGAAACAAGCGGAATCGGACAGGGCGATGCTGAAATCGCCAACTTCTCCGATGTCTCGATGTACGTGATGACAAGTGAGTTCGGCGCACCGTCGCAACTCGAAAAAATCGATATGATCGATTACGCGGATTTGATTGTCATCAATAAATTCGAGCGCAAAGGTTCAGAAGATGCACTGCGCCAGGTCCAAAAGCAATTCCAGCGCAGCCATATGCGTTTTGAAGACGATTTGGACAAAATGCCGGTTTATGGCACAATTGCCAGCCAGTTCAACGATAAAGGGACAAACTCATTGTTCGCGGCACTGGTTTCAACCGTCAATGAAAAATGTGGCACCGATTGGGAGACGGATTATGAAAAATTCGCAAAAACCCAAAAAGAGAACTTGATCATTCCGAATGACCGCCGCTATTATTTACGGGAACTCGCGGAATCGGTTCGCGGCCACCACGCAAAAACCAAAGAACAGTCTGCCTTCGCCCGCCGCCTCTTCCAATTGGAAGGCGCAATCGAAGCAGTCAAAGAAAAAGCGCCGGATGATGCATTGGTGAAATCCCTCGAATCGCTGGCTGACGGTGTACGGGAAGAGCTGACGGCTGAGTCGAAACGAATTCTGGATAATTGGGATGCGTTGAAAGAAGCTTATGCAGGAGACGAGTTCGTCACGACGATGCGCGACAAAGAAATTCGCACAATTTTGCGTACCGAAAGCCTGTCTGGCATTAAAGTGCCGCGTGTGGTCCTGCCGAAATTCGTTGATTACGGCGAAATTTTAAGCTGGGTTTATCTGGAAAACGTACCGGGTTCATTCCCTTATACTGCCGGCGTGTTTCCGTTCAAACGCGCAGGAGAAGATCCAAAACGGCAATTTGCGGGTGAAGGAACGCCGGAACGCACAAATCGCCGTTTCCATTACCTGTCCAAAGATGATGATGCGAAACGCTTGTCCACTGCATTCGATTCGGTAACTTTGTACGGAGAAGATCCGGATCACCGTCCGGATATCTACGGAAAAGTCGGAGAATCGGGCGTCTCAATCTGTACACTGGACGACATGAAAACCCTCTATTCCGGATTTGATCTATGCGCGCCATCGACTTCCGTTTCGATGACGATCAACGGACCGGCTCCGATCATCCTTGCGATGTTCATGAACACGGCGATCGATCAGCAAGTCAAAAAACGCGAAGAAGAGCTTGGCCGCACGCTGACAGTGGAGGAATTCACGGAAGTCCGTGAAGCGACGCTGCAAGTGGTACGCGGTACAGTTCAGGCGGATATCCTGAAAGAAGACCAGGGTCAGAATACGTGTATTTTCTCAACGGAATTTGCGCTTCGCATGATGGGCGATATCCAGCAATACTTTATCGACCACAAAGTGCGCAATTACTATTCGGTGTCGATTTCGGGCTACCACATTGCGGAAGCAGGAGCGAATCCGATTTCACAGCTGGCGTTCACGCTATCAAACGGCTTCACATACGTTGAGTATTATTTGAGCCGCGGCATGAACATCGACGACTTTGCACCGAACCTGTCGTTCTTCTTCTCGAACGGACTGGATCCGGAATATACGGTAATCGGCCGTGTGGCCAGACGCATATGGGCAGTTGCCATGCGCGACAAATACGGCGCCAATGAACGCAGCCAGAAACTGAAATATCACGTCCAGACTTCCGGGCGCAGCCTTCACGCGCAGGAAATCGACTTCAACGACATCCGTACTACGCTGCAGGCATTGATGGCGTTGCAGGACAACTGCAACTCGCTGCACACGAATGCGTATGATGAAGCGATCACAACGCCGACGGAAGAATCAGTCCGCCGCGCGATGGCGATCCAGATGATCATCACAAAAGAGCACGGTTTGTCGAAGAACGAAAACCCGCTGCAGGGCGCGTTCATCATCGAAGAAATGACACAGTTGGTGGAAGAAGCGGTTCTCTTGGAGTTTGATCGCATCGACGACCGCGGTGGCGTTCTGGGTGCAATGGAAACGCAGTATCAGCGCGGCAAGATTCAGGAAGAATCGATGTTCTACGAAATGAAGAAACACACAGGCGAATTGCCGATCATCGGAGTCAATACGTATTTGAACCCGAATCCGCAGTCGGACGACGACATCAACGCGATGGAAATTGCCCGTGCCACAAAAGAGGAAAAAGAAGCACAGATCGATAAACTGCGTGCCTTCCAGGGACGCAACAACTCGGACGAAGCGCTTGAGCGCCTGAAACAGGTCGCCAAAACAGGCGGCAACATCTTTGAAGAATTGATGGAAACTGTTAAAGTGGCAAGCCTCGGCCAGATCACGACTGCATTATACGAAGTCGGCGGCCAATATCGCCGCAATATGTAGGCTTTTATTGGGAAACCCGTTTGCAGAACGTGCAAGCGGGTTTTTCCTATGGGAATATGGTGCTTTGAGTGGATTTGAGCAACTTGCGTGCGATTATTTTGGTTTGCGAGCGTTTAAATAAAAATGCGGGCGATTAAAAAAATTTGCGGGCGACTAAAATAAAATACGGGCGATTAAAAAAAAATGCGGGCGATTAAAAAAATGCGGACGTTCCACAACTCGCCCTGATTAATTGAATAATTCTTCGCCTTACGTTTTATAGCCATTCGATATATTCAGCAAATTCGGTTATAATAGAAGGAAATTGCAAGCGGGCCCCAAAGGATGATTAATTATGCCGAAGTACGTCAATTACCTTATAATCATTGTCTGTATCATATTGATCGTTTTCCTGTACAATAGAGCTTTGGGTTCGATTCCGTTAATCATCCTGTCCTTATACCTGTTCTATTATGGGTGGAAGGAACTTGGGAAAAGAAAAAACAAGTCACGGTAGCGGACTGCAGACAGTTTGTATATAATGAATGGAGTTAAGAGAGAAGAAGGGACGTGGGCTAATTGAAATTACGTGAATTATCCAGAGAAGAACTGATTGAAGAGTCGTTTGTAGACTTAACATATGCATTATTGGCAGAAACCCATGAAACAAAAACGTATCCTGAAATCGTCGAGGAAATTGAAAAATTGCTCGATCTTTCAAAAGCTGACATGAAATCGCGCCTTGTGCAATTTTATACGGATATGAATATTGACGGACGCTTTTTGATCCTTGGGGAAAACCGTTGGGGTCTTCGTGAATGGTACCCGGTTGAACAAATCGAGGAAGAATCCGCGCCGACTGTCAAAGCCCGCAAAAAGAAAGCCAAAGTTGCGGACGATGAAGAATTCGAAGGTATGGATCTTGAAATGGAAGACGAACTTGACTTCGATGACTTCGATGAAGAAGATGACGAAGATGTTACACCGAAACTCGGCGAAGAAGTAGGCGTCATCGACTTTGATTCTGAAAAGGACGAAGATGAGGATGAAGAAGACGTGGACGTCCTGGTTGAAGACATTGATGGAAACATCATTGATGAAGAAGACGACGAAGATGAAGAAGACGACGAAGAGTCGAAGTAATCAGAACATTTTTTTACCTTGACTTTAATCGCTGTACTGGATAAGATTTTATTGGGCTCCTTAAAACAGGAGAAATGATTCGTACAGTTAATGCGCTCCCTCTGCACGCAGCAGGCGGGGCGCTTTTTATTTTTTCCCAGGCTATAAAAGTTCAACTAATAATCTATTGCAGCCGATATTCCGCAAAACAGCCCACAGGATGTGGGTCGTGCAGTCGGCGGGACAGGACGTCGCGACGCTGACTGCCGGAGGATTTAAAAACTATGCTCCTGCATCGCTGCGCTGCTTCGTCGCAAAGAGTTGCCCATGCAGGCTTCGGTCAACTCTTCGCTGTTTTGCTCCATATCTAGAAGTGGAGCCTAGCGAAGGAGCGCCGCCGGACGTAGCGGAGCAATAAGACGAGTGTTCTTCTCGGCTTATTGCGGGAGCAAAGGAGAGCCATACGAAGATGGCTCTCCTTTGCGACGAGCAGTGCGCAGGAGCATAATCTTTGCTCTGTCCAAAGCGACGAAGCGACTAACAAATTATTAGAACTTAGATAACTTAATTTAAAATTCGCTTCTAAAAATCAAGGAGGAAAACAGGCATGACAAAGTATATTTTTGTTACCGGCGGGGTAGTATCATCGCTCGGAAAAGGAATTGTAGCCGCTTCACTGGGGCGTTTATTGAAAAACAGAGGATTGAACGTCACAATCCAGAAATTCGATCCATACATCAATATCGATCCGGGCACGATGAGCCCTTATCAGCACGGAGAAGTATACGTAACCGATGACGGTGCGGAAGCGGATTTGGATCTTGGCCATTACGAGCGTTTCATCGACATCAACTTGAATAAATACTCGAATGTGACGACGGGGAAAGTCTATTCGACAGTTATCCAAAAAGAGCGCCGCGGCGATTACCTTGGCGGAACCGTTCAGGTAATCCCGCATATCACCAATGAAATCAAAGACCGCCTGCTGCGTGCCGCGAAAACGGCAAAAGCGGATGTGGTCATCACAGAAATCGGCGGAACTGTAGGGGATATCGAATCCCTGCCCTTCCTGGAAGCAATTCGCCAGATGAAATCAGATCTTGGCCGTGAGGAAGTCATGTACGTCCACTGTACACTGATCCCTTACCTCGGTGCCGCAAAGGAAATGAAGACAAAACCGACGCAACACAGTGTCAAAGAATTGCGCAGCCTCGGTATTCAGCCGAACCTGATTGTCGTGCGTACGGAACATCCGGTGCCGCAGGACATGAAAGATAAGATTGCTTTGTTCTGCGACATCAAAGCGGAAGAAGTCATCGAATCACGCGATGTCGATGTGATTTATGAAATCCCTCTTCGTTTGAAGGAGCAGAATATGGACCAGATCGTTTTGGACCACTTCGGCATCGAAGCGCCCGAAGCGGACATGACCGAATGGACAGCGCTAGTGGAAGGAGTGAAATCACTTAAGAAAACAGTCCGCATCGGACTCGTCGGTAAATATGTCGAGTTGCAGGATGCCTATATTTCCGTTGTTGAATCGATGAAACATGCCGGTTTCGCCTTCGATTCCGATATTGAAGTGGAATGGATCAATGCCGAACACATCAACGCAGAGAATGCAGAAGAGAAATTGAAGAATTGTGACGGCATCCTTGTACCAGGCGGATTCGGAGACCGTGGCGTGGAAGGCAAAATCGTCGCAACCCAATATGCCCGTGAAAACAATGTTCCGTTCTTCGGTATTTGTCTCGGCATGCAGCTGGCGTCCGTTGAATTCGCCCGCAGCCTGATGGGAATGGAAGATGCCCATTCTTCGGAATTGAATCCGAAGACGTCTTATCCGGTCATCGATTTATTGCCGGAACAAAAAGATATCGAAGACCTCGGCGGCACATTGCGCCTTGGCCTTTATCCTGCGAAGTTGCAGGAGGGATCGAAAGCGCATGAAGCATACGGCGAGTCGTTGGTCTACGAACGCCACCGCCACCGCTATGAGTTCAATAACGAATACCGGGAACAATTCGAAGCGGCCGGCTTTATCTTCTCGGGCACAAGCCCGGACGGCCGCCTGGTAGAAATCATTGAACTTGCAGACCATCCCTGGTTCGTGGCATGCCAATTCCATCCGGAATTCATATCACGTCCGAACCGGCCACAGCCGCTCTTCCGTGAATTCATTCGTGCTTCATTAGCAAATAAATAAGAAAAACGAAAGCCTTTCCGACAGAACTTGCCGGAAAGGCTTTCTCGTTTAATACGATTCTTCACGCAACATTGCATCCATCTTTGCCCTGATGCTGTGGTAGACATACAGTGCCGCCATTGCGTGCGGAACGACCGTGACGCCGCTTTGAGCGGGGAAGATGCCTTTATCAATGCCGAGTGACAGCATGACTTCCGGCAGGTCGCATTGCCAGGATTCCGCAGAGAGCATGGCGAAAGGAATGGCGGCATCGGATAATCTGCCCGCGAGTTCCTCTCCTTCGTCTTTTTTTGCTAAAATGAAGACACGGTCTGCGCTTGTCAGATGGCTTTCGGGTTTCCACTCGCGCGCAGATGGCAGCGGTTCGGTTCCTTCAAGTGCGGCTATGGCCACAGCTTTCATTTCACCGAAGGCGGCAATAAAGATTGTGCCTTCCCCAACGGCAGCCTGGGCCAGGAGGCGGGCGATATCTTCAATCGCTTCTTCCTGCTGCGCGATGCGCTGGAACAGACCGTTCAATTGCTCGGACAGTATTTTCAAATCTCTCACCTCAAAAAAAGTATAGCAGAAGCACATGAAACAGGATGGAAAATCAGGAGGGATACAACTTGAAGTCGATTTTGATTGTGGACGACCAGCCGGGAATCCGGATGCTGCTGGAGGAAGTTTTTTCAAAGGAAGGTTTTCAAACACTGACAGCCGGAAGCGGGCGTGAAGCTTTGAAGGTCTTTGATGTGGAGCGTCCGGATCTGGTCCTGTTGGATATGAAGATTCCGGGGATGGATGGCATCGAAATACTGAAGCGGATGAAACAGGAACGTGTTGAGATTCAGGTAGTGATGATGACCGCCTATGGTGAACTCAATCTAATTGAAGAGGCAAAAACCTGGGGAGCGGTCCGCCATTTCACCAAACCATTCGATGTATTCGAATTGCGCGAGACTGTAAAGAAATTGTTAGACGGCTGATACACTAGGAAGTGGCGGATGGAACACCTTTTTGTTATGATAGGGAAGGTATTTGCTTTATTTAGTCGCTGAGGAGGAAGTTTGGCATGGCATTGGTTTCAATGAAAGAAATGATGATAAAAGGTAAAGAAGAAGGATACGCGATCGGCCAGTTCAATCTGAACAACCTGGAGTTTACACAGGCAATCCTGCAGGCTGCACAAGAGGAAAATTCTCCTGTGATTTGTGGAGTGTCTGAAGGAGCAGCCCGTTATATGGGCGGTTTTACCACTGTTGTAAACATGGTGAAAGGCCTTATGCATGATTATAAAATTACGGTGCCCGTGGCAATCCATTTGGACCATGGCTCAAGTTTTGAAAAATGCAAAGAAGCGATCGATGCTGGATTCACCTCAGTAATGATTGACGCATCCCACCATCCATTTGAAGAGAATATTGAAATTACCAAGCAAGTAGTGGAATATGCACACAAACATAATGTTTCTGTGGAAGCGGAACTTGGCACTGTCGGCGGGCAGGAAGATGACATCATCGCTGACGGCGTTATTTATGCCGATCCCCAGGAATGCAAAAAATTGGTCGAAGGGACAGGAATTGATTGCCTGGCTCCGGCACTTGGTTCGGTTCACGGCCCTTATAAAGGCGAACCGAATCTTGGGTTCAAGGAAATGGAAGAAATTTCACAGCTGTGTGACGTGCCGCTTGTTCTTCACGGCGGTACAGGAATTCCGATCAAAGATATTCAGCGTTCGCTTGGACTTGGAACAGCGAAGATCAATGTGAATACGGAAAGCCAAATCGCTTCTGCAAAAGCGGTCCGCGAAGTCTTGGCCAACGACAAAATTGTCTACGACCCGCGTAAATATATGGGACCTGCACGTGAAGCGATCAAGAATACCGTAATCGGCAAAATGCGCGAGTTCGGAAGTTCGGGCAAAGCGTAATCAGGACAGTTTGAAAATAGATGGAAGAGAGAAGAAGCGGAAAAAAGCGCCTTCTCTTTTTTCCGTACTACAGGAGGAAAATATAAATGAAATTTTTTATCGATACAGCAAATTTTGACGAAATCAAAGAAGCACATTCGTGGGGCATCCTATCGGGCGTCACAACAAATCCATCATTGGTGGCAAAAGAGAAAAACGTCTCTTTCCATGACCGCCTGAAAGAAATCGCAGCATTGGTCGACGGTTCGATCAGCGGCGAAGTTATCGCATTGGACGCAGAAAACATGATCAAGGAAGGCCGTGAACTGGCTGACCTGGCACCGAACATCACCGTGAAGCTGCCAATGACGCCAGACGGCCTGAAAGCTTGTGCAGTTCTTGCCGGAGAAGGCAAAAAAGTCAACGTAACGTTGATCTTCAGCGCCAACCAGGCGTTGCTTGCAGCACGCGCTGGCGCGGCTTATGTATCACCGTTCCTTGGCCGTCTTGATGACATCGGCCATAACGGCATGGATCTGATCGCAACGATTGCAGAAATTTTCGCAATCCACGACATCGATTCGGAAATTATTGCAGCTTCGATCCGCCACCCGCAACACGTGACGGAAGCAGCTTTGAATGGCGCGCATATCGGCACAATGCCGATCAAGGTAATGGAGCAAATGTTTAAGCACCCGTTGACGGACAAGGGAATCGAAGCATTTTTGGCTGACTGGGAAAAACGGACAGAAAAATAATGGGAAACTTCATCCAGTTGGGCGAGTTCCCTGCTGAATGTCAGTTGATCCAATCAGGTTTTTAGGACAAGTTGATCTTCCGCTCGGCGAAGCGGGAGTCCTGCTGACCGTTAATACGGGATAAAATACAATGTGGAAACCGGGTCCGGAATGCATGAGTCAAACTGGACCAACCGGATTTCTCCGATTGGAGGGGAACGGCAACTGCCGTTTCCGCCGAACGGGGAAGTAGGATAAAGGAGAATTATGATGGACGTTTATAAAATTACAGGCGGTAAGCGCTTGTCTGGGACGATAAAAGTCAATGGAGCAAAAAATAGCGCGGTGGCATTGATTCCCGCATCGATTTTGGCGAATTCACCTGTTCAGATTGAAGGGTTACCAGGCATTTCGGATGTATGGACATTAAAAAATATTCTTGAAGAAATCGGTGGCGAAGTCAGTTTCGAAGACGGTACAATGAGCATCGATCCGACGAATATGATTGATATGCCTTTGCCGAATGGCAATGTTAAAAAACTGCGTGCTTCCTATTACATGATGGGCGCAATGCTCGGCCGCTTCAAACATGCGGCCATCGGCTTGCCGGGTGGCTGTTTCCTTGGACCTCGTCCAATCGATCAGCATATCAAAGGTTTTGAGGCCCTCGGAGCGAAAGTAACGAACGAACATGGCGCCATTTACCTGCGTGCGGATGAACTTCGCGGGGCAAAAATCTATTTGGACGTCGTTTCAGTGGGTGCCACCATCAATATTATGCTGGCGGCTGTGCTGGCAAAAGGCCAGACAACGATTGAGAATGCGGCAAAAGAGCCTGAAATTATTGATGTCGCGACTTTGTTGACCAATATGGGCGCGAAAATCAAAGGTGCGGGAACCAATATCATCCGGATCGATGGTGTTGAAGAATTGCATGGCACCAACCATACGATCATCCCTGACCGGATTGAAGCCGGAACATTCATGATTCTGGCTGCAGCAGCAGGCGACGGCATCACAATTGATAACGTCATTCCGTTCCACATGGAAGCCTTGACTGCCAAATTGCGGGAAATGGGTGTAGATGTACAGGAAAGCGACGAATCGATCCATATACCGAAACCTGAAAACCTGCAGGCGATAGATGTGAAAACATTGGTGTATCCAGGGTTTGCCACAGATCTCCAGCAACCATTTTCGGTGCTGATGACACAGGCAGAAGGTTCTTCAATGATTACGGACACCATTTACTCGGCACGATTCAAGCACATCGATGAATTGCGCCGGATGAATGCAAGCGGGCGTGTTGAAGGAAGAGCGGCAATCATTACCGGCCCTACGCCACTCACTTCAGCCACAGTCGTTGCATCCGATCTTCGGGCAGGAGCCGCATTGGTGATTGCCGGCCTGTTGGCTGACGGAGAAACAGAAATCCGTGAGATTTATCATATCGAACGCGGATATTCAGAGATCGTCGAAAAACTGCGCGGTTTGGGTGCGGAGATTCGCAGAGAGACAATCGACCCGGTGACCAGTACGAAATCAGACCTTAGTTCAGACGCCAATTAACGCGGATTTGGCTTAACAATATATGTTATAATGATGGGAACATATATATATATAGCTGAACAGGAGGAAAAAATAGTATGGAACGTAGTTTATCGATGGAACTAGTGCGTGTTACAGAAGCAGCGGCAATCGCGTCCGCCAGATGGATGGGCCGCGGCCTGAAAATTGAAGCGGATGATGCAGCGACGACTGCCATGAGAATAGTATTCGATACAATTCCGATGAAAGGTGTCGTCGTCATCGGTGAAGGCGAAATGGACGAAGCACCGATGCTTTATATCGGGGAAGAGCTTGGTACAGGCATTGGACCGGAAGTCGATGTAGCGGTGGATCCGCTCGAAGGAACGAATATTGTTGCAGCCGGGGGGTGGAACGCGCTTGCAGTATTGGCGATTGCCGACCGTGGGAATCTGCTGAATGCACCCGATATGTACATGGATAAAATTGCAGTCGGCCCGGAATCAGTGGGGAAAATTGATATCAATGCACCAGTCATCGACAATCTGCGCGCCGTGGCGAAAGCCAAAAACAAGGATATCGAAGATGTGGTGGCTACGCTTCTGAACCGTGAACGCCATGCAGGACTCATCCAGCAGATCCGTGATGCCGGTGCACGCATCAAACTCATCAACGATGGGGATGTTGCAGGCGCCATTAACACGGCATTTGATGAAACAGGCGTGGACATTCTTTTCGGTATTGGTGGAGCGCCTGAGGGAGTTATTGCGGCCGTGGGATTGAAATGTCTCGGCGGTGAGCTTCAAGGAAAGCTTATGCCACAGAATGAAGAAGAAAAGCAGCGCTGCATCGACATGGGCCTCGACGTCGATAAGGTCCTGAAGATGGATGATTTAGTAAAAGGTGACGATGCAATCTTCGCAGCAACCGGTGTCACAGACGGAGAATTGCTGCGCGGCGTCCAGCTCAAGGGCGGCTTTGCGGAAAGCCATACGCTGGTCATGCGTGCCAAATCAGGTACTGTCCGCTTTGTGGAAGGGCGCCACAGCTTGAAGAAAAAACCGAATCTCGTGATGAATGATTAATGAACGAACTTCAAATTGAGTCCGGCATAAAAGCCGGGCTCCTTCTTTACTATCTTCTGAATTTCTATCTATATAAGTTGAATAATAGAGTAGTATCTGTAATCGCTTCATCGCTTTGGACAGGGCAAAGATTATGCTCCTGCGCACTGCTCGTCGCAAAGGTGCGCCATCTTCGTTTGGCGACCTTCGCTCCCGCAATAAGCCGAGAAGAACACTCGTCTTTGCTCCGTCGGCATTCGCCTGCTCCTGAGCCGCTCCGGCGCTTGGGAGGTGGCTTTGACAGAGAAAGTTTCATAGATATGGAGCAAAAGAGCGAAGACGCCCAGGGGAGCAGAAACGCAGTTGGCTTTCCAACTGTGTTTCGAGCGAAGTGAAACGAGACCGAGTTAGCTCAGCGCGAGCCCCCAGGCAAGCAAGCTGTTTTGCGGAATATCGTCTTCTATGGATTCTTAATTCAACTTATATAACCCCGAATTTCATTTCCAAAAAATATAAATAAGAGTGGTGTCCTGAGATATGTCGACGATTACAATTTCCGCTTTGGAGAATATGACCCTGAAAGAACTTTACAATTTGGCAAAAGAATACAAACTGATAAATTACAGCAAGCTGACCAAAAAGGAACTTATTTTCGCGATTCTAAAAACCCGTGCCGAACAGGAAGGTTTCTTCTTTATGGAAGGTGTACTGGAGATCATCCAGTCCGAAGGCTTCGGTTTCCTGCGGCCGATCAATTATTCTCCGAGTTCACAGGACATCTACATTTCTGCTTCCCAGATCCGCCGTTTCGACTTGCGGAATGGCGATAAGGTATCCGGGAAAGTGCGTCCGCCCAAAGAGAACGAACGTTACTTCGGCTTGCTGCAAGTTGAAGCAGTAAACGGAGAAGATCCTGAAGTAGCCAAAGAGCGGGTCCATTTTCCGGGATTGACGCCTTTGTATCCGGATCGTCATATACGCCTGGAAACTTCGTCTGACCACTTATCCACCCGCATCATGGATTTGGTGTCGCCGGTCGGTTTCGGACAGCGTGGTTTAATCGTGGCACCGCCAAAAGCAGGAAAAACAATGTTATTGAAAGAAATTGCCAACTCCATTACCACCAACCATCCTGAAGCGGAATTGATTGTTCTGCTGATTGATGAGCGCCCGGAGGAAGTGACGGATATCGAACGTTCAGTGGATGCAGATGTAGTTTCCTCCACATTCGATGAAATTCCCGAAAACCATGTAAAAGTTGCGGAGCTGGTGTTGGAGCGCGCAATGCGCCTTGTAGAACATAAACGCGATGTCGTTATTCTGATGGATTCAATCACGCGGCTGGCCCGCGCATACAATCTAGTGATTCCGCCAAGCGGGCGCACGCTATCAGGAGGGATTGACCCTGCAGCGTTCCACCGGCCGAAAAGATTTTTCGGTGCTGCCCGCAACATTGAAGAAGGCGGCAGCCTGACCATTCTGGCCACTGCCCTCGTGGAAACGGGGTCACGCATGGACGAAGTGATCTACGAGGAATTCAAAGGAACCGGTAATATGGAGCTTCATCTCGACAGAAGCCTGGCCGAACGCCGCATTTTCCCGGCTTTGGACATTCGCCGTTCAGGGACGCGCAAAGAGGAATTGCTCATCGGCAAGCAGCAACTGGACAAGCTGTGGGCCATCCGCAAAACCTTCTCGGATTCGTATGACTTTTCGGAACGTTTCCTGAAAAAATTAAATCAGACTGAAACGAACGATGAATTTTTTGAGCAGCTGACTTCTGAAATGAAAGCCCATCGTTCATCGAAAAAGATGATTTAATTTCTTGCAATAAGGATCGAATCTTGTTAAGATAGTATCAGTGAGTCAAAGCAAAGCTATTGCATATACGGTCTCAAGAACCGTGTAAGGCAATAGTAAAATAGATTAAACTCTGTTCCGGATGGTTCAGGGCGAGAGGAGAAAAACACATGAAAACAGGAATTCACCCAGAATACAAACAAGCAACAGTAACTTGTTCTTGCGGGAACACTTTTACAACAGGTTCTGTAAAAGAAAACATCCAAGTAGAACTTTGCTCGGAGTGCCACCCGTTCTACACTGGCCGCCAGAAATTCGCAGCTGCTGATGGACGAGTTGACCGTTTCAACAAAAAATACGGTCTTAAAGAAGAAATCAACAACGAAGAAGAGTAAAGTAGAAAAGCGACAGTGCCCGTTAAGCTCTGACAGGCATAAGACGATTTGGCGAAGCGGCGTCTTTTCAGCCGCATAGCCAAAGTGGCTTATGACCCGAAGAGCTGGGTCACTGGAGTCTGGACACAAAAATACCTGCCTTGCGCGAAATCGCCGGGCAGGATTTTTTTTGCCATTTTATCGGCAAACCATGTACATAAATGAAATAAATGCAGTAATCGATGCCGAAATTAGGTATTATTAATACTATATATAAGACGGAATAATAATCTATAGTGACCGATATTCCGCAAAACAGCTTCGAAGACAATGGCCGAAGCGCTATATGAATGTTAATTCTTTTATTCAACTCACAATAGATAGTATTAGACCAAACCATGCGTTTGAAAGGGGTCCCTACAATGTACGTAATGAAACAGACAGGCTGGGTGGAATTGATTTGCGGCAGCATGTTTTCCGGTAAGTCGGAAGAACTGATCCGCCGCGTTCGCCGTTCGCAATTCGCCAAACAGAAAATCGCGGTTTTCAAACCGAAAATCGATAATCGTTTCAGTGAAGAAGCGGTTGTCTCGCATAACGGAACAACAGTCATCGCGCTTCCGATTTCACATTCCGAAGAAATGTGGGAATATATCACGGATGAATTTGATGTCATTGCCATCGATGAAGCTCAATTTTTCGATGATGGCCTTATTGAAAACGTCCAGAAACTGGCCAATCACGGCTTCCGGGTCATCGTGGCCGGTTTGGACCAGGATTTCAGAGGGTTGCCATTCGGTCCGATGCCGTCTCTGCTCGCAATCGCCGAGCAGGTAACGAAGCTTCAGGCTGTCTGCACAGTATGCGGATCTCCCGCAAGCCGCACCCAGCGCCTGATTGACGGAAAACCTGCCGGCTCGGACGACCCGACCATTCTGGTAGGCGCATCGGAAGCCTACGAGCCAAGATGCCGCCATCACCACGAAGTACCAACAGGCGTTACCGTTTCCGAATAAATACGGTAGAGTATATAATAGAAGAAAGTTAAAAAAAGAGTCTATAGAATCCGATATTCCGCAAAACAGCTTCGAAGACATTAGCCGACGCTTGCGAGGCTAAGTCTTTGCGACGAAGCAGCGTAGCGATGCAGGAGCACCTGAAGAATTCGCACTTCGTCGAAACGAAGTTGGAAAGCCAACTCCGTTTCTGTCTCTGCATCGCTTCGCTAGCTTCGAGACATGAAAGAGCGTTGCTCCCCATGGCGTCTTCGCTGTTTTGCTCCATATCTCTAGAGATTTCTCTAGCGCTGGCGCGGCTCCGGAGCAGGCGAATGCCGACGGAGCAATAAGACGAGTGCTCTTCTCGGCTTATTGCGGGAGGCAAGGTGCGCCAAACGAAGATGGCGCCTCCTTTGCGACGAGCAGGGCGCAGGAGCATAATCTTTGCACTGTCCAAAGCGCCGAAGCGGTGTAAACAAACTAATTATTTATTTTAGTTAAATATATATCTAGAAGAAACACAAAATAGTAAAAGGAAATTGAGGTGACGGCGATGTTTGATCGCTTGCAAGCTGTTGAAGATCGATACGACCGTTTGAATGAATTATTAAGTGATCCTGAAATTGTCCAGGACACCAACAAACTGCGTGACTATTCCAAAGAACAATCCGACCTTCAGGAAACGGTTGAAGCTTACCGCGAATACAAAGACCTGACAGCACAATTGGCTGAAGCAAAGGCAATGTTCGATGATAAAATGGACGCGGACATGCGCGAGATGGTCAAAGAGGAAGTCAACGAACTGGAAGGAAAAGTGGAAGCAATTGAAGAACGCCTCCATGTTTTATTGATCCCGAAAGATCCGAACGACGATAAGAACGTCATCATGGAAGTACGGGGGGCAGCAGGTGGAGACGAAGCGGCATTGTTTGCCGGAGATCTTTACCGCATGTATACCCGTTTCGCAGAATCGAAGGGCTGGAAAGTGACCGTTATGGATTCATCTGCTACGGGCCTTGGCGGCTTCAAGGAAATTGTTTTCATGATTTCCGGAAAAGGTGCATACTCCAAGATGAAATTCGAAAATGGCGCGCACCGCGTACAGCGTGTTCCGGAGACGGAATCCGGCGGACGCATCCATACTTCGACTGCAACAGTGGCTTGTTTGCCGGAAGTCGAAGAAGTGGAAGTTGAAATCCATGATAACGATATCCGTGTGGACACGTATGCTTCGTCCGGTGCAGGTGGACAGTCGGTCAATACGACGATGTCAGCTGTCCGGTTGACGCATATTCCGACAAATACTGTCGTGACCTGCCAGGACGAAAAGTCACAGATCAAGAACAAAGCGAGTGCCATGAAAGTTCTCCGTGCCCGCGTCTACGATAAATTCCAGCAGGAAGCCCAGGCGGAATACGATGCTGTCCGAAAATCGGCAGTTGGGACAGGGGACCGTTCAGAACGAATCCGGACGTATAATTATCCGCAGAACCGGGTTACAGATCACCGCATCGGTTTAACGATCCAGAAACTGGACCAGATTCTTCAAGGCAAGATGGATGAATTGATCGACGCGCTGACTGTGGAAGAACAATCAGCCAGAATGGAAAGCTTAAACAATGCGTAGTACAGAGAAAATTTTTGAGGCCCTTAACCGGGCTTCTTCTTATTTACGGGACAATGGCCGCGAGGAAGCAGCCGCTGGCATTCTGCTTCGGCATGTGCTGGGGCTCAGTCAGGCCAGCCTTCTGGCATCAATGCGCGATGAAATGGCGGAAAGTGACAAAGTTGAGTTTTGGAAGCTGATCGAACAGCACGCCAAAGGCACGCCTGTACAGCATCTGACGGGCTTTGAAGAATTTTACGGACGACGTTTCTCGGTAAACCCGGATGTGCTCATACCACGGCCGGAAACGGAAGAGCTGATTGAAGAGGCAGTGAATCTGATCCGCCAGCACATACCGAACGGGTCACCGAGCATCGCGGACATTGGGACTGGGAGCGGAATCATTGCTGTAACCTTGAAAAGTGAAATTCCTTCCGCTAAAATCACCGCGACCGACATTTCGCAGGCGGCACTGGCTACAGCGGAAAAGAATGCGCAAGAGCTCGGAGCTGAAATCGATTTTAAGCTTGGCGACCTGCTGGAGCCTTTGCAGGGGGAGAAATGGGATGTTATCCTGTCAAACCCGCCTTACATCGCCCATTCCGAAGCTGTATCCATGTGTGACAGTGTAAAAGATTTTGAACCGCATTCGGCTCTATTCGCCAATCAGGAGGGACTCGCTCTATATACTGAAATGATGGCAGACCTTCCCGGTTTGCTCAATAAACCCGGAATCGTCGGCTTTGAAATTGGCTATCGACAGGGAGAAGCTGTGGAAAAGATGCTGAAAAACACTTTTCCCCATGCCAAAACCTATGTTAAAAAAGATATCAACAAAAATGACCGGATGGTTTTCAGTATTATCACCTGACTTGTGCACAATATGGGTATAATAACTGTAATGTTATACACAAATGTGGACAATATTTCAGAAACCTGAGGAAATGGGAGTTGCTGATATGAATACCGAAGTAATATTTGTGGACAAAAATGTGAATAAAGAAGAAACTTATACACAGGCTGTGGATATCATTCGAAAAGGCGGCATAATCGCTTTTCCAACCGAAACGGTTTACGGGTTGGGCGCGGATGCCACAAATGCCGAAGCAGTTGAGAAGATATTCGAAGCAAAAGGCCGGCCGGCAGATAACCCTTTGATCGTGCATGTGGACTCAAAGGGAGCGGCGTTGGGCTGTGTGGAAGAGGTTTCGGAAAATGCCGAAAAGCTGATGGATGCGTTTTGGCCGGGCGCTTTGACCTTGATCATGAAGTCAAAGCCGCATCTTTTTGCGCAAAATGTGACAGCAAACCTTAAAACGGTCGGTATCCGTGTTCCGAATCATCCGGTCGCGCTCAATTTGCTGAAGCGCGTCAAAATGCCGATTGCAGCTCCGAGTGCCAATACGAGCGGCAAGCCGAGTCCAACTCTGGCGGAGCATGTTTATCATGATATGGAGGACAAGGTTCCGTTGATTCTGGACGGCGGGCCGACGAAAATCGGCATCGAATCCACAGTGCTCGACATGACAAGCGAACCGCCGGTGATTCTGCGGCCGGGTAATGTGACGAAAGAGCAGATTGAAAATGTAATCGGGACAGTCCGATTGTCGGCGGAGGTTTTGGGGAATGGACCGAAATCGCCCGGCATGAAATACACTCATTATGCGCCGGAGGCACCGGTTTATTTGATAGAGGATGACAGCAAGCTTATCAAAAAAGCAATTGAATACATTCAGGGGAAAGGCAAGAAGATTGCCGTATTGAGCAGTGCCGAATACCCGGAAGCGGATTATCATTTTCCGTTGAGTCCGGAAACCTTATATACCAGCCTGCGCAAATGCGACATGACAGATGCCGATCTTATATTGGCGGCCGTACCCGTCCATCGGGATGACAATGATTTCATGATGAACCGGTTGGAAAAAGCTGCTGACCATAAATGGTTCAGCTGACAAATTTGGAAAGCGGGTGAGGTGATGAGAATTGTTTTTGTGTGCACAGGAAATACCTGCCGGAGCCCAATGGCGGAAGCGATTCTGGCCTCGAAAAAGTTGCCGGGCATTGAAGTCCGGTCAGCCGGAGTTTTTGCCGGCAGTGCACCGATTTCTAAAAATGCCGGTGCCGTCCTGGAAGAGGAAGGAATCCCGTTCGATCATATTTCCAAGCAGCTTTTGCAGGAAGATCTTGAATGGGCAGATATCATTTTAACGATGACCGTCTCCCATAAGCAGCTTGTCCGCCAACAGCATCCGCATGTTTCGGAAAGACTGTTTACGTTGAAGGAATACGTAGCGGGCCATGCGGCCGACGTCAGCGATCCTTACGGCGGTCCCTATTCGGTCTATCAGGAGACTTTCCTGGAATTGCGTGAACTGATTGACAGGCTTGAAGAAAAATTGAACCAGCAAAAGTGAAACATTTGGCCATTCGTTGACAGACGGATGGTTTTTCATATGAAGAAAATCTTATATGAGAGCAAATGGAATTTATCCGAAAGACACACTTCTTTGTATAAAGAAGTAACTTGAACTAAAAATGCAAAATTCTGCTACTAACCTCGAAAAGACCCCAGTTTTTATTGCATTCTCGCCGTTTATAGGATTTTTCACATAAAGATGTTAAAATGGTACCAAAGTGAAAAAGCGGAAGACGGCTTTTTGCACTAACTGAAAAGAAAAGAGGGCTTTTAATGAAAATCGCTATTTCTTCAGATCACGGCGGCAACACTCTCCGCAAGGAAATCGTCAACCTTTTAAACGAAATGGGTATGGAATATAAAGATTACGGCCCGCATACAGACGACTCTGTGGATTATCCGGATTATGCGACTCCGGTAGCCGAAGCAGTGATAAAAGCGGAAGCGGATCGCGGAATATTGATTTGTGGAACAGGTATCGGCATGTCAATCGCAGCCAATAAGATAAAAGGGATCCGCTGTGCACTGGTGCATGACGTATTCAGTGCCAAAGCGACAAGAGGCCACAACGATTCCAATATCCTCGCGATGGGTGAACGTGTAGTGGGGCCGGGATTGGCGCGTGAAATCGCCAGAACCTGGCTGACTGAGGAATTTGAAGGCGGACGCCACGATAAACGGATTCAAAAAATCACAAACTTAGAAAAATAAGGAGTGGTCGGCATGCAAACTTTATGGCAACTGCAGCTTGAGGAAACTTTGGGTGAACTGGAACAGGCAATCGAGTTCAGGAAAGGCCAGGTTTTTGTGGTCGGCTGTTCCACTTCGGAAGTGGTCGGACAGCATATTGGCACAGGCGGCGGCTTGGATATTGCCGAAAGCTTGTATGAACCGTTGCAGAAATTTGCTGAACGCCATAAGATTTTTCTGGCCTTCCAGGGCTGTGAACATATCAACCGCGCTTTGACAGTCGAACGCCATGCAGCTGAAAAATATGGATGGGAGCCGGTGGCAGTCATCCCGGTCCCGAAAGCCGGTGGATCGATGAGCGCTTATGCTTTCAGCAATATGAACGATCCGGTGGTTGTTGAAGAGGTCCGGGCACATGCCGGGATCGATATCGGCCAGACAATGATCGGTATGCACTTAAAAAGAGTCGCCGTTCCGGTGCGGACATCTGTTAAACTAATAGGAGATGCGATTGTTTCTGCGGCTACAACCCGGCCCAAATTGATCGGCGGGTCCCGTGCAAGTTATGATCGTGACATTGTTCAATTACAGGAGGGAAATCAGGATGGAATTGATTAAAGCGCAGGACCAGGCAGTATACGAAGCGATGAACGCGGAAAAAGAACGCCAGGAAGCGAATATTGAACTGATTGCATCAGAAAACTTTGTCTCTCAGGCCGTTATGGACGCGCAGGGCTCTGTGTTGACGAATAAATACGCTGAAGGCTACCCGGGAAAACGCTATTACGGGGGTTGTGAATTCGTAGATGTGGTGGAAAATATTGCCAGAGATCGCCTGAAAGAGATTTTCGGCGCAGACCATGCCAATGTTCAGCCGCATTCCGGTTCACAGGCGAACATGGCGGTTTATACAGCTTTTCTTGAAAAAGGCGATACGGTTCTTGGGATGAACCTGAACCATGGCGGCCATTTGACACACGGCAGCAAAGTGAATTTCAGCGGAATGCAATATGATTTCCAGGAATATGGTGTGGATGAAGAAACCCAATTGGTCGATTACGATAAAGTGCGTGAAGCCGCTTTGGAACATAAACCGAAAATGATCGTAGCGGGTGCAAGCGCTTATTCACGTACGCTTGATTTTGCGAAATTCCGTGAAATCGCTGACGAAGTTGGAGCTTATCTGATGGTGGACATGGCGCATATCGCGGGCCTTGTCGCAACAGGCGCCCACCCGAGCCCAGTACCCCATGCGCATTTTGTGACTTCGACAACGCACAAGACGCTCCGTGGACCGCGCGGCGGACTGATTCTTTGCAAAGAAGAGTTTGCGAAAAAAATTGACAAGACGATTTTCCCGGGCATCCAGGGCGGTCCGCTTATGCATGTAATCGCTTCAAAAGCGGTGGCATTCGGTGAAGCACAGCAGCCGGCATACAAAGAATACATCGACCAGGTCGTCAAAAATGCAAAAGCATTGGCAGCTGCATTGATGGACGAAGGCGTCGACATCGTTTCAAAAGGCACGGACAATCACCTCATGCTGATTGATCTCCGCTCATTGAACCTGACGGGCAAAGTGGCTGAAAAAGTCCTTGATGAAGTCGGGATCACGACCAACAAAAACACTATACCTTTTGATCCGGAAAGCCCGTTTGTGACTTCAGGCATCCGCCTGGGAACTCCAGCGGTCACTTCGCGCGGTTTCAAAGAAGCGGAAATGAAGGAAATCGCTTCGATTATTGCGATGCTCCTGAAAGCTCCGGAAGATGAAACAGTGAAGAAAGAAGCGGCCCTTCGCACAGCGAAATTAACAGCCGGCTTCCCGTTATATAAATAATGGAATGCAGCTGCTGTCAAGAAAAGGCGGAGCTGCATTTTTCTCCCCATAGAATATAGAAAGAAGGGGTGCTGGATGCAGAACAGTAAAATGGAAAAAGAAAAATACATAATCATTGACTGGCTCAGCCGTCTTGGCATGGAATTCCAGACCGGCTTCGTCGTCATAAATTCTCAGTTGGATGACCAGCCGATTCTTTACGCCAATCAGGCATTTTTTGATATGACAGGTTTTTCCGAAAACGATGTTATTGGGAGGAATGGCCGATTTTTGCATGGAACAAAAACAAACTGGACAGTAAGTCAGAAAATCCGCGAATGCGCAAAATCGGATCAGGCCGAGACATTTGAAATCGTTAATTATCATAAGAATGCTAACCCTTTCTGGAATGAGATAACCGTCCAGCCGATCAGTGTAGATGACGGGAAACACAAATTTACGCTGATGCTGATGAAAAACATTACGGACCGTAAAAGGGAAGAAGCGCTGATTCAGCTTCAGCAGGAGGCATATACTGGAATCGAAAAAGGCTATATGCTCAGCTCGTTGCTGGAAAATGTCTGCCAGATCATCGAATCGTTTTTCAAGGATGGAACCACCTGTACGATACTGTTTATAGATCAACACAACAAGTTTCGTGATATAGCAGGCAAGTCCATGCCAAAAAATTTCAGGGAATTTATCGATGGCAAGGCCGCAGAGCCGGGAACAGGTTCATGCGGTGCAGCTTATCACAGCGGCCGGACTGTCATTGTGGAAGATATTCTGCAGGATGAATTGTGGAAGGATTATCGGGACATGGCTAAGGAATACGGATTCAGATCCAGCTGGTCCGTGCCTTTTCTTGATAAAGACGGCAATACGATCGGCACATTGGGAATATATTTTCCTTCGGTAAGTGTGCCGGAAGTCCAGGACTATAATTTCCTGGAAAGAATCGCGCCTACAATTTCATTGACAGTGAAATATTCGCGGCAGCAGGAAGAAATGCTGAAACTTGCTTATACGGACCGGACAACCGGCCTGCGCAACCGGAACTATTTCATGATTGAACTGGAATCGTTGCTTGAAGAGAACAAGGAAGGGCTGGTCGCTTTTTTCTCAGTTGACGAATATGTCAAAGTTGTTGATCAATACGGACATCGTGCCGGAGATCAGCTGATTCAGGAAATCGGGAAACGATTCAGCCTGGCCAATTCATCGGGGAAAGCACTTATTGCACGTTTTTCCGATTCAACTTTGGCCCTTGTCCGCCTAATGCCGTTGGATGGCATTCCGGAATATCTTGAAGAGCTGGCAAAATTGCTTGCTGAACCGATTACCGTCCGGGATCTGGAAATTTTCCTGTCACTGAAAACCGGTGTTTCCATTATTACGGCAATGCAGGAAGATGTGGAGGAGCTTATACGCTACGCCGACAGTGCATTGTCGAAAGCGAAGCTGCGGGCCGGCGAATCCATCTGCTATTATGAAAATGAGCATGACGAGATCATGATGCGGAATCTGCGTATAGCCAACGAATTGGCTGCGGCGCTGCGCCGTGAGGAGATTAAAATTCATCTGCAGCCGAAAGTGGACATGCGGTCCGGCAAAGTGCTGAGCTTTGAAGCGTTGGCCCGTTGGAATTCTCCGGAACTCGGCAATATTGCCCCGGATGTTTTTATACCTGCAGCGGAAAAGAACGGCAAAATCAGAGTCCTTGAACAGAATGTATTGAAGCAAGTGATGGAATGGCTGCAAATGCGCCAGGAACAGGGACTGGAGCTGTACCAGGTTGCCGTCAATGTTTCAGCGGATCATTTCTTCCATCATTCATTCGTGCCGAACCTGGCCGATATGACAGCGGAATACAAGCTCGACAGCAAACTGATTCAGCTCGAAATTACAGAACGCATCGGCTTTGTCGATATCGAAGCCGCCCGAAAAATTTTCAAACAGTTGACCAAATACGGCTTTACCAGTTCCGTCGACGATTTCGGTACCGGTTATTCCTCCTTGAGCTACCTGCAGAAGCTGCCGGTCAGTGAAATCAAAATCGACCGCTCGTTCATCTCCAAGATGCACGAACCGGATACGCTGGCGATTGTCCGCACAATTATCCAATTGGCGGAAAACCTGGACCTGCTTGCTGTGGCAGAAGGCGTGGAAACGGAAGAACAGAAACAGCAGCTGCTGGCTCTTGGGTGCCATGTCGGCCAGGGGTATTATTTTTACCGGCCTATGCCGCTTGAAGATGCGAATCTTTTGTGAACCGGAGCAGCTGCTCCGGTTTTTTATTTGGATGAATTTCGTTGGGAGTCCTTTATTGCTGGGCGAAGAGGTGCGGGAAAAAGAAGAAATCGATTCCGTCGCTTAACTTTCTGAAAAGTCGCAATGCTTATGGAGAAGCTCCGAGGCCTTTAATTTCTGTTATACTATTGAAGATAATGTGGAAAAAGGAGAGATACGCCGTGGGAAAAGTATATGTTTTTGATCACCCGCTTATTCAGCATAAACTGACGTACATTCGTGATAAATCGACCGGAACGAAAGAGTTCCGCGAATTGGTAGATGAAATAGCTACATTGATGGCTTTTGAAATAACACGGGACCTTCCTTTGCAGGAAATTGATGTGGAAACACCGGTCCAGGTTGCGAAAGCAAATGTGCTGGCCGGGAAAAAAATGGCTATTGTGCCGATTCTGCGCGCAGGAATTGGAATGGTCGATGGAATTTTGAAATTGATTCCGGCAGCGAAAGTCGGCCATATCGGCCTTTACCGTGATCCCGAAACGCTGATGCCGGTTGAGTATTATTTCAAAATGCCGTCTGATGTCCAGGAACGCGAATTGATTGTTGTCGATCCGATGCTTGCTACCGGCGGTTCAGCAATCGAAGCTGTAAATTCACTGAAGAAACGCGGAGCGGTGAAAATCCGTTTCATGTGTATCATCGCAGCACCGGAAGGCGTGGAAGCGTTGCAGGAAGCGCATCCGGACGTGGATATCTACATCGCGGCGCTTGATGAAAAACTAAACGACCACGGCTACATCGTTCCAGGTCTTGGAGACGCTGGCGACCGTTTGTTCGGAACAAAATAAAGAAAAGCGAAGGCAAGAGATGGCCCAGGGTTTATGGGCCCATCTCTTTGCGACGAAGCAGCGCAGCGATGCAACGGTTTTTCATGTCTCGAAGCTAGCACAGCGATGCAGAGACAGGAGCAGCCTTTAGCCCTGCAGCAGCTTATGACCCGAGGAGCTGGGCCGCTGGAGTCTGGACAATAGAAAAGCGAAGGCGCCCGTTAAGCTCCGAAAGGCATAAGATGAACTTCCGAAGCGGCGCCTTTTGCCGCACAGGAAGGGCAGCTTATGACCCGAGGAGCTGGGCCGCTGGAGTCTGGACACCGCAACACTTTTTATAAAAATTATATTTTCCTATCCATAAATAAAGCGAGGCTGATCCTGTTGACGAAGAAATTGAAAGTGATGACTATTTTCGGTACACGGCCTGAAGCGATTAAAATGGCGCCGCTCGTATTGGAGCTTCAAAAACATCCGGAAACGATTGAACCGCTTGTAACCGTGACAGCCCAGCATCGTGAAATGCTGGACCAGGTTCTTGAAACGTTCAAAATCACGCCGGATTTCGATCTGAATATCATGAAATCGCGTCAAACGCTTGAAGAAGTTACTACACGCGCTTTGGAAGGTCTCGGCAGAGTGATGAAAGAAGCGAAACCGGATATCGTGCTTGTACACGGCGATACGACAACGACTTTCGTCGCGAGTCTGGCCGCATTCTACAACCAGATTGCTGTCGGCCATGTGGAAGCCGGACTTCGCACACACAATAAATTCTCGCCATATCCGGAAGAGATGAACCGCCAATTGACAGGTGTCATTGCAGACCTTCATTTTGCGCCGACAGAAAAATCAGCGCAGAATCTGCTGGCCGAGAACAAAAAGGAAGAAACAGTCTATATCACAGGCAATACCGCGATAGACGCCTTGCAGACAACGGTGAAAGAGACGTATACACACCCGATTCTCGAAAAGATCGGCAGTGACCGCATGATCCTGTTGACTGCCCATCGCCGCGAAAATCTCGGCCAGCCGATGCGCAACATGTTCCGCGCCATCAAACGCCTGATCGAAGAGCACGACGACATCCAGGTGGTTTATCCGGTTCACATGAATCCGGCTGTACGGGAAGTCGCGGATGAAGTGCTTGGCCGCGACCCGCGCATCCACTTGATCGAACCGCTTGAAGTTTTGGATTTCCACAACTTTGCTGCACGTTCTTTCATTATATTGACGGATTCAGGAGGCATTCAGGAAGAAGCGCCGTCGCTCGGCAAACCCGTTCTCGTGCTTCGCGATACGACGGAACGTCCGGAAGGCATCGATGCCGGCACCTTGAAGCTTGCCGGAACTGATGAAGAAACAATTTATGGACTGGCGAAAGAGTTGTTGACAGACGAGACAGCTTACAAAGCGATGTCCCGTGCTTCGAACCCTTATGGTGACGGCAAGGCCTCGGCTCGTATTGTGGAAGCATTGCTTCATCATTACAGTACGAAATAAATTATATTAGTAGTACTAATAATCTGAAGTAACCGATATTCCGCAAAACAGCAAAGAGTTGCTCTCGCAAGCTTCGATCAACTCTTCGCTGTTTTGCTCCATATCTGGAAATGGACCCCAGCGAAGGAGCGCGGCCGGACGGAGCGGAGCAATAAGACGAGTGTTCTTCTCGGCTTATTGCGGGAGCCTAGTCCAAAGCGACGAAGCGGCATATTTATGTGGATTTTTTAAACTCGATTCATTTAGTTCTGAATTTTTGTCCACAATATGTCGGGCCAATTTTGCTTGTGATGTTTTTCACTTCTAGCAATTGACATGATTTTACCCCTATTGTATGCTTACAAAGGGTATGCATGAGAAGGTTTTTTTACATAATTTTTTATGGTAAAAGCCTGATGCGACTGCTCTTTTTTAGGGGTAAAATGTCAAATCAACGAATTTCGAGGGGATTATCATGCACCCGAAAAAAAGTCCCTTGCAAGCGATGGCAATTTACAGCGCCATCCTTTCACAACTTGTCGGGTCCGTACTCATCGGTGCGTTCACAGGTATGTGGCTCGACGAAGAGTTCGGAACCGCCCCGCTTTTTCTGATCATCTGCCTTTTCGCAGGCATCAGTGCTGGCGTCTGGGCAATGCTTCAGACCGTCCGAAAATTCGAATCAGGAGACAGATAAAAAATGGATGGACTCAGGGAGATTTTCACAAGACTGAAAAGGATAATCATTTTTATCCTCGCAATATTCGTGCTGGGCTGGGGTTTCACTCCGTACCAGGATATCTTTGCGGGTCTGATCATCGGAACTTTGTTCGGCATTTATAATATGTGGATACTGGTTCGGCGAATGGACAAATTTGACCGGGCGGTGGCTGAAGGCTCGAAATTTCGTTCCCTTGGAACGGCATTACGGTTTGCATCAGGTGTTGCAGCTGTAGCGTTAGCGATTTTATTCGCAGAGCACATTCACTTGGTCAGTACGGTAATAGGATTGATGATTCCGTATATCCTCCTTTTGACGGAACGGATCATCTATCACGTGAAACACCATTAAGAACATGGAAAGAGAGGTGAAACTATCGTGGATCATGGAGCTCCAATGTGGCAAGATCCGCTGTTCGGTCTATGGTTTAACTTATCCAACGTCATGATGCTTCTTGTAGCCGCTCTTGTCGTGTTCCTTATCGCATTCATTTCGACACGGAACCTGAATTTAAAACCGACCGGAATGCAAAACTTCATGGAATGGATCATGGACTTCGTGAAGGGTATCATTAAAAGCAATATGGACTGGAAAGATGGCGGTCGATTCCATGTTCTTGGAATTACGCTGATCATGTTCATTTTCGTTTCGAACATGCTGGGTCTTCCGTTTGCAATTGTTGTCCAGGGAGATCTTTGGTGGAAGTCACCAACGGCAGATGCAACAGTAACCATGACGCTAGCGGCAACGGTTATAATATTAAGCCATTATTACGGGCTGAAGCTTAAGGGAGTTAAAGGATATACACGTGGCTATTTGCAACCGATGCCATTTTTAGCCCCGCTTAAAGTGATTGAAGAATTCGCAAATACGTTGACACTCGGTCTGCGTCTTTACGGAAATATCTATGCGGGTGAAATCCTGATCGCACTCTTGGCAGGGGCCGCAACAGCCGGTTTCTTGGGATATGTCGCAGCATTCTTGCCATTTATGGCATGGCTCGGTTTCTCAATCTTCATCGGAACAATTCAAGCGTTTATCTTTGTTATGTTAACGATGGTTTATCTATCGCATAAAGTCAGCGACGACCATTGAGTATAAAAACGCCCATATCGGGCAAAGAAAATAAAAAAACAATCATCCTGAGGAGGACAATTTAAAATGGGTTTATTAGCAGCAGCAATAGCAGTAGGATTAGCAGCACTAGGTGCAGGTATCGGTAACGGACTTATCGTTTCAAAAACAGTTGAAGGTATCGCCCGCCAGCCAGAAGCACGCGGCGTTCTTCAAACAACAATGTTCATCGGTGTAGCTTTGGTCGAGGCAGTTCCGATCATCGCCGTAGTTATCGCGTTCATCGTTATGAACCAGTAGTATTTAGAAAAGCGAAGGCGCCCGCTAAGCTCTGAAAGGCATAAGACATACCAGCGAAGCGGCGAAAGCCGCGCAGCTGGGCTGGCTTATGACCCGAGGAGTTGGCCGTTGGAGTCTGGACAGCAACATAACTCAGACATTAAAGCTAAATGGCGAGAATGCTCCGGCATGTTTTTCGCCATTTACGCTTGTATGAATCATTTTTTGACGACTGAAAAATCATCTTAATGCAAGTAAAGATCTTACTATAGAAGAAATGTATTTTAGGCTCTTGAAGGGAGTGAAACAATCGTGTTTTTTGATCACCTCGCACTCGGCGCAACCGGGGAATTTTTAAATATAGGGGATATTTTAGTAACATTATCGACTTTCCTTGTACTTATGTTCTTGCTGAAGAAATTCGCATGGGGACCTTTGATGGGCGTAATGCAGCAGCGTGAAGACTTGATCGCAAGTGAAATCGAAACTGCAGAAAACAGCCGTCTGGAATCCAAAAAAATGCTTGATGAACAGCGCAGCCTTCTGAAAGACGCGCGTACACAGGCACAGGAAATCGTTGAAAATGCCAAAAAGCAAGGCGAAGTTTCTCGTGAGGAAATTATCACGACGGCACGCGCTGAATCTGGACGCATGAAAGAAGCGGCAGTTCTTGAAATTGCCAACGAAAGAGACAAAGCTATTTCGGCAGTTCGTCAAGAAGTTGTGGCATTGTCATTGCTTGCAGCTACGAAAGTGCTTGAAAAAGAAATCTCTGAGGAAGACAACCGCCAGTTGATTAACGAAACGATTGCGAAGGCAGGCGAAGTGCAATGAGTCAAGCTGCAGAACGCTATGCCTTAGCATTGTTCCAAACGGCGCAAAAACATCAGGTAACTGCTGAAGTCGAAGAGGATCTGCGCGAAGTGAAAAAAGTTTTCGCCATGACCCCTGAACTTTATCAGCTGATGATTTCTCCGAAACTATCATCTGAAAAACGAATCAATCTTATCAACGAATTGTTTAAACAAGGCAATCAATATGTAATCAACACGATTCAATTGATTGCTGAACGTAAACGTTTGGATGAAATAGGGGAATTGGTGGATGCTTACATCGCCCTTTCCAATGAGGCACAAGGAATCCAGGATGCGAAAGTTTACTCGACCCGTCCGTTGACGGAAGAGGAACGCGCTTCGATTTCAACTGTGTTTTCACAAAAAGTAGGAAAACAGGCATTGCGAATTGAAAACATCATCGATCCATCGTTACTCGGCGGATTGCGTCTTCAAATCGGAAACCGCATCTACGACAGCAGCGTCAGCACGAAACTGGCTCGCCTGCAGCGTCAATTGATCGGTTAATAAATGAAATTATGAGAGGGTGACATACATGAGCATCAAAGCTGAAGAAATCAGCGGTCTGATTAAAGCGCAGATTGAAAATTACCAATCAGAGATGAAAGTTGACGACGTCGGTACCGTAATCACAGTTGGTGATGGTATCGCTCGCGCTCATGGCCTCGACAACGTCATGGCTGGAGAACTTGTTGAGTTCTCTACTGGTGTATTGGGTATGGCACAAAACTTGGAAGCCAATAATGTTGGTATCATCATCCTTGGGCCATTCACTGACATCAAAGAAGGCGATGAAGTGCGTCGTACGGGCCGCATTATGGAAGTACCGGTAGGACATGAACTTATCGGACGTGTAGTAAATCCGCTTGGACAGCCTGTTGACGGCTTAGGCCCGATCAACACAACGAAATCCCGTCCAATCGAAAGCCCTGCACAAGGGGTTATGGCACGTAAATCAGTTCACGAACCTCTTCAAACTGGTATCAAAGCGATTGACGCCTTAGTGCCAATCGGCCGCGGACAGCGCGAATTGATCATCGGTGACCGCCAGACTGGTAAAACAGCTGTCGCGATCGATACAATTTTGAACCAGGCTGACCAGGATATGATCTGTATCTATGTTGCAATCGGACAAAAAGAATCGACTGTACGTAACGTAGTTGAAACTTTCCGTAAAAATGGCGCTTTGGACTACACAATCGTCGTGACGGCATCAGCTTCACAGCCATCACCATTATTGTACCTTGCTCCTTACGCTGGTATCACAATGGCCGAAGAATTCATGTTCGAAGGCAAACACGTTCTTATCGTCTATGATGATTTGACTAAACAGGCATCAGCATATCGCGAACTTTCACTATTGCTTCGTCGTCCACCAGGCCGTGAAGCTTATCCGGGTGACGTTTTCTACTTGCACTCACGCCTTCTTGAGCGTGCTGCGAAATTGAACGATTCACTTGGCGGAGGTTCAATCACAGCGTTGCCGTTCGTTGAAACGCAAGCTGGCGATATTTCTTCATATATTCCAACAAACGTAATCTCGATCACTGATGGACAGATTTTCCTTCAGTCAGATCTATTCTTCGCGGGTGTACGCCCAGCGATCAACGCCGGTCTTTCTGTATCACGTGTTGGTGGTTCAGCTCAGATCAAAGCGATGAAAAAAGTTGCGGGTACATTGCGCCTTGACTTGGCTGCGTTCCGTGAATTGGAGTCATTCTCTCAATTCGGTTCTGACCTTGACGCTGCGACAGCCGCTAAGCTTGAGCGCGGTAAGCGCACAGTCGAAGTTCTGAAACAGGACTTGAACAGCCCGATCAAAGTTGAGAAACAGGTTGTAATCTTCTACGCATTGACTAAAGGATTCCTTGATGACATTGCGCTTCAGGATATTTCCCGTTTCGAAGCTGAATTGACCAGCTGGTTGGATTCGAACCACACAGAAATTTTGGAAACTATCCGCACTACGAAAGGTTTGCCTTCTGACGAAGCATTTGGCGCGGCAATCAACGATTTCAAACGCACATTCGCAAAATCAGAGTAAACGTTTCAGCTGGATCAGAAGAAAAAATATTAAGGTGGTGAAATACCAGTGGCATCTTTACGCGATATAAAAAACCGAATTACGTCAACAAAGAAAACAAGCCAGATTACAAGAGCCATGCAGATGGTTTCCGCTTCCAAATTGAACCGTGCCGAGGTGAACGCGCGAGCGTTCGTACCGTACATGGAGAAAATTCAGGACGTTGTAGCTTCCATAGCTGCCGGATCGAATGACGCAACCCATCCGATGATGACAACTCGCCCTGTGAAGAAAACCGCATACCTTGTAATCACATCTGACCGTGGGTTGGTTGGCGGATACAACAGTAACATCTTGCGTACTGTGAGCAATAAAATCCGTGAACGCCATACATCAAATGATGAATTTGTTATCCTGAGCATTGGCCGTAAAGGTCGGGATTTCTTTGCCAAACAGGGAATGACCATTCTGGAGAGCACGATCGCTCTTCCGGATCATCCAACATTCGCTGATATCAAAGAAATTACGCGCAAAGCTGTTGGTATGTTCTCAGAAGGTGCATATGACGAAGTTTATATGTACTATAATCACTTTGTCTCAGCTATTCAGCAGGAAGTCACTGAAACGAAGGTTCTGCCATTGACGGATATCAAGCCGACCGGAGCGACTTCGTCTTACGAATTCGATCCATCTGCTGAAGCCATCCTGGAAGTTCTTCTTCCACAATACGCAGAAAGCCTGATTTTCGGTGCTGTTCTTGACGGCAAAGCAAGTGAACATGCGGCTTCAATGACAGCAATGAAGAGCGCGACCGACAATGCGTCTGATTTGATCGACGGATTGACACTTTCATACAACCGTGCCCGCCAGGCAGCAATCACTCAGGAAATCTCTGAAATCGTCGGCGGAGCAGCGGCTCAAGAATAGAAAAGCGACAGCGCCCGTTAAGCTCTGAAAGGCATAAGGCGAATCAGCGAAGTGGCGTTCTGTGCCACGCAGCTGAGTTGACTTATGACCCGAAGAGCTGGGCCGCTGGAGTCTGGACATCGAATAGAAAAGTTAATATATCGCTTCGGCGCTTTGGACAAGGCTCCCGCAATAAGCCGAGAAAACCACTCGTCTTATTGCTTCGCCCAGTCCGGAGGCGCGCCGGCGCTAAGAAATAGCTTAGATATGTAGCAAAACAGCGAAGACGCCCAGGGGAGCAGAAACGCAGTTGGCTTTCCAACTGTGTTTCGAGCGAAGTGTTGAGATCCACTCGGGCGAAGTGTAACGAGCACGAGTTAGCTCAGCACGAGGCCCCAGGCAAGCGAAGCTGTTTTGCGGAATATCGGATTATGAAGAAATTTTCTTAATTAGTATAGAAGATAAATCTTCAATAAAAGTAAGACAGGAGGGAATAGCATGAACACAGGACACGTTCTTCAAGTTATGGGTCCGGTTGTAGACATCAAGTTTTCCGATGGCAATCTTCCAGAAATCTACAACGCCCTAACTGTAAATATTGATCGTCCCGGTCAGGCACAAGTTACTTTGACTTTGGAAGTAGCATTGCACCTTGGCGACGATACTGTTCGTACGATCGCAATGGAATCCACTGATGGATTGCAGCGTGGATCGGTTGTAACCAATTTGGGCAGCGCTATTACTGTTCCAGTTGGAGAAGTAACACTGGGCCGCGTATTTAACGTGCTCGGTGAAGTAATCGACTTGGGTGAAGAAATTCCGGCTGCACAGGCCCGTAACCCGATTCACCGTGAAGCCCCTACATTTGAACATCTTTCAACAGAAGTTCAAATTCTTGAAACGGGTATCAAAGTTGTTGACCTGCTTGCCCCTTACATTAAAGGTGGTAAAATCGGTCTCTTCGGTGGTGCCGGTGTAGGTAAAACAGTTCTTATCCAGGAATTGATCAACAACATCGCTCAAGAGCACGGTGGTCTTTCTGTATTCGCCGGTGTTGGTGAGCGTACACGTGAAGGAAACGACTTATTCCACGAGATGAGCGAATCCGGTGTTATCAAGAAAACTGCAATGGTCTTCGGCCAGATGAACGAGCCGCCTGGTGCACGTATGCGTGTTGCTTTGTCCGCTTTGACAATGGCTGAATATTTCCGTGACGAACAAGGCGCGGATGTACTTCTGTTCATCGATAATATCTATCGTTACACGCAAGCAGGTTCTGAGGTATCAGCACTTCTGGGCCGCATGCCATCTGCCGTTGGTTACCAGCCGACACTTGCTACAGAAATGGGCCAATTGCAGGAACGTATTACGACGACAAGCACAGGTTCTGTTACTTCAATTCAAGCGATTTACGTTCCAGCCGATGACTATACGGATCCGGCTCCGGCAACAACTTTCGCCCACTTGGATGCAACAACCAACCTTGAGCGTAAGCTTTCTGAAATGGGTATCTACCCAGCGGTGGATCCGCTTGCTTCAACTTCACGCGCATTGTCACCTGAAATCGTGGGAGAAGAGCATTACGGAGTTTCCCGTCAGGTTCAGGAAACGCTTCAGCGCTACCGCGAACTTCAGGATATCATTGCAATCCTTGGTATGGATGAATTGAGTGACGAGGACAAGCTTACGGTTAACCGTGCGCGCCGCATTCAGAACTTCCTATCCCAGAACTTCCACGTGGCAGAGCAGTTCACAGGACAAAAAGGTTCTTACGTGCCGGTTCAAGAAACGATCAAAGGATTCCAGCAAATCCTTGCCGGTAAATATGATCACTTGCCTGAGGATGCTTTCCGTTTGGTTGGTCGCATTGAAGATGTAATCGCCAAAGCCAAAGGCATGGGCGTAGAAGTCTAAAATCAGGGACCAGGAGGGAAAAAAATGAAGACCATTACAGTCAATATTGTCACTCCCGACGGCCCGGTATACGATTCAGAAGTCTCTATGGTAATAGCGGTTACAGCATCCGGTGAAATGGGCGTCCTGCCCGGCCACATCCCGACAGTAGCACCTCTTGGAATCGGCGCAGTCCGATTAAAGACAGAAAACTCGACGGAATTGGTTGCTGTAAGCGGCGGATTCCTTGAAATTCGTCCTGAAAAAGTAACGATTCTTGCTCAATCTGCAGAACGTGCGACTGATATCGATGTCGCTCGTGCTCAAGAATCAGCTAAACGTGCAGAAGCGTTACTACAGGCGAAAAAAGATGAAGTCGACTTCAAGCGGGCTGAGCTTGCTTTGAAGCGTGCGATGAATCGTATCAACGTTTATGAGGGTAACGTATAAAAGCGACAGCACCCGTTAAGCTCTGACAGGCATAAGACGCTTTGGCGAAGCGGCATCTTTTCAGCCGCACAGCCGAAGTGGCTTGTGACCCGAAGAGCTGGGTCGCTGGAGTCTGGACATAGGTTAGCGACAGAACAGTGGAAAGCGGACAAAAGTTATCCTAACTTTTGTTCGCTTTTTCTTTAATTTATATATAATTCACTAGAAAGGAAGGTTTATATGGAAATGATGATCGGTCAACAGGCATTAATCTCCATCTTTAGCCACATATTTTTTACGGGTGTAGCTTTTTATGCGCTGCGGGCGATGACTTTTGAAAATTGGATCAGAAAAAACCATGTCCTGCAGGCACAAATTCTGTATATATTTCTCAGCATTGCTTTAGGGACGAGCGTTTCAACCTTTTTCCTGAACATATCTTCCTGGTCCCGCCAATTGCCCTATCTCTTTTGAGGTTTGGCAATTCACCGTGTTTCCACTGGGTGGAATCAGGGCGAATTGCCAAACCTTAGCTATTTCCCGGGAAATAAATTTCAAAACCATGTTTATTTTCCTATATACGGGGAAAATATTCACTGTAATCAAATTGTAATATTAAGTCTGAGTCGACGGACACAAAGCAGGAAGATATTACGAATAATATAAACGAACAATTTATTTTTTATAAAAATAAGCTTCCAGATGCTTGTTATTATAATAAATAACGGGTATTATAGGTAAGGTTTTGTTTCTAAACTATGACATTGGACTTTTATCGTTTTATATACAGTTTGCATTTATTTACATATCATTTTATACATGGAGGGCATATCAGTGGAACAGATCATTGTAAGAGGCGGTAACAAACTAAACGGAAAAGTAAGAGTGGAAGGTGCCAAGAACGCAGTACTTCCTGTCCTGGCCGGAGCATTGCTTGCTGGTTCAGGAAAAAGCATCATCAGGGAAGTTCCGCATTTGGCAGATGTTTATACAATTCAGGAGGTTCTTAAGAGCCTGAACGTAAACATTGAATACTTTCCCGAAAAGAACGAAATGCATATCGATTCATCGGCAACTTTGTCAAGCGAAGCTCAGTTTGAATACGTGAGAAAAATGAGAGCTTCCATTTTGGTTATGGGACCGCTTCTTGCACGCAATGGCTTTGCACGGGTGGCTCTTCCAGGCGGCTGCGCAATCGGTTCACGTCCAATCGAACTTCACCTCAAAGGATTCGAAGCGATGGGCGCAAAAATCACGTTCGGCAATGGATTTGTTGAAGCGAATGTTAACGGAAGATTGCGTGGAGCAAAAATTTACCTGGATTTCCCGAGTGTGGGAGCGACAGAAAACATCATGACAGCTGCTGCACTGGCAGATGGTGTGACAACCATCGAAAATGCTGCAAAAGAACCTGAAATCGTCGATTTGGCTACTTACATCAACGAAATGGGCGGCAAAGTGATCGGTGCCGGTACGGATACGATACGCATCGAGGGCGTCGAAGAAATGAATGGCGCTGTTCACTACATCATTCCGGATCGGGTTGAAGCCGGTACCTTTATGGTCGCCGCTGCTATTACGGAAGGTGACATCACGATTGAAAATGCTGTACCTGAACACATGGCAGCACTGATCTCCAAACTTGGAGAAATGGGCGTGAGAATCGAGGAGACGGCTGAAGGACTTCGCATTCAGGCAAGCCGGCCGCTTCGCTCAATTGATATCAAAACAATGCCGCACCCAGGGTTCCCTACAGATATGCAATCACAGATGATGTCATTGATGCTGACGGCTAAAGGCAATGGGATTTTGACTGAAACGGTTTTCGAAAATCGCTTTATGCACGTGGAAGAGTTCCGCCGCATGAATGCTTCAGTTAAAATCGAAGGGCGTTCCGTTATCATGGAAGGCTCATCCAAATTGCAGGGCGCAGAAGTAGCAGCTACGGATTTACGTGCTGCAGCTGCATTGATTCTTGCAGGACTGGCTGCTGAAGGAATTACCCGCGTTAATGAGCTGTATCACCTGGATCGTGGATACGTTGACTTTCATAAGAAATTGGCATCGCTTGGCGCAGATATCGAACGCGTCATGACAGAAGAATCACCGGTCATGGAAGAACAGACGGTCTAATTATATATTCATCTATTATTTAAGCCCGGAAGCAAATATGCTTCCGGGCTTTTTAAGTTAGCGGACTGTCCAATATTTCCCGGGAAATCAGAGTGCAGCGGTTGTAGGAATAGTTGCAGGTAATATAGTAATATCGAATATTTAAATTTTTTCAACATAACATATATTCTTTCTAAATATTTGTGTAGGAGTCCGAATCTTTGTGTTAAAATATTCAGTTAGGAGCGTCTTTACAGAATAATACATAATAGAGGGACCATTACCGGAAGGGGTAGCAGGAATGTTGTTTTCAAGAGATATAGGCATTGACCTAGGAACAGCAAATGTTCTTATATACGTAAAAGGCAAAGGGGTAATTTTGAATGAACCATCGGTCGTTGCAATGGACCGCAGAACGAGTCAGGTAATTGCTGTGGGGGAAGATGCGAGAAATATGATTGGACGTACGCCGGAAAATATTATTGCTGTAAGACCCTTGAAAGAAGGGGTCATTGCCGATTTTGATGTCACAGAAATTATGTTGAAGTATTTTATTGAAAGAATAAAAGTAAAAGGATTCATGAACAAACCGCGAATCCTTATATGCTGTCCGACAAATGTAACAAGTGTGGAACAGAAAGCGATCCGGGAAGCTGCTGAAAAATCAGGGGGCAAAAAGGTCTACCTTGAAGAAGAACCGAAAGTTGCCGCCATTGGAACCGGAATGGATATTTACCAGCCGACAGGCAATATGGTTATTGATATTGGTGGGGGAACTACTGACGTTGCGGTCCTTTCGATGGGCGATATCGTTACGAGTGAAACGATCAAAGTAGCCGGAGATGTATTTGACGATAATATTCTCCAGTATGTAAAAAAACATTATAAGATGCTGATTGGTGAACGGACGGCTGAAAACATAAAAATGGAAATCGGCACTGTCTACAAAGGCGGTCGTAAAGATGAAATGGATATCCGCGGCCGCGATATGGTATCCGGACTACCACGGGTCATTTCCATTCATTCGGATGAAATCGAATTGGCAATGCGGGAATCTGTCCATATGATTGTGACTTCGGCCAAGCGTGTGCTGGAGAAGACACCGCCGGAACTGTCGGCGGATATCATCGACAGAGGAATCATCCTGACAGGGGGAGGCGCTTTGCTGCATGGCATTGAAAAGTTGCTTGCAGAAGAGCTGAAGGTACCTGTGTTCATTGCAGAAGATCCAATGAACAGTGTGGCGAACGGCACTGGGATCATGTTGGAGAGCCTTTCAAGAAGAGCCCGGTAAAATCTCGGGCCAAATTCTATTTGTGTGTGCAGCATCCGCAGTTTTTTAGTATAATGGCAACATACGTGACTGCGTTGTTACGCAGCTGCGACAGAACTGTGGATGTGCAATGTTCTGCCAGCAATGGACAGAAGTATGCGGCATTGGAAAGGTTGACGACGTAAATGGCTGAGCCGACTAAAAAAGTTTCTAAACGAAAAGAACATAAAAACGAAGAAACGACCGGGGATAAGCAAGAGAAAAAAACCTGGTGGGTCCAGATCCGAATGTTTCCAATCTGGCTTCGAATCATCCTTGTCATCGCACTGATCGTCCTGGCAGCAGCCTTAGGAGCGATGGTGGGTTATGGGGTAATCGGTGACGGTGAACCGAAAGATGCGCTGAAATGGGAAACCTGGCAGCATATCATTGATATAATGAGCGGCAAGAAATAGAGATTGCCGCATGCTTTAACTTATTTGGAAAAAGGAGTTGGACTCATGTTGACGACTGAACAGATCAAAGCGATCTTACCACACCGCTATCCATTTTTAATGGTGGATCGGATTTTGGAAATAGAAGCCGGCAAAAGGGCTGTTGGCCTGAAAAATGTCTCTGCCAATGAAGAGTTTTTCAACGGCCATTTTCCGGAATATCCAGTAATGCCCGGAGTCCTCATCGTTGAAGCGTTGGCTCAGGTCGGAGCAACAGCAGTATTGCAGGTGGAAGGCAATGAAGGGCGGCTTGCATTCTTCGCAGGCATCGACAATTGCCGCTTTAAGCGCCAGGTCGTCCCGGGTGACCAACTGCGTCTCGAAGTGGAACTGACGAAGCTGAGAGGGGCCATGGGCAAAGGTCACGGCATCGCAACAGTCGACGGCGAAGTGGCATGCGAATGTGATATTCTTTTCGCCCTCGGACCAGTTGCATCACCTGAAACAGAATAATGAGTTTATTATTAAATTTATATAAAGTATATTCTAAAAAAATGAAGTGTAAAATTAATTTACTAGTATTCTTTCTGAATATGGAGGGATTTAATGTATAATACATTGCCAACGTCAGTCAAAAGTAATATTACCCGTTCGGTTACGAAAGTATTTGAAAGATATATGGCAGGAATCGAATGGAAAGAAGAATTATATAATATTGATGAATTCTTGAAAATATGGAGAAAATATATTACACAAGATTCAAAATGGTATAAAGAACTTTCAGATGAAGTGAAAACCAGCAATGAGTTTCATGAAGAATTGGCCCAAAAAATGAATCAGATAATCACCAAGATACTTCACGAACCCCCAACAAATGAACAAAAAGAAAGAATTATGGTATTGCAGAAAAGCAAAGATGTAAATATCGACTATTCTTGCAAGGCTGAGGCTGCATTTGTAGAAAGTAAATTGAAGCAGTTGAATTAAAAAAGACTTGATGAAGGAAATTACCCTCATCAAGTCTTTTTTTAATTTGCTGCTTCGTCGATTCGCAGTACAGGACGTGAGCGCATGTCACTCTCAAAGCGCTTCAGCAATTGTTCACCTTCCAGGCCGTCTTCAAGAAGTTCAGCCAGCAGTGTTTCGGCGTATTTGCGGCGGGCACGTTTCAAAGTGCCTTTCATCAGGATGGAAACATGGTCGCCAATCTTTTTGACCCCGTAAATGCCGACTTCAAAGGTCGCCGGTTCATTCTCCGGATAGGAGATGACCACTTTGACGTCATAGATATTTTTGGAATCCATCATCTCTTTGAATTTTTCCTCATGTGACAAATCCATCAGCATTTCAATTACCCAGGAACGGTGGCTGTTCTCCTGATTGATGATGATGCCGTCTTCGAGAGGGAAATTGATGATGTCATCCCCTTCAACAAGTCCCATCGAAAGCATTTTAAAAGTCTTCATGTATATCCCTCCAAAATCGATCTTTTTTCCAGTATAGCATAGACGTGAACTTTCAGGTCTATGATGAAAAGGACATGCAAAGCTGCAAAAATTCATTTTTGCCAAACACTTTGTGTATCCGAAAAAGCCAGTATCCATAAGGAGCAGGAAAGAGAAAAAAATTTTCCTGCTGATTGAAAAATGAAATATGACCTGCAGAAAAACCGCCAAATTCTGTTTTTCCCCTTTTGCATAAAATTCAGTTTATTTAGTAAGCTGATTTTAACGGAAGGAGGTGAAAGAATATGAATCAGGTCGGACTGGTCGGAAGGCTGACAAAAGATCCAACATCAAGAACGTTAAGCGAGGGACGTGTACATACAACGTTCGTCGTTGCCGTTTCCAGAAGTTATAAAAACCAGAGGGGGGAAATCGAAACTGATTTCGTGCTTTGTTCCACTTGGGGAAGGCCGGCAGTGAATGTCGCGAAATTCTGTGTCAAAGGCTCACTTGTAGCGGTATCGGGCAGGTTGCAGTCCCGGCATTACGACAAGGAAAATGGCGGCAGGGTGTATGTTACGGAAATTCTTGCGGACCAGATACGTTTCCTGGACAGAAGAAAAGCGCAAGAAGAAACCGCCCCGTCGCAAAAGGAACCAGAATCTGAAGCAGATTTTGATTTCCCCGTGCCGGAAGCGGAACCAATTAACACATAATAATACAGGAAGATGGGAGGCACTTAGCCATGCCGAAGGACGTACAACAGCAACTGGAAGTGCATATGGAGCAGCTGATCCGCCTGACAGCGCTGCTCCATACAAGATTGGCAGAGGCGGAACGGGAGCTAAGTGAACTGAAAGAGCATTTCCGTTCCGCAGCAAAGGTTTAACACTGTTTCACTCATCAGATCAGGGAGAGCATGGAGGGGTGGGGACCCGGCCATGCTCATTTTTGGATTTATAAGCTGTATAAGTTGAGTTAATGAATAAGCTTTTATAGCCCGCTTAGGCGCTATGGACAGTGCAAAGATTATGCTCCTGCGCAAGCTCGTCGCAAAGGAGGTGCCATCTTCGTATGGCACACCTTGGCTCCCACAATAAGCCGAGAAAACCACTCGTCTTATTGCTCCGTCGGCATTCGCCTGCTCCTAAGCCGCGCCGACGCTGGCGAAATCTCTCAAGATATGGAGCAAAACAGCGCAGACGCCCAGGGGAGCAGAAATGGAGTTGGCAAGCCAACTCCGTTTCGACGAAGTGCGTACTCTGCTAGTATTTAAATCCGTGCTCCTGCATCGCTTCGCTGCTTCGTCGCAAAGACTTAGCCTCGCAAGCGTCGGCTAATGTCTTCGAAGCTGTTTTGCGGAATATCGGCTACTATAGATTATTAGTTTAACTTATATGATAGTACTTATATAAAGAAAGTATTTTCAAATGAGTGTTCGCTTTTCTTATAACGAATAAGTGAATAGCTCCTTCAGATCATTATCGGACAGCTCGGTCATCCACTGGCTCGATTGGATAAACTGCTCGGACATTGCCTGTTTTTGTGTTAACAGGGAATCGATTTTCTCTTCAATGGTGCCAATGGTCACGAATTTGTGGACATGGACAAATTGCGTCTGCCCGATGCGGTAGGCACGGTCTGTCGCCTGATTTTCGACGGCCGGATTCCACCATCTGTCAGCGTGCAATACATGCGTGGCGGCAGTCAGGTTCAACCCTGTGCCTCCCGCTTTTAGAGAAAGGATGAAAATCGGGAATTTGCCCTGCTGGAATGCATTCACGAGTGAATCCCGCTGATTTTTTGGCATGCTGCCGGTCAAAAACGGCACTTCGTGGCCATAAAGTTCATTGATAGCCTGCTGCAGGAGATGCCCCATGCCGATGTACTGCGTGAAAATGAGGCATTGTTCACCGCGTTCGGCGATTTCACCGGCCAGTGTAACTATCCGCTCAAGTTTCTGCGATCTCGGCAAAATTTCTTCCGCTGTAGTATAAGGCTCTTTCAGATACAAAGCCGGATGGTTGCATAACTGCTTCAGTTTGCTGAGCATTTTCAGGACAAGCCCTTTTTTCTCGAAACCGGTCAACGTTTCCATCTTTTGGACGGTATCCTGTACGAGACCTTCGTAAAGAGCGGCCTGTTCAGGTGTCAGTGGACAATATTCAAGCTGCTCCTGTTTTTCCGGGAGATTCAGCTGAAGATCCGGATCTTTCTTGGTGCGTCGCAGCAGGAATGGCTGAATGCGCTGACGCAATTTTTCCTTCGCTTCTTCCGATTCATCGCGCTCGATCGGAATCATGAACGTTTCCTGGAATTGCTTGATGCGGTACAGATATCCTTTATTGATAAAATCAAATATCGACCATAGCTCGGACAGCCGGTTTTCAATCGGCGTACCCGTCAAGGCGATATGGTGCTGGCCTTTGAAACGGCGGATGGTGCGTGATTGCTTCGTATACATGTTCTTGATGTTCTGTGCCTCATCCAGGGTAATGCTGGTCCAGGGCAGCTCCTGCATTTCTTCGGCGTCGGATGATGCGATGCCGTAAGTGGAAAGGACGACGTCCGGCTGTTCTTCTTCAAGGAAGCGTGTGAAATCCTCGGCTTTGGGACGGACCGGGCCGTAATGCATATAGATTTTCAAATCAGGTGCAAACCGTTCCAGTTCCTTCTGCCAGTTGCCGAGAACGGAGGTCGGGCATATGATCAGCGAAGGGTGCGCCTGTTTTTCTTTATGGACATGGAGCAGGTAGGCGATCAGCTGCACCGTCTTGCCAAGGCCCATGTCATCTGCAAGACAAAGGCCGAAACCTTCTTCCCGCATAAATACGAGGTAGTCAAAGCCTGTCTTCTGATAGGGGCGAAGTTCTGTGTTCAGGTTTTCGGGAATCGCTGTTGGCGGAAGATCCCGTTTATCGAGCAACTTGTCCAACAGGACTTTCAACGATTTATTCAAATTGAATTCGACGAGCGGATCGTCTTCTTCAGCCGCTTCCTCGAGCATGATTTCCGGTACGTTCTGGAACAGCATGTCCTTGATCGTCCAGTCGGCATCATCTGCCTCTTCGATCATTTTCCGGAGCTGCATCAGCAGATTTGAGTCGACACGCACCCATTCGTTGCCGATGCGGATAAATTCCTTGTTGTCGGTCACGAGCCTTTCGAAATCCTGCATGCTGAGTTCGTGGCCGTTCAGCGAAAACTGCCAGTCAAAACGGATAATCTGATCAAGCCCCACGACCGATGCTTTTTTGGCCGGGGAATGGACATTGGCTTTTACGCGCACCTTCGATTCCTGTACGGCCTGCAGCCAGGAAGGGATGGAGACTTCGATGCCGAAAGCCTGCAGAATTTCCGTATCGTTGCGCAGAAATTCGAGGACTTGTGCATCTGTCCATTCCGCATGGTGGAGGCGGCTTTCATCAAAGCTTTCAATCGAAGGGCAAAGGCTCAGGACCAGTGCCTGCTTTTCGGCTATTTCCGCGTGGCGGCTGCGCCATTTCTCAGGCAACACCTTTTCCAGCGGCTCATCCATGCGGCGTTTGGACGGCGTCCAGTAAACACTGCCGCGCTTCGAACGCAGCACGACCTTGAAAGACCATTCCGGCGTTTCGTCCGGTTCGCTCAATTGCACAGCGATTACATAATCGTCCGCAGGTTCCAACCCGTCCCATCCGGCGTGCTGGATAAAGTGCCGGATATACGGCAGCTGGGCAGTTGTCAGCCCTTTTTGTCGAAGCTGCTGGCTGATGGTGTCTCTCAGAAACGCCTGGATATCCATATCGCCATATTTGCTGTCGATGACAATATCTTCGCCCTCAACACTGACGTGCTCCCAGAGGCGCGGATCGTTCAGCGAATCCGAGACTTTTCCGGCAAGTTCAAGCCATGCAATATCATCATCGGTCTGTCCTTTGAATGCGACATAATGATGGACTTCACCATTAAAAAGCCGGACAAAGTCAGCGGGCGACAATACGAGGTCCAGTCCGTCCATTTCCGACTTCAGCCCGAAAAAGCTGGCCTTGTCCATAAAGTACAAATAGGGCGTCCAGATTTCAGGAGGAATGCGGTTTCCGGTTTCATTGATTGCCTGAACACGGAAGCTGTCCCCTTTGGTGATTTTCAAATAATAGATGCGGCTTCCTTCTGTTTGGAATTGAGTCATACCAGATTTCCTTTCTCAATCTCTTCCTGCAATGCACGGAGTCGTTTATTCTGTGTCCGGATTTCTTTCATATATGAATTCCAAAATTCCACTTGGTCGCTCTTTTTGCAGGCGGCTTTCATCTTTTTCCAGATGCGCACGGCCTGTTTGTAACTGGCCCGGCTGCGTTCGTCCAAATGGGACATCGCATAGCGGTGGTAAAGCGGCAGCACAAAATCAGGCGCTGCTTCCTGGACTTCCTTCAATCCACATTCCTCGGCGAAATAGAGCGGGGAATTATGCAGGTGGTGAAGTTCCGCCCATTGCTTGAATAACCCTTTTTCGATCAGGTAAGTCGAATAGGCAGGCAATCCGTAGTGCCCAAATTGCCGGAAAAGGTCTTCCCAATCCGTTTCGCTCAGATCGATCAGGAAGAACAGGCGGCTCAGCGTCCGGACATATTGATGGCGGTATTGCGTATACAAACCTTCAAAAAGGAAAGTTTTCACATGCGGTTTGACAGCGATTAAAATCGTTTTGAGAGCTTCACTGTTATGTTCCTGTTCTGCCAGAATCGCCAGCTGGATCCAATCATGTGCATCATTAGGGGCAATTTTTTTCAGGTCCACTGTTTGATTCAGCAGAATCGCAAAAAACGCGAGAATGCGTTCATCGGGACGCGGGAATAATGTAAGTTCCTTTTTCCGCAAATTGTCGCCGGTAAAAAGGTGGGTCCAGAAAGTTTGGTAGACAGTAAAGCGCTGGGATGAAGAACCGTCCTTGGTTGCGGCAAAAGCTCGGACCATGTCGCGGAGGTGGTCGAAGAAAGCATCGGATTCGAATGTCCGGTGCTGGCCATGTAATTGGTCGAGCAGATCACGCAGTTCGTGAAGCTCATCTTCGAACCAGGTCTTGAAAAACGAATGATGGACATCATTCGTGCCGGATATATAGGTAGGCCAAACTTCGGCCAATGAAATGAAATGGGCATAGGCGCGGAACAGGACTTTCCATTCCCGTTCAAGCGGCACAAAGGACAGCGCATTTTTCAGGCGGCCTTCATACATCTGTTCAAAATAGAAATAATTTCTTGTCGTGTAATCGGGAATCGGATCCCGCCAGACGCTGCGTATCACTTTTGTCCACTGCTCAGGTGAGCGTTTATTGCCAACCGTTGAAAGCTGTTCAAGTTCACGTGCCCGCCAGTCAGCCACCCAGCCGGACAGTGAACCGACCTTCTGGTATAAAGCGAAGATCACAGCGAGCCGGTGCCTGCACATTTCTTCCTGCGGGCAGGCGCAGACCGTTGTCTGCTTATCGAAATTCATCACGACTTTCACCGAATGGGCGTCTTTGACAATCGCCTCGAGCAACAGCCGCTCTTCATTGAATGACTGGATCTGCACTCCGTCGTGGCGCACCAAAAAGACTGCTTTTCGAACCATTTCCTCATCCAACGCCCGACCGGGATGGAGGGATTCCTCGACAGCAGCCATATAATTGTGAATCGTCTCTTCGTATTGTTGTGCCAGGGATTGAACCGTAGCCATTTGCATCGCCCCAAAAATAAACTTTCCTTCTATTATACTTGTTTCCGGCAGCCCCGTAAATGGATAGGAGAATTCAGTGCTGCTGCAGCATGTGAAAAAATTTTTAAAGAACATGTTTTTTTAAGAATTAATACATTATACTGGATAAAGAGTGTGATTAAATACCTATAAAATTAGAATAGGAGCATGACCTTGGAAAATGTTTATGTATTGAGAATCCCTGACCTTCAGCAAGTATTGAAGCAGGAAGATATTGCAGTATGGGAACTTTTTTTATTGACTGATGAAAAGCGCTACGAGAAGATCCGGTTCCAGGTATCCAGGGAAGGCGGATGCTTCACATTCACGAACATTCAAGCCTGCAATGGAATGCTTGCGACCATCCAAATCGATTTTGACCACCAAACCATTGTGTTCAATTATGGCGGAAATGACACAAATGAATTCGTACATTTCCTGTTCTCCGCACTGTCGCAGCTCTTTGTAAAGGTTGATACGGAGCGGATTCAGTTCATGGCAACTGCACAGAAACCACGGATAAGACGACCCGGCACAAGAAGATAATTCTTGTGCTTTTTTAGTTACGAAACAGGAAAAGTGTGGTATTATTAACTAAACAGAATATTCTAAATTCAGAGAGGGGGGGAACCATCATGTTGCATGTCAAAATGATGAAACCATTCTATACGAAGAAAGAAGACCATCTTGTGAAGTTCGTCTTTGCCTACCAGTACCTCTCAATTATGAAAGATGATGAATTGTTTTATTTCATCCCGGTTGAAGGGAAAGAAATTGTAGTAAATACGAATACTTTCCAAGTAGAGAACTTATCCGAAGTATTCGTATTCCAAAAAGGAAATCGCTTTATCCGTCTGCCGCTGTACCAGCTGTTATTGGTCTCCGATATCCATATGCATCTCCAGTCGATCCTGCAGGGAGAAACCGGGGGCGTCATAGAGATCCCGGACCAGGCCAAATCCGAAGCGATGGAAGCGATCGAGTTTCTGGAACAGGAAAATTTTGAACGTATGATCGACTATGCACTTGAATCACGGGATGAAGTGATGTTCCATGAACTCATTGCACAACAACAGCAACAACAGCAGCTTAATGGAGGTTTGCCAAGTGAAGCTTGATACCCGTCACGTGAACCCTGCATCCGATTAATAAGCGCCTGCCCGGCTTGAAGGGGGAAGGCGTTTTTTGTTTGCTTAAAACCCTGCAGAACACAGCAAAAATCCCTTTTCCTTGGAATCCGGAAAAGGGATTTTACGGTTTGAAAGTATACATGAGTCACCTCTACATCATTGTGAAAAAGTTGACGAAAAGCATGACGGCTGTCGAGCCAACAATTCCCAGTGCAAGATCTTCCCATCCCAATTCAAGTGCTTTTTCGAAATTCATAACAATCCGCTCCCTTTGTCTTTTCTGGTTTGTTCAGAAGATCTTGCTTATAAGCGATAAATCCTTGGGTGATTTATAACCTGTTCCCATTCTATTGAAAAATCAAAATGTTGTCATGATACTATATAACTAAAAATTCTAAATAATTTAAAAATAACAAACTACAATGAAAATACTTAATATCATATATTTCGCCAGCTTGAAGAAAGACTGGCGCATTGCTATATTGGAAGGAAGCACAGCCGAGAGATTTTTTCGGAGCTGATCGATAGTTGCATATAAAAGGAGTGGATGATTTTGCGGACATTGCCAAAACGGTTGCAGCGCGGAGATACGGTTGGCGTAATTGCGCCTTCAAGCCCGCCGGACCTTGAGAATTTGAAAAGAGCATTGCCATTTTTGGAAGAACTGGGCCTGAAAGTGAAAATGGGTAACGCGGTGGAAGCGAAATACGGCTACCTCGCGGGCACGGAGGAAGAGCGACTGGCGGATCTGCATGCCATGTTCGAAGACCCTGAAGTTGCAGGGATTTTTTGTGCGGGCGGAGGATACGGAGCCGCACGGATGACGGATCGAATCGATTTCGCGATGATCAAGGAGAATCCGAAAGTATTTTGGGGCTATTCGGATATCACATTTTTGCATACGGCAATCGGCCAATACGCGGATCTGGTGACTTTCCACGGGCCGATGCTGGCTTCCGATGTCGGCAAAGATGAATTCCATGAACGGAGCGGCCGCATGTTCGGCCAATTATTCGCACCGTTCGAATTGCATTATGACGAAGGAATTTCCACATTGACGCCCGTCAGCAGAGGCGTGGCCCAAGGGGAATTGGTGGGCGGCAACCTGGGGCTTTTGCGGAGCAGCATTGGAACGAAGTTTGAAATCGATACCAAAGACCGGATTTTATTGATTGAAGATGTAGAAAAACAGCCACACGAAGTGGATGCCATGTTGAATCAGTTGCGGATGGCCCGAAAATTTGAGGATTTGGCCGGCGTGGTGATCGGGGATTTCAAAAATTCCGATCCGAAGAAACCCGAAGAGTCGTTGAGTCTTGACCAGGTATTCGATCATTACTTCAAAGATTTGGGCATACCAGTTGTCAAAGGCTTCAAAATTGGCCATTGCGAGCCGAACTTTTCTGTGCCCCTTGGTGTCGTGGCAAAACTCGATGCCACTGAAATGACGCTGACAATCCTGCCGGGCGTCGAGTGACAATCCGCTGCTTTTCCCGGCAAAACAGCAACCAGGAAACCGTAAAGCCGTTTTCCGGAGGAAATAAAGGAGTCATATGATGATAATTCCACGTTTTTATGATATAATAAACTGATATTGTTTCTAAAAGAAAGGCGTGGATAACAATGGCATTCCAACCACATGAAAAAGAAGTATCAGAATTTGTAGCGGCCCGCTTCATCGGAGAATGGATTTCCTTTACCCGCAATGATGTCGAGGTCAACGGAACCATTTTTAAAATCATGGATAACTCGGTAATTGTTGAAATTTCACCTGAAGATGCAAAAGAAATTGGTGCACCATCCAACATGACCGTGATTTCACATAAGAAATACACGATTGTAGAAACACAGGAAACTCAGGAAAAACAAGAGAAAAAATAATAATTACAACATTTAAAAATAGTTTGATTCCAACCTCCCGCCGTGTGCGGGAGGTTTTTTCTTTGGAATTGTTTGGGTGATTGTCGGGTGACAGTCACCCAAACAATTCAGACAATACATTTTTTGAAAATTGTACCAGTTACGGGATTCCAAAGTCCGCCGTTTTTTGGTAAAGTAAGAGAAGGTTAACATACGCTTTTCGCCAATCGCCAGGAAGGGAATAAGGCCATATGATATTTGATTTTAAGTTCTGGCATTATTTCGCCAGACAGGGACAACTCCTGCATAATCTGGAAAATTCGGAAATGCGGCATTTCAATAAGAGGCTCGGATGGTTGTTTGGGCTGGGTGTGCTTCTTTTTGCACTGCGGGAAATTTGGGGCATGAACAGCGCATCGCTGACACCGTATCTGGTGGCGGGCGATGAGGAAGCCTACACGCTGGCCCGCTGGACTTCGCTTGCCGGTAGCCTGATCTGGGCCGGAATCTACCTGGCATTTCATACATACGGTGCGGCTTTTCTTTTCAGCCGTTTCCTGAAAATTCCCTGGCGCGCTGCGCTCGTCATGCAGACATATGTAACGGCAATCCTGATCATCGAAAAAGCATTGCTGTTTTTCATATTTGCTCTACTCGGTTACACGACATACTTGTCCCTTTTTTCATTTGGCCCGTTGGCGGCAATGCTGTTCAACCACTCGTTCGTCATTCTGTTCTTTAACCAGCTGACAATTTTCACGTCGCTGATCATCGCCATCCAGTACCGGTTCCTGCGCAATTACGTGAAATTTTCACCGAAGCTGTTATTGTTCGGGCTGATTCTTCTGCATGTACTTGTCGCGCTGTTTATCGGCGCATTGAGCTTTGTGCCGTTGGCGGACATGCTCGAAGGCTTTACGGAAGGAGTGGTTCGGGGTGAATAAATACTTTGCGATCGGCTTATCCATCGCCATCACCGCTTTTTTGGCAGCCAATGCAATCCTGTTGTTCAGCGAAAGGAGCCAGGTGCCGAAAAAACTTTACATCAGTGAATACGAACGTACATATACGAGCAGCTACTCGGAGAAATTGCCGAAAGAGGCCATCACCGCCCCGCTGGGAGCCACGGAAATCTTTATACAGGATTCCGCTGCAATCGAACAATGGATCATCAATGAAGGAGATTATGTCGAAGCCGGCACAGAACTGGCCCTGTTGAACGAATCCGAAAGCGAAGAACAACGCGCCATCTGGGAAGCGGAAGAAGATGCGCTTGAAGATGAACTGCGTGAAGTGCGAAGTGCGCTGCAGGATCTTGAAACAGCCAGCTCCCGCCAGTCCCGGCCGACTACCGGCTCTTCAACAGACCGTGATACGGTGACAACCGCACAAGGCGACACCGTTGAACTCGACATCAATGTGTCGTTGGACGTCGAGGTTCCCCAGGACGGGTCCTATGCGGCCGGAATTGCGGAAGCGGAACAGCGCATTGCTTCAATTGAAACCCAGTTGGCAGTGGTGGAAGCCCAGCTGGATCAGAATACAGCCAAACCGGCTCTTGTCAGTCCGATTGAAGGCGTGGTCGGCAAAGTTGATGCCGGTTCCATGCCGATGAGCATCGAAATCTATTCGAGTGAAAAACTCTTCATGACCTACGTGGTCGAAGAAGAATGGCTGGACGTCTCCGTCGACGACCGTGTATTTTTGCATGTCGATGGCATCGGGCAGGCAATGCCCGGCAAAATTTTACGTAAGTCACAGCTGCCGGCAGGCGGTTCGAAATGGCTCGACGCCTACCGCGCACTTGATCCCGTAGACCAGAATAATCCGATTGCGATTTACGAAGTCCTGATCATAACAGAAGAGCCGATCACAGACGCCGTTCCTTACGGCAAAACGGCCAATGCCTCCATCGTTATCAACGAAGCGGCGGATGCAGTTGCCTTGAAAGATACCTGGATTTTTGACCGCTACAACGGCACAGGCAATGCATTCGTGTTGAATGAAGAAGGGCGCGCCGAAGCGGTGCCAGTCACCATTGCGTTCGATCTGGAAGGCAAAGCCATACTCAGCGATGGCATGGAAGCCGGCGCGACCGTGGTCGACAACGACTTGCTGCGCCGATTCGCATCAGCACCACAGGCATTCCTGCCTTTCCCGAGCATCCAGCCGGACATGGAACACGCGAAAAACACCTATTGGCGCAAGTACGTTGAATACCTGTTGGCGAGATGAATAAGTCTGGACCCGTGAGCGGATGCTCACGGGTTTTTTTGTGCTGCGGTTAAGTGTCATGCTTGGGGTGGGGGGATCTGTCGTATAGCTGCATTTAGCTATCGTATAAGCCGGTTGACCTCACGTATAACGGAGTTTACCTACCGTATAGCGAGATTTACCTCACGTGCCGACTTTTCCACCGGCTTTCACGGATTGAAAAGGGCATTCGAACGGAAAGCAGTCCGCTGCCGGCGGACTGCCCAGGGGGCGGCGGCTGCCGCCCGAACACTACCGGATAGTGGGTTGGCTCGCTGGGTGGAGGGTTAGCCGTCGTATAAACTGGTTTACCTGTCGTATAAACTGATTTCCCTCTCGTATAGATGCGTTTACCTCCCCTATAGCGAGATTTACCTCCCGTATAACCACTTTTACCTAACGTGCCGACTTTTCCACCGGCTTTCCCCCAGTGGGCGGTGGCAGCCGCCACCGCCCGACCACTACGCTGATCGGCTGATTATGCGGGATAGTCATTTACTTTCCCGGCAACTGGGCGTAAAATGAATATTTATTCCGAAAACCGAAAGAAGGCATGACTGGATTGAAGCAGTGGAAAATATACATGATTTTGACCGGTGTCATGATCGTTTGGGGATTTAATCTCGCAACAGTAAAATACATGGTCGAATTTGTCGGTCCGGTTACCCTGACGACATTCCGGATTCTCCTCGCGGGGATTTCGGTGTTCGTCATTCTCGGCTATTTCAAGCTGCTGCGATGGCCGAGCCGCATCGATTGGAAATACATCCTGCTCGGCGCGCTGCTGAACGTCGTGTCGCACCATTATTTCCTGTCGAATGCGCTGACACTCACCACGGGCACGAATGCCGGACTGATTCTCGGCACCGGTCCGATGCTGACGGCGGTCCTTGTGTCACTCATCATGCGCAATTACCCGTCACGCCTGCAATGGCTCGGTGTGGTCATCGGCCTTGCCGGAGTGATTATCACGGTGCGTGTCGGCAGCGGTCCCACGAGCGGCATGAATGTCGGGGACTTGTTTGTCTTCATCTCGATCCTGACGCAGGTGCTCAGTTACATCGTCATTGCCAATGCGGCAAAAAACCTGGATCCGCGGCTGATGACCGGCTATATGTTCATTACTGGTTCCATTGTGCTGTTTTTCATCTCGCTCATCCAGGAACCGGGCGGCATGGCGGCATTCGGGGACGTTCCGCCGGTGTTCTGGCTGGCATTCGTCTTTTCGGCCGTTCTCGGCACCTCAGTCGGCCATATGCTCTATAATTATTCGATCGGCCAGGCCGGCCCGACAAAAGCGGCGATTTTCATGAACTTAAACACCTTATTTTCGCTGGTTGCAGCGTCGATTATCCTGAATGAAACCATTCTGCCCGGCCACCTCGGCGGCTTTGTACTCATTGTCATCGGCGTCCTGTTCGGCTCGGGCGCCGCAGAAGACCTGCTCCGAAAAAGAAAAAAACGGTTCAGCACCCGCTGAGCCGTTTTCGTTTTAGGGAAGGGCGAACCCGTATAACCAGCAGGCTGGTCTGAATAAATCAACATGAAATGGGGAACCGTAAGATAAAAACGGCGAACCGTAAGATAAACACTTCAAACCGTAAGACAAAATATGAAAACCGTAAGATAAATTCCTCAAACCATCAGATACCATCGCTGTCCATCAAACAACCCCCTATTACCGCTCCGCCCACTGGGCAGTCCAAAGATCAGTTTTTCAAGGAGAAACCCACAGGGAAAGTGGAACCGTAAGATAAAAACGGCGAACCGTAAGATAAACACTTCAAACCGTAAGATAAAAATCACTAACCGTAAGATAAGTCCAAAAAACCATGCAACAGAATGCGAATAAAACCACCGCATATCAACCGTTTTTTCTTGTTCTTATGGACAAAATTAATTATGATGGGGACAATAGGAGAATTCGGTTGGGGCTGCCGGTATTGTTGTCGGTAAATAGACCTGCTCCTGCCGCTGCAATAGTGCGCTGAAGGGCCGAAATTCTTTTGCCCCACGTTTTTTATATGAGTATCCTCCCTGTTAATGTGCGGGATGAAAAGAATATAATAGAAGAAAATAACGAATGGATCGGAGATCTTTATGACATTATCCCTTAATCCCCGGGCGGAAGCGCTCGTTATTTCCGGCATACGCCAATTTTTCAACCAGCTGGTGGATTATCCGGACGCCATCAACCTGACAATCGGCCAGCCTGACTTCCCGACCCCGGAAGCGGTCAAAAAAGCGGGGATGGATGCCATCGCGGGCGACCGGACCAGCTATTCCCACAATGCCGGCCTGCTTGAGCTGCGCCAGGAGGTTGCGTCGTTTTTCAGCGACAGCTACGCGCTGTCCTATAATCCGCAGACGGAAATCATTATCACGAACGGTGCCAGCGAAGCGCTGGATTCCCTGCTGCGGACGATCCTCGAAGAAGGCGATGAAGTCGTTATTCCGGCGCCCTGCTACACGGGATACGTTCCGCTGGTTGAACTGAACGGCGGCAAAGCGGTTCTGCTGGATACCTCGGACACCGGTTTGGTGCCGGATCCGCAGCGCCTGGAAGCGGCCATTACGGATAAGACGAAAGCGGTCCTGTTCAATTTCCCGTCAAATCCGACGGGTGTCAGTTTGAATAAAGAAGAAACTGATGCGTTGGTTGAAGTGTTGAAAAAACATGAAATATTCATCATATCGGATGAAATCTATTCAGAGAATGTCTTCGAGGGACAGCATTTTTCATTCGCGTGCTGTAACGACATCAAAGACCGGACTTTCCTTGTGCACGGCTTGTCGAAATCGCATTCGATGACGGGCTGGCGGATGGGCTTTTTGCTCGGGCCGGAGACATACATGAAGCATGTTCTGAAAGTGCATATGTACAACACGGTTTGTGCGTCTCTGCCAAGTCAGCATGCGGCTATCGAGGCATTGCGCAATAACCGTTTTGTGCCGGACGAAATGAACGCTGCCTACAAGACGCGGCGTGATTATGTCTACGGCAAATTGCTGGAGATGGGTTTTGATGTCGTCAAACCGACAGGAGCTTTTTACATATTCCCATCCATCGAAAAATTTGGCCTTTCTTCCTTCGACTTCGCTACACGGCTGTTGAAAGAAGGAGGGGTGGCGGCAGTGCCGGGTTCGGCTTTTACGAACTACGGCGAAGGCTTTCTGCGCATTTCGTATGCGTATGCCATGCCGACATTGGAACAGGCGATGGAGCGGATGGCCGAATGGCTGAAAACTTTGCAAGTCACGGAAAGGGGATAAGGCATGGAATTATTATGGGGAACACCGGAGAAAATGCAGCAATTGCTTTGTGAAATGGTCGGTTGGAAAAGCATCACGCATTCGGAAGGGGAAGTGGAATTCGCTTATAAACTGAAAGATAAGTTGGAGCAGGTCCCTTATTTCCAGGAAAATCCGGAAAAGATTCATCTCGGTGAAGTTAATTGGGACCGCCAATACGTCACCGCCCTGTACAAACACCCGGAAGCCACCGATACCATCGTTATGATGAGTCATTTTGACACCGTCCAAACGGAGGAATACGGTGACCTCAAGCCGCTTGCATGCAGCCCGATTGAGCTGACGGAAGCGTTAAAAGGTTTCCGCGATGAGCTGGACGAATATGCGCTGGCAGATCTCGACTCGGGTGAATACTTGTTCGGCCGCGGCACGATGGATATGAAAGCGGGACTGGCGATGCATATGGCAATGCTTGAAAAGGCTGCCGCGAATGAATGGCGGATCAACCTGCTGCTGCTGTCGGTGCCGGATGAAGAAGTCAATTCAGCCGGTATGCGCTACGGTGTCAGCAAATTGCTCGATTTGGAACGGGAATACGACCTGGACTATATTTTATTCCTGAACGGAGAGCCTTCGTTTGCCCAGCATCCGGGCGACCAGGCCCATTATATTTATTCCGGTTCCATCGGCAAAATTATGCCGGCCGCCTTGTTCTACGGCAAAGAGACGCATGTCGGCGAACCGTTGTCCGGCATCACGTCCAGCTATATTTCGACGTACCTGACCCACCGGATGGAATGGAACCCGTCATTCAAGGAAACGGTCTACGGTGAGACGACGCCGTTGCCCGTAACACTGAAGCAACGAGATCTGAGGAATTCATATTCGGCGCAGACACCTTACCGCTCGTTTGCCATGTACAATGTCTTTATGATGGAACACAGCGCCAAAGAAACTTTTGATTTGTTTGAACAAGTGGCGAAAGATGCCGCAGCGCATTGCATGGAAGATTATATGGTGATGTGCCGCAATGAAAACATTGAACCTGTCGGAAATATTGAAGTTATTCGGTACGAAAAACTGCTGAATTATGCCATTGAGAAATTTGGGCGCGATTATTTTAACGCCCTGATCTATGATACGCTGATGCACCCGGAATGGGACGTGCGCGATAAATCGATGCACATTACCGACATCCTCTTGCTCAATTGCCAGGAATTGACCCCTGCGATCGTCATCCTGTTCGCGCCGCCTTATTACCCGGCGGTCAACTCGTCGGAAGACGAATTGGTCAAACGCTGTGTTGAGCAGATCAAAGAAAACGCCATGGCCAAATACGGCCACGAGCTCAATCAAATCCATTATTTCAACGGCATTTCCGATTTGAGCTACATCAATTACGGCGACCAGGAAGACGGCTGGGTGACATATGAAAACAACACCCCAATCTACGGCGATTCCTACAGCATCCCGTTCCAGGCAATGAAACAACTAAAGGCGCCGGTTCTCAACATCGGCCAATTCGGCAAAGATGCCCATAAACGGACCGAACGCCTCCACATCAAGAACGCATTCGAACAGATGCCAGCCCTGCTGGAAGAAATGATCCTGTCCATACCTGTGAAGAGCCGCCTTTAGGGGTGGCTTTTTCTTTTGTTGGAGATAATTGAAAGCTTTCTTTTAATGTTATGCATGGGGAAAGGCGGATTCGTTAGATAAAATTTTCAAACCGTAAGATAAAACTCAAAAAACATAAGATAGAAAACGCAAAACGTAAGATAGACGACCCAGATCATAAGATAGAATTACACCTTCGAGAGTCAACCCACTATTTGCCAGGATCGGGCGGCGAGCGCCGCCCACTGGGCAGTCCGCGGGGGCGGACTGCTTTCCAATCAGATGCTCGTTTCTTTTGAAGAAAGCCGGAGGAAAAGTGGATTCGTCAGATAAGAATCGCAAACCGTAAGATAAAACTCAAAAAACGTAAGATAGAAATGCAAAAACGTAAGATAGCCGGCCAAAATCATCAGATAGAACTCCAACCAAGCGAACCAACCCACAAACTGAATAGATCGGGCGGCAACTGCCGCCCACTGGGCAGTCCGCGGGGGCGGACTGCTTTCCAATCCAAATGCTCTTTTCTCTTGGAGAGAACTGGAGGAAAAGTGGATTCGTCAGATAAGAATCGCAAACCGTAAGATATAACTCAAAAACGTAAGATAGAAATGCAAAAACGTAAGATAGCCGGCCAAAATCATCAGATAGAACTCCAACCAAGCGAGCCAACCCACAATCTGAATAGATCGGGCGGCAACTGCCGCCCACTGGGCAGTCCGCCCCGGCGGACTGCTTTCCATTAATGAATGCCCTTTTCTTTTGATGAGAGCCGGAGGAAAAGTGGATTCGTCAGATAAGAACCGCAAACCGTAAGATAAAACACGCAAAACGTAAGATAGAAATGCAAAAACGTAAGATAGCCGGCCAAAATCATAAGATACACCCCCACCCAAGATGCCATAAAACCATTATAAATCGCATGATTCCAGGATCAAAAATCATTTTTGGCGCAATATGAGCACTCAAATATGATATTTGGTAAATTGTGGAGATCAGCTATCAACTGTGCTACTCTTTAGTCAAGGGTGGCTAAAATAATTATCAAACATCGAAAACGACCGGCTGTGATTGCTGGCTTCCAAGCCTTGGCAAAGCGCTTGCCGCTGAGTCATCTGAAACAGGAAGTTATTAAGGAACGTCTTAATTCCATCAATGCCGGCTTTGGCGGGGAAGAACGGCTGGACCATCTGATGAAATATTTTGACCCTGATTATCCACATTTAATTATTCAGGATTTGCCGATTTCGACTAATGTGGATTTTCAAGTCGATACGCTATTGTTAACACAGTCCTGCGCGATTTTATTGGAAGTGAAGAATCTTTCAGGCCGGCTGCGGTTTACAGTAAACCCCAGTGCTCTGCACCAAACGAAAGCGTCGGGTGAAGAAAAAGGGTATCAAAGTCCATTGGTTCAGGCCGAAGTGATCAAGTGGAAATTTGAAAATGTGCTTACAAGTTTGGGATTCGATCTTCCGGTCCAAGCTTATGTGGTTATTGCTTATCCAAATCAAATCGTAGTCGACTCGCCGCCTGGATCAGTAATATGGAGCGCGGACGAAGTAATGATCCGGCTGCATAATTTCAATATGCCACCAGAGAAGATTTCTGAAGTTGAAATGCAGCAATTGGGGCAGAGGTTGCTCAATCTTTCGTCAGAATTCAATCCATTTCCTTTGGCAGCAAAACATGGGATCAGCACAAGTGAAATCGGCACCGGGGTATACTGTCCGGATTGCAAAACCATTAAGATGGAACGATGCAAACGCTCCTGGCATTGCCCGGCATGCAAATTGAAAAGCTCCGATGCCCACCACGAAGCCATCAGCGAATGGTTTATGTTAATAAAGCCAAGTATTTCAGCTGCTGAATGCAAAAAATTTTTAGAGCTGGAACATCTTTCAAAAGCAAGAAATATATTAAAAAATCCTCTCTATAAAAGAGTAGGCAACAATAAAATGCGAAGATATTACAGAGAAATGCATGTGGGCATTCATAAAAAATGAATGCTTTTTTTCGTGGAATGATATACGTAAACAATATGGAACCATAAGATAGAAGTGGAAAACCGTAAGATACAACTCGCAAAACGTAAGATAGAAACACAAAATCATAAGATAGCCGGCCAAAATCATCAGATACAACCGCACCCAAGCGAGCCAACCCATTATTACCCAAAATCGGGCGGCATTTGCCGCCCACTGGGCAGTCCGCCGGCAGCGGACTGCTTTCCGTTCCAGTGCTCTTTCAATAGGAGAAAGCCGGATGAAAAGTGAAACCGTAAGATAAAATCCACAAACCGTAAGATAACCTTCACAAAACGTAAGATAGAAACACAAAATCATAAGATAGCCGGCCAAAATCATCAGATACAACCGCACCCAAGCGAGCCAACCCATTATTACCCAAAATCGGGCGGCATTTGCCGCCCACTGGGCAGTCCGCCGGCAGCGGACTGCTTTCCATTAAAAATGCCTTTTTCTCTTGAAGAGAGTTGGAAGAAAAGTGGATTCGTAAGATAAGAAGCGCAAACCGTAAGATACAACTCGGAAACCGTAAGATACAACCCGCAAAACGTAAGATAGAAACACAAAATCATAAGATAGCCGCCCAAAATCAGAAGATAGACCCCCCAGCCACTCAACCCACTACCACACACCCTAGATTCCCCCACCTCTTCAGGGTACAATCAATTAAAAGCACTACCCAAAGGAGAGCACCCATATGAAAATTATCAAAGCAGACATCTATTCAGTGAACTTTCCATTAAAAGAGCCGTTCATCATTTCCTATGCGAGTTATCCGAACATGGCGGCGATCATTCTCCGGCTGGAGACGGATACCGGGCTTGTCGGTTACGGCGAGGCGGTACCGGATGAGCATGTGACGGGGGAGCAGGTGGACGCGGCGTTCGAGATGCTGAAAAATGTGCTGGTTCCGCTGATCCTGAACCGCAGTCCTTTCGACATCGAAGGGATCCATCAGTCGATGAATGCTTCACTGGTCGGGAACCCGGCGGCAAAGGCTGCCGTTGATATTGCCTGCTATGATCTGATGGGCAAAGCGACGGGCCAGCCGGTTTATAATCTTATCGGCGGCATGGCGCATGACAACCTGCAGTATCCGAAGGTGCTCAGCATTGAAGCGCCTGCCGTCATGGCAGACAAAGCGGTGACAGCAGTGGCGCAGGGATTTTCCAGTTTGAAACTGAAGGTGGGCCTTGATGACGCGGCGCTCGACATCGAACGGATCTACGCTGTGCGCAAAGCGGTGGGGGACGACTTGCCCATTCGGATTGACGTCAATCAAGGCTGGAAAACGGTCGGCCTGGCGGTGCAGACGATCAACCGGCTGGAAGGGGCGAATCTGACCTGGGTTGAACAGCCCATCCGGATCGGGGATATCCGCGGCCTGGCAGAAATCCGGCGCAAAGTTTCGACGCCGATCATGGCCGACGAAAGTGTGCAGTCGATGGAAGACGTGCTCGAGATCATCCGCCTGGATGCGGCGGATTACATCAACATCAAATTGATGAAAGCGGGCGGCATCTTCCCGGCTGTGCAGATGGCAAAAGCGGCGGAAGCGGCTGGCATCATCGCACAAATCGGTTCGATGGTGGAATCGTCTGTGGGATCGGCGGCCGGTTACCACGCCGTCATGGCGCGGAAGAACATTCAAAGCGCTGAACTGACAGGGCCGTTGCTGTTTGCGGAAGAAATCGGCAATTTGCATTACGAACTGCCCTACGTGAAACTCAGCGGCAAGCCGGGTCTCGGAATCGATGTCGATCCGGCTCAACTGAAAAAATTGACCTCCAAATCGGTGATAGTGGAAGGAAAGGGTGATTCTGATGGAAATTAACCAGCAAATCCTGGCCTACTTCAATCATTTCCATGCCAACCCGGAAGTGAGCTGGAAAGAATTCAGGACGACAGAGAAACTGCGGGAGATCATGAATGAACTCGACGTGAAATACAATATTTTTGATGGCGTTACCGGTTTGATTGCCGAGATTGGGCAGGGAGAAGAAATCGTCGCTGTCCGTGCGGATATCGATGCGCTCTGGCAGGAAGTCGGCGGCACGATGCAGGCCAATCATTCCTGCGGGCATGATGCCAATATGGCGATGGTGCTCGGTGCGCTGTTGTATTTGCGGAATGAAACCCTGACGAAACGTGTGCGTTTTATCTTTCAGCCAGCCGAGGAACAGGGCAATGGGTCGCTGTCCATGATTGAGCGGGGCGCGGTCGAGGGAGTCAGCCACCTTTTCGGCGTCCATTTGCGTCCGGCAGAGGAACTGCCTTTTGGTAAAGTGTCGCCAGCCCTTCACCACGGATCGGGCATTTTCCTGCGAGGCAAAATTACGGGGGAAGACGCACACGGCGCCCGTCCGCATCAGGGGAAGAATGCAATGGACGTGCTTGCAGCCATTCATCAATTCGTGAAATCGGTTTATTTTTCACCTTTCGAATCCTATTCGGCGAAATTGACGAATGTTCAGATGGGCGGCGAAAGCCTGAACATCATTCCGGGGAGCGCGACGTTCGCGCTGGACGTCCGTTCGCAATCCAATGAATTGATGGACGAATTGCGGAAACGCATCGATGAAGGCTTCGGCACCATTGGCGAGCTCTACGGCGTGCAACTCGACTGGGAATGGACCGACTTTACACCTGCGGCGGAAGTTTCCGGTGAAGCGATGGAACTGGCGCGAACAGCCATCCGGCGTGTGGTGGGGGACGAACATACTTCCGAGCCGCTGCATACACCGGGTGCGGATGATTTTCATTTCTATACGATTCGGAAGCCGGAATTGAAAGCAGCCATGATCGGTGTCGGTGCAGACCTCACACCGGGTCTCCACCACCCGGATATGACATTCAATCCCGAAGCACTGGACATCGGTGCGCGTGTTTTGGCGGAAACATTGAAGAACGCTTAAGATATTTCCCGGGAAATACTTGCTGCAACTAATGCTTAGGACCCTAACGCCGCTATTTCCAATATGATAAAGTGGACAGAGCAAAAGGAAAGCCCTCTTATAAAAGAGGGTTTTATTAATTTACCCGGAAAAAGTCCGGTTTTTTAAGTTTTAAACCCGTTTAAAGAATCTGAACAACACAGCGGGAAAGAGTTTTTGGGGGGTTCCCTTTTGCCGGCAAATGAATGAAAGAGGTTTTTCCGCACAGCTTCAAGGGTATAGACAACGAGTTTAGTTTCAACTTAGAGGAGGACAAAGGAATGGATGCAATTTTGGATGCGTTGACGTGGCTCGTTGACGAAGGAAATAATTTATTGTGGACATACATATTGATCGGTTTACTGTTAGGCCTTGGCGTCTATTTCACAATCCGCACAAAATTTGTGCAGGTTCGCCTGTTTGGCGAGATGTTCCGCGTAATCAGTGAAAAGAAAGACGGGGAAAAAGGGGTTTCGGCTTTCCAGGCCTTTACCATCTCGACCGCATCGCGCGTCGGCACGGGCAATATCACCGGCGTAGCGCTGGCGATTGCCATCGGTGGACCGGGTGCGGTGTTCTGGATGTGGATGGTCGCATTAATCGGTATGGCGACCGCATTCATTGAAAGCACGCTGGCACAGGTTTACAAAGTGCGGGACGGGGACCAGTTCCGCGGTGGACCGGCTTACTATATGGAGAAAGCGCTGGGCAACCGGAAACTGGGTATCGTATTTGCGATCCTGTTGACGCTTGCTTTCGGATTCATCTTTAACTCGGTGCAATCGAATACGATTGCGCAGTCATTCGGTGATGTATTCAATATCCCGGATTGGGTTATCGGGCTCGGCTTGGTGATTCTTGCGGCAATTGTCATCTTTGGTGGCGTTCAGCGGATCGCGAAAGTGACGCAAGTGGTCGTGCCGGTTATGGCGACACTGTACCTGATTGTTGCAATCTTTATTGTCATCACAAACATTACGGAAATTCCGGCAGTCTTCACGCTGATCATCCAGAATGCATTCGGCCTTGAAGAAGCGGTCGGCGGCGGTATCGGTGCGGCGATCATGCAGGGCGTTCGGCGCGGCCTGTTCTCGAACGAAGCCGGTATGGGTTCCGTTCCGAACGCTGCAGCATCGGCAAACGTTTCGCACCCGGCAAAACAGGGGCTCGTGCAAAGCCTGGGTGTATTCTTCGATACGATCGTCATCTGTTCGGCGACGGCATTCATCATCATTCTTGCCGATCTCTACAGCACAAGTGAGGCGGAAGGAATCTTGCTCACGCAGGACTCGCTTGGCGTCCACGTGGGTGACTGGGCTCCTTACTTCCTGGCTGTTGCGATTCTGTTCTTCGCGTTCAGCTCGATCATCGGGAATTATTATTACGGGGAAACAAACATCGAATTCATCAATGCGCACAGCGGCTGGTTGACAGCTTACCGTTTCGGCGTGCTGGCAATGGTCATGTTCGGTGCGCTCGCGCAGGTCAGCCTTGTATGGAATATGGCCGATCTGTTCATGGGCATGATGGCGGTGCTCAACCTGGTTGTTATTGCACTATTGGGTGGCACGGCGTTCAAAGTCTTGGATAATTATACTGCACAAAGAAAAGCGGGCAAAAATCCCGAGTTTTATGCCAAAGACATTCCAGGTTTGAAGAATACGGAATGCTGGGGCGAGGACCGCGACTAAAACGTAAAAAACAGGAGAAAGCCCTTCAGACCAACGTCTGAAGGGCTTTTTTGCTGTCTACATTCAAAGGAATAAATCCTTGAATTAACCAGAAGAAGACCATTAGGAAACGAAAAGTACCCTTCTTTACCAATAATAAACATCAAATTGCTACTTGTTACACAACTGTAATATAACTGTAACTTATTTTTATGTTTATTCTGTTAGTATTTAAAATGTGAAACAAAGGTATTTCAGTAAAAGAAAATTTGATTCGGTGTCTGATCAACATCCAGAATCCACTAACTTATAGAGGTGACGATTTGAAGAAACGTATAATGCTAATGATGATTGCTGTTCTATTAATTTCCGCAGCACCAATAATGACTAGTGAAGCAGAAGCCAGTGGCGCAACACCAGACCAGATTGCAGAATATGCTCTTAAATTTAAAGGCGTTCCATACCAATGGGGCGGTACAACACCTTCAGGATTCGATTGTTCAGGCTACATCTTATATGTCTACAAACATTTCGGCATCAGCTTGCCAAGAACATCAGCAGAACAATTTAACGTAGGCACAGCAGTTTCCAAGAGCAACCTTAAAAATGGTGATTTAGTATTTTTCGCAAATACATATAAGCCGGGAATCTCACATACAGGAATCTACATCGGAAATGGCAATGTCATTTCAGCTGAAAGCCAGGGAATCTCAATCTCAAATATTAACACGAACCCATATTGGGCACCTAAATATGCAGGCGCTAAACGCTTGCCTGGCGTCAAAGAAGTGGTAACACAAACTTCAGCACCAGCACCAGCACCTGCTCCTGCACCGGCACCAAAACCTGATCTTCCAAAAGGTCAGTACTACGATGTTTCGAAAAGCTACTGGGCTTATAACCCGATCACGGACTTGAGCCTGAAAAACATCATCACAGGTTATGACCACAGCGAATTCAAGCCAACAAACTCTGTCACAAGAGCAGAAGCTGCAACAATGATCGCAAAATCATTGGGAATCGCACCAGTTGCCGGTACATCATTTAATGATGTTTCTTCCAAGCACTGGGCAGCAGGCTACATCAACGCAGTTCATAAACAAGGCATCATCGGTGGACGCAGCCCGGGTTACTATGCACCGGACGCGAAAATCACACGTGCTGAAATCAGCGCATTGCTGACAAGAGCTTACGCAATGAAAGCATCAAGTACATCAGCATCTTTCTCAGACATCAATGGCCACTGGGCTGAAGCTTCAATCATCAAAGTTGCTTCAAGCAACTTGGCTAAAGGCTACGATGACGGATCATTCAAACCGGATGCCAATGCAACAAGAGCTGAATTCGCGCAGTTCATCTACAACTCAATCAACCAATAAAATGTTGAACCGCCTGCCCCTTTCAGGGACAGGCGGTTTTTTTGGTTTTTTTGATGTGAGGGGTAAGTGAATAAATGAAGTTAATAGAAGAGGTATTTTCCCGGGGGAGTGGGGTGGTTCACTTGGGTGTAGGGTTAGCTGTCGTATAGCGGAGTTTACCTGTCGTATAAACTGATTTACCTCACGTATAGCTGCGGTTAGCTACCGTATAGCGGAGTTTACCTCACGTATAACCGATTTTACTTAACGTGCCGGCTCTTCCTCCGGCTCTCATCAAAAGAAACGTGCACCCGAACGGAAAGCAGTCCGCTGCCGGCGGACTGCCCAGGGGGCGGCGCCCGATCCAATCAAATAGTGGGTTGACTCTCCCGGGTGGAGTTGTATCTGATGATTTTGGGCGAGTATCTGATGATTTTGCATTTCTATCTTACGTTTTTTGAGTTGTACCTTACGGTTTGCGATTCTTATCTAACGAACGCAAATTCCCTCTGGCTCTCACCGGGAGAAACGTGCATCTGAAAGGAAAGCAGTCCGCTGCCTGCGGACTGCCCAGGGGGCGGCGCTGCAGGCACCGCCCGATCCAATCAAATAGTGGGTTGGCTCTCCCGGGTGAAGTTGTATCTGATGATTTTGGGCGAGTATCTTATGATTTTGCATTTCTATCTTACGTTTTTTGAGTTGTATCTTACGGTTTGCGATTCTTACCTAACGAACGCAAATTCCCTCCGGCTCTCATCAAAAGAAAAGGGCATTCGAACGGAAAGCAGTCCGCTGCCGGCGGACTGCCCAGTGGGCGGCGCTGCGGGCACCGCCCGATCCAATCAAATAGTGGGTTGACTCTCCTGGGTGGAGTTGTATCTGATGATTTTGGGCGAGTATCTTATGATTTTGCATTTCTATCTTACTTTTTTTGAGTTGTATCTTACGGTTTGCGGTTCTTATCTAACGAACGCAAATTCCCTCTGGCTCTCATTAAAAGAAAAGGGCATTCGAACGGAAAGCAGTCCGCTGCCGGCGGACTGCCCAGGGGGCGGTGGCCCTGCCACCGCCCGAACACTACCGGGTTGCGGGTTGGCTCGCTTGGATCGGGGGTTACCTACCGTATAGCGAAGTTTACCTCCCGTATAACCACTTTTACCTAACGTGCCGACTCCTCCTCACCCGTAGCGTGCTCCTGTCTACCCCCACAAAAAAGAGAGCCACGCTACTGCGCGGCTCTCTTTCAAATACTCTTATTTTATTGCAGCATCAGGGATTTGCTTAAGATTTCCGCATTTTCGGCCCGTGAAATGGAAGCTTCGGGGCGGAAGGTGTTGTCGATGTCGTAGCCTTGGACGATGCCGTTTTCATAAGCGGCCTGGATTGCTTCGGCGTAGTATTTCGTCGCGCTGACATCGGAAAACGTGTTGTCGCCCGATGACGTGAGTTCAAATATGCGTTTCATGATGACGGCCATGTCGCCGCGTTTAATCGGTGCCGCCGGCTGGAAGTTGCCGTTTGGCAAGCCTTTGATGTAGCCGAGCTCATATGCTTTGTTGATATAGCCTGCTGAATAGGAGCCAGTTTTGACGTCATTGAAATAATGGCTTGCGGCATCGGTTTTCAGGCCGAGCGCACGTCCGATCATGGTCATTGCATCGGCGCGTGTAATGGTGGCAGCCGGACGGTAAGTGCCGTCAGGGTAACCGGTAACGATGCCGCGGTCAAAAATGTATTGGATCGACTCGCTGTACCAGAAATTTGTGCGCAGATCAGGGAACAGGGCCACCTTTGCTTGAAGGGACTGAACCATGCCGTTTCCAAATGACTGGTCTCGGCCAACTGGACCGAGGTCAATGCCGGCGCGCTTGACTGTTTCGCGCAATTGGCTGTTCGTCAAATGCGGGAAAGCTTCCATATACTGCGCGAAAATCGCAGCGACGAATGGGGTGGAGACGGAGGTTCCTTCGCTTGTTTCGTAATCGTCGTGAGTGGCTGTTTTGGTTGTGGAGAAGGTGCTGTAGATTCCTTCGCCAGGCGCCACGAGCTCAACGGAAGGTCCGGTGTATGAGAAACCGGACCGCTTGTTGTTTGTATCGGTGGATCCTACAGCGATGACAGTGGGATAACGTGCCGGATAAAGGACATCGTCCCCATACTGGACAAAGTTCAGGTTGGAATCGACAGTCTCGATATTGCCGGCTGCCGCGACTACGACAATGCCAAGGTCATCCGCTTTTTTCAGCATAGCCTGCAGCTCAGGGACATGAATGCCGGTTGTCAGGCTGAGGTTTATTATGTCCATTTTCTGATCGATGGCCCATTGGACACCGTTCAACACGTCTTCCAATGTTCCGGCACCGTTGCTTGCCAGCACTTTTACGGAATACAGCTCGGCATCAGGGGCAGCCCCGACCACGCCGAACGTATTATTCAACGCTCCGATGACGCCCGCTACGTGAGTTCCGTGTCCGGCACCGTCGATAAATGGTGAAGAGTCGATAATCATCGAAGCCCCGCCGGCCACTTCCAAATCAGGGTGCTGTGAATTGATGCCGGAATCGATGACAGCGATTTTTACACCTTTTCCTGTATAGCCCGCCTTTAATGCACTTGGTGCTTTAATGTGCTGATAGCCCCATGACGGCAATTGGGCGGCAGCTTTGAAAATTTGTTCTTCAGAAATTGCTTTTACCGAAATGTCGGTGTCGGCTTTACTGACCGTGGTGGAAGGAATTGTGGCAATGACAGAGGATATGGCATCCAACTCACTATGAACGTCTGCGCCCATTTCTTCGAGTGCCCGGTAATCGATGCCATCTTCAAACGAGATGATCACCTTATCAAGATCATTTTTGGAAGCTGCTGCAAAGGATGTCGGAATGGTGGTGGATGTCACCAACACCAATAAGGCAAAAATGACCGCTGATTTCTTCAATGAATTCCCTCCTTGATTCTAATGTGTAAAACAAGTATATAATAATTCGAAAAAAAACGGACTGTCTAAAGTCCGTTTTTTGAAAAAATAATGTTTTTTTATCCTGTATTACTGTTAAGGAAGACAATCGCTGTATCAAATTACGCTTTATCTTTGTTTCCAGTCGTAATAGTCTTCGATTCCTTCAGCGATTGCCCAGGCAGCGCGCTCTTTGTATGTCCAGGTAGCCAATTTGGCTGCATCGGCATCGTTTGTCAGGAATCCAAGTTCCACAAGAGCGGCAGGGAGCGGGTTGGCGGCAATAACACGGTAATCGTATTCTTTTACGCCTCTGTTAGTATGCTCCATCGCTTTGTAGAGCCGGTTTTGGATGAATGTTGCCAGCTGTTTGCTGTCGTTGGCAACAGATGCGGAATAGAAAGTCTCGGAACCGCTGACTCCCGGTGAAGCGGCATTGGCATGGATGCTGACAAAAGCATCTCCGCCATTTTTAATGCCGTAAGCAGCGCGGTAATCAAGGCTGTAGAAGACATCCGTTCTGCGGACCATCAAGACTGTGATGCCTTTTTCTTTCAACATTCTTTCGACGCGTAGTGAGACGTCAAGGTTTACATCTTTTTCTCTCAAACCGTTTGCAACTGCACCCGGATCACTTCCGCCGTGGCCGGCATCGATGACCATGACTCTTGTAGGTTTGGTTGCAGCTTTGCTTAAGTAAGAAAGGCTGAAATAGCCAGTCAGGTGGCCGGACTTGCCGTACGCCCAGCCGCCGCTGTAGCCGTATACCTGAACTTCATCGTTCGTATCAATTTGGCCCATAATACTATAGCCGGTTGAAGGGCCAGAACGGACATTCAGATTGTCTGTAGTGGAATACAATTTGTCGATCGTTGCGTTTTGGAATGCCACTTTGAATCTTGGATCCAAAGCGCGGGCAAGGAAGATTGCAAATTCTTTTCTGATTAATTTTTTCTCCGGTGAATAGTTTCCGCCGCCGGTTCCATTGGAAATGCCGGCTGTCGCGATTTTATTGACTGCCGTATAAAGGCTGTCCTGATGAGTGTCGTGCTTAATGTCGCTAAAGAACACAGCGCTTGTACTCGACAAATTGAATGCGCGGCTTAACAGGTAAGCCATTTCACCGCGTGTCATTGTCTGTTTTGGCTTGAAAGTGCCATCGGGATAACCGGTTATAATCCCTTTGTCCACAGCCGACTGGATGTAACCAGAGCTGTAGCTTGACGAACTCACATCGGAAAATCTGGTTTTTCTCTCTGTTCCATTTAATCCGAGTGCGCGGCCGATCAATGTAGCCGCCTGTTCGCGTGTTACTGAATAGTCAGGTCCAAATTGGTCATGGGAAATTCCTTTAATGAGCCCTCTATTATAGAGGTAATCAATTTCCACATCGCTTGAAGATACATCCTTAAATGGTGTCTGGGCGGATGCCGGGCTCAAACCTATACTGGAAATCACTAAAACAGCAGCGACTAAGAACAACATGACCTTACTAAAAAAACTATTCATTTTTAACATTTTCCCCTTCCGGTTCTTTTTATTTTTGTATCTCTGATGATATTATCACGTATTTATGCTATTTTATGTATTTTTTTATAAAATAAGCATTAAGTCTAGTTTAAAAGTCAAATTTCAAAATTAGTATCTGGTACACAAGACTATTTAATCTATAAATCTCCGCTTTATATATATTCGCCTAAAGTTTGGAATTTACCTTCCTAGAATTTTATAAAAAATTGGGTTTTATTAAAAAATACGACATTTTATCAACTTTTAGTGACTTTTAGATGATATACTCTTTTTTAAGCATTGGTTATATCTGAATGAATAATTGGTTAAATTTAGATATATTGATGTATAGTTTGCCGCAGAGAAATGATATAAAGTTTTATCAGGCCATGTAAGTGCACCTTATATGGAAGAATTACTGATTTAAACAGAAAAAGGGGGATTCATCACAGAATGAAGAAAACAGCAATATTTTTAATGGTATTTTTATTAGTCCTTTCGTCGCTCGCTCCATCGCAAACAAGTGCAGCAGATGATTTAACAGGGTATTTATATGAAGAGGAAATGCGTGAGCTGATCGAACTTGGCGTATTGAACGGCTATCCCGATGGTACTTTTCGTCCGAAAAGCGAAGTAACACGTGCAGAGTTTGCGAAAATGGTTGTGAAATCATTTGAACTCGAATCGGAAGTCCAAAGCGCTGAATTCACAAGTGCTGCGGAAACTGAAATGACTTTTACAGATGTACCGGCAGATAAATGGTTCGCTGTTCCAATCCTGGATGCTGTTAAAGCCGGGATTGTAAACGGGTATCCGAACAACACGTTCAAACCGAATGACCTGATCACCCGTGAACAAATGGCGAGTATGGTATCACGTGCGATGAGTGCAAAAGGGATTATCACGGACATGAAAGATGTTCCGGAAATGTCTTTCACAGACACAGCGTCAATCCACAACGACCATAAAGAAGATGTCAGAATCCTGACGCATCTTGGAATCGTAAAAGGGAATGAAAACAACACGTTCGTCCCACAAGGAAAATCTGAACGCTGGATGGTGGCATTGCTTATGCTGAGAAGCCGAGAGATCGTATTCCCGCCAGTACCGAAAGAATTTCAAGCTTCATCTATAAAAGATGGTGTAACAACAGTTATGGAAGAATTTGATACTTTTGCTGATGCTCAAAAATATGTAGCCAACAGCACAGATGTTCAGGTTGTCGAACGCAGCAGCCAGATCCTATGGATGAAAGGCGATGGATTGGCAGTAGCCAATAAATTCGTCGAGGTATTCCCAACGGAAACTCTGAAAACAGACTGGAATACGAAATACCGTCCGTATGTAACTGCGAACGCGGAAATGAAATATCTTGGAGCAACCGCACACTACGTGAAAGTGGAGTTGGCCGGCAAAGTTGGCTATGTTCCAACAAGTACCGTTAACTTGTATCCGGAGCAATTGCTGACAGGCCAGTCTTATTATCAAAAGACGACTAATGGCGAATTGATCCATTATATTTATAACCACAATACAAAAGCATATGCGACTGCCGGAATCATCGGCACAGCGCCTGCAGAATTTGTGGCCGGCACGAAGTATTACAGCTGGGATGGGGCGAACTTCACGGATGCCACTGGCAAGAAAGTGACGGAATCCCATCAGTATTTCAACAAATTGCAGCTTGCCACAAAAACGAATTACACAGCTGAAGAGTTAGATCTTTACCTTGAAGAAGCCTTCCCTTACTACAACAAAAAAGTCCACGGCAAGGTATGGACTGAAAGCCCGCTTGTAGGGACAGGCGAATTCTTCAAAGCAGTCGAAGAAGAGTACAAAGTGAATGCTTTCTATCTGCTGGCTCATGCATTGCATGAAAGCCAATGGGGTACAAGCTTGATCGCACAGGATAAAAAGAATTTATTCGGATTGAATGCCGTTGATGGCGATGCTTATAACGGCGCGAAACTTTATGCCGACTATAAAGAGTCCATCATTCATGCTGCTCAGCACGTAAACGGCAGCTACCAGAAAGTGACTGGCACAAACTATAACGGTTCTTTCCTTGGCAACAAAGGCCTGGGCATGAACGTCCGTTACGCCTCTGACCACCTGTGGGGAGAAAAAATTGCCGGCCATATGTACAGAGCCGACAAATTCCTAGGGAAGAAAGATTTGTATGCGTACAATTTGGGAATCACGACGATTTCAGGATTGAACTTCCGCAACGCAGCAGGCGCGACTGCTGCTGATACGATTCTTTACAAAACGCCGCTTGCAGGAATTCCGGTTGTAATTCTTGGACAATCGACTGTTTCCGGAGCCACTTGGTACAATGTCATCTCGGAAAACAAAGACTATGACCAAGCATTTGTATACGGAGCAGGTTCACTCGGCACGTATGTCAAAACATTGCCAATCGCAAAATAATGAAACAGAATAATCAGGCTGGGTGCTGTGTTAAGGGTCGTTACTCCTTAACACAGCACCCTTTTTTTGTGTTATATTAAATGAGATATTTTGCCCCAAAATAAGGAGAATACATATGACCTCAAAATTCGTGAAAATACTGGGTGTGCCATTCATCAACACAACCAGGGCAGCATTCATACAGACTTTACAGAATAGAATAGAGAACAAAGAAAAAACGTTCGTTGTCACCGCCAATCCGGAAATCGTCATGCATACGCTGGATGACAGCGACTACAAAAAGACGCTTGAACGAGCGGACTTTATCACTGCGGACGGCATCGGCATCGTCAAGGCGGCCCAGTTGATCGGGCAGCCGCTGCCGGAGCGTGTCAGTGGCTACGATATGATGATGGATTTGCTCGAAGTTGCGGACGAAAAGCGTTACCGCGTCTTTTTCCTGGGAGCGGCGGACCATGTGCTGCAGGATACCCTTGCAAAAGTGAAATCCGATTATCCCGGAGTCCAGATTGCCGGCGCGCAGAACGGCTTTTTTGACTGGAACGATCCCGTATTGCCACAGATGATCAAAGACGCCAAGCCGGATCTCGTTTTTGTCGCACTCGGCTTCCCGAGACAGGAAAACTGGATCGGCAGCCACCTCGGCCATTTTAACCAGGGCGTCTTCATTGGAATCGGTGGAAGTTTCGATGTGTTATCCGGAAACGCCAAGCGGGCACCGGAAGTTTGGCAGAAACTCAACCTCGAATGGTTCTACCGGCTGGTCAAACAGCCTTCGCGCTGGAAACGCATGCTTGTGCTGCCGAAATTCGCTGTCACGGTTATCGGCAGGAAAGCCGCCAACAAGCGATGAAACATACATTGCTGAAAGGTACGATCATTCTGTCAGCGGCAGCCTTGCTGTCGAAAATCCTGGGCAGCCTGTTTCGGATTCCGCTCCAGAACATCGCCGGGGACGAAGTGCTCGGCATTTTCACGCTGGTATACCCGGTCTATATGGTGGCATTGATCCTGTCGGTTGCCGGCATTCCGATCGCCATTTCGAAACTGGTCGCTGAATCGAGGGCGCGCGGCGATGAGCAGGAAGTCAAAGACATCTTTATGACTTCCGGCATTTTGGCTGCCGTGTTCGGCATCGGCAGTTTTCTGCTCCTCTATCTTTTTTCGTACCAAATTGCCGAAGTCCTCGGTGGAAGCTCCACCCGGCCGGCGCTCATCATCGTGTCAGCCACTCTTTTAATCGCTCCATCTATGGCGGTTTACCGCGGTTATTTCCAGGGCCATGAAAATATGACCCCGACAGCCGTGTCGCAGGTGATTGAACAATTTGTCCGTGTCGGACTGATTCTTCTCATAGCGGCCTATCTTGTCCAGAACCTGTATTCGGACAGCGAAGTGGCAGGCGGAATCATGGTCGGCTCCTTCTTCGGGGCCCTGGCTTCATTTGTCTACCTCCGTTTTCTGTATGTACGCTCGGAAGTCCGCGTCAAAAAAAATCTTCCGTATAATTGGGGCCACTTCAAAAGGACGGCAAAACGCATCCTTTTTATATCAATACCGATTGCGTTCGGTGCCATTACGATGGCATTATTGAATCTCGTCGATTCGGTCACGATTCCGTCTGCACTGAAAGCCTATGAAAATACGTCGGACAACGTCAATTATTTATACGGTATCTATGGACGGGGACTCGCGCTTGTGCAGATTGTCACCGTTTTTGCCAGTTCTGTCATCCTGCCGCTCATCCCGAATATTTCGGCGAAGCTGGCGCAGAACGACACGCTCGGAACGCAGAAAGTCATTGAAAAGACCTTTTTCCTGACGTATCTGTTATCAGTTCCGGCAGCGGCAGGGCTCGTGGCATTGACCTACCCGATCAATCTGGGCCTGTTCACCGACCTGGCCGGCAGCAGCGTGCTTGCAATCATTTCCTTGAGCTCCCTGTTTACTTCGCTGACGATTCTTGGCACCGGCGTTTTGCAGGGGATCAACAAAGCGCGTCTCGCCGCCTGGCTCATCGTTGGGGGTGTGGCGGTGAAAATCGTGCTGAACCTTGTTCTCGTGAACCTCTTCGGATTGAACGGAGCGGCAATCTCCACAGTGGCTGTTTATTTCCTGCTGTTTCTTGCCAATCTTTATGTGATCCGCAAGCATGTGAAATTCGAGGCCTTCAATAAAAGAATTGCCGTCATCATTGTGGCGTCCTTAGTTATGGCGGCAGTCATCGGGCTGCCGACTCTGTTCATCGGCTTTGAAGAAGCCAGCCGCGGCTTTGCGCTGTTGTACCTGACAGCGGCAATTGCAGCAGGTGGCGTGATATATGCAGTACTGCTGTTCGCCGGCAAAGCGGTCGACAAGCAATTGTTGAGCAGCTTGCCGGTGCTGAATAAAATCTTTAAATAATACAGTTATGTTAATTTTACGTAAATCGGCGTTTTGCTTCGGCATTTGCCTATATAATAGAAGGAAGTCAGTAAGCATTAAGAAAAATATATTCATTTATGGGCCATCCCGGAACAAAGGTCACTGCGCCTTTGCTCCGGGATGTCTCTAACGATATGAGCAAAACAGTGTAGCCACGGAAACGAAGAATTCACAGTAATTGTAAGGGTGTGTAGGCAAGTGCAGAAAGTGTTAATCGGAATAATTCTGGCGGCGATCATTTTAACGATTCCTTCCATATATGAACGTGTGCAGGTGGAAGAATCCAATAAGACAGTTGAAACGATCGTGCCATATAAATATATTATGAATTGGATGATCAATGACCCGGAATTGGACCGGGAACAGATATTGGATCAATTGCAGCAGTACGGCATAAACTCGATCAGCATGGAACCGGATACTTTGGGGACCCTTCAGCAAAAAGGCGAACTGACAGTAATCAGCGTTCCCCGCATGAGTGAGTTGCTGATTTTCAATCAGCTCGAGCCACTTAGCCATCCTTTCGATAAGGAAGGGGTCTTCATCTATTCCAATCCGGGTTCATCTTTTGATGAGCTGACGGGAAGTGTTTATGAAGACACGCGCCAAATTACGGTGGAAGGCGTGGATTACACCTTTGTTCCCGGTGATCCTTCCGATATCAAGGATGTGCCTGTCGGTTTTGATCCGGAAGTGGTCGAGGCCGTTTTGGATTCCGGGATGGAACTGGTGCCAAGAATTGCGGATTCAAAAAATCAGGAACACACGGAAAGAATGGCACAGGAACTGCTTGATTTAAAGCAGCCGGGCATCGAAAAGGTCCTCTTCATGGGCAATGCAGCACCATTTGTTTCAGAACCCGCCATTCTGAAAGAATTCAGCAGCCGTCTGGCGGAAGCCGGATATTCCATATTCTACATTGAGTTTAGTGAGATGAAAGGCTTTAATACAGCGGCTTATTCGATGGACCTGGATGTTGTGCGTCTGCACAGCCAGGGATTGGTGGAAGACAATGCTGTTGAAATTGCTGATAAATTTGTGCGTGCCGCAAAAGAACGCAATATGCGGGCTTTCTTCGTCAATGTCAATATAGATAATTATGAGGAAGCACAAAAATCGTTGCAGGAACTTCACAACGAAATTGAAACAAATTTGCCATCGTCTTTCGAGCGTGGCTCTTCACAAACATTTGAGACCTTTGCAATTCCGCTTTGGCAGATTGTCATCGGCCTGATCGGCTCGATTGCGTTTCTTGCATTGGCAGCCCAAACGGTCTTCAACAACCGCAAATTGACGATTGCCGCCATCATTGGACTGTCGTTACTGGCACTGGCTTATCTTGTCACTGATATGTCGCTGATTCTGAAAATCTTTGCACTAGGCCTGGCCGTTACAACACCGGTCTTTGCTGTGTTGCTCAACAAGAATACAGAATCGAAATATTATCTGATCGCCTCTTATTTCAAAGCGGTGGGCATTACGCTGATCGGCATCTGGCTGATTGTTGTTCTGCTCAACGGCAGCGCGTTCATCCTCGGAATGGATGCTTTCAGGGGAGTGAAACTGGTTTACATCCTTCCAATCACGTTCCTTGTGCTGTATGCTTTATGGGGGAACCTCGAAAATTTATTAAAATCAAATGTGATATATTGGCATTTATTGGTGATAGGGTTAATTGCAGCGGTTGCTATGTTCTATGTCGACAGAAGTGGCAATACCGGCTTCGTCATCCCGTATGAACTGCAATTCCGCATGTTACTCGAAGAAATCCTCTATGTCCGACCGCGGACGAAGGAATTTCTGATTGGCTTGCCGCTGTTCGTCCTTGCAATCTATATCGCGAAAAAGAACAAAGCTGCCAGCTATTTCCTGTTAATCCCGGCTGTAATCGGATTTTTATCAATGGTCAATACGTTCACGCATTTCCATATCCCGCTGTCGATTTCGTTATTGCGCACAGGATACGGAGTGATTTTTGGTTTGTTAATCGGTCTGATTCTGGTATTCTTGTACAGATGGGCAGGTCAAAAACTTATCAAAGAAGCAAATAGGAGGTGGCAGAAATGAGAATCGTGTTATCCGGATATTATGGCTTTGACAATGTGGGAGACGAGGCAATCCTTTTTGCCATCATCCAGTCGTTAAAAGAATATCATCCAGGCGTGAAACTCACCGTCCTGTCAAATAATCCTGAAAAAACGGCATCTTCCTACCAGGTGGATGCGGTCAACCGCTGGAGTTTCAATGAAGTCAGAAAAGCATTAAAAGAATCGGACGGCCTGATCAGCGGCGGAGGCAGCCTGCTGCAGGATGAAACCGGCATGAAAAGCATCACCTATTATTCCGGTGTCATGAAAATTGCGCAGGTGCTGAAAAAGCCGGTCTTTATCTATGCACAGGGCATGGGACCGGTCAAAAGCCAAATCAACCGGAAAATCATGAAACACGTATTGCAGGCGTCCGAACTGATCACGGTCCGGGACAAGCATTCCAAAAATCTCCTCGAAAGGATCGGCGTCACCAAGCCGATCCAGTTGGTGCCGGATCCGGTGATGGGAATTGACGCGGGCGATTTTGTCAGCGGTTTGGAAAGCCTGGCCGATTCGGACAAACGGGTCGTTTCGGTATCCATCCGGAATTGGACGGAAGATCTGTCCTACCTGAAGAAAGTTGCAGAAGGCCTCGATGGCTTGGCAGACAATGGCCATGACATTCTGATGGTGCCGATGCACGGCAAATATGACCACGAAACCTCTGCACGCGTTGTGGGGATGATGAAGCATGAGGCGGAAATCTTCCCGTATGACAGTTCGATAGAAGAAAAAATGGCGGCCGTGAAAGATTCGGATGTTCTGCTCGGCATGCGGCTTCACGCCCTGATATTCGCAAGCGTGGGCAACACGCCGTTTGTCGCATTATCCTATGATCCGAAGATTGACTCGTTCGCGGAAATCGTCGACCAGAAAGTGCTGGGCAATGTTGCTTCGGACGACTGGAGCAGTGGGGATATTGTTTCCTCAATCGAAGAAATCTTTGCGAATTATTCGAAATATACGAAACAGCTCGATGAGAAAGTGGAACCGTTGCAGATCAAAGCGAATGATACGGCCAAGCAGGTAGTGGACTTTATCCTGACTGGCGCAACGTCCGAAAAACAGCGCGAGTATTTTGTAGCTTCACCCAAAACGAAAAACAGATAAATAAAAAACCGGCTGCGATTTTATAATCGCGGCCGGTTTTTTACTTTGTAAAAACATAAACTCTATCCCAAACCCACTCAAGCCTTCACCTGGCCAAAGAGTTTATTGCCTTTGCCGAAGACGACCCAGCTGTGCGGGACGAAGTCGAAGAACACGCGGACAATGAACCAGCTGGCGAAGAAAGTGATGAGCATTGTAGCGAGCTGCCACGCATGGAAAATCAGTGCGTCTCCGCTTGGCAGCATCTGCCTGAGAATGAGCAGGAACAGCGGGTGGATCAGATAGAACCCGAAAGATACGGTTCCAATTTCGGTCAGGAAACTTTTGATTCGCGGCATTTTCCACAGCCGCATAAGGTGAACAAAGATGAACAATGAGGCTGCGGCCGTAAAGGCGTGCGTGCTCCAGGCAAATTCATGGAGCTTTGTTGAAAATTCCGCTTGTCCGGTCAGTGTCAGGTAATTGATGCGGACATAGAAGAAAATCATGAAAAGGTAGGCGGTGAAAATGGCTGCCAGTCCCGGCAGGCTTCTGCGCCAATCGAGAATCCATTCGGAAATCCGTTCATAATAAACGCCCAGGAATGCCCCGAAGAAATAGAACATGAAATAGGACAGTGACACCGAGCCTTTTTGGGCTACCTGGAAAATTTCAGAGTTGGCGAAAACCCATGCCCATTGAATTCCTATGCCGAGTGGGATGGCGTATCTCCGGACGAAAGCGAATCGCTGGAATAAATACAGGATCAACGGAAACATCAGGTACAGCTGGACGCTGACAAAGACGAAATAGAGATGGAAATAGGCGTCGCCGCTAAAGAAGTCTGCCAGGAAAGCCGGCAGCGCTTCGGACAGCACAAATGGCACGCCGACCGTTGTGTTCATATAGCTGCTGATGCCGAAGTAAAAAATGGAAAAGACGAGATAGGGCACCAGGATATAAAGCATGCGTTTTTTATAGAATTTCTTGAACAGCTCCATGGTCAGGGTGCGGTGGTAATAGGTGTAGAAAAGGATGAAACTGCTTAGAAAGATAAAAGTCGGTGTGCCGAGTTTCCCGGCGTAATTGAAAAAGGTATAAATGCTGAATGCGGCGGATGAATGATCCGATCCTCCAACGCCGGTTGATGAGGCGTGGACGGCAAGCACGGCGAAAATGGCGATGGCACGTGCAAATTGGATTTCATCCAAATGCTTTCTGTTGACAGTCAATGAGATTCACCTGGCTTTCTTCTACTATCATATATACTAATGCACCCGCTTATAAACCTTTAGGACGCAATATTTACAAAACACGAACATTAACGCAGTTTGTTTTATTGGAATAAGGAATTGAGAACCACGGGGGGATAGGTAGAATGGATTGTTCAAGGAATTATAATGTAAAGGATTTGTTAATTTGTTAATTTTCCGAATAATATATTGTTGAAATATTCCATACATGCTAAACTAAAAACGTATGATTGCGTTTTCATTAAGGGGAACAGAAAATCACAAGACAGCATAAGATTACATAATTTATTCCCAAATATTGAAAAAGTGGTCAAACCAAAAAACAAAAGGATGGTGCCGAATGAAGGGAAACAGAATGTTTAAAGCCTCTATTGCCGCTGCAATGACAGTGAGTCTGGTGGGCTTGCAAGCGCCGCTGTCTGCAGAAGCAACTGAGCACGGAGAATTCGATCTTACGATCATGCACACGAACGATACGCATGCCAACTTGGACGATGCGCCAAAACGTGCGACGCTCGTGAAACAGATCCGTGCACAGAATGCCAATAGCCTGTTGTTGGACGCTGGAGATGTTTTTTCAGGAAGTCTTTACTTTAACATATTTGAAGGTGCAGCTGACTTGGTGATGATGAACTTCATGGGCTACGACGCCATGACTTTCGGAAACCATGAGTTTGACCTTGGCAACAGCGTGGATGAAAATGGAGAGACAGTAGGACATCAGGCTTTGCAGGAATTTGTGCAGGGTGCAGACTTCCCATTCGTAGCAACAAACGTTGACTTCTCAGGCGATGCGAAGTTCGATGGCCTGCAAAAGAATGTCTACACTGCTGATTATGGAAACGGCGAAATCTATGACGGTATCATTAAAGAAGTCAACGGCGAACAAGTCGGGATTTTTGGTTTGACCACAGAAGAGACAAGCGAGATTTCAAGCCCTGATACAGTCGCATTCACGAATTACCTGGAAGCTGCAGAAGAAGCGGTTGCAGCATTTGAAGCTGCCGGCGTAAACAAAGTCATTGCGCTGACGCACATCGGCTACAACGATTCAGAGCAATTTGACAACGACCTGCTGTTGGCGCAAAATGTTGCCGGCATTGATGTAATTGTTGGCGGACACACGCACACAGCTTTGGATGAAGGCGTAGTCATTGATGATAATGGCGCTCCTGTCGTTATCGTTCAAACCGGCCAATATGGTTCAAACCTTGGACAGATCGATGTCACGTTCGACGCTGACGGCGTTATCACATCGACTGAAGGCGCAACACATCCTGTAACACTGCACGACGTTTCTGAGGCAGAAGCAGATGCTGAAGCAGTAGAATTGCTTGCTCCATTCAAAGAAACAGTTGAAGAGACGAAATTCGAATCGACCGGCGCATACACAGAAGTATTCCTTAACGGTGGACGCAACGAAGGCGGAGTCCGTACTTCTGAGACGAACCTTGGGAACGTCATCACTGACGGTATGCTTTATGCTGCACAACAAATCGATCAAGATACAGTAATCGCTTTGACAAACGGCGGCGGTATCCGCGCATCAATCGATGTAGGGGATATCACAATCGGTGAAGTATTGACAACTATGCCTTTCGGCAACTCGTTGGCAATCATGAACATTAGTGGTGCTGAACTGAAAACAGCATTGGAGCACAGCGTCAAAGAATTCCCGGCAGAAAGCGGCGGATTCCTTCATGTAGCTGGCATGGAATTCTCATTTGATCCATCACAGCCAGTCGGCAGCCGTGTAACTTCAATGAACGTTCGTTCTGAAGGCGGCGTGCTTACGAAAATCGAAAACGATGAATTCTACAAAGTAGCAACGAACACGTTCACTGCCGGTGGCGGCGATGGCTACGAAGTATTTGCCAATGCCTATGCTGACGGACGCGTAAGTGAGCCGGGCAACATCGACTACGAAATGTTCATCGATTACATTACTGAATTTGAAGCAATCGCACCGATGCTTGAAAACCGCATCAACCCGACCATTCCATTCAAAGACCTTACGATGGACGATTGGGAATATCCATTCGTTAAAGATTTGTACTACCGCGGCATCATGAACGGTACGGAGTTGGATACGTTCTCTCCAGACCAGAACCTGACCCGCTGGCAGGCTGTTACAATCATGACGCGCGTTCCGGGATTGATTGAAGAAACTGAAGAACCAGTCCAAGATTCACCATTCACTGATATCTCGAACTTGCCGCAAGAGCGCCAGGATGAAATCCATGCAGCTTATGCAGCTGGCTTGATCCAGGGAACTGATGCAGCAGGAACGACTTTCGATCCGAATGCCAACATTTCACGCAAGCATTTCGCATTGCTGATGAACCGCATTTACGAAAGAGTGAACGGCGATACCGAGTATGATGGTAATGCACCTTACAACGACACAGCCAACTTGACGGCTGAAGAGCAGGAAGCTGTTACAATGCTTTACTACAACAGCATTGCAACGGGCTACAATGATAACTTCATGCCGAACAGAAACGCTACACGCGCTGAAGCGGCTAAAATGTTCTCATTGTTGATGCCTTACACAGCTCAATAAGGTGACAGTCACCCACACAATTTAGAAACAATTCAAGTAATTGCAGCCTCTTCTGATGAAGAGGCTGCCTTTTACTGAGTAGTTTACAATTTTTTACTTTAATAATATTTTTTGGTTAATTGTAAGTATCTATCCAAACATTGAGGAGTGGAATCTTTTGACGAAAAGCTCTATTGGTAAATTATTTTTAAGTTTTCTTTTAGTTATCTCGGCCGTTCTTCCGTATGCAGCGACGCAGGCGGATGCAGCTGAAGCAATTACGGTAGCGGAAGCGATTGCGAATAACAATGGTACTGCAACAGTTAAAGGTTATATTGTAGGCACTGTTATCAGCGGTGGAAATTATGATCAGGAAGCTCCGTTCACAACCGCAGCGAATTTGGCGATGGCAGATTCACCGGATGAAACAGATCCGGCGAAGATTTTAACAGTCCAATTGCCTTCCGGTTCTGATACTCGAGCTGCGTTAAATCTTCTGGATAATGCCCACATGTTTAAAGGGGAAGTTACGATTACAGGGAGTTTGACTGCCTATTACGGCGTACCAGGCCTTAAATCTCCCACAGCTTTCACTATCCTTTCTGAAGGCGAAGCTCCACCTGAACCAACAGTCGTCGCTTCAGTAGCGGAAGCCCGCGCTGCAGTCGGTGAATTGATCCAGGTGGAAGCGACGGTAACGACTGGAACAGGAAATTGGGGCGGAAATGCATTTTACGTTCAGGACGACACTGCTGGAATCTACGTTTACACAAGCAGTGCGGATGCAGCTCCTGGCGACATCGTTCTTTTGACAGGTACGGTTTCTGAGTATGGCGGCGAATTGCAATTGCAGCCGAATACGATTGAAGTCGTTTCATCAGGAAACGAATTGCCGGCTGTTCAAACGGTCAACCCGACTGGTGTCAATGAAAGCACACAAGGTGAATTGATCGAGATGAAGAATGTAATAATCACAGGCTTGAAATCAGTCAATGACTATGGAACTTTCGAGTTCACGGCGACTGACGCAGACGGCAACACTGTCGTTGTCCGCAACGACAACCGCAATGGTCTGGCGTTTGACCGCTTCACACAGCAATACAAAGAAGGCGACCTGATCAATGTTACGGGAATCGCTTCAAAATACTATGAAAATTTTCAGGTAAAAACTCTGGGTCTGGAAAGTTTTGACCTGGTGAACAAACCTGCAGTGTACGCCGACATTTTCCCTGGTGTTGTTTCTGAAGGCACTGAAATAGTTCTTCAGTCCGGCTGGGAATCTGCAGCAATCCATTACACGGTTGACGGCAGCACGCCGACAGCATCAAGCACGGAATACACTGCACCAATCACGCTTTCAGCAGATACAACGATTAAAGCGATCGCTGTAGGTGTTGAAACATCAACCGTATTCACGTTTGACTATACGGTATTGAAAACGGCTGACCTGAAAATCCGCGATATCCAGGGCGATGGCCATTACTCGGATTACGAAGGTGTAGTCGTGAACGAAATTCAGGGTGTGGTAACGCATCTTTACAACTCGGCAAACTTCGTCATCCAGGACATTAACCCGGACAATGATTTGACAACATCTGAAGCTTTGATGGTCAACATGTCTTCAAACGGTGTGAGTGTTGGTGACCTTGTCACTGTTGCTGGAACAGTTGAAGAAAATTTCCAGGAAGGTTATTCGGATATGAGCGACAACGATCTTCCGATTACGCGCATCCGCGCTACTGCAGTTGCCAAAGATGGCACTGCTGCACTTCCGGCGCCAATCGTCATTGGTGTAGACGTGTTCCCGCCATCTGAGATCATCGACAACGATGGTTTAACATCATTTGACCCTGCAGAAGACGGCATCGATTTCTGGGAATCTCTTGAATTGATGTATCTTGCAGTGCCGAACGCAAAAATTGTGGGACCTCAGAAATACGGCGAAGTGGTCGTAGTCGCTGAAAATTCACCGAACACGGACTTCCATAATCAAGACGGAATACTGATTTCGGAAAATGATTACAACCCGGAGCGCATCACCGTCGATTTTAACGATGAAAACTTTGTGGCAAAAGCCGGAGACTCATTCAACGGCACAATCACAGGCGTTATGGGCTACGGCTTCGGCAACTATAAACTGTGGACAACGAAAGCTGGCGTCCCAGCACTGGTGGAAGGCGACACAACCCCTGAAACCACCTGGATCACTGCAGACGAGGAAAAACTGACAGTTGCCACTTATAACATGGAGAACTTTTCAGCTGATCCGAATCATACATCAAACGAAAAAGCTGCGCGCATCGGCGAGTCATTCGTTAAAAACTTGAACTCTCCTGATGTTGTGGCATTGGTGGAAGTTCAGGACAACGACGGCCCGGTCGCTTCAAACAACAGCGACGCATCCGAAAGCTATGGCCGCTTAATTGAAGCAATCAAAGCTGCCGGCGGACCGACTTACGCTTGGACGGACATCGCGCCGGAATACAATAAGGACGGTGGCCAGCCAGGCGGCAACATCCGCGTCGGCTTCCTTTATAACCCGGAGCGTGTAACACTCGCTGAAGGAGTAAAAGGCGCATTTGATGAAGACAACTCTTGGATCGACGGCGAATTGGCGCTGAATCCGGGACGCATCAAACCGACAGAACAACCGAACACACGCAAGCCGCTTGCCGCTCAATTTGATTTCCAGGGCGAGAAAGTCATTGTTGTCGCAGCTCACCTTAACTCAAAAGGCGGCGACCAGCCCCTATTCGGACAGAATCAGCCTCCATTCCTTGGTTCTGAAGAGGAACGAATCGGATTGGCAACGATGATCAACGACTTTATTGTCGAAGGCCAAAAGCAGGATCCGGACCTGAATGTTGTCGTAACCGGCGACATGAACGATTTCGAATTTACACCGGCTCTTGCTGCATTGAAAGGCGATATTCTGGCCAATAAAGTCGAAGACGTGCCGCTTGAAGACCGTTACTCTTATTATTATCAGGGCAATTCACAGGTTCTTGACCATGCATTGGTGACAAACAATATCGCAGCTCAGACTGAAATCGATATGGTCCACATCAATTCGATGTTCATGGTAGAGCACGGACGCGCATCTGACCATGATCCGGTCCTGATCCAAATCGATTTCACACCCGAAGAACCGGCTAAGGAAATGCCATTCACTGACGTTAAAGTGGAAGACTGGTCTTACGTTTATATCAAGGATCTGTTCGACAGAGGGATTGTCAACGGCACAACAGAAACAACATTCTCACCGGAAAACAGCCTGACCCGCTTCCAGGCAGTTACGATTCTGACACGCATTCTTGAAATGGACACGGCGAACGCACCAAAATCACCGTTCAAAGACATTTCAAGACTTCACCAGGACCGCCAGGACGAGATCAATGCCGCATACGCTGCCGGATTGACCAACGGGAAAACAGCAACCGAATTCAAGCCGAACGAGTTTATCTCGCGTGCCCACTTCGCGTTGCTGCTGGACCGTGTCTACACGATGAAAAACGGCGATTACAAAATCGGCGAAATGGCACCTTACAGCGACTTGACTAAACAGACAACTGCAGAAAAAGAAGCTATCACATTGCTTCACGACCTGAAAATTGTCCAGGGCTATAACGGCAAATTCAATCCGTTCCGCTCAACATCTCGCGAAGAAGCAGCAAAAATGTTCTCCCTATTCCTGCCGTATTCGGCTGAGTGAGGGTGACAGTCACCCACACAATTTAGGCACAATTCAAAGCGAGGCTCCCGGAATATCCGGGAGCCTCGCTTTTTTTCATGCCGAAACAGCGGCAACAGCACAAACCAGAAACTATCACCAAACGTCAGCCATGAAAAAACCCGCTCTCCGCCTGGTACGGCGGGGAGCGGGTTTTTACCTTATCGTTTCGGCAAAGTCTTCATATAAGCGTCCGACAGATACTCGAGTTTCAGCACGCGGTCGTAGTCTTCGCGGTACTGCTCAAAGTCGGCGATCACTTCTTCTGTCTGCAGGTCGTACGCTGTGCCGTCCTCAAATCCTTTTTCGGGGATGAACAGGATCTCATCATTCCAGAAAGAGCCGATCGGCAGATAGTATCTGGCGCCCAGCAGACTTTCTTTGTGGTTCAGCACATCCTGGCCGAAAATCACCATGTCATCGAGCGGCAGGCCGAGCAGGTTGGCGATTGTCGGCATCATGTCGAGCTGGCCGATCTGCTGCTCGAACGTTTCGCCTTCATCGGTGATGCCCGGAGCGTGAAGGATGAATGGAATCTTCAGGCGGTCGATCGTCTGGTACTCGTGGCCGAGCAGCTCGGTCACCAACTCGACATCGCGAGGATTGATGGCGCTTTGCTGCAGGCCGAAATGGTCGCCGTAGATGGCGATGACCGAGTTCTCGTAAATGCCTTCTGCTTTTAATTGTTCAATAAAATCATGGATGATACGGTCCATATAATTGATGGACACGAGGTATTCGCCGGTCAATGAATCCTTAAACTGTTCCGGCAAGTCGAATTGCTGCTGTTCCACCGGCAGATGGAAGGGATGATGGCTCGTCAGGCCGATCAGCTGCGTATAGAACGGTGTGTTCTTCATGTGCGACTCGCGAAGAACCGGCATGGCTTTTTTGAACATCACTTCATCGGATGGCCCGATGCCGATGACGTCTTCATTGCCAAAAAACGCGCCGTAATAGTAATTCTCGATGCCGAGCGCCGGATACAATTCGTCCCGGTTCCAGAAACTGATATCATCCGCATGGAATGTCGAAGTCGTGTAGCCTTCGCCTTTCAATAAGCGGGGCAGACTCGGGAATGCGCGGTCGGCGAAAGTCTGGGAAGTCGGATTGAATGCTGTCGGGTAAAGAGACGTATTGATGATGAACTCAGCATCAGCGGTATTGCCCGGTCCGGTCTGCTGCGCGGTATTCGGGAAATAGAAGCTGTCATCGATCAATTTGTTCAGGTTCGGCGTAACTTCTTTGCCTTCGAGTTCAAGGCCGACCGGGAAGCTCTGCATCGATTCCACCTGGATGACGATCAGGTTCCGGCCTTCAGCAGCTCCGAAATACTCGCGCTGTTCCGGTGGAATGTATTCCAATCCCTTCAGCTCGCGCACTTCTTCGATCAATGCTTCGGAGTTTTCCACCGCCACGTCCACTTGGATCGTTGCCTGCCCCTCGGGACCAAGATACATCTCCAAAGCCTCATAATTCAAAATTCCTTTTTCCTCTGCTGCCAGCACATTATTCGAAATTGTTTCGTCTTTATGCGCCTGGAAATTAGCGAAAGATACCAGGATCGCCAGCACAAGAATCGGGAGGACCAAAAACTTCTTATTCAATGAATAACTGCGGATCGGGTATTTGCGTGACAGCAGCAAAATGATCAGTACAATGATCTCCGCGAAAAACAGGAAATAAATCGGGCGGATCAGCGCACTCACACTTTCATTGATCGTGCCGAGCTGTCCCAGCTGGAACAGCGCAAAATATGTAACGATGCGGCCGAAAAACGCATGGTACATGACCACCGCGAGAAACAGCGTCGAAAAAATGAGGTTAAGCAGCAGGAAAGCGCCAGGCTTCCATTTGCCGGCAATCAGTTCAATCAGCGCAGTGAACACGAGGATATAACTCAGTTCAAGCACCAGCGCCTGTGTAATATCCGCTTTGCCGAACAGCAGATAGCGCAGAAAAATGATCTTCAAAACCAGTATCGCCGTGACAACAAACAAATGGCTCGTTAAAAATTTCTTCATATGCTCTTTTTTCATCATGTCCCACCCATAAACCTATATATTTTTAGCTACTTACATTCTTCTGTAAATTTTTTGTAAAGTCAAGGCTATTTTGAATTGTGTGGAAGTTGCGTGGGTGACTGTCACCCAAAAAAATTTTTTGACCCCAATTTCGATGCTTTTATGCCCCGTTTCAGCCGCAAATCTGAAATTTGGCCCTATAGGGCCTTCAAATCTCCGTTATCGAATTGTAGGTGCATTTGACACTATTTCCCGGGAAATATATGGTCAGAAAAAAGGCAGGGGCTGATGAGAATGTCGAGAAAAAGGCGCGTTTGGAATCCGATTTTGTTTGAGCATGCAACAACGAGGGGCAATAACAGGAGGACCATATTTCACGATCCGTCCGATTACCGGGCTTTTTTCCGTGTGCTCAACTATGCCCATGAACAGTACCCGTTTACCATCATCGCGTATTGCCTGATGACAAACCATTACCATCTGCTGATCCGCTCACCGGAAGTGCCCCTAGGCAAAGTCATGGCCATTATCAATAGAAGGTACGGCGATTATTACCGGGCAAAATACGGCGTCACCGGCTATTTGTATGAGGGGCGATATTACGCGGAGAAAGTCGACGGCCCTGCCGGCATCCTGACGGTAAGCCGCTACATTCACCGCAATCCGATTGCTGCGGCAAAGCCGCTGGCCGCCAAAATGGAAGATTACCCATACAGTTCCTTCTATTACTATGCAAACGCTGTATCATCACCCTATCCGTATTTGGAATTGGGGCATATCGTTCCGTTGTTGACGCAGCCCTATGAACCGACGCATGAATCCTATCGCATATATTGTGAAGAACCGCTTCCAGATTGAATTGTGTGGGAATTGTGTGGGTGATTGTCACCCACACAATTCCCCAACCCCCACAAACCCACTCCCCCCGCACATTCACACCCCACCGCGAAACGCCACTAAACATAAAAACCCACATTAATCATAAAAAATATTAAGAATACGTTTGCAATACTGAAAATTTATGGTAAATTTATAGTGTTATGCAATTAGGAATAATTGCACAATTCTAAGCCAATAAAAGGGGGAAAAACATTGAATAAGTTTAGAAAAGCGTTAGTTACGATGTTAGTCGTAATGATGACGCTCAGCTCTGCTGTCTTCGGTTTGACGGGCGTATCCGCTGCGACGAATAAGTCGTTATCGGATCTACCAACTTTGAATGAGGAAAAACCTGCTGTCAAAGTACCGGAAAAATTCGTAAATCCGGAAGACCCATCTAAAACAGTCCGTGTGATTGTGGAACTTGAGAAAGCGCCAACAATCGAAACGGCAACTCAGCAAGGAGTTCTTTACAAAGATCTTCCTGCTTCAGAAAAAGCGAATCTGGAAGCAGCTGTAGAATCTGATCAGGCGACAATCCAGTCGGCTGTGACAAAAGCTGCACCAAGCGTTACATATCTCGAAAACTTCACAACTGTTTTCAACGGATTCTCCGCTGAAGTCGCTGTTGGACAAGTTGAAAAGATCGCTGACCTTGCAGGCGTCAAAAAAGTATACGAAGCGACAGAATACACGCGTCCTTCTGTACAGCCTGAGATGAAATACTCAAAAGAATTGGTTCAGGCGCAACAAGCCTGGGGCGAATATGGCTACAAAGGTGAAGGAATGGTTGTCGGCGTCATCGACACGGGGATCGATCCTTCGCACAAAGATATGGTCTTGACTGATGACTCCACTGGAGAAGTCACAAAAGAAGAATTGGCTGCTTTGCTTGCTGATGGCTCCATCGAAAACGGTGAATATTTCACAGCAAAAGTGCCATTCGGCTGGAACTACATGGATGATAACAACCAGATCCTTGATCTTGGACCGGAAGCTTCCATGCACGGTATGCACGTAGCTGGTACTGTCGGAGCAAACGGGGACGAAGAAGCTGCAAACCCGGGCCTTAAAGGTGTGGCTCCTGAAGCGCAACTATTGGCTTTGAAAGTTTTCGGCAACGACCCGCAATTTGCTTCAACTTACGGCGATATCTACGTAAAAGCGATTGATGATTCGATCAAGCTTGGCGCAGATGTCATCAATATGTCTCTTGGATCCGTTTCAGGTTTCGTTGATTCAACAAACCCTGAGCAAATGGCAGTTGAACGTTCAACTGAAAACGGAATTCTTGTAGCAATCTCTGCCGGTAACTCGGATATGTTCGGATCGGGCACGTGGTATCCGTACGCTGAGAACCAGGATTACGGTCTTACTGGCTCACCAAGTGTTTCTGAAGATTCATTCGGTGTAGCTTCATTTGAAAACAATATCGTTACTGGCCTTAGCTTCAACTACCATGTAAATGGCGTAGAAGCAGGACAAGCGATGTACCTTCTTGCAAATGATGCAGATCCGCGTGACTTGCCGAACGCAACATATGATGTTGAGTTCGCAGGATTCGGTAACGCAGCTGATTTTGAAGGAAAAGATTTCACAGGCAAATTCGCACTTGTTTCACGCGGCGAAATTGCATTCACTTCAAAAGGATTGAATGCACAGGCAGCAGGTGCTGCTGGTGTCATCATTTACAACAACACAACAGGCACGATCAACATGCAATCTGATGCTGCCATCAAAATTCCGTATATGTCTGCACTGCAGGAAGACGGAGTGGCGATGAAAGAGCAACTCGATTTGGGCAATAAAGTCTCTGTTTCTTTCGAAGGGGACTACATCGAAACAAAAAATCCGGCCGCTGGTGAAATGAGTGATTTCACTTCATGGGGTCCAACACCGAACCTTGATTTCAAACCTGAAATCACTGCTCCGGGCGGTAACATCTTCTCTACATTGAACGACGATCAGTACGGCCTGATGAGCGGAACGTCTATGGCGGCTCCACACGTAGCAGGTGGTACGGCGTTAGTATTCCAGCGCGTTGACGCTGACTTCGGATTGACGGGCGCTGAGCGCGTTCAATTCGCGAAAAACCTGATGATGAACACAGCTAAAACAGTTGAACTTGCTGAAGGTGAATTTGTATCTCCACGCCGCCAGGGTGCTGGTCTTATGCAATTGCACGATGCCCTTTCAACTGATGTTATGGTCACAAACAATGCAACTGGCGAAGCGAAAGTCGCTTTGAAAGAAATCGAGAACGACCAATATTCATTCACTTTGACAGCTCAGAACTTCTCTGATGAAGATGCTGAATTTGCTGTTGACGTAAATGTACAAGTGGATACACCAGTTAACGGTGGACCTAACTTTGTAACAGTTCCAAATCTTTACGGTTCACAAGTAATTACGGAAGACGTTTCAATTGCAGCTCCTTCTACTGTAACGGTTCCGGCTAACGGCACTGTTGAAATTCCAGTAGCGGTTGACATCTCTGCTGTCAGCGTTGACCTTGAAACTGTTTACGTAAACGGATTCTTCGTTGACGGATTTGTCACGTTGACTGACGTAAACGAAGAAATCACTGGCAACACTTCCCTGGTTGTTCCTTACTTCGGCTTTAACGGCGGATGGGACGATGCAAGCATCTTTGATTACTTTGCATGGGAAGAGTTATCTTTTTACGAAGATACGCTTCTTACTGATGGCGAAGGCTATGTCCTAAACGGCGGAACGCATCTGGAAGAAGGTGTCTTTGACACTGAGAAATTCGCATTCTCACCAAACGGTGACGGATCGGTTGACTCTGTAATCCCTGTTTATTCATTGATCCGTAACGCGAAGGAATTCGAAGTGAATATCCTGAACGAAGCGGGCACAGTAATCCGTACAATCCGTACGGCTGAAAACCTGACGAAACATTACTCGGGAACATCGTCATTCACGTACAACCCTGATCTTGCCTGGGACGGTAAAGCACTTGGCAAAACGGTTGCTGATGGAGACTACCAGATTCAGCTTAGCGCTGTGATCGACTACCCGAATGCTGAATGGCAGTCAATCGAATTCCCTATTACAGTGGATACGGTTGCACCTGAAGGAACTGCAACATTCAACGCTGCAACGAAAACTGTAGAAGTTACAGAATTCGCTGACAACACAGGCGTTGATCGCTGGGAAGTTTACTTGAACGGCGAAGAACTTACTGAAAACGCAGAAACTGATGCTGATGAGTCATTGGCTCCAACAACAACTGAATTTGCAGTAACTGCTGACATTACCAAAACTGACGAATTGGTTGCTGTGTTCTATGACGTAGCAGGCAACTCGACAGAAGTGGAATTGCGCGTTACGGCTGAAGAGTCAACGCACCCGGTAATCTTCATCGAAACTCCGGAAGTTACAGAAACTTTTGATACGAATGAAGTAACTGTAGCTGGTACTGTTGAAGATGATTCAAACGTTGTTTCTGTAACAGTTAACGGCGAAGAAGCTGATTCGTTTGACGGCGTTAACTTCGAACACACATTGACGTTCGAAGACGGCGTTCATGACGTTAAAGTAAAAGCGGTTGACGAATTCGATAACGAAATGGAAATCCGTCGCCAGATATTCGTTGATACAACTGCTGCTGCAGTAGAAGTTGTGGAAGCTCCTGAATCTGTGGACCTTGATACAACTGAAGCTGAAGTAACAGTAAATGTACAAGATAACTTTGACGAAATCGCAGTTTATGTAAATGACTCAGAAGTTTACCGCAAGGGAATCACTGAGCCATATGCTATGGTCGCTTTCGACAAAGACATCACTTTCACTGTTCCAGTTCTTGAAGATGGCCAAAACGACTACGTGGTATTGGTAGTTGACGCAGCCGGACACGAAACGGAACTTGAATTCTCAATCTTCAAAGAAGCGGCGGAAGTCGTAACATTCTCTGATATCCAAGGACACTGGGCTCAACAATACATTGAAGACCTTGCGACTTTCGGTATCATCAAAGGGAAAACACCTGAATTGTTCGCTCCTGAAGCTGACTTGACTCGCGCTGAGTACGCGGTACTTCTAGTTCGCACACTTAACCTTGACTTGACAGAAAAAGAAGGAACATTCAAAGATGCCAATAACCACTGGGCAGTGAAATACATTGAAGCGGCTGCACGCGCTGGAATCGTTCTGGGCAATCCAGACGGAACATTCAACCCGGACGCAGCAATCTCACGCCAGGACACTGCTGTAATGGCAATCCGCGCTGTTGAGTATCAAGACGCTTCACTTCTTGAAGGCCTTGAAGGGACACATGAATACGTGGATCAGGCTAAAGTTTCAACTTATGCTGAAGAAGCGGTTGCTCAAGCTTATGCACTTGGCTTGATGATCGGCGATCAGAAAAACGTCTTCGCACCAAAAGAAGAAATCACACGCGCAGAAACAGCGGTTGTAATCCACCGTGCCCTGACGTTGATGGATCTTTGGTACTAAGATAAACCAGAAGGAAAGCCGGGAGCTGATGCTCTCGGCTTTTTTTTGATATATATAAATTCACTAGTGTTGCATAAAAACTGACGAAATATTCAGTCACAACTTTTCAATTATTTTTGCCAAAAAGGGAAGCACCCGAATAAAGGTAGCACTGTCCAATTGGTATATTTATACAGTTTGACGAAGGCAACAGAGATGGACGGTCTTCTTTACGGAACTGCTTTGTTTTCGATCCGGGACAACCAATGCCGAGACGCCGTCCAAAGTTTCGCCTTGAGCAGACGTGTAATGGT